>CAZDVD010000011.1:0-84831 GCA_964508765.1 uncultured Lentisphaeria bacterium
TAGCAAAAGCTAGCTCCCCGGTCTGACCATTTACACAGATTATTTTACACCCTCTCCTCCTACTCGATCTTCTCTGGGTGCAGCTCAGAAGGGATTTCCACGCTCGATCTTAAGGACGAAAGCGTGTTCGCAGGGTTTGATGTCAGGGGTTTTGACCACCAGTCCGCGCTTGGTTAATTCCCATTCCAGGGGCTTGTCAACCCCGAGCATGGTAACGGATGTGATCTCATTGTTATACAGACCTACGAAATCAGCTTCTTCCTCATCTTCGGACTCCCCTTCAAGTATTTCCTCGATGACGTTAAGGACATTCTCTAGATTGAATTTGCCTTCCTCTCTCAGTTCGTGGAGGACCTCAGCCAATTCCGACTCGTACTCTTCTTCGTCCTCCTCGTCTATGTCCTCTTCCTCCTCATGCTCCTCTTCTTCGTCATCTTCCTCTTCTTCTCCACCCCAATCGAATCCCGCCAGGGTCCTTATTACAGCTTCTTCACCAGGCCAGTCAAGAAAGGTGGCATACAAGACATTATCCTTGGTTGTGAATCGGATATCCTCAGCAGTCCAGGCAATGTCTGACTCATTAAAGCCGATCATTTCTTTATCTTCCAGACTAGTAGAGCCTTCACCGGAAATAATCCAGGGTGTAGTCTCATAAATGGCTTCCCCGTTAACGTCCAGCCAGGCGCCTATACCAAGCAGTGCATCCTGGGCTTCCTGCGGGATAGAGCCATTAGGAGCTGGGCCTACATTCAGTAGCAGGTATCCATTCTTTGCAACTCGATCGACCAGGTTATCAACAAGGCGGTTCACTGATTTGATCTTAGCGGCAGGGACGAAAGACCAGGCTCCCTGATCGTCAATGGATGAATCAGTAATCCATTCATGATAGGTAATCGACTTTTCCTGACCCAGCTCCAGATCCATTAAACCAACGCCAGGGGGGAGGTCGTGGCCTTTATATGTCACCACAACCTGGTCTCCGTGAGCTACGGAATTATTGTAGTAGTAGGCCAGGAATCGTTTGATATAAGTGTCTGGCATAAAATCCAGTCCGAAATCAAACCAGATAAAGTCAGGATCATAATTATCGATGACTTCGATAATTTTTCCGTACCATTCATCCGTAAATTCCTGATTCGGTGGCCATTCACCAGGATCGCGATACCCACCGTAAAGACCTGAATATTTTGGATTCCCCGTATCAAATTTCTTGTCAGCTGTTGGAAAGAAGAACCAGTTCGCGGCATGATGAAAAGCAGTAACATATTTCATGTCTTTGGCTTTAATTGCTTTTTCCAACTCCCCAACAATATCGCGTTTGGGACCCATCTTGGCAGCATTCCACTCAGAATACTTGGTATCCCACATGGCAAATCCATCGTGATGCTCAGCAACTGGACCAGCGAAACGAGCCCCTGAGCGTTCGAAAAGGTCTGCCCATTCCTCGGCATCAAAATTCTCACCGGTGAACATGGGTATAAGATCTTTATATCCAAAATCTGGGGTTAACTTGCCAAAATTCTCTTCAAAATGTTTCCGCTGCCAGCCATCCTCTTCATACACAGCAAATGAATACCAGGTGCCATTAGGCCCCTGGCCATGGACCGCATAAGGTCCCCAATGTGTATAAATTCCAAACTTTCCATCCCGAAGCCATTGGGGGATGGGATACTTACGTAATGATGACCAGGTTTCTTCATATGACTTGGTTTCCTGCGGAGCACAAGCAACTCCAAAGTAGAGTACAAAAACACTCAAAAAGAGAACTGAAAGCACGGCACGAATCCCTGATCTTCGCAGAAGTCTCATTGCATTTCCTCCCATTTTCGATAACGATAGTTTCAAACAGTAAGTAAGGTAGTGTTTGTTATAGCCATTTCAACTATATTAATCATGACACCGTTCAGCAAACTGTTTTAAGGGCATTCTCAAGCGGGTCAGATAGAGATTCTTGCTTGCTGTATAACGCAAGCGAGAAGAGGAGTACTATGGTGGGTAAACAACTTATCCTGAACAATATCGTGAGGTCGTCATGAAACACTATTTCATTTGTTTATTCATTCTCATCGTTGGTGCACAGGCTATGGAATTCAAGCCGACCTCCGCTCCAGTTGAACTTGAGAATGGTGATCACTTTGCTTTCATTGGAAATAGCATTACCCATCAATGCCTCTACACGCAGTATGTTGAGGACTATTACTACACCCGCTTTCCAGCAAAACGACTCTACTTTCACAACACCGGGGTCAGTGGGGATTTTGCGGGGGATGTGCTCGCCCGTCTGGATGATGACATTCTGATCCACCAACCGAAATACGCAACAATTCTTATCGGTATGAATGATGGGGAATACCGGAAATTTGACCATGAGGTCTTGGAGAATTATAAGCGTGATATGACAATGATCCTGGATCGACTGAAATCGGCCGGTATCAAGGCCATTCCTATGACGCCAACCATGTTTGACCTGCGGGCGCATGAAATGCTTGGGGAAGAAGCGAAGATAGAAAACGCCTCTGCGATTCATTATAACGCCACCCTCTCATTCTTCGGTATGTGGTGTCTGCAGATGGCCAACGATCGGGGATTGGGTTTCGTGAACATGTTCGAACCTCTGAATCGAATTACACGCAAGGGGCGGGATACTGATCCTGAATTCACACTCATAGAGGATGCCGTCCATCCAGGGCCTGCAGGTCAACTCATCATGGCTCTGGCGCTGCTGGAGGATATTGGTGCAACTCCCATAGTCTCTGACATTCATATCAATGTCCAGGGCAGATCCTGGAACGCCATTGAGGTCGTAGGCGGTGAGTTGATCCCAATGGCAAAGCGAGAGCTTCGATTCGCTTTCAATGCCCAGAGTTTACCTTGGGTTGTCCCAGACGATGCACAAACAGGATATGAACTCTGCGATGCTGGTAGTCGCATGAGTGTCGAACAATTTGCTGTTACAGGATTGAAGACAGGCAGCTACGAATTGCTCATTGACGAAACAATTATCGGTAGATACGACAATCTGCAATTGGCAGCAGGCATTCAGTTGCAGAACAATCCCAAAACACCGCAATACCAGCAGTCGCTGAAAATCGCTGAATTCAATAAAAAGCGGAACGAGGAACATGTCGGGGAGCTTCGTGATCTATGGCTGGTGAAAAAGATACTGGATCATGTTAAGAATAATCCTGATGAACTCGAGCCGGGTGAATGGGAAGAAATCCAGGAATGGCTAGGAATCGAGAATGTTGATGAATTCTTCGTAGAATTTGATGCGGCAGTTCAACAAGAACTCGAAGCAGCTGCCGATCTTGAGGCAGAGCTCTATGGGATGAATAATCCCATAGAGCATATTTATGAATTGAGGTTGGTAAAATAAACATGAATTATCCAAGGACAATATCCGTCTTGATGGGCACCCTGATCTCACCATTTCTCGTCAGCAGCATGTTGTTGGCTCAAGGAGCGGAACAATTTTATGCATATCACACGAAGATCAATTCGGGGGAATCATGGGAAGCCCATTCCCGTACAGCAAGACATGCTGATCTCATTGTCCAAATGGAGACCGGCCAGCTAATTTTTCATCGAAAGTACAGTTATCGACCTTACTGGAAATCCGAAGTGGGTGAATGGCTGGTGAATGAGATCATCCCGCTGGCTACGTATCCCAGCATGTGGTCAGGACCTATTCAACGTTTGTTGACATACGCCTCAGAGAAAACCTTGAAGCAGTCCTTTAAAACCCTTAGCTGATACAAAAGGGAGCATAAAATGCCAAGAAATCGTGACTCACGACTTAGTTCTATAGTCATTCTGATGGTCCTATTATCATTGTGTGCTTGCTGTATTGCTCCTTCTGTACGCATAGAGAAGGATGTGATGATCCCCATGCGTGATGGGGTAGAGTTAGCGGCAAATATCAGCAGACCTGATTCCCAAAGCAGTTTTCCAGTGATCATTGTGCGGACACCTTATGACAAGGACAATGAAGAAGATGGTGATTGGGGCGAATATTGGGCGGAACAGGGCTATGTCTTTGTATTGCAAGACTGCCGGGGTACTGGGAATTCTACAGGAGAATGGTACCCGGCCATTCATGAACGTGCTGATGGTGTGGATACCCGGGAGTGGGTCTTAAAACAGCCTTGGTGTAATGGATCTATTGGCACCACCGGTGGCTCCTATCTGGGATTTACCCAATTTGCGGCATCGCTGGACTCAACAACCGCCATCAAGGCCATGTTTCCAGAGATCGCCCTCATGGACTGGTATGACGGTGTTACCTACATTGATGGCGCTCTTAGCATTGGTACCGTGATGAACTGGGGTCTGGAAATGGCGGAACCCAGTATGGGTGAAGGGATTCACGTCAATTGGGAAGAGAGTGATCAGGATCGAGTATTCCGTACTTTACCTCTCATCGATTTCGATAAAAATGTCGGGATGCGGTTGCCCTGGATGCGCGACTGGATATTGAATCCAAGCTACAATGAATACTGGGCACCACTCAATATCGACAGCCTGAAAACACAGTGTGAGACACCGCTGATAGCGGTGAGTGGTTGGTACGACATTTTTATGCATCAGGCTCTGGAGTACCAGGCTCATGCCATTGAGAACGGAAAACAGGATCAGCATCTCATCATTGGACCCTGGGCGCATGGCCCCAACTGGGTAGAGGGTGAACGAGAATTGGGAGAGAACCACGAACTAGATTTCGATTCCATCCAGATGAGTTGGTTTGGGAAGTGGCTGAAGGGCGAAGAGTGGAAGGAAGAACTGGCTCCCATCAAACTCTATGTCATGGGTTCCAATGTCTGGCGGAACGAACAGGAATGGCCGCTGGCAAGAACGCAATACACCAACTACTACCTACACAGTGATGGTTCAGCGAACACAGCCAGGGGTAATGGCAGGCTGTCCTTGAGCACACCCGGTGATGAACCCCAGGATCAGTTCCAATATGAACCCCATGATCCTGTACCTACCTTGGGCGGATCACTCCTTTTTGGGGAACCAGGTCCCATGGATCAGGAGGATATCGAGAAGCGTCATGATGTGCTGGTGTATACCAGTGAAGTGCTGAAAGAGCCCCTGGAAGTGACCGGCCCTGTAAAGTTGATCCTGCACGCCTCCAGTGATTCCAGGGACACAGATTGGACTGGCAAACTGGTGGATGTCTACCCAGATGGCCGCGCCTTTAATCTTTGCGACGGAGTCATCAGGGCACGCTACCGTCACGGCCCGTCCAATCCAGAGCTCATCACACCGGATAAAGTCTACCGCTATGAGATCGATCTATGGGCTACCAGCAACGTCTTTTTGCCGGGCCACAGAATCAGGGTGGAAATATCCAGTTCGAATTTCCCCCGCTTCGACAGAAATCCTAATACCGGGAACACCTTCGGAATGGATGCAGACATCCGTACTGCAGAGCAGACCGTATATCATGACAAACTTTACCCATCATACATTTTGCTGCCGGTGATTGGGTGAAATCGTACTTACATCAACTTGAAATAACCAGGAACTCTTTTCAGTGAATTTCAGATCATTGCTCCTCGTCTTGCTGCTGCCTGGCTTCCCGTTAATGTTGGAAGCACAATCACTCGTCATCAATGAGGTCATGTCCTCAAACAGTATCACCGTTGCTGATGAAGATGGAGATTATCCTGACTGGTTGGAACTCTTCAACAGCGGTAGCGGAACAGCGGATCTTTCCGGCTATTGGCTATCCGATGACAATACAATCTTCCAGAAATGGCAATTTGGTGATGTTGAGATCGGACCTGAAAGTTTTTTGCTGGTTTTCGCATCAGATAAGGACCGGCAAGGTTCGGTTGAGCATTGGAACACAGTGATCGATAGAGGTGACGAATGGCGATATATGCTCCCGGACGAACAACCAGATGAAGCCTGGAAGACGCTTGAATTCGATGATTCTGACTGGCTGGTTGGGGAAACTGGTATCGGCTATGGAGACGACGACGATGAAACAATAATTGATCACACAGTCTCCATGTACACTCGGAACCAATTTCAGATCACTGATATGGATATCGTGCTACATGCCATCCTGCATATTGACTTTGATGATGCCTTTGTCGCCTATCTAAACGGAGAAGAAATTGCACGTGATAATATTGGTGATCCGGGTAATGAACCAGGATTTGAAGACGAAGCAGAAGATGACGGATTTGAGGCCCGGATGTATGAAGGTGGGCTTCCCCACCGATACGATATAGATGATGCCGCAGAGCTCCTCCGGGAAGGTGATAATATTCTCGCAATTCAAGTTCATAATTTGGGGAGCGAATCCTCTGACATGAGTTTCATACCATTCCTAACTCTGCAACAGGAGAACTCATCTGGTATTACCCCGCCACCGCTTGTTTTGCAGCTTAGCGGTAGCAGTATTCACACAAATTTCAAGATCAAATCGGCAGGAGAATCCCTGTTTCTCTCAGATCCCTCAGGTGAACCGCTTGACTCACTCTTCACAGGGGTATTGACCACAGATGTCTCTATCGGCCGAAAGCCAGACGGAGATCCTAATTGGGTCTATTTCCACCAACCCACACCTGGAGGATCGAACATCAGCATGGGATCGGATACTCTAATCACCGGTGGTGTACCAGTCTTCTCCCATGCAGCTGGATTCTATCTGAATGGTATTGACCTGGAATTGGCTGCCGATATGGGTGGAGCTACGATCTATTATACCACCGATGGTTCTATCCCCAGCGAATCATCGGAGGAATACACGGGTCCCATATTGATGAATAACTCTGCGGTGATCCGTGCACGGACATTCATTCCCGGGTTGTTTCAGAGCCCTGTAGTTACGAACAGCTATTTGATCAATGAGCCCAGCCAGCTGCCGGTCTTCTCCATCACGTCGCCGCCGGATGAATTCTGGCCGATATACAATTGGCGGCATGATGATGAGACCGAGGCCCATATTGAATTCTTCGAAGCCGATGGGGTGTTGGCCTTTGAACACGACGTAGGGGTGGAGGTGTTCGGTTCCGGTTCTTCAGGTTTTGAGCAGAAGTCACTGTCCATCTTCTTCAGGAGCATCTACGATGTTGGCGAGTTGAGCTACAATATCTTTCCGGAACTGCCTTTTGAGGAATATGAGTCCATCCTGCTTCGCAATGGAGGAAATGACTGGTGGTCAACCCTGATTAGAGATCCCCTGAGCAGCAATGGTCTCATGGAAGGCACCAATCTCGATTACCAGGAATACAGGTCTTCCAAAGTCTACATAAATGGCGAATTCTGGGGCATCTACAACCTGCGTGAGAAGGTAAATGAACATTTTCTCAAGGATCACCATTTTGTGGATGAGGAAGATCTGGACTTGTTGCAGTACAAGGAGCTGGTGACACCGGAGATCATCCATGGGGATCTGGAACACTATGATCACCTCATTGATTATCTGGATAATCATAACCTGGCTTATCCCCAGGATTATGAATACGTCCAAACCCTCATCGACATTGATAATTACATCGATTACCAGATCATTGAAATTTATTCGACTAATATCGACTGGCCGGCGAACAACAACAAATTCTGGCGGCCGCGACATGCAGGGGGTAAATGGCGTTGGATCCTGTTCGACACTGATACGGGTTATAGTCTTTGGGATGAGGAAGCCTGGAAGTTCGATCATATCGAACATGCTACTAATTCTGGTGGTAGTCTTGAGGAAGGCTGGCCCAATCCTCGCTGGTCAACCTACATTTTTCGAAAGCTCCTGGAGAACCCGGATTTCAAACATGATTTTATTAATCGATTCGCGGACTACCTGAATACCCGATTCTCAGCTGAGAATGCCCTGGAAAAAGTCGTCAGTTTCCACGCAGGTATTAGTTCTGAGCTACCTGCGCATCTTGAAAGATGGGACCGATCCCAGGGGGACTACAATGGTGAGCTGAATAAGGTGAAGACCTTTGTCCAGGAACGACCTAAATTTGTCCGCAGACATTTGATCAGTAATTTCGATCTTGAGGATACCATCACGGTCTCTATCTCAATTGAACCCCCGGATGCGGGCGTGGTGAAATTCAATTCGATGCTGCTTGAAGATGATCATTGGCAGGGGATCTATTTCACCGAAGCCCCCATCAGACTATCAGCAAGTCCCCATCCGGGTTACATTTTTAAAGAATGGCTCGGTTCGGATGTACAAGGCCAGACGATTACACCTTATCCATCAGCAGCAAACGACATCGTTGCCTTGTTCGAAGCTGATACTGGAGGCACCCTGGTAATTAATGAGATCAACTACAAATCGGGACCCTTGAGCAATCCACGGGACTGGTTTGAACTTTTCAATAACAGCCCCGGTGAAATCACGCTAACAGGCTGGACACTGGAGGATAGGGCAGATACCAATATATATGCCTTCCCACAGAACACGCGTATGGAGAGTGGTGATTACCTGGTGGTCTGTCGCGATCTGGATCAGTTCACTGCAGCTTTCCCGGACGTTGAGAATGTAATTGGTAGTTTTGCTTTCGGTTTGAGTGACAAAGGTGATGCCATCAAGATATTTGACGAAAGTAACCAAATTGTGGACTCTCTGACTTATTGGGTTGATACACTCTCCTGGAGCGGAATCCCGGATGGCAATGGACCTACGCTGGAGCTCATTAATCCTTACTCTGACAATGCGCTGCCGTTGAATTGGTCAGCTTCAGATCGGTTTGGAACACCCGGAAAACAGAATTCTCGATATGACATCACGCATGTTTTTGATCCAGATACAAGCTTTATACCTGACACAAGCATAACACCTCCGCCTGAAGAACCTGATACCACCATTAGCCTAGATTTTGAAGACATGGTGGTCTACCCAAATCCATTCGTTGAATACACACATATACGATACAAACATGAAGATTGGGCTCAAGTCAAAATCTCTATTTATAACCTCCTCGGTCAGGAGGTGTCAATTCCCGTAATTGGCTATCATAATGGCAAGGAGAGGGATGTGACCTGGTATGCAGTAAGCGATGATGGAGAGCCGCTAGCAAAGGGTATCTACCTATGCGCAATGAGTTTGGATTCAAAGGTCAAGGCTGTCAGAAAAATTCTGATCCTTTAATACTCAGTCCGATCCTCAGCTAATAGCTGTAAAGGGGAGTGCGAAATGAAATTGACAAGACCACTATTGTTGACTTTGGCTGTACTTGTTGCTGGCTGTACTTTCAGGAACGGCAAGATGGAGGCTGATGCCATCTTAGAAGGGCACTTTAGTAATCCCCTGCTACCAAGCGGGGCTGATCCCTGGGTGTTTACTCACGATGGCTATTATTACTACACCAATACCCTGCAGGACAGTATCGGACTCTGGCGGACGAAAGATCTGGCTGACCTGAAGAATGCTGAATATAAAACGGTGTTCATCCCGGAATCCGGCAAACCATTTTCGTATGAATTGTGGGCACCTGAGATCATGAACATAAGCGGGAAGTGGTATTTTTACTTTGCAGCAGATGATGGAGATCATTTCAATCATCGGATATGGGTGCTGGAAAATCCATCAGCGGACCCGTTTCTGGGCGAGTTTACGATGAAAGGGAAACTCACAGCGGATGTTGGGGATAACTGGGCTATCGATGGATCAGTATTCGAACATATGGGTGACCACTATTTCATCTGGTCTGGCTGGTTAGAGCCTCACGACGGGACAGAGATCCAGCGGATATATATTGCCAGAATGGAAAATCCCTGGACGCTGGCAACTGAAAGGGTCGAACTCTCAAGGGCGGAATATGATTGGGAAAGAATCTATAAAAACCCAGAGGGCTGGAATAATGAACCTGGTCATATCGTCTATGTGAATGAAGGTCCAGAAGTGCTGAAGCACGCTGACAAACTATTCCTCATCTATTCTGCCAGTGGATGCTGGACACCTCACTATTGCCTGGGGATGCTCACAGCTGATGCGGAGGCAGATCTTCTAGATGCTTCCTCCTGGACAAAGAATCCTGAGCCCGTTTTCAGCCATTCTCCCGAGAACGGGGTGTATGGAACAGGTCATAACAGCTTTTTTAAATCACCTGACGGAACGGAGGACTGGATCATATACCATGCCAATGACCAGGCGGATCAGGGATGTGGTGAATTTCGTTCGCCGAGAGCACAATTGATCAAGTGGAGAGACGATGGAACACCAGATTTTGGAATACCATTGGCAGCCTCTACAATGATCAGAAAGCCATCAGGACTATGATTATGAAACTGAAAACAAATATTCTCAGCGTTTGCCTTTGCTGGCTTGGTCTCCCGAGTATTCATGCAGAGGAACTGAGCATCATTAATCCCAGTTTTGAACAAGGGTCGAAAGTGCAGGTTGTTTACGGATCAGAGAATATTCCGGGCTGGGAAGGTGATGCTAAAAAGGCCGTGGGTGTTGAACAAAATCCATTCCATAGTCCTGTTCATGGCTCACGATATCTCTTCCATGAAGGTGGTGGAGAAGCGATGGTGCAGTTGACTAAACACAAGCTACGGAAGGGGAGGACCTATACCCTGACCCTATGGGCGCGCAGCATCAATCCACTGGGTGTCAAGTCTGCAACTGAGATCACAGCAAGGCTGATGGCCAGGGATAAGGTCCTTGCCGAAAGTGTGATGCAAGTCGATGCCCCCTCGCTGAAAGGCGCTCCGGTAGGAAAAGGCAATGACGACGGAGCCAATGTCTGGATCGATGGTGACTATCGTCATCAGTTCGCTGATGTCCACATGATCCAGGCTTTTGACAAGGACCCTATTGAAGACGAGTGGGAGATCCTTGAGGATAGCGGCTATGATGCCATAAACCGCTTGGGCTGGGCAGTGGGGAATATTATAGTTGGAGAGAACAAATATATTTATGGGACTATCTACCGTGACAGCCGCGGGGAATTCTATTCCTCTATCACGATGACAAAGGTACTCGAAGATCATCTTCCGGATTATCGCTGGTCTGAACCTGTAATCCTCATGAACCACAGTCCCACAGAATTTCCCTGGGTAGAGGATCCACATCTCTTCTACGATGAAGAAGCGAATCGGCTATGGATGTCCTGGGGTGGGGGCGTGTGCTACGTGAGTGAGCTCGATCCTGCCACAGGGCTCTTTCTCAACAATCCAGCGGATCCGGAGTTCGATACCCATCCAGAGGGTATGCACCACGCCGTTGCGAAATGGCCGGAGACCGATGATGGCTGGTGTGGTGATGAGTGGTCACGCTGTTGGATGGAGGGTGCTGCACTGTATAAGCATGGTGAGTATTGGTACTATCTTGGGAGTTACGGACATCTGGGCCGAGACTATACCATTCGATATGGACGTGGTACCAGCCCAACCGGACCCTTCTATGATAAACACGGTGTTGATCTCATGACCTTCGATCAAGATCGTAATGCGTACGGAAATACCATTTTGCTGGGAGCGGAGGGGGAGCAGATGGTTCCCGGTCATCCCCACATCTGGGAGGAAGAGGGTAAGTTCTACATGGGCTATGACTACCGGAAACCAGGATCTGGAAAGGATCTCATGGGTATTCGACGTTTATACTGGGTGGATGATTGGCCAACTATCTGGTTCCCGGTTGAAGTAAGCTTCAATGTTGATGATCATCCGGAAGCTATTGGTGAAAAATTGACGATCTCTTTCCAGAACAGTGGTCGCGGTGATTCACGCCTGGCTGTTGATCATGTGCAGTTGATGCAGTCCAGGGAGTCAAGATAGTTTGGGGTGTGCAATGCCTTTGAACAGGAAATGGGAATCCTTGTTGACCCTCTGGACTTGTCTGGGATACCTCCTGTCATGCAGCGTAGATCCACAAGCAGATAGTTCAGAAGAAGGGCTCTACAAAGAACGACTCCGGCCCCAGTTCCATTTTACTGCTAAAAGTGGCTGGATACAGGATCCGGTGGGACTGGTCTACTATGATGGTGAATACCACATGTTTCCGTTACATAATCCAGTTGGCTGGCATGGTACCGAGATGCTGCACTGGGGTCATGCGGTGAGCCGATACAGGCTGAAGGAAGACAGGCTAATCGACGGCGAACTCATCTTTGAAGCCGAACCCTTTGTGGATACCCGGCATCATTATGGCTCGCCCCTTGAATTTGATAAGAACGGTTTGCTACACATTACTGTCGGAGACCGGGGACATCGGGACGAATTCCCCCAGGATCTCAGCGTCTCTCCTGGGAAGGTCCATCGGATCCATGATGATGGTCGCATACCTGATGATAATCCATTTATCCATGATCAAGATGCAGTGAAATCCATTTACAGCTATGGCCATCGCAATCCACAGGGGATGGCACAGCATCCCGAAACCGGGCAGATCTGGACCCATGAACATGGTCCCCGGGGTGGTGATGAGATCAATATCATTAAAGCAGGTGCAAACTATGGTTGGGTAGAAGTGTCCTATGGGATCAACTATGATGGGACCGTATTCGCAACACTGACCGAACGGGAGGATGTTGAACCTCCGTTACACTACTGAGTTCCCTCAATCGCTCCGTGCGGAATGACATTCATCACAAGCGACCGCTATCCGGGTTGGAAAGGTCACCTGCTAATCGAATCTCTCAAGTATGAATACCTGGATTTCTGTTATCTCGAGGGTGATCAAGTGGTCAAGGAAGAGATGCTGCTCAAAGATCTCGGTCGGCTGCGGAATGTGAAACAGGGTCCTGATGGATTTATCTACGTCGCTGTTGAAGAACCCGGCAGGATCTATCGATTAATTCCTATAATCGATTGAGGTAATTCAAACTGTCGTATTCCCAGCGAGAATATTAGGGACGGTTCAGGAGGTAGATTAACTCATTAGCGGGGCAGACGCGTAAGCTTACCACTGGCTTCCAGTTTCCCGTTAACACGGAGGGTATAGAGATAGACCCCACTGGGAACAGATCTGCCATTCCTGTCGATAGCCAGCCAATCGACCGCATGCAGCCCTGCTGGAATTTGATCGTCTAACAACCTGCTGATCGTCTGGCCCCGGATATTATGGATAGCGAGCTCAGTATAAGATGATTCTTCAATCCGGAAATGGATCGTTGCCAATTCTAGAAAGGGGTTCGGGACGACCAGAGAACCCCATTTGGAGAACGGATCGGGATCACCGCCACTGGGATCGTACACAGTGGAGATGTTGGAATCAATCCAGGCGATCCGCTCCGTGATCCACTGCTTCAAGTGTTCAATTTCAGCTTCGTAGGTATAGTAGACCTGAGGATTTGGAAAGATCTTGTTATCCAGGATCGGCCAGCGCTCAAAATTCCGCTGTTGAGCTTCATCAAGTAGAACCGCGTTGGAATCGATATAGTTCAGAATACTCTGAAGATCCCAACTTGTGGTCCTCAACTGCAACCATCGCATTTCATATTGTTCGGTAAAAGACGAATCCGACATCAATCGATCCCACCAGAAAAGATATGGACTGAGTGGGTTTTTCCGGCCCCATCCAGTACTGCTCCACCATTTGGGTCGGTTATTATTGCCAAAGGCGATATTGAAATCCCATACAGGCCCCAGCTTCAATAGTCCATCCTTACTATCCCGATCCTTGTACATATAGGTGCTGTAACGCATGGCGTCTGAATTCTTGGTCAGATCCTGCACCAGCAGATAATCAATAGCCGTCTCAACATCGATCCAGGAGCGATATCCCAGAACGGGTTCTTTGTAATTCAGTCCCGATAATGAATTTTCGAGATCAGTTATGAAGTCGCGGATATAAGCACGCTGCTCGGGCTCAAGCTGATCTGCTTTGGGATGATGATAGTATATGTTATTACCCCCCAGAGAGGACCAACCGGAATCACCATCATCCCGGTCCACTTCAAGGATGTAGCCTCCGGTAAGCGCATCGCCTTCCACATCGTCGACCTCAAGGCGCGTGATATTCACCCGGTCACCATCGATCTTGATCTTTTCCATGAGCACATAGATCCCAACATAGTCATCATTCAGGATCAGCTCGCAATACTTAGATCTTGGCGCGTAATGACCTTGATCAAGAGAGAGTTTGAAGGCGAGTTTGTTCCGGATCAAGGTTTTGTCGGAATAAGGTGCGTAGAGTATCCAGTCATTCTCCTTAGGCATGCCCAGAAGTTTTATATTCAGATTCTCGCCTGATCCATCCTGAGTTTCAAACGAATAGGATTTCTTTGGAAATGAAGCGGATGAAGCCCCTCTGATCTCAATAGATACCAGGCCCTCATAATCGGTGGGGGGATCAAGAGGTGTATTCCGCAGGTCAGATCCATTACTGATGACCATCATGTCAGCCATGATCCTGGCGTCTTCTTCAATCTCCTCACCATAGGTGTCAAGTATTATAAGGGGCAGGTTTGTTGATTCCAGTTGAACGCTTTGCGCGATCAGTATTGACGGGACCAGCAGGATTAATATCAGAGATGCAAATTGGTATGACCGTTCTGCAAAGGGGGTTTTAATATTAAGAGGCTGCATAAATAACTATAATAACCTAATGAAAATATCTTGCTTATCACATGCGTATTTTCTTAGAATACATCCATGTTAATTTATTTCTGTGTGAAATAAACTAATATGTCAGTCTGGCAGAGTTGACTTGATATTTATTGACTGTGGATTCTCGCTATCAGGTGAGTTTCCATTTACCAATACTTACTCTTGGGCATTCAAAGAGGGGAAAGATGTGCAGACTACTGACAATCACAAATATATAATTCTGGTAGAACTCTTTTTCGCGCTCTGTCCCGTCCCAACACAGGCTCAAGAAATGGTTCCATTATGCTGGTGGACCTTTGATGTCAGCCTTTCACCAACAAAAGGATAAATTCAGCATGACCGCACAAAAGAAAGACTGATATTCAATGAAAGGCAAGACGCGATATTTGATTTTGTGTACCTTATTGGGAGTGTCAATCATCAGTGGATCGGAGTTGATAAACCCAAGCTTCGAAGATGGGTCCACGGGCTGGGACAATACAACTGTTGGCAACTCCGAATACTTTGCGCCGGTTGATGGTGAACACTATGCCATAAGCAAGGCCGGTGCTTTTTTCAGTTCTCAAGTCACTTCCACCATCATTGAAGCAGGGAAAGTCTATACCCTTAGTTTATGGTCCAGGAGCATTTATGATTCTGCATATTTGCAGTGTTTGAAAAACTGTAGTGATGGCGATTTACCTCAGGGGAGTGATGCGATTGCCACGACGGAGCTCATGTTTCTGTATGGGATGAACAGAATTACCTCGACAAGTAAGGATGTTACCTCGGTTGCCCTGAAAGGGGCCCCTGTGAACCACCCAAATGATGACGGTGCAAACGTATGGCTCGATCAGGGATACCGTATGGAATTTGCCGACGATGTTTTCTATCAGCTAGCCAGTGATGATCCCATATCAGATCCCTGGATATGGATTGATGATGAAGACTACGACCATGATATGGCCGTGGGTCCCATCATCACCCCTCAGGGCTTTAAGGGCTTATACAGTGCCTATGGACACGATTCACCGCCTTTTTATTCAGAGATCTGGTTAATAACCGCCAGCGGTTCACCTCCGGATTATGATTGGGAAGTACAAGGCACGATCCTCTCGCACGATGGCGATGAGGATAAATGGGTCATCGACTCCCATCTGATCTATGATGAAGATACTGGTCGTCTCTGGATGTCATGGGGTGGAAAACCCATCAGAGTTACGGAGATGGATCCAGTTGATGGTCGCATCATCAGTCACCCAGCAGAAACTGAATTCGATACCCACACCGCAGGAACTCATATCAGCATCGCGGATTGGAACGGGGATGAATGGACCCAGGACAGTGAATGGTTTGAGGGACCTGCCCTTTACAAATATGAGGGATACTGGTACTTGTTTGCCAGTTACGGGAATTTGGGCGCGAATTATACTATCCGGATGGGTAGGGGAGATAGCCCAACGGGACCGTTCTATGACAAGGATGGGATCGGTCTCCTGGATTGGGATTCTGCAGAGCGGGAATATGGAAACAGTATACTCCTCGGCGATGACGGTGAACAACTTTGCCCTGGTCACCCACACATCTGGGAAGAAAATGGCAAATACTATCTGGGATACGATTATATCCCTGAAAAGCAGGCACGCCAGGAGCGGGACATCATGGGGATCCGGCGTCTCTACTGGGTGAATGGCTGGCCTACCATCTGGCAGCCTCTGACACTGAGCTTTGATGCAGATGATCATCCAGAGGCCATTGGTCAACCGCTCACAATTGGATTCCGAAACATGGGGGAGCCCGGGTCGGTTCTGGCGGTGGATTCCTTGAGTTTCCGAGTCAGCTCGACTTCATCGATTGATAACCAGGGAGCAGGTTCTGCACCAACAGGATTCATTTTGAACCAGAATTATCCGAATCCATTCAATCCTTTCACACATATTGAATTTACTTTACCGATTGACACCAGGATTTCCCTTGATGTGGTTGACCTAAATGGTACTCATGTCAAGAATCTATTCAGTGGGATGCAGGCTGCCGGCCACCATTCCATTCAACTTGATGCATCAACATTGCCCAGTGGTGTCTATGTGTATCGCCTGGAAGCAGATAGAATAAAATTGTCCAGGAAATGTGTTTTGATGAAATAGATCGCTAGAAAGTTGGGAACATGAATCGCATCAGTCTTCTGGCAGCCGCCAGCGTCTTCTTCATCCTGTCCTGTACCAATTTGGGAATTTTTCTTAAGAATATTAGATCCAGGGCGTATGAGGATAATCGCAGTGTTCTGAATTTCGAGAGTGGAGCATTTGATCCAGACAAACCCACCATCGTATTTTTTGGTGGTGGTAACTGTACGGATAGCTGGGATCCAACTGAGTCATGGGAAAGCGAAGATACTGAGGGTGACGCCTGGTTTAAACATGCCAACGTGATCAGCTTCAGCTATTATGAGCATGACCTGGGCTCTGAGGAGATCAGTTACCTTTTCTGCGCTCAGATGCTGGTGGATACGATCAGAGCCTTAGCTCCGGATTACAAAATGGACATGCAGGCCTGCGGGTTTAGTACCGGTGGGACGCCCGCACTTGATCTCGGGGTCTTTGTGAATTCCGGGGATTCTGGTGTGACCTATTCGGTTACCCGCGTGACCTTAATGGATTCCCCCTGTTACGATTATACAGATCGTATCCGAAAGTATATGGATAAGGGTGCTGATGGGAAACCACGTCTAATCGAGAATCTGCGCGGTGGAGCAGCGCTTGCCTGGGATGAGATGAAGAAACCAGCTTATCCAGGGGTATTGAATGTGGATATGTTTGAAGCACACGATGAGATCTACTACTGGTATGTCAACTCCCTCACAAATCAAGATTTAAACCAATATAATAATGGAATCGGAGCTGGCGCCTATTGGTCGGTTGTCGGTCCTGGAAAAGGCGTGGGTCTGCCATCAGAGTATAACGGGGTGGAATATCATTTCGTTTATGATGGTGATGAGCATGGGGGCAGTTTCAGGCTTGCAGATCCTCTGGACACCTCAGCGCGATTACCTCATCCGACCGGAATAGTTGTCATTGATCCGCGACCCCATATCCATGATCCTTCTGAAATACATTTTGAGAATGACCATTACATAACCTTCAGTACTGGGAAAGGGATCCAGAATTGGGCCCGACACCGTGATTCTGCGATCTGGAAGCCTTCCGGCGTATTGTCCCAACCTGACTGGTGGGCTGAAACCTTTCCAACGACGAATGGCTATTTCTGGGCACCCTGTGTACCGGAAAAATGGGTGATGTACTACTCCTTTGAGGCAGACGAGGACTATGCTTCCGCTATTGGACGGGCAGTTGCCACTGGAATGGCTCCAAACCTCACCTGGCAGGATGACGGTCCAGTGTTGATCATGCCTGATTGTCGCGACAATGGTACCGACTGCCCGGTGGCCATCGATCCCGCAGTCTTCAGGGATGCGGAGGGCGAGCTTTACATGGCATTTGGATCTGGAACTAGTGGGATTTGGATCGTTGAGCTGGACAAGCAGACTGGGCATCTATCAGCAGAAGCTTCGAAAGGTTGATCAGAAGATAATCCAAGTTTTCATCGGGTTGCTAATCGTGAGCTTGGTGATCCGCGTGGACCGACACATTATATCGAAGCACCTTATGTCTATCGTCATCCAAGCAACGCTTATTACTATATCTTTGTGAACTGGGGTCAGTGCTGTAGCGGACTTGAGAGCACATACCAGATCATGATCGGTCGTTCCAGATCACCAACGGGTCCGTTTATGGACCGGGATGGTAAGGATATGGTGGAGCAGGGGGGTAGTCTGTTTCTCGCCAGCGAAGGAAGATTTATTGGTCCCGGGCATGCCAGTATCAGTCTCGAGGAATTCGGCAAGGAGGTCTTCAGTTTCCACTTTTACGATGGTGAAAACCAGGGGAAAGCATTCCTTGAACTTCGAGAATTGCAGTGGGAAGAAGGTTGGCCCCAACTGGTGGATTGAAAGTTTATGGCAAGACATATAATATGCTTGAGCCTTAGTTCAAAAAAGTGTTGAGATAGTTTATTTCTTACAGTATGAAATTATGATAGACTATTCAATCCATTTCATGTATATTTCATGATCAAATCTGACAGAATGCAATTGTATAAATTGTGATATCAATATCAGTTCCATTTCATCACTAAGGAGGGAAAGTCATATGAAGACTGCCAGGAATGGATGGGCACTCAAATCGATGCTCGTCTCAACGATCCTGTTTTTTACCCTTGGTAGCTTGTACGCAGGTACAAGCGGAAAAATCGCTGGAAGAGTAACAAATGCGGTGACGGGTGAACCCTTGTTCGGTGCCAATGTAATCGTTGATGGTACCAATCTGGGCGCATCAACTGACGACGAAGGTGACTATTATATCCTTAGAGTTCCACCTGGTACTTACACGGTGCGAGCCTCGATGATCGGTTTTGATATAGTGGCCCAAACGAATGTTCGTGTAGAGGTAGATCATACTGTTCCTCTGAACTACAATTTGAACAGTTCAGTAGTTGAGGGAGAAGTTGTGGTGGTAGAGGCAATGCGTGAAGTCATTAAAATGGACATCTCCTCCAGTCAGACCCGTGTTTCTGCTGAAGATATGCTTTCCGTATCTACTGTTTCAAATATGACAGATTTTCTGAACCTGACATCAGGAGTTCAGGACATGTCTGTCCGGGGTGGTGGGCTGAATCAGACTGGATTTATGCTGGATGGTCTGGATATGGTGGATAACCGTTCAAATAAACCGGTGATGTCAATCAATCTCAGTTCAGTTGAAGAAGTCAGCGTGATAAAAGGTGGCTTTAGCGCTGAATACGGTAATGTGCGATCAGGTCTAATTAGTGTTGTGACAAAAGAAGGATCAAACCAGAGTTATCACGGTTCTGTTGATATGCGCATGGCCCCAGCCTACCAGAAACACGAAGGTCCCTCTCTGATTGGTCAAGACAATTGGTGGACCCGTCCATATCTGGATGAAGACGTTGCTTTTGAAGGGACTGCAAGAGGGGATTGGGAGAGGGATAAGGTATCCCAGAATCAAATATTTTCTGGATGGGACAAGATCTCTCGAACTCTGTTGCTAGACGATAACCCTAATAATGACAAAACACCCGAGCAATGCCGCGATATGTTTCTCTGGGAGCATGCTCTTGAAGGTTCAGGAGAACTTGGACAGACGGAATTGGAATATGCTCATAAGCCAGACTGGAATGGAGAACTCAGTCTGAGCGGTCCAGTTCCTTTGATTGGTAGATTCCTGGGTGATATGAGTTTCTTTGCCTCTACTCGCAAAGAATTCGAATTATTCGCCACACCGACCCTGGCTGTCGACACCGATTGGAATCCACTTAATGCCTTCGAATCCATGAACACTCAGGTAAAACTCACCTCGCACCTCTCCAATTCCATGAAACTCAATGTGGACCTGATGTTCAACAGTCTGGAATCATTACTGATGGAATCCGAAGGGGAGGTACCAACGGATGATGATTTCTTCGACAGTGGGGATAAAATTGTTGGTGGGCTGGAAGGCTGGCGGAATATCCCCTTCAGCGTAGAGCGTCAGATGATGGGCTTGACCTTTGATCATGTTCTGAGCCCCAGTAGCTACTATTCAGTCAAATTTTCGAAACTGCATATTGAGAACCTCGCAACGCCAAATCTATTACCTGACAGGGATCTGAACGAAGCAGTGAGATTCGGATCTACCGGAGTCGATGAGCGTCCCTGGGGCGTGATGCGTCCCGGCGCGAATGTCCAAACTCTTGGTGATGGTATGCTGTATTCTACCGTGGGTTATGGAATTGAGGATTCCTCTCAGGTTACCACATACAATGTCAAGATCGATTATACCAACCAGGTCAATAAACACAATCAGATCAAGACTGGTGTCATGGTCAATATTGACCAGTTAAAAACAAAGATGCGTACGGATTATGGTGTGATGGAGCTGGGGCTTGCCGGGAATCAGCGCAGGTCTGAACACGATCCTATGCGGCTCGGTGCCTACATCACTGATCGACTTGAATTCCAGGGTATGATCGCGAATCTGGGTGTCAGGATGGATTACAGTAATCCTAATACCGATTGGTATGATCTTGAGCTTTACGATGCATGGCTCTCAAAAGATTTCCGTGATGACTTTATTGAAGAAGCTCCTCGGGCAGCTGCGGAAAAGGGGAAAGTACGATTCAGTCCTCGTTTTGGTATGTCACATCCCATCAGCGAGACATCCAAGATTTACTTCAACTACGGACACTTCTACTCTATGCCTATGTCATCAGACATGTATCGCATCGGTACTTTCGAACAGAGTCAGGGTATCACCTACCTGGCGAATCCCAATATTGACCCACCCAGAACGGTCCAATATGAGGTTGGCTTTGAAACCTCACTCATGGACATGCTGCTCCTGAGTATGGTGGGCTATTACAAGGATGTTTCCAAACAGACGGGTCAAACCCAGTATATCGGCATCAATGAGGTCGTGAATTACGCTACCGTCAATAACAACAACTATGCGGATACACGTGGATTTGAAGTCACACTGGAAAAACGTTTTGGCCGTTGGTTCAATACCTGGGTGAATTACAACTACATGGTGGAAACCTCAGGCTATTTTGGTTTTTCTGAATATTACGAGAATCCTCAAGATCAGGACCGCATGGTAGACCCTAATATAGAGCGTCCAATTGCCCAGCCCTTTGCACGCGGCAATTTCGAGTTCATGACGCCCATTGGATTTGGACCTGAGATAGCAGGGATTGAACCCGTCGCCGATTGGAATATGAGTTGGCTGGTAACCTGGTCAGCAGGTGATTGGATCACTTGGAATCCGCTGGATATCTACGGTGTTCAGCAAAATGTTCAGACAAAGGACTTTTGGGGCTGCGATTTGCGTGTAAGTCGCATCATCGACATTGGAAATACCAGCATGACCCTATTTGCTGATGTCGTCAATGTATTCAATATCCGTCGTCTGAACCTTGATTCATTTTCAAGTGAGGGTCCGGGAAGTGATTACGATAAATATATGCGATCATTGAAGCTGGACTTATACAATGAAGACAAGTACAAGGCTCAAGGCTACGAAGGTGGTACTGACAAACCTGGCGATTTCAGACCTGCTACATTTACGGAGGAAGATGGTTGGGAATTCGATACCGATGAGCGTGACTATATCGACATGCCCGATATTGACTCTTTCTGGTTCATGAACCCCAGACATATCTGGCTGGGTTTACGGTTTCAGTTTTGAAAACGATTTTGTTGAATACGAGGAATATGAATATGAATAATCGAACATCCTCTCGTAAAGCTTTTTGGGTGTTGTCTTTGCTGCTGTTCACAACCCTGGCTATGCAGGCGGCTGATATCAAGTGGTTGCGCTATGGCTCCTATCATGCTAAGGTTGCATCTACGGGTGATATGGGTGAAGGTGGTTTAGGCTGGGATCAAAGTGGTTATTTCCCCTTTAACGGTTTTGGTACCTATGAGTACGACTATGGGGACGGACCTGCATTTTCAAGTCATGCATGGTATCTCATTGCCAGGAACTGGGCGGATACAGAGGGCACCAGCTGGCCAATTAAAATGACAGGATGCGGGCAGTGGTTCTCAGATGAGGACTACACCGTTATGCCTGTCGAAGATGACGAAGGTGTCCAAATCCGCCAATACGTCCGTTACACACCTCCGACAGTCATCGTGGATGGCACTATCGTAAGCGAAACTTTTCCGTTCGATGATGCCGACCATCTTGATGAAGATGGTAGAATTCCTGGAACAGCCTATGCCATGCTGGAATCCTGGGCCCGAACGGATATGGGTGTCGACCTGCATCAGAAAGTATATACCTGGGCTCACGATGTGCATGATGACTATCTCGTTTATGATTGGACATTCATCAATACCGGGAACATTGATCGTGACGATGAGATAGAGCTTCCGGGGCAAAACCTGGACAGCCTGTTCTTTTTTCGTCAGGAGCGCGGTCACTTTGAAGAAATGTGGTCTAGTGCCTATGGGGAAAGTCCCGGTGACAGTCTGCGGATCGTGTATGCTTATCCAACAACTTCACTTACCTCAACCTATGATGTCTTTGGAGCTCCCGATGAACCCGCAACTGGATTTCTCACATCTCCAATCGCAGTCGGTTGCGCCTTGTTGCGTATTCCAAAATCTGCCAGCGATCCTTCGGATTGGGAAGCTCAACCGAATATGTGGGCTACGGTAAACTGTGATTTGCCACCATTTCTCATGGCTCCTACGAATATGGCTGAGACTGATTGGCAGCTGGCTTATGAGGCCTGTCGCGATGGCTATGCCAACTATCAGGGGGGATGGACATTACCGGAGATGGCCGGTCAATATCCCGGTATGCATAAAAGTGAACGCTACGATGAGCAGGGCTATCTGCACCCATTTGACCATCCGGATCCCATTGCCACGTTTGCTCATAACTGGGCCGCTGGACCCTATAGTCTTCCATTTGGTGACACATTGCGCTTTGTCATCGTTTTTTCCTATGGTAGCCTATCCCCGGAAAAAGCCTGGGAGGTCGGAACGGATTGGCATAACGGTGAAGCCGCAACGAATTATCCAGCGTCAATGTTCCCCACAGGCGACTACGAATCATATCTACCTCCACAATTCAGCTCTATCAGCACCGTATCGAACGATAATGACCTGGCTAAAGACGCCATGGTGTTCTCGGCCAGAGATAGTCTCTTCAGGAATGCCGCTTTTGCGAAGTGGAATGAAGCAAACGACTGGGATGCTCCGATACCGCCTGCAGCTCCCTCAGTAACGGTCACCTCAGGTTCAAACTATATCCGTGTCGAATGGGGCGATGAATCTGAAACCATCGAGCCGGATAATGCTGATTTTGCCGGATATCGGATCTATCGGTCAGAAGGAAATCCGGATCCTATGTTGGAAAATGAATCCCTCATCGGGTCCTGGGAACTGATCTATGAATGTGGTGCCGGTACCGCCAATACACTGACTCACTCCTATGACGATGTAAGCGCGGTAAGAGGAACGGCCTGCTATTACTATGTCGGGGCTTTTGATGACGGATCAATGAATGGTCCAGATGCTTTTGATCCCATGGGTGGCAAACCCCTGGAAAGCAGCAAGTATATGAATCGAACAACCCTGCCTGCCAATCTTACGCGGGCTCCTGGAAGCGATCTAGCTGACGTACGTATCGTTCCTAATCCCTTTAACTTTGGTGCGCGCGCAATCCAATTCCCAGGTGAGAATAACAAGATCATGTTCTACGATATTCCTCCTTACTGTCAGATCAAGATCTTCAGTGAAAGTGGTGACCTGATCAAGACTATTGATCATGATAATGGCTCTGGAGACCAGGTCTGGGGAATTGTGGAAGAAGCTAATTCCCACTCCACATCAAATACTGGACAGTTGATCGTGAGTGGTATCTATATCGCTTTTATCGAAGTTACACAGGATTATACAGATCCATCTTCGGGGACGAGGTTGTTTAAAAAGGGTGAATCCACGACCGCAAAATTTGTTGTGGTTAGGTAGGGGGTTGATCATGATGAAACCACTACACAATCCGGACAAGACACAGGATTCAGGTTCTTGGAGGACCTTTACAATGAGATCACATTTTTCGAAAGTGGCCATCGTACTGCTACTCTGCGTAATGCTGGTACCGGTTCAGGCTCAGATCAAGAAAGTAGGCCAAACAGGCCTCCAGTTTCTCAAGATCGAGATGGCACCCCGCTCAGCTGCAATGGGTGGTGCTGCCACCCTGACTGGGGATGATGCAACTGCCATGTTTTCCAATCCGGCTGGATTAGCCCTGGGAGAGGAACGTATCGATGTGTTCGCAGGTTATGTACCCTGGTTTGCTGATATTACCTATAATGCCATCGCAGCAAAAGTGAGCTTTGGTAAGATTGGTACTTTTGGTGTGCACTACATTGGTGCTGATTATGGCGATGATATGATCGGCACCCGTTACGCCAATACTGAATCCGGCTTCATTGAAACCGGAAATGTTGAAGTGGGTGCTTATGCCATGGGTCTATCCTATGCCCGGTCGCTCACTGATAAGTTCAGTATCGGTGTTCAAGCAAAACAGACCTACCAGCATCTTGGTGAGAATCTCATGGCCGACAGCACCCTTGAGGAGAACGAAGTATCAGGAATGGCTTTTGACTTCGGTACCATATTTGTTCCCGGATATAAGAGTCTACGCTTTGGAATGAGTATCCGAAATTTCGCAGCCGATTACAAATACCAGGACGAGAGTTTCTCCTTACCCCTGGAATTCAGGATGGGATTAGCGATGGACGTTTTGGATTTCCTGGGCGAACACGCCAATCCGCTCTTGGTAGAAATCGATGTCGTCCATCCTCGGGATTATACGGAACGCCTCAATATCGGAGCTGAATACCTCCTCAATGGGATGTTCGCCTTCCGGGCAGGCTATCGCTTCAATTATGACATTGAAGGACTCACATTTGGCGTGGGAACTAACCTGGACATTGGTCCAACCAAAGTTCGTGTTGACTATGCTTGGGCAGATATGGGAGTCTTTAATATGACCAACCGTATTGCGGTCGGCTTTTCATTCTGATAGTCCAAATCAGATAGGATATCCGCTGGTATTTCAATGCAAAAAATAATTATTAACGGTATTAGTTCAGCCGAATTGGTAGAGGTACAGACACCTGAGCCAGTTAAAGACTGGGCTTTGGTCAAGATCAACGCCGCCCCCATGTGTACGGAGTACAAGCTCTACCGCGATGGTGAGATCTCCGCTTATCTCGGTCACGAGGCTGCCGGAGAAGTTGTTGCTGTGGATACCTCAAACAAAGTAGCTGTCGGGGATCGTGTCGTGGTCATGCCGCAATATCCCTGTGGTGAGTGCGAGTTGTGTCAGGCAGATGAATACATCCACTGCCAGAATATTATCGATCTGAAGGCGTTTACGGGGCATCCTGAAGGATCTGCCACCTATGCTCAGTATTTGATCAAACCTGAAACACTTCTCCCAGTGATCCCGGAAAAGTATGAGCTATGATCATGCCAGTATGCTGTGTTGCGGTCTGGGACCGACATTCGGCGCACTGCAGCGTATGGAGGTGAGCGCTGAAGAAACTATACTTATCACCGGTATGGGGCCAGTAGGATTAGGGGGAGTCATTAATACGGTTCATCGTGGTGCAAGAGTCATTGCCACAGCACATAACGAATACCGGGCTGAATTGGCCAGGACACTTGGTGCAGAGGTCATCATCGATGATTCCAGTGATGATACTTTGAAGAAAAAAAAAGAACTCACACATGGTCTTGGTGTGGATGCCGCAATCGAAAGTGCAGGTGCTACAGAGGCTCAACAACTATGCCTGAACGCTGTGCGTAGAAATGGCCAGGTCGCCTTTGTAGGGGAATCAGGGGATGTCACTGTAAAGATCAGTGATCAACTCATCCGCAATGGACTACATCTCCATGGTGTCTGGCATTACAATTTAAATGATGTCCCGGCCCTTTTTGATGTGGCAATCAAATGTGCCGATAAATTAGATCAGCTCATTACCCATACCTTCCCCCTGGCAAATGTCATCGATGCCTGGGAGCTTCAACTCTCCCGACAATGTGGCAAAGTGATCCTCCACCCCTGGAAGAATTGAAGTCAATATCGGAGGCAGGTTTGACTATCAGGACGCCAGAAAAGAAACCCTGTGATCATGCTTATGTATTCAAGATACAGCGAAATCCTGATCTCTAACGATAGCAGTCAGATCAGTCTACACATGGAAACAAAACGCTAGAAATGGAGATAGAAACTTGAAACCTAAACTCATTACCGCCACTTTTGTAGCCGCTCTTGGGGGCTTACTATTTGGTTTTGACACTGCTGTTATCTCTGGAACTACCCATTGGTTAACGGATGTATTTAATCTTTCATCCTTCTGGTTGGGCTTCACCGTCGCCAGTGCTCTCATAGGTACCATCATCGGTTCAATTATTGTTGGTAAACCTGCTGATCAACATGGTCGACGGAATATTCTGTTCGTGCTGGCAGTCTTGTATTTCGTTTCAGCGCTAGGTTCTGCCTTTGCCTGGGACTGGATCTCATTTCTATTTTTCCGTATCATTGGTGGACTCGCTGTGGGGGGTGCCTCGGTAGTCTCACCATTGTATATCGCTGAAATCGCCCCAGCTCGGGTCCGCGGTCGACTCGTGGCGGTAACACAATTCAATATTGTTCTCGGAATTCTGCTGGCCTTCTTCTCGAATTATCTCATTGCTGGCTTTGATCTCGGACAAATCGAATGGCGCTGGATGTTTGGTGTAGAGGCCATTCCAGCAATTGCTTTCTTTATGCTTCTTTTCCACATCCCATTCAGCCCCCGCTGGCTAGTAGCAAAAGGCAGGATTGAAGAAGCCAAAGCGGTACTTGAGATCTGCGGAACAGACACAGGCAATGTAGAGGAAGAGATCGGGGAGATCCTATCGTCCCTCGATCTTGAACGCCACAGTCTGTACGAACCATTTTTTACACGCAAGTATATGAAGCCGATCCTCCTGGCAGTGGCAATCGCTATGTTCAACCAGCTTTCCGGGATCAATGCACTCATGTATTATGCACCCCATATATTCAAGATGGCCGGTGCAGCGTCAGGATCAGCTCTATTGCAGACAGTTGCGGTAGGTGGAACAAATCTACTTATGACCATGCTAGCCCTCACAGTCATTGATCATTTTGGTCGGAAAAAACTCATGCTTGTGGGGTCAATTGGCTACATCATCAGTTTGTCCATGACTGCCTGGGCATTTTACACCTATGGCACAGAGTTCAATGCTGCCGGGAGTATGGTGATCCTTATCAGTCTGCTGGTGTTTATCGCCTCCCATGCTTTTGGACAGGGTGCCGTGATCTGGGTCTTCATCAGTGAGATCTTCCCCAATCGCGTCCGTGCAAGAGGTCAGGCTTTAGGAAGTTTCACTCATTGGTTCATGGCTGCACTCATTTCCTGGACCTTTCCCATGATCGCCGCTAAATCCGGTGGCCACACCTTCGCTTTTTATGGGATTTGCATGGTAGCGCAATTGTTCTGGGTTCTATTGATCATGCCGGAGACCATGGGGATCACTCTGGAGAAGATCCAGAAAAAATTTGGGATCGAATAATTTGAATGAATTTAATTTTCAGGAGAAAGCATCGTGAAACGCATCTTATTTCCAATATTGGTACTCTCCCTTCTGCAAGCTTGTCAGCAACAAGGATTACAGAAGATTAATTTTGTTAGCAAAGGGATCCCACAGCAGCTAGAGCTTCGAGGGTTTGAAACAGAAGATGGGGGATACCTCCAGGCAGAAGAAGAATACTACCTACGATCGGAGATGGCGGTTTTTGGTGACCATATTTCAGTGCGCCTGAAAATGAGCCTGGACAATACAAAGGGCCATACTGTGATCGTCATCGGTGACAATGCCTTCGGGATCTCAAGCTGGATAGCGGAGGATCTGGATATGGAGGAAGATGATAAAGCGATCTTCCTGAGAGGTCCGTCAATCGACGGGGCACAGTTCCTGGGCACGCTGTCGGAACTGCTTGAACCGGATGTTCCCTTTGAACTTGTCATGAAATATGCCAATGGCAGCCTCAGCTATTCCATCGATGGAGAAGAGATCTATGTTGGCGAAACCACGATCCCGCCTGCAGGGATGATCCAGATTGAAGAGTGGCGTGGTAACCTCAGGATCTATGATCTGGTCTGTGAAGGTCAGTTCAAAGCTCCTGATGCATTCTACACGAAGGAATTCCTCCTTCAGCGAGCTGAGAAGAGCGTGGCCGCTGCCGCAGAGAGAGTGAAAGGTGATCCAAACCGACCGGCCTATCACTTTCAGCCTCCTGCCAACTGGAACAACGATCCCAATGGGATGCTCTTCCACGATGGCTACTACCACATGTTCTATCAGCATAATCCCTATGGAGATCGTTGGGACTGGATGCATTGGGGTCATGCCCGCAGCCCGGATCTGGTTCACTGGGAACACCTGCCCATAGCACTGTGGCCTTCACTGGAGAGAGGAGAGCGTCACTGTTTCTCAGGCAGTGGATATATCATGGACAATGGTGACCCCATCCTGTTCTACACATCCATTGGACATGAGAATCCGGAGCATTGGGCTGCAACGCCCCTTGATAAAGAGCTCATGGATTGGCAGAAACATCCTAGGAATCCCCTCATCGTCATGGAAGATCATGATGGTGAGCACATCGAGGACTGGCGTGATCCATTTCTGTTCCGGGAAGCTGGAGAAACTTACATGGTCATTGGTGGCCATCCCGAGGACCAGGGTGGTTCCATCATGATGTACAAGGCCCTCAACCCTGAACTCACGGAATGGGACTATTTGGGGACACCATATACCGGTGAGGAAGGAAATTGGGAATGTCCGAATTTCTTTAAAGTAGAAGACAAATATGTCCTGATTTATTCTCCCCATGGGAGGGTGGAGTACTACGTGGGTGAAATGGACTTCGAAGCATTCGAGTTCAAACCGATCAGACATGGCAATATTGACAACGGACTCAATTACTATGCGCCCAATACCCTTCAAAAAGGGGAGCAACGTCGACTGCTCTTTGGCTGGATCCCGGACTTCAAAGAGGATCAGGGTTGGCAGAGCGCGATCACCGTGCCCAGAGATCTATCGCTGGATGATGAGAATTACCTGGTCCAGGTACCGGTAGATGAGCTTGTGAAATTGCGGGGTGAGCATCAGGCATTCGCAGCCCTACCTGCAAAACCCCATATCGACATGTTCCAGGCCGAGATCCTCATCGATTTGGCCGGTGAGGGTGTGGACCATCTCGGATTCAGCTTTAATGATGAGGATGGTGATCCATACGTGGTAGAGCTCACCAACAGATCATTCCATTTCAATGACGAAGAGGTAGAGATCGTTGGGGTCCAACTGGACCGTATCGAGAAACTGCAGATCTTCCTCGATCGTACCGTAGTCGAGTTCTTCGTCAACGATGGTGCACAGGTCGCTACTTTTGTGGTCTATCCGGATCGTGAAAACCTGGATTTTCAGGTCTTCTCAAAGGATAAGCACGCAAAGCTGGCTGCCTTTGATGTCTGGCAATTGAAATCCATCTGGTAAGCAAATGGTGCGCGTGAGAGTCTCGGCCGCAGTGGATATAAAGAATATAGAAGCACAGCAATGAAATTGAACGCATTCAGCCGCATCCTGATTGTGATAGGTATTCTTGTCTCAATCACAGCATACGGTCAGACTTTCACAGCCGACTGGCATTCACTGAAGAAGAATAAAACTCCAGATTGGCTTCAGGAGGGAAAATTCGGGATCTATACACACTGGGGCCCTATGCGGTCCATGCCTATGGATCCAACACCACCTGGTATTCATTTGCCCTCTATGAGGATCCTGAGGGTGAGGCACGCCAGCATTTCGAGAAGAAATTTGGGAAGCTGACACCAGAGCTTGGCTACGAAAGACGATCTCTATTATTCCGATGAATTACCAGGGGCATTGGAAAATTTTGAGAAATGGAAGAATATGAATAATTGTGAAGACGCGTACGAACTCACGTGGACTTCCGGGAACAGTGTCGCCTGGACCTATCGGGACTGCGATAACGGCAGTGAGGTCTCCCTGGTGACGATTGATGAAGGCGAACATGTGTTGTACGAGGGGGAAGGTACTGATCTAAACATAAGTCGGATCGCATGGGATTTCATGAAGAAATTCAGCAAATGAAGAAGAGTATCTCCCTCCTGAGAGTAAGATGATGAAAAGAAAACTCTTCTCCAGCTTAACTGTCCTGGCAGTCATCATAGGTGTTCATAGCTGTTCATATGTGGATCAAAGCACAATCATCATCGCAGATTTTGATGGCAACGATTTTGGTGACTGGGTGGTAGAGGGAAGCGCCTTCTCCAGTGGCCCCGCTGGCGGTGAAGACGAACACCATATGCTTGCCATCCTGGGTACAGGTTTTGCTGCCAGTCTAGAGGAAGGATCATCCACTGGTTCACTGACCTCACCTTCCTTTATGATCGAACGGAACAGTATTCATTTCCTGCTTAGCTCCCATGAGATCTTCTATCGTTATGCAACACCGGACCAGCAGAAGCTCATGAGTATCCAGTTGCTGATCAACGAAGAGGTCGTTCGAGAAACCGTTCCGGATGAATTCCATGCCATGTTCTGGCGATCCTGGGATGTAACACAATTTATGGGTAGTATGGCCCGAATCCGGATAGTGGATGATGACCCTCGTGAATGGACCCACATCGATGTGGATCAGATCATTCAAAATGACATACCGGTCAGCGGCTTTCTCACCAGTCGCAGCATGTCTGTCACGAACTCCGTTCTCAATATCCCGGTACAGGAGGGAGCTGAGCGCTTCACGCTGGGTGTATTCATCGATGGTGTTCAGGTTCGTGAGATGGATGTGGAATTGGCCCCGGCCGATCATGATTATTACGTATTCACTGATCTCAGCCCCTGGCTGGGAAAAGAGATCGAGATCAGGACAACCCAATTTTCTAGCGTGAACTTGAATCTGCTGAAAGGGCTCCTCATTAAAGATGAGCTTCTCGAGGCTGATGACCTGTACACGGAACCCTTACGGCAGCAATTCCATTTCTCGTCGAAGCGCGGCTGGATCAATGATCCCAATGGGCTGGTCTACTATGATGGAGAGTATCATCTCTTTTACCAGCATAATCCCTTTGGTTGGGACCACAGTCGCAACGACTACAACAAAACCTGGGGTCACGCCATCAGCACCGACCTCGTCCGCTGGGTGGAATATCCCGGCAGCATCCATCCAGATCATCTGGGGCCTATCTATTCAGGCTCTTCGGTAGTGGACAATATGAATACAACTGGATTTCAAACTGGAGATGAAAAACCGATTGTCAGTGTCTACACCTCTGCTGGTGGGCGCAGTCCCTGGTCGAAGGGCAAAAAATTCACCCAGTCGATCGCCTATAGCAATGATCGGGGGAGAACGTTCACCATTTATGAAGGCAATCCGGTTCAACCAAACCTGGATTATATCAACCGTGATCCACGGGCTATCTGGCATGAACCCAGTGGGCAATGGGTCATCGTTCTCCATTTTGATGAACGAGCCATGGCCTTCTTTACATCCAAAGACCTGAAAACCTGGGAATACCAGAGTGAACTGGAGATCGAATACCTCATTGACTGTCCTGAGCTCTTTGAGCTGCCAGTTGATGGCAATGCGGATGATCAGAAATGGGTCCTATACGGGGGGCCAGGGGCTTACATCGTTGGCGATTTTGATGGTAAACAGTTCACACCTGAGACTGAAGAGACCCGATATCACTATGGGAATGCATTTTACGCTTCACAGACCTTCAGCAATATTCCAGAGGCGGATGGTCGCAGAATACAGATGGCCTGGGCTCCGATCCAAACAGAGGGCATGTCCTTCAACATGAGTATGCTTTTTCCAGTTGAATTAACGCTACACAGTACAATTGATGGATTACGTTTGTTCGCATACCCTGTGCGGGAAATAGAGAATCTCTATACGAAATATCATACCTGGACTGACTTGGGACTAGCTCCTGGAAACAAGCCGCTTAACACCATAAATGCCGAGCTCCTGGACATCGAAGCTGAGTTTGAGATCGGTGAATCATCCAGATTCGGACTGATTATCAAGGGATTGAAGATCGTATACGATGTGAAGGCAAGGCGGCTCATTTGTGGAGAAGAATCAGCAGCCTTGACGCCTGTAAACAATAGAATCCGCCTGCGCATACTTGTTGATCGCATTTCGGTGGAAATATTCGCCAATGATGGAGCCATCTATATGCCCATGAATGCTGCGGAAGGATATAACGAGCGATCTGTTGAATTATTCTCAAAGGGCGGCAGTACACTTATCAAGCATATATCCGTGAATGAATTGAGTAACATTTGGTGATCGGGAGGACGACTTCAAATCAAAAAGACTAATTAAAAAAGCAATTCTCAATTTCAGCATTGCCACATCAGTAGCACTGTATATTTCTTGCGGTTCATCCTCTGAGGAGGTAAGGATTCATGAGAAATTCAATGCAGGTTGGAAATTCATAAACGAGGATGTTGTCAACGGGCATGGTATTTCAATTGATGATGTCTCCTGGCGTGAACTCGATCTACCTCATGACTGGGCCATCGAAGGTCCCTTCACTGAGGATGTTCTGTTTCAAGGAGGCTTCCTACCGTATCCTGGAGTAGGTTGGTATCGAAAGATCTTCAACCTGGATGCTGCAGGCAAGCAGGTTGTCCTTGAGTTTGATGGTGTCATGCGGGATGCAGAGGTCTGGGTGAATGGTATTAAAGTCGGTGGTTGGCACTATGGTTATACCTCTTTTGCTCTGGATATAACGACTTACATAAAGCCACATACGCAGAATACAATTGCCGTAAGGGTAGAGAATAAGGACTTTTCCTCGCGCTGGTATCCCGGGGCTGGGATCTACCGAGATGTCTGGCTCACCATCACCAATCCCGTACATATCGCTCATTGGGGGACCTTCGTTACGACCCCGAGTGTCTCTGATGATAAGGCGAAAGTGAATGTCGCGACAACGGTGCAAAATCAATCGGCATATTCACAACTAATGACACTGGAGACATGCATTTTCAATGCTGAGAACAAGATGGTCGCTCGGTTTTCCAGCAGCGACACTATTATTTCCCAGGACCAACTTGAGATCATGCATGAGCTCACCATCCAGACTCCTCGTAGATGGGACATCAATGATCCCTATCTGTACAGAGCCATCAGCAAGATCAGGCAGGATGGTAAACTGATTGACGACTACCAGACATCATTCGGGATCCGAACCTTCAAGTTCGATGCGGATGAAGGATTCTCCCTAAACGGACGCACTCTTAAGCTAAATGGCGTCAACATGCACCATGATCTCGGTCCTCTGGGTGCAGCTGTGAATTACAGGGCAACCGAACGTCAACTTGAGATCATGAAATCCATGGGTGTCAACGCTATTCGAACGGCACACAATCCACCATCACCGGAGCAGATGGATCTCTGCGATAAAATGGGTATCCTGGTTATGGATGAGTCTTTTGATGAATGGCGCAAACCCAAGAACATGTATACAAACAGCTACAGCTATGCTTTTGATGAATGGGCCGAGCTAGATATGCGCGCCCTGGTCCTGCGCGATCGCAATCATCCTTCGGTTGTCCTCTGGAGCACAGGGAATGAAGTACCTGAACTTGGGACTGGGAAGGTTAGCATCGACGGGGAATGGGCCATACACTACGATCAGAAAGGTCAGTTGGTGACATTCCATGAGGGGGATGAAACCTATTTTGGGCGATATGATGGTGAAACCTTGAATCTGGATGTGAACGAACGGACCGCGAGGAAACTAGCCCAACGGGATGATGCGCCTTCTCTATCAGGTACCACCTGGGATATCAAGAGAGTTAATGAAATCTATCATTACGATTTCTGGGACGATGACGGTGGGAAGCTTAGTGCTCAAAGACTCACGGATATTTGTCATGAGTTGGATCCGACCAGACCAGTGGGATCAGGAATACATTTGAGTATACGCCTGGATCAAGAATTGATGGACAAGTTTGATGTGGGTGGTTTCAATTACTGGCATGAGAGCATAAAAGAACTCCATGAGATCTATCCTGACAAGCCTTTACTGGTGACCGAGGCTTCCGCCACGCTGAGTACAAGAGGAGAATATCATTTTCCTGTTGAACGGATCTACCGCCGATATATTCATGAATCGATGCAAATATCGTCATATGATCTCATTAATACTGGTTTTGGGGCTTTACCTGATCTAGAGTTCAAGCTCCAGAACGATAATCCCTGGTTGGCTGGACAATTTGTCTGGTCAGGTTTTGACTATCATGGTGAACCTGATCCCTACGAGGACATGTGGCCGGCTCACAGCAGCTATTTCGGGATTGTGGACATGTGCGGATTTCCCAAAGACCGTTATTATCTCTATCAGAGCGAATGGACAGCGGAACCCATGATCCATCTGCTACCGCACTGGAATTGGGCTGGACGCGAGGGAGAGACCACTCCAATATTCTGCTATACAAATTGTGCTTCTGCAGAACTCTTCGTCAATGGTGTATCTCAGGGTAAACGCGTAAAAGCTAAGGACGTTTATCGCTTGAGATGGGATGACGTTGGCTATCAACCTGGAAGTATCAAGGTCATTGGCTTTGATGAAGAGGGTCATGTCATTCAGGAGAAGGAAGTCTTCACGGCCGGCGAACCCTATAGGATCGAGCTATCAGCTGACCGACACATCATTACCGCTGATGGTGAAGACCTGGCTTTTGTCACGGTGAGGATCCTGGATGAAGCAGGGAATATCTGCCCACGCGCTGATAATCTGGTAGAATTCCAGGTAAATGGTGTCGCCGAACTATTTGCAGTTGGGAATGGGAATCCGATAAGCATTGAAAGCTATCAGGCCTCACACCGTAAAGCCTTTAACGGGCTCTGCCTGGCCATAGTCAGATCCGATGGTCATAATGGCGAAATTTCATTTGAGGCCAGCTCCGAGGGTATCGAAGGGCATCAGCTTTCACTATCTGCAGAATAATGCGGTTAAAACAGCAACTCCATATGAGGGAATCATGAAAAGAACCATCACCTTTATCGTATTGATGGTCCTGATGGCAACCACGTCAATTGCTCAGGTGAAATACCATTGGAAATTCGATGAGGATCAGAATATAGACATGTCCTATGGTGAAGACTGGGATGACTACAGCACTCAGGAGACAGTATCCGGTTCGGATTATACGATCCATGGTTTGGCTAAATATGTACCCGGTGTAAAGGGATCTGCACTGAAATTCGATGGTTTCAGTTCCTATGTAGAAGGTCAACCCAAAAGGGCACTCCCCGGAGTGAGTGGAAAGATACCCTCACTTGTGGGCGAGTCCATTGATGCCGAATTCGAAGCTGAAAGCATAAGCTTGACCTTCCTAGAGGATGGCATCGTCACCGTTTCAGGAGCTGAGGCAGGTGATGGCATCAAGGGTGAATACTGGCAGGAGGGTGCTGAGGTCTTTATCGAGGTGGGTGAGATGGAAGTGGAAGCCGTCTATGATGGCGAATCCCTGCGATTTGACGAAATGGGTCCACTTATACCCAGTCAAAACATATCAGTTGAGGCCTGGATTGCCCTGGGAGCCTATCCCTGGAATTGGGCACCCATCATCACGATCGGAAAATACAAGGTTACTGGCTTCTACCTGGGTGTGGATTCCAGGGGACGACTTGGGTTTCATATGTCCGATGCGACTTCTGTCTGGCATGAAGCCAATAGTAAGCTTGATAAGAAAACCCGTCTGGGCATGGAATTGCATGAGTGGCATCATGTCGTGGGCACCTATTCCGCTGAAAAGGGTTTGGCGGTATACATTGATGGCAAGCTGGAAGGGACCTACAACGATTTCCAATTCGATTATGGAATAGCTTACAGCGATATAAACAAGGGCTTCCGCTTTGGTATGAACCGGGAAGATCTACCGCCATCAGAACCTATCCGGGATTGGGCCACATATCCTTCCCGCTATACATTTGATGGCATTGTAGACGAGGTCAAGATCCACGAGAAAGCGCTATCGGCCCGGAAGGTCAAGGCGCTTTACAAATCCATAGTACCTGAGAATGAGCCCCTGTTTCATCCTCGTAAATTCCCCACGGTTAAATCTTCAGGACGCTTTGGAGCCAATTTCACACGCTTGCAATACTATCCAGAATGGGATGCGCTCTGGCCGGTGGGTAACTACATGGATGTGGTTGTCCAATTCGATGAGCTCCCCACCAAGGTGATGTTCTGGCGGGGTACTCGCTATTCAGCATGCCAGGTGTCAGAAAATGGCAAATGGATGGCGGATCAGAGCCGGGAGACCGGGAACAATTGGTTCCTCGGACAAGGACCTCGGGAACTCATGTGTACCGGCTGTATCGAACACATGTCTGATACCCAGTGTCGAAGTTCCAGAGTGGCCATTATCGAAAATAGCGATGCCCGCGTGGTGGTGAACTGGCGCTATCTGCAGATGGATGTGAAATTCCGTCAGCAGGATGTCCCCAACGGGACTGGATTCGGTGAGTGGGGGAATGAGCTTTATTATATCTATCCTGATGGTGTCACTGTTCGCAAGGTCTTACCTGGCTATGGGGGTTGGCAGGAGACCATCCTTCTGAATGAACCCGGTACCAGACCTGAGGACAACGTGGAGCTCGAAGCCTGTACTCTGCTTAACCTGAAGGGCGAAAGTAAGTCCTACACCTGGGAGCATGGCTACCCGGAATTCGATCTGGAGGATGCCATCATCCAGCTCACCCATTTCAAATCAGAATACAAGCCGTATATGATCTTTCGCGAGGGTGGTGGTTTTGAGGTTTTCAACCTTGAGGTACGCCCCGAATACTCACATTTCCCCTGGTGGAATCACTGGCCGGTGGCTCAGACTTTTTCCGATGGCCGCAGTGCAAATGCGCCTGACAGGGCTGCACATTCTTCCCTCAGCTGGGGTAATCCCAACGGGGAAGCGGCGCTCTATGGCATGACTAATAAGTCTCCCGCCACACTGGTTTCCCTGGCTAAATCCTGGAACAGGCCGCCCGGCGTGAAATTGTTGAATGACGCTTATGGCAGCTTGGGCTACGACTATACCCAACGCGCCTATATTTTCAGATCGGAAAACAAGGGTTCGCTCAATGTAGAGATCCTGGCCACGGAGGAGTCACCACTACATAATCTGGCAATCGTCATCGAAGATTGGGCCGGTGGAGCCGCTACTCTGAAACTCAACGGGAAGAGTATGCCGCAGGGTAAGGAATTCCGTTACGGGATCGAATATGATGTGAACGGGGATCAGAAACTCATCGCCTATATCAAGGTTCTGTCAACTGGCTCAACAACATTGGAACTCACACACCAAACTTCATGACAAGGGGATATCGCAGCTGAAAACTACCTTAATATTGACTTTACTGCTTCTCGCATACAGCACAGTATCAGCGCAAGCCCCTGCGACGGAGTGGTTCCTGGGGCAGGGGACTGATACCGAAGAACATGTTCATGAAGGTATGCAGACCAGTGATGGTGGTTATATCGCCATTGGACACGGGATCGAATCTTCCGGCTCGGATGACATGCTCATCATCAAGGTGGATGAAGACGGTGTTCTGGAATGGCAGCAGAATTTCGGGACAGCAGGGAAACGGGGATCGGGTTACTGCATCGCTGAAATGACAGATGGGTATATCGCAGGCGGCGCTATTTATGACGCCTCAGTTGAACGCACCCATCCCGTTATTGGCAATGATGGTACCATCTATGTGGGTGGGGGTGAAGCTGGTAATCTTTATGCAATAAGAGGCTCTGCGCCTTTAACAGATTCTCATTGGCCCAGGATGCAACGTGATAATTTAATAGTGGTAAACTTAACAAGTAGAAGATGAAAGGAATCGACTATGAATGATCGAATGAAGACATTAATGCTCTTCGTGGTCAGTCTTGCATTTGCAGGCTCACTAACAGCGGCAGATGATGCCCTGGTCGGATATTGGAAATTCGACGATATCAGAATAGAGCTCCAAGAATTAGAAATGGTTCGTGGTGAGTTCAACCTGCCGCGTGAATTATTCGGATACGTTAAAAACAGTGTGAACGACACTGAGGGTGATTATAACGCCAAGTTCCTTAAACAGGCGAAAGGTGTTAGTGGTGGAGCCGTTCTCCTGGATGGCAACACTGGCTACATCACAATCTCTGAAGATGATATGCCACGTGTGGAAGGTGATTTCAGTATCGAAGCCTGGGTGGCCATGGCGGCTTATCCCAATAATATGTGTCCCGTTGTGGGGAATCTACGTGAGGCCAATGAAGGGTATCACAATGGGTATTCCCTCGATATCGACGCCCAGGGAAGACTTGTGTTCCGGATCGCAACCGATGCCCAGGAAGAGCGTGTGGTGGGAAAGGCCGTCATCCCACTTTACGCGTGGACCCACGTTGCAGCGACATATTCACCGAAAAGCGGTATGAAGATCTATATCAACGGTAAATCCGATGGATCATTCAAGCCCAATCATGAGTTCACCCCCGTGAACTGGGGCGCCGATATGCTTCTCGGAAGAACCCGTTGGCCATCCAAGCCCTTCGGGACAATCCGACCCTATGGGACTACGCCTTACCATATGTTCTATGATGGCTTACTGGATGAGATCAAGATCTGGGACAAGGCACTCAGTGGTAGAGCTGTAAAGGCTTCCTATAACAAACTGAAAACAAGCGCCAAACCGGACCTTCAAGATCGTACAATGCCCACTGGACCACTCAAAGCCGAAGTTTTTTCAGCCATAAGTACGAATCTGAAATGGTATGAATCCTATGACGCCCTTTGGCACACAGGCACAGGTACGGATGTGGTTGTTCGCTTTGATGAATACCCCTGTGAGTTCGTCTTCTGGAAGGGCGCTAATTATCAGGCTCATCTCGTCACGGAGAAGGGTTACTGGTTCAATAATGGCTTCAATGAAGGTTGGAACGAGCATGGTAGTTGTGAACCCATGTCTGATAAACAGGCACGCCATGCCCATGTGAAGATCCTGGAACAGAACGAAGCCCGTCTAGTGGTGCAATGGCGCTATGCCCTAATTGACCATAAATATGGTTTTGCTTTCTATGATCCCAGCTCGAAACGAGGCGATTGGACCAATGAGACCTACTACATCTACCCGGATATGGTAGCCGTAAGAGAGGATGTCCTCTTCAGTAACGCTCCTCGTGCACAACATGAATGGCAGGAGAGCATGGTAGTACCTGGTCCTGGTCAACGCCCGGAAGACCTCCTGGAATATGCGGCCCTGACACTGGGGAACGACAAAGGTGAACTCCATACATATTCGTGGGAACATGAGACCCCTCCAGGCTCACCCCAGGAACCAAAGAATCCCAACATGCAGCTAGTGAACATGAAATCGAAGTATAAGCCCTTCTCTATATTACCAGCTAGCAGCAATCCATCCATTGATGTGTATGCCGGTGAAATTCGTCGTGAAGTCAGTGTATTCCCCTGGTGGAATCATTGGCCAACGGCTCAGAAACCCACTGATGGAAGATGGTCTCAGCATGCGGACAGACCTTCCCATTCATCTCTGTCTCACTGGTTTTGGGATCACTATGCCATGACAGACCGTACCATGACCAAGCTCATGTTAACTGGTATGACTGATAAGTCTCCCGAAGAGCTTTTTGTCCTGGGTAAGAGCTGGTACCATGCCGCCGAGATCTCTGGTGTCACAGGCAGCTACGATCAGTCGCAGCGAGCTTATGTCATCGATCCTGCCACAGAATTGAAAGCATTTGAGTTCAACCTGGTCGGTTCCAAGGAATCTCCGATCCTGAATCCTGGTTTTGTCCTCAGCAACTGGGGTGGCAAGGACATCAGTCTGTCCATCAATGGAAAAGATGTACCCCACGGTAAAGATTTTCGCTATGGCACCAGTCAACGCCTGGATGGTGGAGATCTTATCGTCTGGTTCAAACTTGAATCCAAAGAGGAGGTCAAGATCAACATCACCATGAATTGATCTCGTAACCTCTGCAATTCTCATAGAACTGGTTGTCCTTATCAATCGACAAGGACAACCAGTTTTTTATACTCGCATTACGGAATTGAATTAGAAATGAATTGAATTAGGGTGAAGCTATTTTAACTTAATTGATTAATGTAAGAAAGTAAGTGAACTGATTTACTCGGATCTCTTACCCAACACGAAAAGCTGCAAGGTGTTATAAAATGAGAAACCGTTACTGGTTACAATTTATTCTTTTTGGTTTGAGCATTTCTTTCACGTCGCTACATGCGCTGAATAAGATACCTCGACCAGAATATCCACGTCCACAGTTCAATCGTACGGAATGGGTCAATCTTAATGGCACCTGGACCTATACCTTTGATTTTGGTATCTCTGGAAGAGACAGAGAGTTGTACCACAGTCGTGGATTTGAAGATGATATCCTGGTACCCTTCTGCCCTGAAAGTCCCTTGTCTGGAGTGAGTCACAAGGATTTTATCTTGGGGATGTGGTATCATCGGGAGCTCCCTGTACCCAAAAAATATAAAGACAAGCGAGTCATTCTTCATTTTGGTGGTGTGGATTACGCGAGCACGATCTATATCGATGGTGAACCAGTGGGGCAGCATTGGGGAGGCATGGGCGCCTTCAGCTTTGACATCACGCCCTACGTTGAGGCGGGCAAAACTCATCAATTGGTCGTTGAAGTACGGGATGACACTCGGTCTGGGAAGCAGCCCGGAGGTAAGCAATGCATCTATCATGATTCGTGGGAATGTCTTTATTCAAGGACGACCGGGATCTGGCAGACAGTATGGATGGAAGCTGTATCACCATTTGCGCTGAAAGATTGTCAGATTATCCCCGATCTTGACAACAGTCGCTTCGTTTTAACACCTACTTATTACGCTGAGCAAAGGGGTAACCAACTTCGTGTCCAAATAAAAAATGGGAATAAGGTCGTTGCCGTTGAAACCATTGCTGCTTCAAATGGAGCTCAGAGTATCCTCACCCTGGATGACCCCCGCGTATGGTCTCCAGATCATCCATTTCTTTACCAGGTTGTGATCGATGTCCTGAATTCAGAAGGGAAGCTCATCGATCATGTCAAAAGCTATGCAGGAATGCGCAAGATCCATATTGAAGGCAATCGCATCTTTCTGAATAATGAACCAATTTTCCTGCGCTTTGTCCTCGACCAGGGCTTTTACCCCGGCGGGATCTGGACCGCACCAAGTGATAAGGATATCAAACAAGATATCGAGTTGGCAAAGGATGCCGGTTTCAATGGAGCCAGACTTCATCAAAAGGTATTTGAGCCTAGATTTCACTACTGGGCTGACCGACTTGGATACCTCACCTGGGGTGAATCTGCCAGTTGGGGGATCATGAAATCAGATGAGGTAGCCGCTCGAAACTATCTCGGAGAATGGCGGGAAATCATCAAGCGGGATCGAAATCATCCTTCCATAATATCCTGGAGTATTTTTAATGAATCTGGATGGACCTACCTCGAACGGGACATCGACCCACGTAATTGGGATCTTTTTATCCGTGAGCAGCACAATAGGTTACTCAAAGATCTGGTCCTCCTGACTAAGGACCTCGATCCAACTCGACCGGTAAATGATGCCAGCGGCCATGTACACGTCCTGACAGATATCTGGACCGTCCATAGTTATCAACATGACGTGGAGAAATTTCGTGAACTGCTCACACCAGATCCGGAAACCGGTGTACACCGCGACCAACCTCATAAAGATACCTTTTACGAGGGTCAGCCGTATATCGTTGATGAGTATGGCGGTATGAAATGGGCGCCTGGGGAAAACCGTGACAACGCCGGTGAATCCTGGGGATGGGGTGACAATCCAGAGACACTGGAAGAGTTTTACCTGAAACTTGAAGCCCTTACGGATGTCCTGTTGAGTCTGGAACACATCTCAGGATTTTGCTATACACAATTGACGGATATTGAGCAGGAGCAGAACGGGATATACACCTATGACCGTTCTGAGAAATTTGACATGAAACGCATTCGTGAGATATTTACGAAACAACCCATTTGGATGAAGTAATCCAGCAACCTCATTTGGAGAGATTATCATGATGAATCGTACCTGGTCCTTTAAGATTTTATCGATCTTCATCATCCTTGCTATGACAAGTATGAGTTACGGTGAAGCTCTCACTGCATCGAAGGAATTTGGTGGCTATTACACCAAAGTTAATTCCGGGGAGGAGTTCGAGAAGTACTCCCGGACCGGTGATTATGCAGATATCATCGTCGATCTGGGTTCAGAAAACGGCAAGTTCGTGTTCTGGCGTGGATCAAGCTATCTGCCCTATTGGGAAACATCTGCTGGTAAATGGTTTGTAGAGGAATTGATCCCCCGCAAGGGTGATGGACCCGAGGGCCGGCCAGATAAGGTGAATACCTATTCCCGAATTGCTCTTATTGAATCCAATGCCGAGCAGACGGTGGTGCATTGGCGCTATTTACCGGAATTTTCCGGGTTAAATCCACATCTGGGTGTTGATCAGACAAAGTTTGTGGATGAGTATTTCATTTTTAAACCAAATGGTGAAGTAACCCGTACCTGTAAGAAAGGTACGGAACGTATTGATGCCTGGCGGGATTCCCTCAATAAGATCACACAGACCTTCCACCTCACGGCGAATGGCATCGCGGATGTGAATACGACTGAGGCAAATCGCTCTGATCCCACCGATGCCATTCCTGGTCGTCCACGTAAGGCTGCCGGACATGCGCCAGTATTTGCATTTTCATTTGACGAAGGACGCGGGAATGCCACGAAAGAAAATTCTTCAGGCGATCAATATGATATCAAGGGTCATAAAAGCCTCTGGCGAAAGGGAGTTTCAGGTACCGCACTCCAGCTTGACGGATACAATTCCATGATCCAGATCCCGGGAGAGAAGGGACCAAAACCTACGACTGCCATTACTCTGGAGGCATGGGTGGTGATTGGCGCATATCCCTGGAGCGATGTTCCGATTATTCAGCAGGCTGATGACGTCCCGGAGGAAATTTCCGAAGTATCGGGTTATGAGGCGCTACTCATTGGTGAAGAGGGACGCGATGACTACGAGCAGGTTGAAGAAGAGACTCCTGAGGCCACCTTCAAGGTCACCTTTAAAAAGGAAAATGATACCGGTTACTTCTTCGGGTTGAACGGATACGGAAATCCAGTACTGAAACTGCGCGTCGGTGGCGTATGGCAAGAATTGTACTCTGATGTCCATCTCGAGCGCCGAACATGGTACCATGTAGCTGCGAGCTTCGATGGTGCAACGGGCGAAATGAAACTTTACGTGGATGGTGAACCGGCAGGTGAGAAAACAGTCGCCCCCGGATCTATTGAACTCTCCGCCAAGGACGTGAAAATCGGCCAGGGTAAAACGAGGAGACCCATGAATCCGGTCCGTCGGCATACCTTTCAGGATTATTACTCGATCGATGGTCTTCTCGATGAAATCCGCGTTCATGATGTCGCACTTTCCGGTGAAGAGATCTCTGGAATAGTTGCTGCGTACGACCTTAGTGATGGAGAGAAATCAAGTCCTCAGATGGACACCCGGGTACTTCCTGATGGAGAGGATCGCGGTGAATTTGGTGCCTACTATTCACACCTTAAATTCTATGACGTCTGGGACAATCTCTGGCGGTTTAGTGGTCATCCGGACGTGGTGGTTGAATTTGATGAATCACCAGCGAAATTCGTTTTCTGGCGGGGGGTCGGCTACATCCCCATGATGGTGAATGAGAATGGTCAATGGTATAGCAATGAATTCAATGAGACCTGGAACCGCTCTGGCGGTCAGGGTTGTCAGGAACCCATGTCGGATAAGGAAAGCTATACCAACCATGTCCGCATTATCGAGAATACCCCAGCACGTACAGTTGTCCATTGGCGCTATCCACTCGTTGACGTTCTCCACGTACTGGCTAATGTTGATGAAGACCAGGGCTGGGGAGACTGGTCCGATTGGTATTATTACATCTACCCCGATGGTGTGGCGGTGAAACTGCAACACCTGTGGACCCATGGCGAGCGGGATCATGAATGGCAGGAATCCATGGCCATTTTCGGTCCTGATCAGCACCCTGAGCAGATCATTGAGACGGAAGGCGCTCTCACCATGATCAACATGAAAGGTAAATCAAAAACCTATGATTGGGTGAATGGTCCACCGGATGGAATCGAGGAGCCCAGCAAACGCATCATCCAGCATATCAATTACAAAGCGGAATATGACCCGGTAACCATTGGAAAGTTCGTGGAGACAAATGTCTATGGTGGTGAAATAACACCATACGCAGTCTTCCCAACGTGGAATCACTGGCCTGTATCCCAGATGCCTTCTGACGGTCGTTACGCCAGCTTCCCTGATCGAACAGCCCACAGTTCCCTTTCACATGTGTTCTATGAGCCCTACGCTGAAGATCATGGTATCACACCCTACGAGCAGAAGATCCTCATGGAAGGAATGCTGAAGGCAGACAAGGCTGAGATGCTGGATCTGGCAAAATCGTGGATGAAGGCACCAGCGATCAAGTCAGAGGTGGGTTGCATAAATCGTGGCTACGATGAGACCCAGAGAGCCTATATGCTTCGTTCAAAGGACAAGACGATGTCCTTCAAGTTGAAGGCTTCAAAAAAGAGTCCTGTTGTGAATCCTGCCTTCGTGATTAAAAACTGGAACAGTGATGAAGAAGTCGACCTGACCTTGAACGGAAAAGATGTCCAAAAGGGTAAGGATTTTAGGCAGGGTGTGATTCGCGACACGGATGGCTCAAAGACATTGATCGTGTGGATCAAAACCACCTCGAAACGCCCTGTACAGATCAAGTTGAGTACTTCAAGGAATTTCAAATGAGTTATGAGCCTCCTCATCTAGTGACCTCTCCGGAAGTTAAAATGTCTAGACGGGACTTCCTTAAGGCTGCTGGAATCGGTGCTGCCGCAATCACACTACCGACCTTCATCACACGCTGTGGCCCTGATGAGCCAAAACCGAATATCATTTTTATCATGACGGATGACATGGGCTACGGTGACGCATCTTGCTATAATCCTGCTTCTGTCATTCGAACACCCAATATTGATAAAATGGCTTCTCAAGGTATACGATTCACAGATGCTCATTCTCCATCCGCCGTTTGCACACCTACACGCTATAGCGTCCTGACAGGTCGGTATTGTTGGCGGAGCCGCCTCAAAAGAGGCGTTTTTGGTGGCTACAATACACCGCTCATTGAGGATGGTCGTGTGACTGTTGCATCGATGCTTAAAGACCAGGGATATGCAACAGCCTGTATTGGTAAATGGCATCTTGGCTGGGATTGGGCCTCAAAAACTGGTGCTCAGCCTGAATGGGATTATGAGCAGGAAGACATCGATTTTTCGAAACCCATTAAGAATGGACCTAATGCGAAAGGCTTTGACTACTTCTTCGGCACTTCCGGATGCACAACTGATGATCCCCCTATGTGTTTCATTGAGAATGATCGTACAGTAGGGATCCCTGACCATTTCGCTGCTGAAGATCCAGCCGATGAAGATCGTCTCCTCATGACCGTGGATGGCTGGCAGCATGAAGATGCTGACTATGAATTTATGAACAAGACCCTCTGGTTCATGGAGAATCAGGCTAAACAGAAAAATTCATTCTTTGTCTATCTTCCTCTTTCTGTTCCACATATCCCGTGGTTCCCACATGAGGAATTTAAAGGAAAAAGTGGGGCGGGACCCCGTGGTGACCAGGTGCTCATGGCCGACAAAATTCTGGGTGAGGTCATGAATAAGCTGGATGAGTTGGGTATCAGTGAGAATACGCTGCTCATATTCACTAGTGACAATGGTCCAAGGACGGGGATCAATGGACATGAGTCTGCCGCAGAGCTCCGTGGATATAAGGGTAGTATCTGGGAAGGCGGCCACCGTGTGCCATTTATTGCTAAATGGCCGGGTAAAATTACCGCGGGTGCAATATCCGGTGAGACCATGGGGCTCATGGACCTCATGGCTACCTGTGCAGCTGTTACAGGCACGCAAATACCAGAGAGTGCCGGGGAAGACAGCTTCAATATGTTGCCAGCAATTCTGGGTAAGAACATGGCTCCGATCCGGGACTTCACAATCCACCATTCAGGCGGGGGCGTATTTGCCCTGCGACAGGGTGATTGGAAGCTCATTGAGGGAAGCCGGGAGGGTGGTTACGACGATGGTCCCTCAGAAGGGGAACCAGGCGGTCTTTACAATCTCGCTGATGATCCTGCAGAGACGACAAATCTCTGGGATGATAAACCTGGAAAAGTACAGGAACTTATGGCCCTGCTTAACAAAGCCCGTGATGAAGGCTTCACCCGTAAAGGTTAGGGGAAACCAATGAACACGAAGATGATCAAAATTATTGTGCTGGGAATATTGACCGCTGCTTTACTCATAGCTTGCGGGAGTCAAAAAGGGGAGAGTATGATGCAGAAACAGTTATTTGGAAACATGCCCGATGGAAGACCTGTGCATGTTTACACATTGACAAATGATCTGGGGATGGAAGCTCGTGTTATTGATTATGGCTGTATCATTCTCAGTTTGAAAGTACCAGACCGCAATGGGAATCTTGGGGATATTGTCCACGGCTATGATAAACTGGAACATTATATAGAAGCCACACCCTATTTCGGCGCCATCGTTGGACGCTATGGAAACCGTCTTGCAAAAGGAAAATTCACCCTGGAGGGTACAGAGTATGAACTCGCCATAAATAACGGCGAGAATCATCTCCATGGAGGCCTCATTGGATTCGATAAGGTAGTCTGGGAGGCAGAGCCTATGGACACACCAGCAGGTCCATCAATTCGCTTTAGCTACCTCAGCCCTGATGGTGAAGAAGGATATCCAGGTAATCTCAAGATTATCCATACATACACGCTAACACATGATGGCAGTTTAAAAATCGAATATTCGGCCACTACTGATGCACCCACCGTCCTAAATCTCACCCATCATTCCTATTTCAATCTAACGGCAGATCCAAGCAAAACCATTCTTGATCATGTTATGACTATCCATGCCGACCGTTTTGTACCTGTGGATGTGGGATTAATCCCAGTTGGTGAACTTAGGGATCTCACGGGAAATCCCCTCGACTTCAGGGAGCCAACTGTAATTGGTGCAAGGATCAATGAGGATACGGAAGATCTACGTTTTGGTTTGGGATACGATCATTGCTGGGTCATTAATAAAGCTGAACAAGAAATGGGACCCGTCGCTGAAGTCTACGAGCCGACCAGCGGCAGGGTGATGTCAATCAGTTCAACTGAACCGGGTTTACAGTTCTATTCCGGTAATTTTCTTGATGGCAGCAATATCGGGAAAAGGGGCATCCCGTATGAATATCGAACAGCTCTGGTTATGGAATGTCATCGCTACCCGGATTCTCCGAACCAGGAGGGATTCCCCAATACGGTATTAAGACCCGAGGAAGAATATCAGAAAACGACAGTATATACTTTCTCAACGAGATAAACCGATGACAGATCGCCCTAACATGTGATCAGACTGAGGTAGCCCGAAAAATGGCTCTGGTATTAGGACTAGACCTGGGTACTTCAGCTGTGAAAGCCCTTGTGATCAATGAGCAAGGGAAGATCATGGCAAGTGCATCTAAATCCTATCCTCTCATCCAGCCGCGAACGGATTGGTCAGAGCAGGATCCAGAGACTTGGTGGGACGGTGTTCTGAATGTAGTCAACAAAATACTCTCTCTAGATGATATCGAAGGAAAGAGCATCCGTGCTCTGGCACTGAGTGGACAGATGCATGGATCCGTGTTTCTGGATGAGAAGGGCCAGGTAATTCGTTTTCCGCTGTTATGGAAGTGGACAGGAACAATGAGCAACAGAAAATCGCTGGGGGTTTTGATCATTGTTTTGTGAGACCAAATTCAGCTGTAGGGGAGGACTGGATTGCCAAGGTACACCATCCCAAGAGTGGTAGAGTTCTGCTTGTGGACTCCGATGCTCCCGGCTTACAGCTCTATACGGGGAATCACTTGAGAGGATCACAAAGTGGGAAGCATGGAAAATCATTTCTCAAGTACGGTGGACTTTGTCTTGAACCACAGGCATTTCCAAATGCACCCAATGAAGCGAGTTTTCCATCCGCCCAACTTGAACCTGGTGAGCGCTATGAACATTCGATCAGTTATCGGTTTTTGGTTGATCCAGAATAGGAATTCAAAAACGCATAAAGACTCTCTAAAAAGCATTTTGATCAATAATTATTTAAGAATTGAAAACTAAAAAAGGAAAAAAGGTCTATCTATGGATTTTTCATTCGTTGATTATCTGATATTTATTACCTACGCAGTGACCATTGTCGGTGTGGGTCTATGGGTATCAAGAAGTAAAGAAGGGCATGAGAAAAATGCTGAAGATTACTTCCTGGCTGGAAAATCGTTACCATGGTGGGCGATTGGAGCTTCATTAATCGCAGCTAATATTTCTGCTGAACAATTTATTGGTATGTCAGGGTCAGGTTTCTCATTAGGACTGGCCATTGCCTCATATGAATGGATGGCTGCACTCACCTTGATCATTGTTGGTAAATACTTTTTACCCATCTTCATCGAGAAGGGCATATATACCATCCCACAGTTTGTAGAAGTTCGCTACAGTAAGAACCTAAAAACCATCTTAGCCGTATTCTGGATTGGATTGTTCATCTTCGTGAACTTGACCTCTGTACTCTTTCTGGGTGCAAAGGCTCTGGATACCATCCTGGGTTCTGGCAATGGTGATTACATCATGCATGGTATTTTGGCTCTGGCCTTTTTTGCAGCAGCATATTCAATCTGGGGTGGCTTATCAGCTGTAGCCTGGACTGATGTTATTCAAGTTATTCTCCTGATTGTCGGTGGATTAGTAACATCTGTTATTGCCCTCAATCATGTGACTCCAGATGGGGGAATGTGGCACGGATTATCCCACATCTATAATGTTGCCGGTGATCGCTTCCACATGATTTTAAAGGAGGGGCATCCCAGTTTTAGTGATCTACCTGGAATTGCCGTTCTTGTTGGTGGTATGTGGGTAGCAAATCTATACTACTGGGGTTTTAACCAGTACATCATTCAGCGAACCTTTGCTGCCAAATCCTTGAAAGAGGCTCAAAAGGGAATCGCGTTTGCAGCCTTTCTGAAACTCATTATTCCCCTTATTGTAGTAATCCCTGGAATCGTAGCTTATGTCATGTACATGTCTCCAGAGGGAACAGCTGTTATACCTGGTGTTGCGGAAGCATTTAATACGGCTGACGGAATTAACTATGATAAGGCTTATCCATGGCTCATTAGTCAGTTTGTACCAGTTGGTCTCAAAGGTTTGGTCTTAGCGGCACTTTCTGCTGCCATCGTTTCATCATTGGCCTCCATGCTCAACTCCACATCAACCATTTTTACCATGGATATTTATCGTGCTTATATCAATAAAGATGCTGATGACAAGCAGACGGTGAAAATCGGCCGCCTTGCTGTATTGGCTTCCCTGATCATTGCTGTAGCTGTGGCACCTTCACTAGGCTCTGTTAAAGAGATGTTCCAGTACATCCAAGAATACACAGGTCTCGTCAGCCCTGGTATCCTAGGAGTTTTCATGATGGGACTTTTCTATAAGAAATCAACCAACAATGCTGCCATATGGGGTGCCGTATCCTCCATCCCCCTTGCACTAGTATTAAAGCTTGGTACGGAAATGCCCTGGATGCATCAGATGATGCTTGTCTGGATTGCTACTATGGTCATTATTGCCATTGTTAGTCAGCTTGAGGGTAAAGGTGCAGATGATGCCAAGGGTATCCCTGTATCACGTAAATACTTCGCTACTGAACCAGTTTTCAATATCAGTGCTACCATCATCGGTGTTATTCTGGTAGTGCTATATGCCGTATTCTGGTAAAGGGATTCTTCTGAAATGAAACAGCCAGGAGATCTACCACACAGACGATTCAATCCACTAGCGGGGGAATGGGTATTAGTCTCAGCCCACCGAACTGATCGGCCCTGGTTAGGTCAACAGGAACCTGTATTTCGTGAGAAAGTACCAGCACATGACCCCACATGTTATTTATGTCCGGGTGGACGCCGAGCTAAGGGAGATACAAACCCTGAATATCAAGGCACATTCATCTTTAATAACGACTTTCCTGCTTTGCTAGATGGGGATCAATCTTTACAAATAGAAAGCCATGATTTATTGAAATGGCAGGAATCAAAGGGTACTACCCGAGTTATATGCTATTCTCCTCGACACGATCTAACCTTGCCCGAGTTACCCAATAATGAGATTATGCAAGTTATTCGAACCTGGATGAATCAGGAGGAGGAGCTTTTAAAAAAATACAAATACGTCCAGATATTTGAGAATAAAGGGCAAATGATGGGTGCTTCCAATCCTCACCCCCATGGTCAGATCTGGGCTGGTGATTTTGTGCCATCGAAAATTGAAAAAGAGGATGAGAGTCAAAAGGCCTATTTAGAGACTCATGGACGTCCTCTATTACAGGATTATGCCAAGCTGGAATGCCAAGAATCTGTAAGGATTGTGTACCAAAATGAATCATGGGTTTCCATGGTTCCATTTTGGGCTACCTGGCCTTTTGAGACGATAATCATTCCAAAAATAAATATCTCACGACTAAGTGAAATGAATGACAATCTTGTGACTGATCTAGCTGATCTACTAAAGGTTTTATTGAGCAAATATGATAAGCTCTTCGATATTTCATTTCCTTTTAGTATGGGATGGCATAGCGCACCTAACACAGATGGGGGTTCTGATCATTGGACACTTCATGCGCATATCTATCCTCCCTTGTTAAGGTCCGCTACTATCAAAAAATTTATGGTAGGGTATGAAATGATGGCTGAATCTCAGAGAGATATCACCCCTGAGCTCGCTGCACAGCGCCTTGCTGAAATAGTAGTATGAAGACATATTAAATTGGAGCGTTCAATGTGGTCGACCGATAAATTAAATAAACAGATAGAAGTGTTCGGGCAATTAAACCTTTTCCATGACTTATATGGGGATAGTGAAGGCTATCAACTCGCTTTAACCAGGATTTCTAAGTTAATTAGTAAAGCCGATTTTGAAGTGACTCATCTATTCAGCGCACCAGGGCGAACTGAGCTAGGTGGAAATCATACTGATCACAATCTCGGAAAGGTTTTCTGCGCAGCCGTCAGAAATGATACTCTGGCAGCCGTTGCCAAACGTTCCGATGGAAAAATTGTTTTGCGCTCGGAAGGTTTTAGTGAGGTCTTCCAATTGAATATTTCAGATCTGGCTCCAAAAGCAGATGAAGTGGGAAATACAAAAGCACTTATCCGAGGCATTCTTGCCGGGATAGAACAGAAGGGTGGAACATGTGGTGGATTCTCCGCCGAGATCACCAGTGAAGTAGGTATGGGGTCGGGTTTGTCATCCTCGGCAAGTTTTGAAGTTCTTATAGGAACAATTGTCAATCATCTGTACAATGAGGATCGCTTTCCAGCCACAAAAATTGCAGAAATAGCACAGTTTGCAGAGAATGAATATTTTGGCAAACCTTGCGGTTTGATGGATCAAATGGCTTCAGCTGTGGGTGGAGTGCTGTCTATCGATTTCGAAAATCCTCAGTCACCGGCTATCAGGCAGGTGGAATTAGACCTTGAGGCTGAAGATTTCGTGTTGCTGGTCATCAACACGGGGAGTAGTCATGCCGACTTGACCCCTGCATATGCCTCGATTCCAATGGAGATGAGAGCTGTGGCTCAGGAGATGGGTGTGGAGAATTTGAGAGAGATGGAGGAGTCAGTTCTTCAGGAAAATATTGCTTCCCTCAGAAACAAGCTCGGTGATCGTGCGGTACTAAGAGCTTTGCACTTTTATGCAGAGAACCGAAGGGTCGATGCGATGGTCAAAGCGCTGGAAGTTGGTGACTTCGAAGCGTACCTACGAGAAGTGACTGCCAGTGGAAGATCTTCACAGAATATTCTGCAAAACTCGATTCCACCCAACAGTGATGGTAAGGATCAGGGGTTAACCTATGCATTGGGTCTTTCTCAGATCTTCTTCGAAGAAAAAGGACGTGGTTTAGCCCGCGTACATGGTGGAGGATTTGCCGGTACCATTCAGGCCTACATCCATAAGGCCGATCTTGAGGACTATTTATCCCTTATCTCCAGAACTCTAGGTTCCCATTCGACAGAGATACTCACTATCAGGCACCATGGAGCTACCCCCATTCTAAGTTTGGCTCGATAGGTAGATAAAGAGCGAGAGGACGTATTGAATATCTGTGAGTATTCGTCTTATAATCATGAGGCACATACGGGGAAGGGACGTCGCCAACACCCTTCAGACCCCTACATAGTAAAGTAAAAGGAGAGCATCCTTTAGATTTTGGTTCCGAAGTCATATATCCATTTACCCCAATATGGTGATGGGCAGGCCCTAATCGGGCAGGCTAAACATTTTCATATCATACTCTAAAGTAAATAATATCAATCAGATAAAAATTGACATACGCTTTCTTACAAGCAGGGGTTCATGTTTAATCAATCGAAGCTCTAATTTTGGTTAGCACATCTAGACTTATATCCCTCATGAAAAGGAATCCCGAATATCCTCACTCTTTTTTTGAGAAAGATACGCATACACGTATACGGATCAACGTATACGTATTTTCCAAATGTATACTATCTATGTGTTAATATTGTATATATAACAGTTACTTATAGACTTCACAAGTCGGGTGTATGAGGCTCAGCATCCGGAAAAATTACTCTGTTCTATAATCGATTTGAAACTATGAACATTTTGGTCATCGATCAGCGGATGTGAATTATTAATCTATCAGCTTGAGGTAGATTTCTATCACTCAACCACTACTCCTCAAAATAGACCAATTCAGTGTTAGTCTCATCTGGACAGCCATAATATGCTCATGTATCGTAGTAGTAGAATCATTTCACCATCACATCTGAGTGAAAAAAATATTATGACTAAAGGAGCTAATTATGTACCAAATCGTAAACCACAAAATTATAGTACAAGATCCAGACAGAATGCAGCAAGCCCCCAATAGCGGAAAACCTATCTGCCCAGAATGTGATCAGGCATTCGCGATGTGCTCATGTCCAAAACCCTGGTCATCCTTGGAAACAGATGGATATCACATTTGTTGGGAGGATGAACAGATTATCGCCTACCCGTCTGTTGGTGTCTATGAGGAATTGATGCTATGGATATTCAGGAATAAAGAACACATAATTTGTGGTCACTGTTTAAAATCTGTAAGTGCAGAGTGGGGTTGGACAGAAGAAGTGAGTAGAAAAGTTACCGAGCAGTTCTTTTTAATACATCAGGGATGTTACAGTGATGATAATATAGAAATAATGCTAGTAGAAGAATGATCTCTATGGTGCTTGATGATAACAAAGAATTGAAAAATCACTTGTATTGTCAATAGTGAAAGTTTACATTCACTATTATGAATGACTTCAATCTTTACATATCAGACAATGAACCAATATGGGAATATCATGTCAAAGATCTTAAAGGACAAGAAGTAAATTTCTCACAAATCAACGAAGCGCTATCGAAAATCACACGTTCTTATAAAGTCCCTCAACCGACACTAAGGTGGTATCACAATATAGGGCTAATTTCTAGACCCATTAAAAAGGGGAGAGAAGCATTTTATCCCTACGCTACTATATATGCCCTTCATGCTATTCGTGTGTTACGGATACAATATGAGAAGAGTTTAGAAGAAATTAAGGAATTGGTTGCCTTAAAACATCATATTCATACTATCGTATTTGTGCTTCAGAGCATTGAAAATAAATATCTTGTACAAAATGGTGCCCCCGGTTTGAATACTTTCGTTAACAATGGTAAGAAAATATTACAGAAAACATCGGACATGAGTGCGGATATTCAGGTTGCATTAAATCCCGGTGATTTGCAGCAGATGATAGATGAGTGGCAAGCATTACCGCATTATGTGTTGCTTGCAAAGGCTAAAAACATACCGAAGCTTCGCAAAGATTATTTCAAAATGATAATTTCTGGAGCTGATCCACTTATGATTGGAATCAACTACAATGAATCACCATGACCCCCTTTTTTTGCTACATATTGAAAGTGGAAATGTACTATCGGTATATACAATATGTACCTATACACATGAGAGACATGCGTGATATCACGAACGTATCTTACAGGGGGGATGGAAGTAAATGGAACAGGCGGAAAAAAAAAGGAACTAGAGGTATGAAAACGAACATTAGACAATTAGCAGAACTGGTACATATGTTCAATAGTGACCCAAATATTCCTAGCCGACGTAAGCGTATGACGGAAATGATTTGTCGTGGCTATGTGTGTGCTGCTACAGAAGTTGATGAAATTAGAGAAATTCCAGTACATAAACTCAAAGCAATAAAAAAGCAGTTAAGTACATATCTTAATAATACCGATTTAAGTGAGAACACTAAGGCCAGTTACAACGGATTTTTTTCACGTTTTCTTACATGGGGAGTAGAACAAGGGTATATCCATATGGGCTTTCGTAGCCAATTGTCAGAGATTTGGCATTCATTGACATACCCATTGAAAGGTGTGAGTTCAGGCAGAAAGGGATGGCGTGGTGCACTCCGCCAGTTAGCCTATTGGTCAACATCTCAGGGAATTGAACCAGATCAACTAGATTACGAGATACTATTGAGCTATATAGATCATCTACGAGACGATAGTGGGATAGGAGCGTGGCGCCAAATTTATAACCGTGCTCAAAAAGAATGGGATCTCCATGAGCAGAATGGGAGAGTGCAATTGCTCGATTGGCCCAAATTACCATCTGGACGTCGTACAAAATATTCTGTCATGTTGCATGAATGGCCGCAGGCAATGCAAAAGGATTATCAGAAATATAGGAAATGGTGCTTGGCAGTATTCAAAAATAATCGTGATCCAAAATATCATCAACGCAAAGTTAGCGCAGATCAGAACCTGAGTAACCTTGAACGAATAGTAGGGTTTGCTCACAACATCCAAGGAAAGCAAATAAGTTCTTTTAGCATGGATATGTTTTTTGATGAAACTCTTATTAATGATTACACCGAGTGGATGATTGACATTCGGAATGGAGGTAAGATTCGCGTCACTCAGAAGAGATTGATAGCTCAACTTCTAGGGATGGCAAATGGTTATTTTAATAATAAGAAAGCTAGTCATTGGCTTACCAGACTCCAAAACAATCTTGTGTCAGAACCAGTTAAGAATAAAAAAGAAGCATTAATACCGTTAGAAGACTTGATGCGAGTCCCAGAAGCGATCAAACAAAAGAGGCTAAAAATTGAGAGAAATGCTCGAAAGAAGAAGCAAAAATTTAGTATGCTCCATCAGGCTAAGTTATTTATGGAGGAACTGATGTATAGGTTTCTACTGGAACGACCCATCAGGCAAAAAAATTTACGGGAAATGAAGTTAGATATCAATCTTTTGCATCAGGAAGATGGTCATTGGCAGGTGAAATACAGGGGGGAAGAGATGAAAAATGGACTACCATTCCAGTTCCCTTTTCCAATCGAGCTTGAGCCAATGCTTGTGGAGTATTTAAAAAAGTATCGACATTATGTCTGTAATGGTTATGACAACGAATACGTTTTTCCTAATCCCAATGGGGGACATATTGATGCTCGTGTAATTCAGCGTATGGTACACAACAATACGATTGAGGCTTTAGGAAAACCCATGAATCCACACCTAATTAGAGATTGTGTGGCCTACGATTTTCTGAAAGAAAATCCGGGGCAGTATTTAATACTTTCCCAATTATTAGCGCATTCTGATCCAAATACTACTATCCAAATCTACGGACACTTTGAAGCGGAAGAAGCAGTGGTCCTGTACGATCGTTGGAGAAGAAAAAAAGGACAGCAAACTGGAAGTGATCAAATAAATGGAAAGGAGGATAAAAATGTCGCCAGAGGATGAAAAACTGCTATTCACCGTCGAAGAAATTGCTGATCTATTGCAGAAAAAGGAACGGACTATTCGAGAGATGTGCTACAATCATCAGATTCCACATTATAAAGTCGGTCGGTCAACACGCTTTAAGCTTGAGGACATCTTAATATGGCTAGAGCAGGACTGCAAAATAAAGCCAATGAGTAATCCTACTTTGCGAGAGACTAAAGCACGCAGACACCAATCAGGTCCTCCAGCATTAGTTTGTGGCGATAGAGCAGTCACAGCTGCTGCAGGTAGCTAGCCGCAGCTATTTTGTACCAGTTTCGATTGACAACGACTTGAGCTGGTTTACCTGATCGTGTAAACGGTGTGGATAGAGGTGAGCGTATTGCATGGTAGTTTCGATCCGAGAGTGCCCTAGGAGTTCTTTCAGCTCTCTTAACCCAACGCCAGCCTCGATGAGAAGACTGGCAAAGGTATGCCGGAAGGTATGCAATGATCCTTGAATACCTAACTTGACGAGACGCGGTTTCAAGTAGTGGTAGAGGTCATCATCGCGGAACGGAACTTTGGCACTATTCACAAACACGTAGTTCTTGTCAAATTTTCGGTTTTCCTGTCGCTTGAGAACATCATATACTTCATCGTACATGGGGATAGTACGAACACTTGATGTTGTTTTTGTTTTGTAAATGATGATGCCATCTTTAATGATTTGATGCCGGACATGAATAAGTCGTTTATCAAAGTCGATATCGCTCCATTGTAGGTGCATTAGCTCACCCTTACGCAATCCAGTGAATAGAAATACTCTGAAGATATCTTTCATCCAGTCCTTAGAAAAACTGTCAAATATTTTCTTAATTTCGGCCTGCGTAAAAAAGTGGGGCAGTGATTTTTGAGCGGGTTTAAATCTGATATTTTGAACAGGATTATTATCCAAAGCGTTTATCTCAAGAGCGAACCGGAAACACTTTTTAATTTCCATAAGCTCATTTGAAATGGTTTTATCCTGAATCTTTTTAGTCTTTCTGTGGTGAATGTAATCCCAAACATCTTTTGTTCGTATATCTCCAAGTTGTCGAATCCCTGGTTTGTGTTCCCAGACATAGTCAACCAGATTTTGTATTATCCGTGTATAACGATTAAGTGAGGAGTTAGTAATCCCTGTCGCTCCCAAATGATCGATATAATCTTGCATGTATTCATTGAATGGGGGATTGTCAGCTTCTGCTTTTGAAAATTCACTTGGTCTAACAAAACCTGCCTCTATCTCTCGACCCAGATGTTCAGCTTCTCTTCTGGTACTACCACCGGCTTTGCGAACGCGGCGTCCTTTTTGTGGATCATAATAGTCTACATACCAGGTTCTGATGCGACTGTTTGTCTTGCTTTTTCTGGAGAATATGCGCATAAATGTGTCCCTATTTGGCACAAATTTGGCACAAATTTCAATAATAGTGTTTTTGTGCTCTCTAGAAATATAGCACAAACAACAACTTACAGCAAATAAAAAATGATTATGCGGAGAGGGAGGGATTCGAACCCCCGGTACCCTAAGGTACGCTGCATTTCGAGTGCAGTGCATTCAACCGGACTCTGCCACCTCTCCATTAATCATTAAAAAACTGATCCTTGAAAGTATCCCTTAGGACATTTCATCAGCCGGATTTTATTCGTCGCGGCGAAGCCCACGGGGCGGAGACGGACCACCTCTCCATTTGTCAATTTGTTCGCATCAATATAAATATGGTGTATGAGGCCACAACGTCATAAGAATCGAGATAAATCTTTTTACTTACGGGTCGCTCCAAAAAAATTGTCCAAGATTCCCTTGCACTTATGCTCAAGAATCCCGCCGATAATTTCAACTTTGTGATTTAAAAATTTTCCTGAACACAATTGAACCGCTCCACCGCAACCACCGTGCTCGAGGTCATCAACACCAAACACAACTCTCGGAATACGGGCATTCAAGATGGCCCCGGCACACATGGGACAGGGCTCCAGGGTCACGTAAATGGTTGCATCTTTCAAACGCCAATCCTCTATATGATTGGCTGCAGCAGTGATGGCCAGAATTTCAGCATGGGCAGTTGGATCATTCAATGATTCCCGCTGATTGTAGCCTTTTCCAATGATCTGGTTATCTAGAACAACCACGGCTCCAACTGGAACTTCCTTGCGAGCAAAGGCTTTTTCCGCTTCCCTGAAAGCCTGCTCCATCCAATGTGTGTGGGAATCTCTGTTTAATAGAGAGAGGCTTTTTAGACTATCGTCCATAATAATTTTACTTATCAGTTTTTGCGGGGTTGAAGGGTTGAGCTTTGATCTGTCCATGAGAAAGCTCATGGAGATCCCACGAAAAGGCATCAGCCTTGTCTTTCTTGATTCTCAAGCGGATTTTTACACTATCACCATAATCCTGATCCAGGAGTTGGGCTTCATATGTATCTATCAATCGATACACCAGATTGGCATGTTCAAAATCACAGGCGCATTCCAGTGATACTCTGGGAACAAAGGTTCGTTTCTTGAGAAGTGGTAAAGCCTCTTGAACGACACCACTATACGCACGCATCAAGCCACCTTTGCCCAGCTTGGTACCACCAAAATATCGAGTTACGACGGCCAAGACATTGGTCAAGTTCGCGCCAACTAAAGTTTGATAAATGGGCTTCCCTGCAGTACCTGCTGGCTCGCCATCATCGCTAACCCGCCATACCTCTTCATCACCCACACCTAAGCGCCAGGCAAAGCAGTGATGATTAGCAGTATATTCACGCTTTTTAATCTCAGCGAGCAATATCTGCACCTCTTCCTCTGTTTTAATGGGGAAGATTTCTGCGATAAACCGGGAGGCCTTAATTTTGGTCTGATGTTGAGCTGTTTCAATGGGTTGGACCCAACTTACATCGCTCATTTCAACACCGTAAATTTTCTGTGCATGACTTCATTCTCTGTCTCGATTTGAACAAAATAGATTCCTGCCGGGCTTGATTCTGGAATTGGCAAAGATACAACCTTGATACCTTCCGAGCGCAACGTGCTCTCGCTGTATACCATTTGGCCAAGAATATTGAATATTTTCAAATTAATCCTGCCAGGTTCTGAGATCATATAGCTTAATTGTGGTTGAGCCAAGCTGGGGATACTTGGATTGGGCCAGAGTGTTTGAATCATATCCTCAAGTGGGACTGTGCTCTCAAACGAAAGCGTAAATGAAGAACCAGAATCTCTGTTTCCATTCACTATGGGGAGGATTAAATAGTCCTGACTACTCACATTTGTACAAGCCACCCAATAGTCACCAATAGCACTCTTAATAGATGATCCATCCTCAAACCCATGGTAGGTGAGATAGGCAATATTCTCACTGCTCATGTCTTCACTCCTGATGTGAAAATCTGAATAAGTAGTTATGTTAAATTGTTTAAAAGCAATCTCAAAAGGTTGTAATGTTACACCAATTGTATCTGGAAATATGAGTGGAAGGCTATATTCATGTGTGTTCACTTCAGGCAAATCAATTGCATCAGGGTAATAGGAGTTAACAATGGCTCTTGAACCGGTAAAAACATTATAAAGCGCGTATTTCCCCAGTGCTTGAGTTAAACTTGAACTCCATCTTGAGGAGCTTAGCACTTGCTCCAGGTTATCAGTGGCTTCCCGGTTTGCCAATGATTCCCAGATGTCCAGCATGATATGTTTTCCATTCGATTTGCCATATTCAATGTCGAGGATTTGCCCAAACAAACCATGTCCGTAGGCAAAAGTGAATCCATATCTGTCATCGTTGAGATTGGGGAAATTTGATTGCCTGAAATTGTCCGTGACATAGGTATGATAATCATCGACTTCGGGATAGCATTTTTCCTCCATCCAAACACTGGAAATTTCGTACCAGTATGCGTTGGACGAAACAGGTTCAAAGGGGTATGCATATCTCAATTGCACCATATGAAAAAACTCATGAGCAATGGTTACACGAAGGGCGGCAAGGCCCGTAGTCGAATAACTACTCTCGGTGTAATCATTATCGATGACGAGATAGGTAATTGATGGAGCAGAATTCCCAAAGTAGGTCATCCCATAAAACGATCCATTCCAATCTCTAATATATATGTCCAATTCGTCACCATCGATTCCATTATCAGGGAGAGGAGGGAGGAAGCCAAGACCATCCACGAGCAGTGAATAGGCAGAATCAGCAGCGAGAGCTGCTTCAAAGACATAACTGGGTGTACCTGAAATTCCTGCATTTGCCACGGCATGTTCTCCATTCCGTGTAAAATGAATTCTAAAGTGACCATGAGGACTAACAATGGATTCGTCCAGGAGGGATTCATCGAATTGTGGGATATCCCTGTCACCACTCCGCGTAATGTGGGTTTCTGCATGAGGAATCATGGTGAATCCACATTTATGGGCGAGGTGACTTTGACCCGAGGCGCCCGTGACTAAGAGGATGATGGTGAGAAGATTCCGCATGGACTACTTTTTTCTGAATGCGATCCGAATAGGGACACCTTCAAAACCAAATTGCTCACGAAAGCGATTTTCAATATACCGTTTATAGGCGGTCTTGATGAGATCAGGATGGTTTGTAAAAATGACAATCACAGGGGGTTCAACGGCAACCTGTGAGCAATAGTTCAATTTTATTTCCTTTCCCTGGGGAGAAGCAGGCTGCAATCTTGCCACGGCATCCTCGAGGAACAGATTCAGCTGTCTCGTTTGAATACGTTTTTGTTGTGCCTCATTTATCTGCTTGACGAGATCAACAAGTTTAAAAATACGTCTTCTTTCCAGCGTTGAAATGAACTGAATGGGGTAGTGCCTTAACTCAAACATATCATCGATGAGACCTTGTTTGAAATCCCGCATGGTGTTGGTCTCTTTTTTAATAAGATCCCATTTATTCACACCTACAATCAAACCCTTACCTGCAGCAAGGACTTCTTCCATCACTCTGGCATCATGGGATACAAATCCCTTCTCAGCATCGATGAGTACAATAACAACATGGGCACTCTTTATGGCTTGTTGTGTTCGAATCGTGCTATAGTACTCTACAGAATCAGTGACTTTTGCTTTACGTCGCAGGCCTGCCGTATCAATCATTTCATAGGATTGTTCAAAATAATTAAAAGTGGTGTTGACGGAATCTCGTGTGGTTCCAGGGATATCCGTGACGATTTGCCTATCAACTCCCAACAATGCATTTGTCAGACTTGATTTTCCAGCATTGGGCATACCAACTATAGCAAAGCGTATCACATTTTCATCAACCGTTTCTTCAATATTTATTTCACCAAATGTGGATACGACTTTATCCAATGCATCACCGATGCTGCGACCATTTAAGGCACTAATGGGAAATACTTCGCCCGTTCCCAACTGGTAAAAGATATGTGCTTGATTTTCTATTGCTGCGTTATCTGCTTTGTTTGCACATAGAACCATTGGTTTCTTGGATCTTTTGGCTTTTTTAACAATTTCTTCATCTTCCCATGTTATTCCGACAACGCTATCTACAATCAGCATGATGACATCTGCTTCATCGATGGCGGTGATGGCTTGTTTTCGTACTTCCTTATCAATGATGTTCTCACTGCTCGGAATATATCCACCGGTGTCAACCAGGAAGAATGAATGTCCCGCCCAATCCGTTTCCACAGCAACTCGATCACGTGTGACCCCTTCTTGCTCATGTACGATTGAAAGGCGTTTCCCTACAATTCTATTAAAAAGGGTGGACTTGCCTACATTGGGGCGTCCAACAATAGCTACAACAGGTAATCTTAGCTCCATGGGTTTAGTATCTCCAACAAATCTTCATGGTGGATATACACAGGTACACCCAGTTTCTTTTCTATATCTTCGCGCGTATGGTCATCCAATGTAATTCCATCCTCGCTGAGCATGCGATAGGAGAGGTACACGGCATCAGCATTCGTTTTCCCCTTTAACTGGGTCACCAAATCTCGCGCCGGAACCAGTCCGGTAACGGTGACAGTATCCGCGCCTAACCAGTCATTCTGAATTGGAACTATTTCATAGTCCAGATTCTCGATTTCATCCAGGGTCGCTGCAATCGTTTCCTTCAGAAAGGGGTATCCGAGAGTCCCAGTAGCGAAAACCAGACGAGTCTTTCGTTTTAAAATTGAGGGCAACATGGGAATGCTGGCTTTAAAGCGGTTGGAAAAATCCCTGCATTGCCCTACTCCATTTTCTACCATTGAGAAATCACCATAGTAATCATCTTCTGGAATGGGTAGATCAGCGAGAATGAAAAACTCATCGCTGAGCAATACAAAATTCTCGAATCCAGGGACACTAAAGTTCTTTTGCTCAATCTCAAACCAATTGATGAATGCTTTGGCTGTTTCTGGAGTATATGAGGTTAAATCAGGTTCATTTTCGCGATATTTGGTGAGCCCAACAGGAACAATGGATATGGATTGAACGCCAGGAGCCATTTTGATAAGATCATTGATAGTCTGGAGAAGTACGTCCCCATCATTCCAACCGGGACAGAGTACGATTTGAGTATGCAACTGAATACGGTGAGAAGTTAGATAGTCTAGTTTTCCCATGAGATTATCGTCTTTACCGTAGAGCAACATCTTCTGTCGTATCTCCGGATCCGTCACGTGGACACTGATGTAAAGGGGACTCAGCTGCTGTTCAATGACCCGCTCAAGTTGCTTGGGTCCCATGTTTGTCATGGTGATATAATGACCATGGAGAAAACTAAAGCGGAAATCACCATCTTTGAAGTTGAGCGCTGCTCTGACACCAGGAGGATTCTGGTGGGCAAAACAGAAGACGCAATTATTAGCGCAAGATCTGATTTTCATCGGTTCAAAAATGATACCCAGCTCTTCATCCAGACTCTTTGTAATATTTATTTCCTGAGAAATTCCATCTCTCAGTATCTTTATTTTAAGATCTTCATCAGCAGAATAAAACGCATAATCTATCTCATCAGATATGTTGCGATCATTTATGGATAACAAATTATCACCTACCTGAATACCCATGGCTTCAGCAGGTGTTTTCGGAGTAATGGCTACAATATTCATCGCATCAATATATCCAGTACCTTACGGCGATGAAACGATTTGATCATCCCTAATGTTTTATTGATTTTAGCGAGCAGTTAAAAATTTGATGCAATTGTCCATTTTGAGTTAAATATTTTAATTATTATTGAATCCCTCATTGTGAACGTGCAGGAAGCGTCTAAATTTTCCGCCATGTTGTCGGTAATTATTTTATAAAGGTGATAATATGTCAATCCTTCCCTTTTGCGGGACGATTTATAACCCTGAGAAATTTCCGAATCTATCCGATGTAATAGCCCCTCCCTACGATGTAATTTCACCTGAAGAAAGAAGATTTTTTCTATCACGTTCACGATTTAATTGTGCTCGTCTCATTCTGGGTGATGAGAAACAAGGTGACTATTTCGAAGATGAATTCTACGAGGGAACTCGGAACCTGATGAAAAAGTGGCACGAAGATGGATCTTTGTGCAAGCGTGAGCAACCCGGACTATTCTTTCTCCACCAATTTTTCACAGGTCCAGATGGCGAACAGCACATCCGTAAAGGCTTCATCGCGCTCATGCCCCTGGCTCCCTACGGAGCAGATACAGTAAGAGCTCACGAAAAAACTCATGCAGGTGCTATTAAGGACAGGCTGAAATTAACCACTATTACCAAAACCAATTTTTCCCAGATATTTTTCACCTATCAGGATGCTGAAAATGCGGTCATTAAGCTGCTGGATGAAAACTTATCCAAAGCAGTAGTCAAACTGGATGGCATGGACGAGGCCACCGGTGTGGACAATATCTGTTACTTAATTGAAGATGAAGATGTGATAGCCGAAGTCCAGGAACTGATGGATGAAAAACCCGTTTTTATTGCCGATGGACATCATCGTTACGAAATGCTCAGTCAGTATCAGCGACAACGATTAGCAGAGACTACGTTTTCAGAGATAGATGCTAATTATATCATGGGGTACTTCTCATGTGCTCAGGATAAAGGACTTAAAGTTTATCCAACGCATCGCACATTCAGAGGTTTACCAGATTTTTCCTATCAAATCCTCCTGGATAAAATATTTGAATACTTTAATGTCCTCAAAATGGATATCGAAGATATTGAACTAGGACATGATCATCGCACCTTAATTATAGCCAATGAACAGGGAAAACCCATGGCTCTGAGGCTCAAGGATGAGGCCTACAATGAGCTGCGTCACGATCTGGCAGATCCAATTCTTGCAGAAATGGACACAGTTATTCTAGAAGAGATCATCATGAAAGGCATATTAAAGTTGACAGATGAAGATATCCAGAACCATCGCTATATCGAATATCATCGAGATATCGATAGCTTCTGGGAAGCTTTGAGATCAGGCAGTCAAGTAGGCTGGATCATGAACTATCCTGACAATAACATTTTATTCGAAATAGGGGGACGTGGTTTACGCCTACCACAAAAGAGTACTTATTTCTTTCCCAAACTACCAACTGGCATCGTTTTTAGAGAATTGGAGGATTAGCCACTAATGAAACCAAAATTGTTTATTCCGGGACCCACACATGTGGAACAGGACGTGCTTGATGCATTGGCACAATATCCCATTGGACACAGGACAGGAGACTACCGAGAGTTGCAGTCCAAAGTTGTGTCTGGAATTAAGAAATGTTTATATACTGAACAATCCGTATTGGTTTCCACTAGCTCAGCTACTGGTCTTATGGAGGCTGGAGTCCGAAATCTCAGTAAACGTAAGGTCGCTAATTTTGTTTGTGGAGCCTTTTCTAAAAAACAGGCTGCCATCACCAAAGTTTGTGGCTTGGATCAGGATGTATTCGAAGTCCCATGGGGACAAGCTATTAAAGCTGATTTCGTCGATAGTGCACTTTCTAAAGGGAACTATGATCTTGTGACAGTGGTTTTTAATGAAACCTCTACCGGCGTGATGAACCCTCTCCAGGAAATTGGTGAAGTGGTCAAAAAATATCCAGATGTCCTGCTCATGGTTGATGCGGTGAGTGGTATGATGGGCGCTCCGATGAAAATCGATGAATGGGGAGTGGATATGGCACTGGCCAGTGTGCAAAAAGCCTGGGCTTTGCCTCCGGGTTTTGCTGTTACTTCACTTTCGGACAAGGCGCTGGAGCGCAGCCGTTCCATTCCTGAGGCTCAGAAGGGCTTCTATTTTGATTTTGTTAGAATGCACAAGGCTGGTGAAAAGTCGGAAACGATTGTTACACCAAGTATCCCTCATTTATATGGTCTTTCCAGACAATTAGACAAAATCAAAGCTGAAGGGCTGGAAAATAGGTTTGCCCGACATAAAGAGATGGCAGATCGGGTGCGGGATTGGGGAAGAGAAAAGTTTGGACTTTTCGCGGAGCCTGGATTCGAATCAGATACCCTCACGTGTTTTAGCAATGCAGCTGGTATCGATCTGCTCGCACTTGCCTCTGAGATGCGATCACGAAACTATCTTATTTCAGGTGGATATGGTGACCTGAAGGGTAAAACCTTTCGGCTCGCTCATATGGGCGACTTAAAAATGGCAGATATTGATGATGTGTTAAACGTACTAGATGAGGTCATCGAGACACTATGAGTAAAAAAATTCTGATTACAGATCCACTTTCACCTGCAGGCAAGGAAGTATTGGAGTTAGCAGGTCTTGAAGTGATAGAGATATTGGACCAGGATACAGAAAAGTTGAATGCTGTTCTTCCTGAGGTCGAGGGATGGATTATTCGCAGTGGTACCAAAATCGGAGCGGATGAGATTGCCAAAGCTAGCTCACTGAAAGCCATTGGGCGAGCAGGTGTCGGTGTCGATAATATTGATATTAAGGCTGCAACGGCCAATGGGGTTGTGGTTATGAATACTCCCGGAGGAAATACCATCTCCGCTGCTGAGCATACCGTTGCCTTAATGATGTCCCTGGCTCGCAATATTCCGGCTGGCGATAGTTCCATGAAGGATGGCAAATGGAACCGCAAAGCTCTGGTGGGAACTGAGCTCAATGGCAAAACACTTGGACTGGTAGGCTTGGGACGAATCGGTCAGGAAGTCGCTCGGCGCGCATTGGGTTTGCAAATGAAGGTGGTAGGCTATGATCCCTATGTCTCACAGGATCAGCTGGTTGTCAAAAATATTGAAGTCCAGTCACTTGAGGATGTTCTCCTTAAATCTGATGTGATTTCTCTCCACTTGCCCCGGACTGAAGATACACTCAACCTGATTAGCACACCTGAGCTAGAGAAGATGAAATCTACAGCCATGCTTATCAATTGTGCTCGAGGTGGTCTGGTAAATGAGTCAGACTTGGCAGTGGCTTTGGATAGCGGAGTAATCGCCGGTGCTGCTATTGATGTGTATACCAGTGAACCTGTTGTAGACAATCCACTTGTAGGAGCCAGCAATATTGTTCTTACACCCCATCTGGGAGCCAGCACACGTGAAGCAGGAGAGAATGTTGCGGTCCAGGTTGCTACTCAGTTAAAAGAATTTCTAATTGACAATCGTTTGAGCAATACCATTAATCTACCTATCGCAGATATGAGCATTCTGAAGACAATGGGCGACTCACTGGCATTAGCTTATAAGCTGGGAAGTCTGCAGCATCCACTTCATAAAGCGGGAATAAATTCGATTCGTCTCAGTTATAATGGTAATCATGAACATATCACTCCCTTACTCTATTCAGCTTTTGAAGGAATAATGAAGGATCGCTTTGATGGCGTTATTAATCTCATTAATGGTAAATCTGTCGCTGAGTCCCGTGGGATTTCATTAAGCACCCTCGCTGATCCTAATGTTAGCCGTGTTCAGAACGTGGTAGCCGTAAAAGTTGAGTCAGCGGATGGCGCTAACTGGGAACTATTCGGATATATTGACCAACATGGTGGCATGCGACTGATACGGGTCAACAACTATCATATTGATGTCCTTCTAGATGGACCACTGCTCATGGTACTGAATGATGATGTTCCTGGTGTCGTGGGAGAAGTAGGTACCCTGCTAGGCAACAACAAGGTGAATATCGCAGAATATTCCCTGAGCCGTCTCGAAGGTGATACTGCACTTTCACTTATCAAATGTGACTCAGCTCCTACTGATGGAGTCATAGAAAAATTAAAAAGTATTTCTTCCATCAAGTCGTGCTATTTTCTTGGGTGACAGTTTTTTAATGTTTTGTATATTGGAGACGGGGAATCTATCTCTCCGTGCCTGATTTAACTTTAGAGGTATCAAGATGACCGAAGAAGAAAAACAACCTGAGCAAGAAGAAATCAAATCAGATCGTGGATCAAAATTGATGAACGATATGATTAAGGGTTTGCGTGATTTTGGTTCAGCAGCTTTAGATAAGGCTGAGGAATATGGAAAGATCGCTACTGAAAAAGCTGAAGAGCTTACCAAGCTGGGTAAAATCAAATTGGATATCCATCAGCTAAATCGTAGCCGGACAAAGCTTCTTACTGAATTAGGTGAATTGGTTTTCAATTTAGGCGAAGAAAAAAAGCTGAAAGATTTAGTCAAACACGAGAACCATGTAGCACTTGTTAAATCAATAAAAGACCTGGATATAGAAATAAAGGAAAAAGAGACTCTGGCTGAGACTGCCGAGATTGAAGAGAGCGCAGTAACCAAGGACGATTAGGTAGTTTTTCCTTTGGTGGGAAATGACTCATATTCATTTCAAATCAACTCAAAAATACTTGTTATCAATTGCTCATCAGAGTATACTTCGCAGTCAAAGAGGATAGAAAGATAAATCGGTAAGATGATCGGAAGGAAAAGTAGTATAAAAATGAATACCGGTGATGGATTTCGGTTTTTCCTGATCAACGATAAAAAGAATCGTGTGCGAGAAATGTTTTTCTCAAAACCAATGGTTCTTTCAGTTAGTATCACCATGTCTCTGGCTGTAATGGGAATGGGTGCATTTTTGTTCTCAAGCCTCTCCAGTACACAATATGATATAAAAGTTCTAAGCCTCAAGAACCAGAATAAAGAGCTGGTTCGCGTCATGGAAGACATGAAAATTCGTCTCGATGATGCAGAGATACAACTGACACAATTAGTAGATCAAGACGAAGCCTTACGTATTTATGCAGATCTTCCTTCCGTAGATGATGATGTACGCGCTTTGGGTACTGGTGGTATTGTCAATGACTATGCACAAAATTACGATGATCTTATTCCATATACTGACTTGAACCTTAATTCTCTAGAAGGTAACCTCTCCAGTTTAGGTCGGGAAATTACGCTCCAGCTTAATAGCTATGAACAGATCTATTCTAAATTATCCCAGGATGTAGAGCGTTTACGTAGAACTCCTTCTATCCAACCGGTGAATCTCGGGTATATGACTTCCCCTTTTGGATCACGTGCGGATCCATTTACAGGTAAACGTAGAGTACATCATGGTCAGGACTTTGGTGTCCTTTCTGGGACGCCCGTCTACGCCTCTGCTAATGGTATTGTAAAATCGCGCAATGGTAAGACTGGCTATGGCAATACAGTTATTCTTGACCATGGCTATGGGATTAAAACCATATACGCTCATTTAAGCAGATATGCTGTCAAGCAAGGGAGTGAAGTGAAACGTGGGGATTTAATTGCTTACTCAGGAAATACTGGCAGAAGTACTGGACCTCACCTTCATTATGAAGTTCGGGTCAATAATGTACCAGTGAATCCCAGACACTACTTTCTGACTGACAAGATCGAATTATAAAGTTTTAGTACAATAAATTTATAAGCGTCCGGAGTTTTCTGGACGCTTTTTTTATTTAATAGATACATAATAAATGAAAATCACCCACACACATTTCATCATATTGCTGCTCATAATTTGTACCAGTTTTGGCATAGCTGAGGAAAAAATTATCCGCATTAAAGCCGTAGGGGATATCATGCTGGGATCCTATCATCCCGATGGATTCCTGCGTCCCGACGAAAAGGGAAGCATTCTTACCTATATTCGTCCGCTCATTAAGGACGCTGATATCACTATTGGCAACTTAGAAGGAACCTTGTGCGATAGTGGTACCACCGATAAATGTGAGCCAGACTCCATTGATTGCTATGTCTTCCGAATGCCAGAAATTTATGGTGAGGATTTGAAGTCGGCTGGATTTGATTTTCTCTCCCTGGCAAATAATCATGTCGGTGATTTTGGACCAGAATGTGTTGCTAAAACCGAAGAAGTATTGGACAACCAGAATATTGGCTGGTCAGGTCGACCTGGTACATTTTCATCCAAGAGAATTGGTGGTAGTGAAGTGGCATTTATTGCTTTTCACAGCGGAGGATATTGCAATAGTTCTCTTGATCTGGAAAACGCAGCAGAGATGGTGTCTAATTTAAAAGTTGATCATGATATTGTCGTTGTTTCAGTGCATGGTGGGGCAGAGGGACTTGCTGCCATGCACCTTCCTGACAGCACAGAGTATTATATGGGCGAAAATCGGGGACACTTGATTGAGTTTTCCCATAGATTGATAGATGCTGGAGCCGACTTGATTTTGGGGCATGGACCGCATATTGCTCGGGCTATGGAAATATATAAGGGGAAGGTAATAGCTTATTCTCTGGCAAACTTTGCCACGTATGGGAGATTCAATCTTCAGGCTGAACGACGCTTTGGGGCAGTATTAGATATTGAGCTCAATCATTCTGGAGAGTTGATGGGAGCCAGAATTATCTCAACCGAGCAAAAATACTGGGGTGTACCCTTCGTAGACCAGCAGCATCGGTTTGCTCATCTCGTTGATTCACTATCTGCTGTAGATCTACCGCTTTCTGGGGCTAGATTCAAGTATGATGGTACCTTTATTTTAACAGATTAGAGTGTCCTCGCTTCGCTTTAATAGCCTTGTAGGTCGCTGAGCACAAAAATATATTCATCGTTGTTATTTGGGGGCTAAATGTTATTGAAAGCGAGATTTGATCATAAATAATCCAAAAAAATATTACATCGAGACTTATGGTTGCCAAATGAATGAATACGATTCAGAATTGGTCGCTGGTCTTCTGGAAAAAGAAGGGTATACCAGAGCTGAGATAGCAGATGATGCTTCTCTTATTTTAGTGAATACGTGCTCTGTCCGCGAGCATGCCGAGGAAAAAGTGCATGCCCGTTTGGGTAATTTAAAAGTTTTTAAGGATCGCAATCCTAAGGTGAAAATCGGTCTTCTTGGTTGTATGGCTCAGAATCTTAAAGAGGACCTGCTGAAGAGTGAACCCTATGTAGATATTATTCTCGGCCCCGATTCATATCGTAAACTCCCTGGCATGATTTCACTTCCCTCAAATACAAAAGAGAACATTATTGATACAAAATTAAGCAGGATGGAAGTCTATGATGACCTGTTTCCAGCACGCCGAGAAGGCATCAATGCCTGGATTTCTATTATGCGCGGGTGTGATAAATTTTGCACCTTTTGTATTGTTCCCTATACAAGAGGACGGGAAAGAAGTCGCTCCATTAAGAGTATTGTCGAAGAAGTAAAGCAAATTAGAGACGATGGTTTTAAAGAAGTCACTCTTCTGGGACAAAATGTGAATTCCTTTCACCATGAAGGGCACAAATTCCCTGAGTTACTCGAGGAAGTTGCAAAGATTAATGGTATAGAGAGAATTCGTTATACCTCACCACATCCACAGGACTTTGACGATGAGTTGATTCAGGTACATGCCACCAATCCTAAAATTTGCAATCATATTCATTTTCCTTTGCAAGCTGGGAGTGATGAAGTGTTAAAACGCATGAATAGGACCTATACGAAACAGCATTTCCTGGATCTTGCCAAGAAAATGAAGGAGAATATCCCTGGGCTGGCCTTAAGTACTGATATGATTGTTGGATTTCCAGGTGAGACGGAAGCGGATTTCCTAGAGACCATTGATGTGATGGAACAGATCCAATTTGATACTGCTTTTACCTTCAAATATTCTTCACGTCCAGGTACAAAAGCTGCTGAATTTGAAGACACTGTGTCTGAGGATGACAAACAGGACCGCCTCCAACGCATGATTGTTCTTCAAAGAAAGCACACATTGCAAAGAAATCGTGAACATATCGGTGAAAATTTTGAGGTTCTTGTAGAAAAGAATTCAAAAAAGTCCGAAAATCAGTATCAAGGTAGAACACGCTCCAATAAAATTGTTATATTTGATAAAGCCGGTGAGCAACCAGGTGATTTAGTCAATGTGAAAATCATTGATGCGCAAGGAATCACACTGTTTGGTCAGATCGTAGATTGAGGGAATAGATGAAAGAAATTAAAATCTTTATCACAGTCGCAATACTCCTAACCATTGTCTGGGTATTTACGCAGAATGCAACTCCAGTTGAACTGAAACTCATGGGTGCCGTATATACAGGTATACCCCTGTATGTAGTTATTCTTGCATCAGTGGTTTTGGGTATTCTATTTGGTTTTTCTATTACCATTGGTCAAAACATCAAATTGCGACAGGGTCTGAAGCTAATTGATCGTGAACGTGAAAAACTTCAGGGAGAAGTTGATAAGCGCCGTCAGGCTGTCCTTGAAAAAGATGAGGATGTGGAACCCATCAAAAAATAGGGATTTAAACATACCATGGACCTTATCACATTATTATTTATAGTTTTAATCCTTGCACTAGCAGGACTGCTTGTAAGATATTTTTTCTTTAGTCAACCCAAGAAGATTGGAGCACGTGGCGCTGAAATTAAAGCACTCAATCATATTCTCGCGGGAGAGAAGAAGCAAGCCCTTGACCAGCTCTCCGAGATCGCACACAATGATACATCAAATCATGGCGCTTTTCTTCAGGTTGGTGATCTTTACCGTCAGTTAGGAAATCCTGCACAAGCTGTTATGGTGCATGAGGATGTCCTAAATCGGCAGGGGATTAGTCAAGATTTCCTGCTTATGGCTCATGAACGTCTCGCAAAAGATCATGAAGCATTGAAGCAATATCCTCAAGCGGTTCACCATGCTGAGGCTATTCTTAGGATGAAGAAGAAAAATTTATGGGCCCTCAAAGCACTACACCGTTATGCAGTGAAACAGGGAAAATGGGCGGATGCCATCAAAGCCTTTCAAAAGGAGAATGCAGCCGGAGGTAAGGCCGATCCGCTTTTACCAGCCATATACAAGACCCAGGAAGCACTTCAGCAGAAGCAGGCTGGCAAAAAGGCTGAGGCTATCACCCTCCTGAAACATGCCATCAAGCTAAATAGTAAGTGTGCTGCGCCTTATTATCATCTTGGCAAAATTCGTCAGGACGAAGGTAATTATAAACACGCTATCGATTTTTTAACCAGTTTTGTCGAATTGGATCCAACGGCTGGAAGTATTGTATTCGCTGAGATTGAGAAAATGTACTTTGAACTTGGCCAATTCGAGCAAGTTGAGCAATTTTATCAGCGTCTCCATAAAAAGCAGCCAGATAATCTTGAAGTGGTTATTGGACTTGCAAATTATTTCGAGCGCAAGGGTGAGTTTCGAGATGCTCTCACTTTAATTGAGGATATCAAGGAACCAGACTATTCAAATCTGAGTTTCATTTTTGGGCACATCAATATGCTTGAAAAGCTAGGTCACAAAGATACGCTCAAGTCCACGATAGAGGATTTTATTGCCTCAGATCGTCAAAAACGCATACTTACTTGCCCAGATTGTGGGCATATCAGTGATGAACCCCGATATATATGCGATAAATGCGGATGGGTAAAACACACCTGATTAAAATATGCCTTCTGATGATCCTTTTCATCGGAACCTTCTCCAGCATTTCTGCTCAAGATGTGGATGGGCTGTTGTCTCTCATCCAAATGGGGAAAATAGACAGCGCTAAAGCAATCCTTGCTGACCTAAGCTATGAATACCCAGGTCATCCCGGAGTGAGGTACGCCAGAGCTATCATTCAGGATGATGCGCTTGTGGCTGCTGGTATCTATAAGGATATTGCTCGTAACCATGCTGAAAGCAAGTACGCTGCATCCTCCTATATGCATCTGGGTGAATACTATTATGCTCAGGGACTCTATGTTCAAAGTCGCCAATTTTTTTCCCGTTTAATACGCCACCATCCCGATCATCCAGATATAGTCAATGCTGTTAATTTGTCGCTGAGAGCTGGTATAGCCTCTAGGCAAATGGATTCCGTCTACATTGACCTCGCAAATATCATTGATATGTATCCCAATGTGGCCTTTGATATTCCCGAGGATCTCGACCTTACCAGGTTACCTGGTCGGAAGATGAATCGTTCAGCTCCTCCTCAACCCCCGACTCAAGAGGCGGTTCCCATAAGAGGTCTGGGTCAGGATGTAGGTGGAAAAACAATTGAGACCAAGGGTCAATACTCTTTGCAAGCGGGAGCCTTCGGAAGTTATGACAATGCCCGAAAATTGGCTGATCAAATTGAGTCCATTGGATATTCTACAAGGATTAAAGAGCGTTCAATCAATGGAAAAACACTATATTTAATCATAGTGGGAGATTATTCCACAAAAACCGCTGCCCTCAGCGTAATGGATATGCTTGATGCCGCCCTGGGAATTCCTTCTTTCCCGGTAGCCAATTATTAACATGGGAATGTATGTGGTCCGGTGGCCACTCCAGCCTTCAAAGCTGTTATGCCGGTGGAGAGCCGGCGGATAGGTTCGACTCCTATACATTCCCGCTAAACAATTCTGAAAAGAGCGTCATTTACCCGGTCTAATTCATGAATCATCGCCTCACATATCCGCAGCATATATTGAAAACAGTTGGGTTGGGATTTATCCTGCTTTTGCTGAGCACATGTAGTCAAGGATTACGGCTGAAGAACCTGGTAAACTATCCCATAACCTTATCCAGTTTAAGTGGTCTGGATACGCTGAAAATATTCCCAGATATTGTCAGGTATACTGGTACAGGTGAGGTCTCTTTCCGCAATTTTAAAAAGGATATCCACATTCAGGGTCGACATGAAAATCGACCATTATGGATCGGTGATGCCCGGGGTTGCTTGGGAGTAGGTCAGGATGCGAATGTCTATATTGCAGATTTTAATTTTCAGGGCGGTGATAGAGATACAGCCCTGATACGGGTTAAATCTGGACATCTAACCCTTGAGAATTGTGATTTCATATCAAGTGACTTTTGGGCAATTGAAGTTGACTCCGGGGCTTTTTTAGAATTACGAAATGTGCAATTTTCGGCTTTAGGGGCTGGAGCCATTAAGGTGTTAGGGGGAATAGTTAAGATAACCGATACTCATTTTAATCATGTGAATAAGACCGCAGTGTACGCGAGTGGGGGGGAGCTACTGGAGATTCATAGCTCGACTTTCCAGAGCACCATGGGAACTGCTCTGGAAATAAATTCGGTTTATGAAGTTTGGCTGGATTCTGTGAGTATCAGAGACTCTTTCCAGGATGGGGTTATGATCAGCGATTGTGAATATGTACTCATTAATCAGCTTGAGTCGAGGGAAAATGGTCGAAATGGTTTGAGCCTTAACAATGCCAGTATTTGTGGTATCATGAATTTGTCATCATTGGGAAATCTGGTAAATGGTGTGGCAATGAATGATGTGGATACGCTTCGAATTCTCAATTCTGAATTTGTTGGGAATGGTCAGAGTGGTGGCATCATCTCAAACATACTAAGAAGCCGTATAGCAGGTCTCAGAGTAGGTCACAATGAAGGTGCGGGGCTTCAGTTTTCACAGGGGCACGAGCTTTGGATAAATCGATCATCATTTCAGGCAAATCTACGTTCTGGCTTGAGTATCGATTCACTCAGTTCCATCAACCTCGAACAAGTAAGTCTGGTCAATAATGGTCATGGATTAATAGTGACACAGTTTGATAGTTTGAAGGTACAAAACAGCCTGCTGAGTTCGAATCGTAACCATGCTTCAGAGATGACTACCGGTCAATATGTTTCCTTCTCAAAAAATCTAGTGAAGGGAAACCGGATTGGTCTGGTCATAAAAGATATCCTTTATACTGATCTTGATTCAAACCGCATTGAAACCAACAAGCTGGGAAATGATATTCGTGCAGTCACAAATTTGAGGATGCATGATAATGTGTGGGTATCCAATGAATCTGGAGCCTATTTTTCTGACATTCCTTCAATGAGTAGCATGCAGGATCAATGGCTTTCCAATCTTGATACTGGATTAGAAGTATTTTCAGTAAAAGAATTGATTGTTACAGACGCCAGGATCCATAATAATAGGAATGGCGCGCTTCTGAATGAAGTTTCCGCTCGCCTGGAATCAAGCTTCATCGACTCAAGCAGGGATATAGGCCTGAAATTGATGAATGGCAGCATAGAAATGCATAAGGTGGACTCTAAGCACAATGGCACAGCCCTTGAGCTTGGGGAGGGAACTCAGGCTAATATTGTACAAAGTAGCTTTAGCAACAATGATCTGACTATTAACGCTGGAGCCTCAATATCACTGGCAATGTCATTCTCGAAGGCATCTGATTCTCGCCATGGAATCCGTCTGGGCAATTTTGCAGAAGCGAGCTTTCTCTCGAATCAGTTTGACTTGATTGACGGATACTGTATCGAGTTGTCTGGTCCATACATCCAGTCGCTTAAGCTGCGACAAAATGTGATATCGCAAACAGGGGGCGTCCTGAAGTCAAAATCTGTTTCTGGAGATATTCAACTCAAGAGCAATACATTTGCAAAGAATATGAGTGGTATAAATGCTTCAAGGGGGACTTTGAGCAGATTAGATCATAATATTTTCTATCATACCGAGATGATTGATCCTCAAATAATGAGAGATGAGAACCTTTTTAGATGGAATTGTATTTATCCCATTTCTGAGTCTCAACAATCTGATTCAACGGAAATTTTAAATATTTATTCCAACCCGGATTTTGGATTGAACTATTATTTAAAGCCCAACTCACCCTGTTTAAATGGGGGGGACAATGGGTTGCTTATAGGTGCTCTTGGCGGAGTTCCAGAAGCGCGTCCCAGCTTACAGCCATAAAAAATGGGAACGTGTGGGCAACATGATTGTATAATTTCCCATGACTGGAGAAATCGATCCAGTATAAAACCGATTTAATGATAGGTAGCGAACAAATACATGCGAATCTCTATTAGACTATTTCTCTTGCTCATATCAAGCCTAATTGCCTATTCTCAGGTCGGGACGTGGGATAAGATTCCAACCCTCACCGAAATCAGGACACTGTTACCCCTGGGCAATGAGGTCATCATGGCTAGTGATGGGGGACTACTCTTATTCAATAAGTCTACCGAACTCTTTAGCTATGGCATACAGGATGAAATAACTGAAAATCTGGATCTTAATACCACATACATTGACTCAGACAATCTTCTGTGGATAGGTGCTAGAAGCCCGGGACCTATTGTTGAGGTCATGGACCTCACTACGCACAATTTCTTAGACGTTGAATTTGTGGATCTGGATGCCACCAACAGTTTTACGCAGGTAGGTGATTCAGTATATGCGACCTACCAAGATGGATTAGAGGGTGGGCTTCTACTCTATCGTAAAGGTCTTGGCGTGATTGAATATCTAGATATTTTTAACAATTTCCCCAATCAGAGCTCTCTGAATATGGAATATGTTGGTGATGTTGGTCATGTGAATGGGAAATTATATTTTAGAACTAACCAAGAGATTATCTGGATCGAATTGGACGGTAGAAACCTCAAAGATCCTGTGAACTGGAATGTAGCTACCCTTCCAGCAGGCGAATCTGAGATTAGCAGTGTAGTTACCCATTTAAATATCATTCGGATTGCTGCAGGGACCTCTATTTATGAATACGATTTCAATCAATTTACCACCCTGTTCACCGGAGGAAATCAAATTTATGATATGGAGAATGATCCATTCGCGGTGGATGCCATTATCCTGGCAACGAATACGGGACTGACATCCCTGGATGTGCCCAATGCCATGGTGAGCCTGATATATGGAATGTCTCACATTCAGAATATTGAATTGTATAATGATGAAATCTGGATAGCCAGCAGCACTGATTTTCTTTCGCTCCACAAAGATCAAAACTATGCCAGATTTACAGCAAACAGGTCGAGAGATCATCTGTTTAATAGAATGATGGTGGATGGCTCAGGACAGTTGGTTGGTGGGGCAAAAAATGGATTCAGTCTACATTCATCACGGGGTTGGCGAACAATCAAGGCAGGCAATTTCAATTCTGTTTTTGATGAAACCTCATATAACTGGAATGAGATGATCACAGATACCCTCGATTTTCAGGGAAATTCTGTCGTCGAAGACATGGTCCTGGATGATGATGGGAATATTTTCTTCTCTCTCCAGGGTAAGGGTGTTTTCAAACTTGATGATGAACAACCAGGTAACTCAAGATATTATAGTGCCCTGGATGGTAGTATGGAGCCGACTTATGATAGTGATACCTACGTACTATCCGGGCAAATGTCTGTCGATAGTAAGCAGAATGTGTGGGCTACCACCAAATTTGTTCGTGAAGGTGGTGGAATTATCAGTATCCTGACCCCTGATGATAGTGTATATCACATAAAGCAGTACCAGAATGGTTTAAATAGTCGCTCTGTCAAATCCATTGCAATCGATGACAATGATTTGGTTTGGCTAGGGTCGCAGGTTCGGACTGAACTCCAAGCTTCTGGTGGTATTCACTTCCTTGAGATTGAGGGTGGTGAGCCTGCAACAAATATGGAGTTGAATGTTTCGAGCCTATCATCAAGTGATTCACCCCTTGCCTCAAATGAAATTTTACAACTGGAGGTAGACACTCATAACACCTTATGGATTCTCACACCATCAGGAGTCCAAAGTATGGTGCTTCCTGACAGGTGGTTAACCAGCTCTGAGCTGAGAAGTCATGCCAGCGTGTATATGACTCGCAAGGAATCAGACTATTATTATTACTGGCAGCTTACGGACTACAATGTTACTGGAATTGAAATCGATCAGCGCGGAAATCATTGGTTTTTATCTGCCAATGCCGGTGTTCATGTACTGCAGGACAATGGGCGCTGGATTAACGGTGGATATGGGTATAACACCGGGAATTCGGGTCTGTTGGATAATGAAATCCATTCAGCTGCTTTCGATGCTGAGACGGGGCATACCTATTTATCCACACCCAAGGGCATATCTGTACTGAATACACCCTTTGCAAACCCCCAAGAGACGTATTCCAACATCCATATTTATCCACAGCCCTTCAATCCAGACATACATGATAAAGTCATTATTCAGGGACTCATGGACAATTCATCGGTGAGGATATTAACCATTCAGGGTCTCCTGGTAAAAGAACTGACTTATCTGAACAATGATGTGCAGGGATATGAAGCACAATGGGATGGTCGAGATGCAGCCGGTGATAAGGTTGGTAACGGTGTTTACATCTTGTATCTCTTCAATGATGAAGGAGCTATAGCCAGTCAGAAATTAGCTGTACTTCGCTGATCAAATTATGAAAATTAAATCATTAGCATACTCCATCATTCGATTTTATCATCTTTTCAGAAAGCACATTTTACGCCGTGATGTACAGATGTTTATTTCGCCTATTACGGTTAAACATATTGAAAGATATCGTTTAGCGGGAAGACATGTTCCACCAGGATCCCGAGTTCTTGATGCGGCTTGTGGAAGTGGTTACGGTTCAGTGTATTTAAAAGATTGCGATTATGTGGGCATAGATTTAGATGGTTCAGTACTTCAATATGCAACCCAAAACTATGCTGGGACGTTCAAGCAACTTTCTATTCATGATGTAGTCAAACTTGGCAAATTTAATGCGATTATATCTTTTGAGACACTCGAGCATTTAGATGATCCTCAAGGAGGTTTGTCAGCATTAGTGTCCTCTCTTAATCCTGCTGGATTTTTAATGTTAAGTTTTCCACTAAATCATCCTGATGATATCTACCACAAAACAATTTTTACCCCGAAGGGTGTGGACAAATTATTTATTGAGTGTTTTGGTTCACGTGCTTTTAGGCGAACTGACTTTTTCCAGTCAGACATACTCATTGATGAATTGAGGCAGGAATTACCTGAGACTGTGGAAGGAACTTTAACCGTACTACTTCAAGAAATTGTGGATTAAAAAAGTTTTCTAAAATATTGATAGCCCTAAAACAAAAAACGAGGATATAAATCCTCGTTTTTTGTTAATCAATTGTTTAGCTTTTTGCTTTAGTCATTCATCTCTGTGATATAACGCTCGGCTTCCAAAGCGGCCATACAACCATTTCCAGCTGCTGTAACGGCTTGACGATAGACGTGATCACGAACATCACCGGCAGCGAATACACCCTCAATCTCTGTGGCTGTAGAATCGGGCTTGGTGATGAGATAGCCTGTTTCATCAGTTTGTAGTTGACCTTTAAATACTGCCGTGTTGGGCGAGTGACCAATGGCCATGAAAATGCCATCAATCGACTGTTCTCTGGTTTCTCCAGTGACAGTATCCTTTAAAATGGCACCGACAACACCACCCTGGTCTGGTTCTCCAAGCACTTCATCAATCGTTGTATTCCAGAGAACCTCGACTTTTGGATTATCGAGGACGCGTTTTCTCATGATTTTTGAGCCACGGAACTCATCTCTTCTGTGAACGAGATAAACTTTTGAAGCAAATTTTGTTAAAAAGCCCGCTTCTTCCAATGCTGAATCACCACCGCCAACCACGAATACTTCTTTGTCGCGATAGAAAAATCCATCACAGGTTGCACAAGCTGAAACCCCAAAACCTTTTAGCTTTTGCTCGGAAGGAAGACCCAGATATCTGGCAGAAGCACCTGTGGCAATAATGACAGCATCAGCCGTATATTCTTTATCTCCCACACTGACTTTGTGAGGTTTGGATGAGAAATCAACTGATGTGACATATTCAAATTTTGAAGTTGCACCAAAACGAACAGCCTGCTTGCGCATAACGTCCATTAACTCGGGTCCGGTAATACCATCTTCAAATCCAGGGTAATTCTCAACGTCATTGGTTGTCGTCAGCTGACCACCGGGTTGATCACCTTCAAATATAATAGGTTCCAGATTGGCTCTGGCTGCATATATGGCTGCGGTTAATCCGGCTGGTCCGGATCCAATGATGATGACTTGTTTGTGATTCTGCTCAGACATGATCTCTCCAGTATTTTTTTCAAGTTCCACCATCAATGTGGGGTGGAAGCGGAATATTAATTTTCAATGTAGCGTATCCTTTGACACACGGATTTCCAGATTGTTACAAAATCAATCGGAGTCGGTGTCAATTCCCAAGTCATCAATTTTGCGGTAGAGACTACTTAAACCAATTCCCAGCATATCAGCAGCTTTGGCTTTATCATTCTCACATTTATCAAGTATGTGAATGATATGCTTCTTTTCAAAACTGCGACTGGCTTCTTTGAGACTATCTGGATAACCTGAATCTGAACACTCCACAGTGCGTTCGGGTAAATCATCCAATGAAATCATATCCCCATCGCTTAATAGCACAGCCCTTTCGATAATATTCTCAAGTTCCCTCACTTCACCTTTCCAGTTGTAATTCACCAGGTTTTTCATGGCATCGTTGTCCACGCCGATGATTCGTCTTTTCAACTCATCGTTGTACTTATTCACAAAATGAGTTACCAGAAGCGGAATATCGTCCTTCCTCTCTGATAAAGCGGGGAGGTGAATCTCAATAATATTCAGGCGGTAGTATAGATCCTCTCGAAATGTGCCCCGCTCTACTTCTTGGGCAAGATCACGATTGGTGGCTGCGATGAGTCTTACATTAATTGGTACAATCGTATTGCTTCCCAGAGGTTTAATTTCACGCATCTCGATTACACGGAGAAGTTTAACCTGGACCTGGAGCGGAATTTCTCCCACTTCATCGAGGAAGAGGGTACCTCCAGCAGCGGACTTGAAAACACCATCCTTATCCCTGGAAGCACCAGTAAAAGCACCTTTCTTATAGCCAAAAAGTTCGGACTCAAACAGAGTCTCAGGAATGGCACCGCAGTTTATGGCAACAAAGGGTCTGTGTGCCCGTTCTGAGCGGGCATGGATAGCTCGCGCTACGAGTTCCTTCCCCGTACCACTGCGACCTGCCACCAGCACAGTTGATGTTGAAGGAGCCACCTTGTCAATGAGTCTGTACATCCGTTTCATGGCGGTACTCTCACCGATAATGTGCTCATAGTTGTACTTTGCTGAAATTTCCTGCCTCAGAAAACGTACTTCACGGAGGAGCTCTTTATGGAGGTCAATATTCTTGATTCTCATGATGAGTTCATCAAAATCGATAGGTTTGAGGATGTAGTCTATCGCACCTAATCGCATCGCATTGATGGCGGTTTCTGTTGATCCATATGAGGTGACCAAGATGACAAAGGTATCTGGAGCTTGCTCTTTCACACGCTGGAGCAGGGTGACACCATCCATCTCCGGCATTTTTATGTCAGAAATGATGATATCATAATGAATCTCTTTCATCATTTCTAGTGCAACTACACCATTCTCAGCTGTATAGGTTAGAAACCCTTCATCGGTTAAGACTTCAGAAAGGGAGTCGCGTATTTCTTGTTCATCATCTACAATAAGTACTGATGTATTCATTTTTAGGATTCCTTTGGTATTTCAATGAGAAATGTAGCGCCTTCACCCGGTGTACTTTTAACGTTCAATGATCCATTCATACTGTTAATAATTCCATGACTCACAGATAAACCCAGACCGGTCCCTTTCCCCACATCTTTGGTGGTGAAAAAAGGTTCAAAAATTTTATCCATCACCTGGGGATTCATGCCACCCCCATTATCGGTCACTTTAATTGATACAGAGGATGTATTGGATGAGGTGGCAATGAGAATCTCATCCCCGCGTTCCTTCATGGCATCAAAAGCATTGACCAACAGGTTAACAATGACCTGGTGCAATTTATCAGGAGAGGCTTTGATTCTTGGAAGGGTAGGGGATAGGTCAAGATCAATCTTAATTTTCTGACTACGATTGTCATAGGACATCAAGCCAACTGCATTTTGAACAACATCATTGATTTGAACGGCTTGCACATCGGTTCCCTGTGGGCGAGTAAAATCCACCAATTCGTGAACGATTTTGGTAATGCGCTCAATATTTGCCCGAATACGACCTAATTTGGAAATGTGATCAGGGTTTTTCATCCGGCGTTCAAGCAGCTGGACCAAGGATGAGATTGAAGTGAGGGGATTGCCAATTTCATGGGCCACACCCGCTGCTAACTGGCCCAATGTCGCCAGCCTATCAGATTGACGCATCTGATGTTCAATAGTCTGCAATTCTGAAATATCACGGATGATTTGTGAACGTCCCAAAACTTTGCCATTTGAGAGAAGGGCAGATTCCGTCAAGTTTACTGGAATCGTTCGCCCCCGATTGTCCAGGCGTTCGGTCTGGTAGTTCTTGACCTCATTTGCTTTGGTGATGCCGTAAGCCAGACAGAGCAATTCCCCTGTCTGGAGGAGCTTCCCTGGAATCATCATTCCAATAGCTTCTCCGATGGCATCATTGGCTGTCCAACCAAAGAGTCTCTCCGCGCCTCGGTTCCAACTTTGAATCCGATTGTCTTCACCAATTGTAATGATGGCATCAGCAGAATTTTCAACAATATTTTTGTAGCGACTCTCAGAGTCTGATAGCTGATCTGTCAGTTGAATCCTGAAGTGGTAAACAATCCAGATGGTCCAACCTGCCAGCAGTCCAAACACAAGAAATCCTCTCACAGCCAAACCAATAACAGCTGAGGCTGACAGTGTTTTCTGGAAAACCTGTTGCTCAAGTATTTCCCAGACACCCAGAGTAAAGAGGATCACGCTGAAGCTTGCCAGCAACAGCCATCCCAAATGGAAAAACCGCGCTGTGTCTATAATTTTACGCCAATACTTAAGCATTGCAATGAAGGTAATTCTCAAAAGTGGGAATGCTAGAGAATAGCTAGAAACCTTGTGGGTATTACCTTTCGGTAAATGTGACGAATTGGGTTATAAAATGTTGCTCTTGTAATTTCAGCGAAAGTAATCATATCACCGTTCTTACCCAAATGGTATGTCTTATATAATGTTAATTCTCCTCAAAAACCTTGCGATGTCCCTACAGTATGCTTTGGTATGTATATTGATTCGATATTTATTGAAGTGCGTACATTTTTAAAATCTAAGAAGATATTTTGGAGGAATAAATGAAACGTTTGCAACTGGGAGATAAGGTCTCTGTCACGAAGAAGTTTAGTGAAACGGATATCAACGATTTTTCAAAATTATCTTTGGATACAAATCCACTCCATCTGGATGCGGCCTATGCCAAAGATTCAATTTTTGGACAGCAGATTGTGCATGGGATGTTGGTCGCCAGTCTCTTTTCCGGGCTGCTGGGCATTGAGCTCCCTGGAGAGGGGAGTATCTACCTCGGTCAATCATTGAGTTTTACGGGTCCAGTATTTATTGGAGATGAAGTCACCGCCACAGTTGAGATTGTCAAAATCCGTGAGGACAAACCAATCATCACGCTAAGAACCTATTGTGAGAAAAGTGATGGATCTATTGTCATCGATGGCGAGGCTGTTGTGAAGGTGCCACATTAATTTGACTACTGGAACTATTCGTTTGTTTGGCCAATATTTACTACAATGAGTCAGCCTTGGGGCTGGCTCTTTTTTTCTTCGTTGACAAACAGCTTAGTCCTTGAAATAATAGATAGATAGGATACATTTAAGTTACTCTTAAAGGCTTAGTGGGGGAGCACATGTTCAGTTCATCTTATACGGTTACGATAAAATCCCTTTGGAAGAGATATTCAAAGGTAGAATCATGAATATCAGTTACTTACATAAACAATCAATAATAGTTTATATGTGCATTATGAGAGAATTGTCATCTTATACGAGACAGTATAAACACTGTTAGGTAGATTGATGAGGCGAAATTAACAATGGGGGTATTAAATAATGCAAATTTCATTTCTTAATGTGTCACTTCTAAGTATTCTCGGTTTCGGACTATTGACATGCTCTGAGCCTAATAAAAATGAGTCCGAATATTTTGGCATAGTCGAGTTTACGATTGAAACTGACACTTCAAGTATCCATCAGGATCCAGATTGGTACACTATCCGAATGCGAACTGGCCAGAGTTTCTCAAGTGTGCCAAATTACATTGTTTATGATCTTGACAAGACTGAAAATCAGTATCTATTTCATACGTTGAGGATAGACAGTTCAGAATCCGATAACCATGGGTTAGGTCCTGCGACTGCAAAAGAAGATTTATTGTTATACGATAATGTCACTTACGACCTGTTATTCAAGAACAACATCATAACTGATCTTTATAGATTCCATTTAGTTGGAGGCGAACTTGAGTTTTTGTCAGTTGTATCGAACTTCAGTTTTTATCGACAGAATGATGATGGGAACTGGGATTGACAACTACCTAACGAGGCTGTCGAAAAAGGTTTGTAAATAGCAGTCTAACCTTGTCCTGAA
>CAZDVD010000012.1:0-80135 GCA_964508765.1 uncultured Lentisphaeria bacterium
ATGACCCGGAATATGTAGGCTAATTCACTTGACTTTAACTACAGTACCTTTGTTAGAAAACCCCCGAATACCTAAATCAGATATCATCCTCTGAAATAATCTGTCTATGATGTCTCACCGTAAGAATTGATATTTGTTCTATCTCAAGTTTATACACAATCCTGTAATTACCGTCAACTAATTGTCTTATATCCGATCTACTGAGTTCTGGGACAGCTTGTCCACTCTCAGGATATTTGCTCAGTTGTTCAACTCGTGAAAAGAGATGTTCAACAAGTTCGATTGCAGCAGCTCTATTTTCTGCAGCAATGTATTTTGCTATTTCTGTTACTCGATCCAAAGACAGGGGCGACCAGATCACCCTCATACATTTAGATTCTTGATAATTTTCGACTTAGCAGATTCATGTGTCAATCCTTCTCCTGCACGTAGTTGATCCTCTGCTGTCTGGATATCAGATAATAATTCGAGTTTCTCAAGCATCTGTTCATACTCAGCTACTCCAAGCATCACTGCTGAACTTTTCCCATGTTGCGTAATTACCATGGGCCTCTTGTTTCTTTTCATCTCGTCAATAAAGCTTGTGACATTTGCCCTAAACTCTGAAAGAGGTTTGATGTCCTGATCTAGTCTTATTCTTTGCATAATCATTTTCTCCTATTGTACACTTAATGCGACACTATAATGTACAATATAATTGTTTGTCCCCAAGATCAATTCTTTTCGGGGTGTTTCTAACAGTGTTTATACGGTCTCGAATAAATATTATTATGGGGTTCCCCAGAGGTCGTGAATTTCATAAACAAGCCAGCCTTGCTACCTGCTACCTGCTACCTGCTACCTGCTACCTGCAGACGGCATTCGGTTTTGGCTTGTAAAAGCGGCATGTTGTGTTGAAACCCCGTCCCAATTTTAAATCATACCTGAATCTAGGCCTTCTGATTATTTAATCAAGGACTCAGTTGATGACCATTGGCTACCTCTGTTGGAAACTTCTGGGTAAGTCCGAGAAAAATCAGAGATATGCTCTAGATTATTAAGTGTCACCCGAATATCTTAAAAGCCATATACGAATCGTCATCAAGCGCTTGAAAGGGTAAAAGACATCCATGGCCAGTAAAGGCATGAAAATAGCCGAAGCACTCAAAACCCTTGGTCTTGAGAAAACCGCTGACGCCAATGATGTCAAACAAGCCTATCGTGATCTGGCTAAAATCTGGCACCCCGATCGCTTTCAGAATGATGAACGGGTTGGCGCCAAAGCCGAAGCTCAGATCAAAGTCATCAACGAGGCCAAAACCGTGGCCCTTACCTATGTGGAGAAATACGGCCACTTCCGCCATGTTAAGGACGAGAATGCCGGTGCAGGTATGGGTTTTGCTCCCCCCCAGCCACCGCCACGCTACCAACAACAGCAGCAAAGATCTCGTCCCAGGCCACGGCCAGAACCCAAACCACCACCGCGACAAGAACCGCCCAAGCCGCCACCAAAACAGGAGCGGCCTAAAACCCCGCCACGGCCCAAGAAAGAATCTGAACCGGAGCCAGACCTCTTTGAAGAAAGTATGTCCTTTGGCGACTACTTGCCAGGGGCTACCGCCCTCTTTGTAGCTACCATCCTGATTATCCTGGTGGGCTTTCTCTTTATGCTGGGTTCATCCCTCAGTGATTCACCTGAGGATCGCTATAAACAATTCACCCAAAAGTCAAACCTGGAGAATGCAGCCAGAATCAAGGCGCTTCAACAAAAAGAGGCCGACCAGGCCAGAGCAAAAGCGGCGGCTAAAAAGGTGGTACCTGTGGTTGAAGAGGTTGTCCAGGATACATTTTTTACTCTGGGTTCTGATAAGGAGTGGGTGTCCACGGTTCAGGGACCACCACTACAAATCAGGGGTCTGGAATGGCGCTACGGTTTTTCCACAGTTGAGTTCGAAGGGGACAAGGTGACTTCATGGACTTCCTCAGAACTGAATCCTTTGAAAGTAGGTATGATCCTGGATCCCAATCGCTTCTACTCCGATCGCTATTTCGGTGTGGGGTCAAGTTGGGATGAGGTCGCCTCCATCCAGGGCGCCCCGGATATCATCGAGCCCAATAAATGGACCTATGGCGACGCCTTTGTGATTTTTGATGAAGATACCGTCGTCTCCTGGCAAAATGATGCCTCCATCAGTCTGGCTATTCGCTACTAATTAATCCATTCGCTTATGTCAAATATCCGGTACGTCATTGCGAAGCTTGAACGAAGTGAAAGCTGTGGCAATCTCCGATTCCCTGGATTGAGAGCAGCCCGAGATCGCTTCGCTTTGCCCGCCTTCCTACAAGTACGCAGTACGGCGGACAGGCTCGCGAAGACACGAACAGGATCATGCAAAAGTTTAGCACCCCCTACGCCCTTCAACACTTACCTCAAAAACCCATAGAACCCATAGAACCCATAGAACCCATAAACTCAGCAACCCTCTAACTCAAAAACTCATCAACTCTAAACTAGTTTCCCCTTACACCACCCTATCACGGCGTCTAAATTCATAGCTTGAAAATTTGATAAAAAGACAGTTGTTATTGGGAATGCAAATCTTTTCCCGTCTTCGCGAAGGAGTTCTGACAAGTATGTCGGGACGACTGCGGCGATCTCCAAAATCGAGATTGCCACGTCCCCCGCTAGCAGTGGCGTCCTCGCAATGACTAGCTGATGATAAATAAAGGTAAGATTTAGACATGACACAAGAACTCAGCAAACGATACGATGCCTCACTTATTGAGGACAAATGGTACCAGCACTGGTTGGAACAAAATTATTTCCACTCAGAACCTGATGACACCAAAGAACCCTATACCATTGTTATTCCACCACCCAATGTGACGGGAATTCTCACTCTGGGTCACGTCCTCAACAATACCATGCAGGATATTCTCCTGCGCTGGCGCCGTATGCAGGGTCGTGAAGCTTGCTGGATACCTGGTACCGATCATGCTTCTATCGCCACAGAAACCAAAGTCGTCAACATGCTTCGTGAAAAGGGCATCACCAAACATGAGATCGGTCGTGACGCCTTCCTGGAACATGCTTGGGAATGGAAAGAGAAATACGGCGGTATCATCATTGACCAGCTCAAAAAGCTGGGTGCCTCCTGTGACTGGGAGCGGGAAAGCTTCACTATGGATGATGACTATTATAAAGCCGTACTCCACTCCTTTGTTGGGCTCTACAATGCAGGATATATCTATCGCGGAGAACGCCTGGTCAACTGGTGTCCAAAAACCAAATCGGCCATCTCTGATGAAGAAGTTATCTATCAGGAACGCAACAGTCATCTCTGGCATATGCGTTATCCCATCAAGGATTCCTCTGACTATCTCGTTGTAGCCACCACCCGACCTGAAACCATGTTGGGTGATAGTGGTGTGGCTGTCCATCCCGATGATGAACGCTATCAGCATCTCATTGGCAAACATGTGATCCTGCCATTGGTGGGTCGTGAAATCCCCATTTTTGCTGATGAATATGTGGACAAAGATTTTGGAACGGGTTGTGTGAAAGTAACTCCTTCCCATGATCCCAATGATTGGGAAATGGGCAAACGCCACAACCTGGAATTCATCAATATTTTTAATGAAGATGCCAGCTTGAACAGCAATGTTCCTGGCAAGTTTATCGGTCTCGACCGATTCGAAGCTCGCGAAGTTGTCATTGAACAGCTCAAAGAGCTGGGTCTCATGGGAAAAATTGAAGAACATGTCCACAAAGTCGGTTACTCCGAACGTGGCAATGTGCCGATTGAGCCCTATGAGTCTGAACAATGGTTTATGAATATGACCGAACTGGTCAAACCTGCTCTCAAAGCTGTCCGTGATGACAAGATTAAATTTCATCCTGCTCATTGGACCAAGACCTACGAACACTGGATGGCCAATATCAAGGACTGGTGTATCAGTCGCCAGCTCTGGTGGGGTCACCGTATTCCCGTGTATACTTGTCAGGATTGTAATGAGATGATGGTTCAGGTTGAGAGTCCCACAGTATGTAGCAAGTGTGGGTCAGATAAACTTCATCAAGATGAAGATGTCCTGGATACCTGGTTTTCATCCTGGTTATGGCCCTTTGCAGTACATCAGTGGCCTGAGGACAGCAAGGATCTCGATTACTATTATCCTACGAATGACTTGGTCACCGGTCCAGATATCATCTTTTTCTGGGTAGCCCGCATGATCATGGCGGGGTATCAGTTTAAGGGTGACATTCCTTTTGAGAATGTCTACTTCACCAGCATCATTCGTGATAGCGATGGACGAAAGATGTCCAAATCCCTGGGAAATTCACCAGATCCACTTGACTTGATTGATAAATATGGTGCCGACGCCTTGCGTTTTGGTGTTATGCTCATCGCTCCTAAGGGTCAGGACATTCTCTTTACCGAAGAACGATTGGATGTGGCCCGCAACTTTATGAATAAGGTCTGGAACGCCAGTCGTTTTGTCCTCATGAATAAAGATTTCGACCTCACGGCGGATCATCTTAATCCCGAAAAATGGCAAGGTCTTGAGTTGCCGGATCGTTGGATTCTCCATCGTCTCAATGTGACCATCAAGAGAGTAACCAAACAGCTCGAAGGGTTTTCTTTTGACGAAACCGCCCGCTCATTGTGGGACTTTATCTGGAATGATTTCTGTGACTGGTACATCGAGATAATCAAGTTACGCCTCTATGATGGTACGGAAGTCCAGAAGCAAACCGCCATGTCCGTGGCTATTTATGTGCTCCGCGATATCATGAAAATGCTTCATCCATACGCTCCCTTTATGAGTGAAGAGATCTGGCAACAGATCAAATTGGCTGATGAACCTGATCTTATTGTGGCAGCCTGGCCAGAAGTAACCAAAGCATTTGACGCTCCTGCTGAAGCCAAAGAAACTGACTTTCTGAAGAAGGTGATTACTGCAGTGAGGACCATCCGCTCTGAGATGAATGTACCACCATCACATGGTATCAAACTGGTGGGGCGTGTACATAGTCAAGCTCAGTTGGACATTTTGACCAAAACTCGGGAAACCATCGCCAAGCTCACCCGTTGTAATGACATCACACTGGGACTTGATGTAGAGAAACCTGGCTTTTCCGCTTCTGCAATGGTGGAAAAGATGGAACTGTTTATTCCCTTGGAAGGCATTATTGATCTGGAAAAGGAGATTGAGCGTCTTGAGAAGGAAATTGCCGACACGGAGGGTTTTCTCAAGTCTGTTCAAGGTAAGTTGGCCAATAAAAATTTTGTGGATCGTGCTCCTGAAGCCGTTGTTGCCAAGGAACGCGACAAAATGGATCATTATGCCCAGTCTCTTGATAAACTAAGAGAACATATTGAAACCATGAAGGCGCTGTAAGGATCAATGCTTAACCTTGCGAAGGTTTAAAACCTTCGCAAGGTTAACCCCCATGAGACACATATAAGGATTCACAGGCACACCCCAAAAAACATTCTCCTGCTCCTCACCATACTGTTCCTCATTTCCTGTAAACCCGAACAGAAACCCCGTCTTGTTGTGGTTATCTCTGTGGACCATTTTGCTTATTTCGCATATGATAATTACCGTCCAGTATTCACCGGCGGTTTTAAATGGATGGAAGATCATGGCACTAGCTTTGAAAATGCCCATCATGAACATGGTTATTGCGCCACTGGTCCTGGACACTTTGTTCTGGGATCTGGACTGCACCCCGGTCCGGTAGGCATTATTGGAAATAATTGGTATGATCGCATTCAAAAGAAGGATGTGTATTGCGTAGAGGATCCAGATGCCAATGCACTGGATATTCCGGCCCATCAGGTATCTTATGACAAGGTGGCTGCCACCTCCTATGGAGATTGGCTCAAAGCGGTCTCACCAGAAACAAAAGTGTATGGTGTATCCTGTAAGGATAGAGCATCCATTATGATGTCTGGTAAAAACCCTGATCTGGCTATCTGGTACAATTGGAAGGGTTCCTTTACTACGACAGATTATTACACTGACACTATTCCAGCATGGTTGAGTGACTTTAACAACAATCTGAATATCTTGAGTTATCGGGATCAATTTGGACGAACGATGTAGATCCCGCACTTCTGGCTGAGTATACCCATGGCGACTCCTTTTATGCTGAAACAGATCGTTTTGACAGGGCTACTTACAGCCCGGTATTTCCCATTGGTTTTGAAGCAGAATGGGATGATGCTAAGATTAAGACTGAAATCGCTGGTCGTCCCTGGATGGATCGTATGACCCTGGATTTGGCCACGACTATAGTACGAAAAGCTGACATGGGTCAGGATAAAACCCCGGATATTCTGAATATTGGGTTATCTACACAGGATTTACTGGCTCATTATTATGGTCATTTTTCCCATGAAGTCATGGATTACCTCCTTAAGATTGATGGCTATCTCATGACCTTTATCGACTTCCTGATCCAGGAAGTCGGGTTGGAAAATGTGCTCTTTGTTCTTACTGCTGATCATGGTGGCTTACCTCTGCCCGAGCATCGGATTCATATCCAGCACAAATATGGTGGTCGTGTAGATGAAGAATTCTACCTGGCAACTCGGTCCAGGGCCTACGCCGAGTTGGACTCTCTCTATGGGACCCACGACTATATCCATCGTAAAGTCTCCAGCTATTACTACGATTTCTCCATGATGGATTCACTTCGGGTTGAGCAATCCGTGGTGGATTCCATTCTACAGACCTATATGGAATCAGTGGAAGGTGTGTATCGGCTTTACACAAAGACTGAGCTACTGGCTGCAACCCCCGATGATTACCGGGCCTACCGTCTGAGAAATTTTATGCACACCGAGATGAGTCCGGATGTGTATACCCTGGTCGAAGAAAGCTGGTTATTCCGGAATCCCTATGGAACCTCACACAGCACCCCATACGAATATGACAGTCATGTGCCCCTGGTCTTCAGTTCAGTGAACATGCAGTCGCGAAGTCTCATGGATTCTGTAGCTACCGTGGATATGGCAGTTACTATTGGTGACCTCCTCGGTGTGGAGCCCCTGAATAAGGTGGACGGAAAGAGCCTACTGCCCCTACTCATCACAGACTGATATTTCCAGCAAATAAGGTAAGTTATTCACCCCTTTTGAGGGCTTGCGATGGTGCCCTAAAGCATTGTTATTAACAAGCATTCCCTTATATTTAAGTCCATCCAGATATGGCCTGGGGAGGTGTTTTATGCGAGCACAGAAATATCGATTCTCAATCGTGGTAATTCAGTCGATTTGTTTGTTGATACTCCTCCAGCAATGCGCCTGGCTTTTTGGGGAAAAGGATTCAGTAGAGCTTATAAAACCTCGCCCAGTCGAGGGTTATGAAAGTCTCGGAATGCGTGTTCATTATCCACGTTCCATGCGTGAAGCAGGTATTGAAGGCAGGGTGGTTGTTAATGCTTTGATCTCCACAGAAGGTCAGGTAATACAGACCAGGGTGAGAGAGTCCCTCCACCCCGATCTGGATCAGATTGTGACCAATGCGGTGAAACGTACGCTCTTTGAACCAGCCACTAGGCAGGGGATGCCAGAGCAGGTCTGGATATCCATGCCCTTTGTTTTTTCACTTAAGGATTGGTCGTCAAAAAGAACACCTTTCAGTTCTTTTGCCATGACGATTCATCCTGATCCCGCCTACATGAATTTTGAAGTCGAAATTGAAGGACATCTTCGGGATGGAGAGGAATGGCCGCAACGATTCGAATGTTTACTGCCCTTCAATGCCGCCAACACCTGGGTTGGGACTGTTGACGGCAAATCACCTGCTACAAGTATTGTGAGAGATGATAAGGGAGAGTGGTTGATCTTTCAGGTCTCCAGCAGTGATATGACTTTTGGGTTTACCTATAAATCCATGGAGGAAGTGCTTGATCATAAATTTCTATATGAATTCACCATGAATCAGGCTCTCCCAGACTGGGTATTAAAGGTGGTCTATAGTAGCCAGACCGTCAACTTTACTCAAACACCTGACCGAATCATTACCCTGGAAAGTGGTGAAACACAATTTGAATACGATTTTAAAGCACAGGACACCTATGCGTCGAGTTATCTGGAGATTGCCCTCCAGAAATAGGCCCTGGGAGCCATACTGGTTGGATTTAAATTGAGGCTTGATCAAAATTAACTGGTCTCAAATTTAGCATGAAAAAGGGTAGGCTGATATTTACCCTTTTTTTGTTTACCCAGGTTTGGTAGTATGGCTCTAGACACGAATAATACAAAATGGACGAATTGACCTAAAAGCGAATATAGGCTAACAGCTTTTTCTCCATAACATTTTTCGTGGTATTTTGTGAGGATTCATGTAATTCGTGTCTAAAAGTAAATCTCGCTGGCGATTTATCTTCTTTCTTGTCAAACATCACTATTTACATGGCATTTGAGATGTTCCCTGTTATTTTGTGTTGTAACCATGCTAAACAGAACGTCATATCTACCTCAAATACTAAGTATTTCGTTTGAAAAAACGGAGACAAATTGTCTTTCCGCCTGACCAATGAGGGCGAGTATGCCGTGCGCCTCATGGTCTATCTGGCTGGACGGGATCGCGATCAGCTCGTTTCGGCCCGAGAGATAGCAGAGAATCAAAAGATTCCTCAGCGATTTCTTAGAACCATTGTGTCTCAGTTTGCCAAACTTGGCTTCATCAATTCCTTTCAAGGCAATGGAGGTGGCGTATGTCTCGCTGAGGGTGCTGAAAATAAAACGCTGTTGGAAGTTATTGAAGCTGTTGAAGGTCCTATTTATTTAAATGTTTGTATGCAGGGTGAAATTGCCTGTCAATTTTCAAGTCAGTGCGCTGTTCACCTCGTTTGGCATGAAGCCCAGGATGCAATCCGGCAGATTTTAGGTGGTAAAAAATTAAAAGAACTGGCACAGGTTAATTTTGATCTGGCTGCCAGTGGTCTCGGTGCTGGTTCTGACGCCATGTGCGGCATTCCGGTAAACACTGAAGATATCGAGGCGCCCCATGGCAATTAACTTCGGTAAATACGATGCGGGTCAAGCACCTACGGATCAGGAAAAATCCTTGAGCTGTTTTCATTGCGGTGAACCCTGCCCAGACAACACCATTGCTATCGGGGATAAGAGCTTTTGTTGTCATGGTTGTAAAACCGTGTTCGAAATTCTCAATGTTAATGAGATGTGTGACTATTATTCAATCGAGGATACCCCTGGTATTACTCCGAAGCAGGATCTGATCTCAGACCGGTTTGAATATCTTGATGATGAAACAGTGAAACCCCAGGTTATAGATTTTTCAGACGGGAAAATTGAGAAGGTGACCTTTCATACACCAACCATGCACTGTGCCTCGTGTATCTGGCTCCTGGAAAATCTCCATGATATGGATCCTCGTATTTTTAGCTCCATCGTAAACTTTCCCCGCAAGCAGGTGACCATCACTTATAACCGGGAAGAGATGAAACTCAGCGAGACTGCCGCCCTGCTCTCTTCATTGGGCTATGAGCCCCTGGTGAGCCTGGACACAGTAGGTAAGCGGGAACAGTCCTCAGCTGAAAAGAAATTGTATCTGAAAATTGGCTTGGCTGGGTTTGCCTTTGGCAATGTCATGATCCTCAGTTTTCCTGAATACCTTTCGCGGGTCGGATCAGTAGATCCCACTTTTAAATTGGTGTTTGGCTATCTAAGTCTGGTGCTGTCCACACCTGTTCTGCTCTTTGCCGCCAAAGATTACTATCAATCAGCCTGGGCTGGAATTAAGTCCCGTACCGTTAATATTGATGTTCCCATTACACTGGGTATCGGGATGCTCTTTTTTAGGTCAGCCTGGGAAATTCTTACCCAAACTGGCGTGGGCTATCTCGATTCATTTACGGGTCTGGTCTTCTTTTTATTGGTGGGTCGCTTATTCCAGCAGAAAACCTATGAAGTCCTTTCCTTTGAAAGAGATTATAAATCATTTTTCCCCCTTTCTGTCACCCGTAAGATCAATAATGTGGAAGCTGTCGTTCCCGTTTCAAAACTGAAGCCCGGTGACCGTATTGTGGTTCGGAACCAGGAGTTAATCCCTGCTGATTCTGTTTTGCTCAAAACAGATGCCTATATTGATTACAGTTTTGTCAGTGGCGAGTCCACACCTGTGACCAAAATGGCTGGAGATTTTATCTATGCCGGTGGACGTCAGGCTGGCACCACCATTGAACTTGAGGTCATTAAAGAGCCTTCACAAAGCTATCTGACACAACTCTGGAATAACGATGTCTTCAGTAAACCGCGTTTTTCACGCTTGAATGTCCTGGTCAATCAAGTGAGTCACTACTTCACCTTTGGCGTTCTGGCCATTGCCATTATCGCGTCGCTCTACTGGCTCCAATTTGATACAGCCACAGGTATAAAAGTGTTTACTGCTGTCTTAATTGTGGCTTGTCCATGTGCCCTGGCACTATCCTCACCATTTGCTCTGGGAACGGCCATGCGCATTTTTGGCCGCAAGGGCTTTTATGTGAAAAATACAGATGCAGTGGAAGCCCTGTCTAAAATCAATACCATTGTTATGGACAAAACTGGAACTTTGACGGAGTCTCGACAGGAAACCATTGAGTTCTCAGGCAAAATGTTATCTCATGAAGATCAGGAGATTATCAAGTCCCTGGTTCAGCATTCCACTCATCCCTTGAGTCAGAAAATTTTCCAGACTCTGGATGTTCAGGCAGTTCATCCTGTAGAAAATTTTGAAGAGATATCAGGGCATGGCATTCAGGGCATGGTCGAGAGACACAGTGTCAAACTGGGTTCTGCCAAATGGTTGGGTCTTCAGGAAGATGCCAATGATGGGGAAGATATGAAAACCCGGGTTTTCCTCAGTATGGACAATAAAGTCCTGGGCTCATTTCTTATTGCCAATGTATTTCGCAAGGGCTTGCGTCCATTGCTGTCCGATTTGAAAAAGCATTTCGACATGTATCTGCTTTCTGGTGATACTGAGCGGGAGAAAGCCACACTGGTTAACCTCTTTGATAACGAGGAAAACCTGCTGTTCCGTCAAACGCCGGAGAACAAGCTGGATTTCGTCACCAAGATCCAGGGTGAAGGCGCTCATGTTCTCATGGTAGGGGATGGTCTCAATGATGCGGGTGCTTTGAGGGCCAGTGAAGTAGGTATTGCCATCACCGATGATGTCTCAGCCTTTTCGCCTGCCAGTGATGGAATTTTGACAGGCAAAAATTTGCATTTGCTGGGATCATTTATCAAAATGTCCAAAGCAACCACATCTGTGATTGTGGCCAGTTTTGTCATCTCAATTATATATAATGTGGTTGGTGTCAGCTTTGCAGTAGCTGGAAAATTATCCCCGCTGGTGTCAGCTATTCTTATGCCTGCCAGCTCAATTTCCGTGGTGGCCTTCACCACATTTACAACGAGCTTGCGAGCCCGCATGATGAAATTAACTTGATGAAACGTGAGTATCTAATTTGTATGTAATGTTTATCCTAATGGCTTTTAGTCTGACGGTATCTCTGATTTTTCTGGGTGCCTATATCTGGTCGGTTAAATCCGGACAGTTTGATGACAAATATACCCCTTCAGTACGAATGTTATTCGAAGATAAAAAAATATCAAAGAAAACGGAACCCGGTCTTGATTCGGGAGAAAAAAACGAGGAGAATAAATAATGGAGATGGAAAAATTTCAGTACGATAATAAAATCGTGCGAATGTTTTTCTGGGCCACCGTTGTATGGGGTGTGACAGCCTTTTTGGTCGGACTCACTATTGCGCTTCAGTTACCAGCTCCGGCCTTTAATTTCGGCACCTCATGGTTGACCTTTGGTCGTCTGCGTCCCTTGCACACCAACGCTGCTATTTTTGCTTTTGTTGGTAACGGCATATTTATGGGATATTACTATTCAGCTCAAAGACTACTCAAAGCCCGAAATTTCTCTGATATGCTGAGTAAAATACATTTCTGGGGGTGGCAGGGTATCATTGTATCAGCAGTATTAACACTGCCTGCCGGTCTCACCTCAGCCAAGGAATACGCAGAACTGGAATGGCCCATTGATATTGCCATTGCCCTGATCTGGGTTGCCTGGGGTGTGAATATGATGGGGACTATCCTCAAACGTCGTGAAAAGCATCTCTATGTAGCGATCTGGTTTTATATCGCCACCTTTGTCACGGTTGCCATGCTCCATATTGTGAATTCTCTTGCCATACCTGTGAGTTTCTGGAAAAGTTATTCAATCTATGCTGGTGTACAGGATGCTCTGGTTCAGTGGTGGTATGGTCACAACGCTGTCGCCTTCTTCCTCACCACACCCTATCTGGGTTTGATGTACTATTTCATGCCGAAAGCTGCTCAGAGACCAGTCTACTCCTACCGACTGTCTATTATTCATTTCTGGGCTCTTATCTTTCTATATATCTGGGCTGGTCCTCACCATCTGCTCTATTCTTCCACACCTGATTGGGCCCAAACACTGGGAACGGTATTCTCGATTATGCTGATCGCACCTTCCTGGGGTGGCATGCTCAATGGTCTGCTCACCTTGCGAGGAGCCTGGGACCGTGTACGCCAGGATCCCATCCTGAAATTCATGGTTGTGGCTGTTTCCGCTTACGGAATGACCACCTTTGAAGGCCCCATGATGTCATTGAAAAACTATAATGCCATCTCACACTTCACAGATTACACCATTGCGCACGTTCATGTTGGTGCTCTTGGCTGGAACGGACTGTTGACTTTTGGTATTTTGTACTGGTTGGCACCTCGTCTGTGGAACGCCAAATTATATTCAGTCAAACTGGCCAATGTTCACTTCTGGCTGGCCACACTGGGCATCATTTTTTATGTCATTCCCATGTACTGGACTGGTATTACCCAGGCCTTGCTCTGGAAACAATTCACACCTGAAGGACTACTTGTCTATCCCAACTTTCTGGAGACGGTATTGCAGTTGGTACCCATGTACTGGACTCGCGCCTTTGGTGGTACGCTATATTTGACAGGTTCTCTGATCATGGTTTATAACCTGATTAAAACTGCCAGATCTGGTGCTCCAATTCCTGATCAGGAAATGGAAGCTGCTCCCTTGAAGCCCATCGTGGCCGAAGCCGGTGAGCATAAGCACCGCTGGTTGGAAGCCCGTCCTGTCCACTTCATGATTCTGTCACTCGTTGCCGTCGCCATTGGTGGTATCGTGGAATTTGTACCCATGTTTGTTGTGAAATCAAATATTCCAACCATTACCACCGTCACACCCTACTCGCCTCTGGAACTTGAGGGTCGTGATATCTACATCAAGGAAGGCTGTTTTAACTGCCACTCCCAGATGATTCGTCCTTTTAGAAGTGAGACAGAACGTTATGGAGAATATTCCAAAGCTGGCGAGTTTGTTTATGATCATCCCTTCCTCTGGGGTTCAAAACGTACTGGCCCGGATCTTCATCGTGAAGGAGTGGGCAAGTTGAAAAAACCTGATGCCTGGCATTACAACCATATGGACAATCCTCGCTCAATGAGTCCTGGTTCAATTATGCCGGTTTATCCCTGGTTGCTGGAAAGATCCAATGATTATGATGATCTTCCCAAGAAGATCAGTGCCATGAGAACGCTGGGTGTTCCTTATGCAGATGGATATGAGGACATCGCTCTGGATGACCTTAAGAAACAGGCCGATGGTATTGTTGCCAATCTTAAAGAATCCGGTATTGAAACATCCTGGGACAAAGAGATTATTGCTCTTATTGCATATCTTCAGAAACTAGGAACAGGAATTCTTCCCAAATAGGGAGGGATCAGAATCGCATGTTAAGTCGCATTTATCCAGGAGCAGATGGCTTTCAGTTTTTTCAAGGGCTTTCCCTGGTCCTGTTTTTTCTCGTCTTTGTGGGAGCGATTGTTATGATCATCACCATGAGGAAGGGATACATAGATAAAATGAGCAATATGCCTCTCGAGAGCGGGGATGATCAAAATAATGGAGGCCATTTATAATGGGCAAAGTCACGAACGAACTCATTGATCACGATTATGATGGAATTCAAGAGTATGACAACGACCTACCGGGTTGGTGGAAAGCTCTATTCATCATTACCATCATCGTGGCAGTTATATATGTACCGTATTATCACTTTGTTGGTGATTTACAAGATGTAGAATATCAAAAGGAAATGGGAACATATGTGGAAGCAGGTGCCGGCCGGGGAGCATTTACTGCCTATTCATCACCCTGGGCCAGCGATGGAGAAATCACGCCAGCTCTACGGGCAGAAATGGATAAAATCCTCGATGCTCCCTTTGATGAGCAGTTAATGCGGGCCATGGCCAAGGCAGACGCTGATCAACTTGCTAAGCTGAAAGCAGCTTTTCCAGATGTCATTGCAGCCTACGGGACTGGAGGTTCAACCACACCGGCCGCAGCTCCTGCTGAAAAAGAAGAAGCCGCTGCTGCGATCCCGCCCGACGAAATGGCAGCCCTCACAGATGATGCTAGCCTGGCTGCAGGTAAAAAAGTCTGGGACACGCAGTGCTTTACCTGTCATCTCAATGATGGTGGCGGAAGTATTGGTCCCAACATGACTGATAATTACTGGATTCATGGTGGTGATATGGCTTCAATTATCAATATTATCAAAGTAGGTGTGCCAGCCAAGGGTATGATTCCCTGGGAATCCACACTCACCCCAGATCAGATCATGCAGGTCGCCAGCTTTATTAAAGTGAAGTTGGTAGGTACGACTCCGGCAGTTCCCAAAGCTCCACAAGGAGACCTGATTGAGGGGTAATCCCGCAAAGGGATAAAGTTTGGTGAAGGAGCTCACGTATTTACGTGAGCTCCTTTTGCCATATTGGTTTATAGTAAACAAATGCTTGGAGATAGCAGGTACATGAGTCAACCAGATAGAAATCTCACCAACATAGATGCCCCGTCAGCATATCGAGATCGAATTGCTTCCATCGATGAGGATGGCAAGCGCAAATGGGTTTTCCCTCGTAAACCCTCCGGTCGTTTCTACAATGCCAGAACCTGGTTTTCATATCTGCTGCTCGCTATCATGTTCAGCGGTCCCTTTATAACCCTCAATGGTCGTCCCTTTCTCCTCTTCAATATTATTGAGCGTAAATTTATCATTTTTGGTATGGCTTTCTGGCCCCAGGATAGTTTCATTTTTGTGCTGGCCACGTTGACCTTTGTGGTGGGCATACTACTATTTACTGTCATTTTCGGTCGTCTTTTTTGTGGGTGGGCCTGTCCTCAAACTATTTTCATGGAAATGGTTTTTCGCAAAATCGAATATCTCATCGATGGAAACGCCAACAAACAACGCAAGCTCAAAGCCCAAGTCTGGAATGCTGAAAAGATTTTCAAGCGGGTTCTGAAACACGGTATTTTTTGGATTTTCTCCTTTATCATTGGCAACACTTTCCTGGCATATATCATTGGCAAGGACGAACTCTTCCAGATCATCACCTCTCCCGTTTCAGAGCATGCTGGTGGTTTTGCCATCATGGTGCTTTTTACGACCCTGTTCTACTACGTTTATGCCTCCTTTCGCGAACAGGTATGTACACAGATCTGTCCCTATGGACGCTTGCAGTCCGTCCTTCTGGATGACAAATCTATTGTTGTCGCTTATGATTTCAACCGGGGTGAAAAACGCGGCATGCCTAAAAAGAATAGCACAGAAGCGTTGGGCGATTGTATTGACTGCAATCAGTGTGTTGAAGTCTGTCCCACCGGCATAGATATTCGCAATGGCACCCAGTTAGAATGTGTTAATTGCACTGCCTGTATAGATGCCTGTGACACGGTGATGGACAAAATCAAGAAGCCCCGCGGCTTGATTCGCTATGATTCATTTAATGGGATTCGCACCGGTGAAAAGCTTGCTTTGAACTTTCGCAATATTGGCTACTCAGCCGTTTTGATTGCTCTCGCCATCTTCTTCTTTGTTCTGCTGGTGACGCGTTCTGATGTTGAGTCAACCATCTTACGTTCCTATGGCACCATGTATCAGGAAGTTGGTAACAACCATTTCACAAATTTGTATACAGTGAAAGTGCTGAACAAAACATTTGATGACTTGCCGATTCGGCTTGAATTACTTGAGCCTGAAGGTACCCTGACCATGGTAGGAGGCGACTTGAAAATCAGTGGCCAGGACAAAACAGAGGGTGCTTTTTTTGTGGACCTGTCTGGTGATATACTGGATGGTACTGAAACAAAATTAAAGATCACTGTACATAGTGGCGACCGCCTGATGGAAACCGTTAAAACATCATTTATGGGACCGAGGAAATAATGACTGAGCAAAAGCCATCTGGAAAGCCGTGGATGTGGGGTCTGACGGCCACAATCGTTGCTTCTATTGTTTTTTTTGTGGGTTTTGCCATCTGGACTTTCCAGGATGATGTGGAGTTGGTCTATGATAATTACTATGAGAAGGATGTGGTTTTTGATCAGCAGATCAAACGGGTAGCCAGGACAGGGGCGCTTCTTTTAAAACCCGTTTTGAATTACAATCAGACCACACAGATGCTTGCTGTGAAATTTCCTCTGGCTCTGGGACATGCACCCACTACAGGAGAAGTGCTACTTTTTCGTCCAGCTGATCTCCACAAAGATCGGTTGTTTCCATTAGAATTAATCGGAGATAGTCTCCAGACCATCTCGCTGCCTGATATGGTTTCCGGTCTCTGGCGCATCAAGTTGAATTGGACCAGTGGCGGGGAAGAGTATTATCTTGAACAAGCCCTGATGGTGAATTGATGATATCAGGCAGGACAGAATTGCTTTTGGTAAACCTTTCGACCGGAGCTGCCAGTGATTGTCTTCAACAAATAACCCTTGCTGAACATGTGACTCAAGTTAATTTTTTCCAATTGGCTTAGGAGAGACACTATGGGGCTGAAACGCGGGCTTATTCTTACAATGCTTGGACTGTTTATTCTGACTGCTTGCAGTGAAGATCCAGATGTGCTCTACTCAAAAGCTGAAACCGAGGCAGCTCTGGGGTCACGCCAAAAAGCCTTGAACTATCTTCTGGAAATTCAACAATCCAATCCTGACTATACCGAAGCCTATTTATTTGCAGCCCGTCTCTTCTTCGAAGACAATAATCTTACAGATGCTGTAAATCAGTGTAAGCGCGGTCTTGATGCTGAGGCAGACTCAGCTCAGATTTTGAGATATATTGGCGAGATCTATCATCTCAGTGGAAGCATGGAAAATGCCTACCAATATTATCGGATGGCTGTTCAGGCCAATGCCAATGATGTTGAGGTGCAGATAAGCATGGGAAACATTCTCAACGATAAAGATTTATATGAACAAGCCCTGGAACATTTTGAGACAGCCCTTGAGCTGGATTCAGCCAATTATCAGGCTACGGTAGGCAAGGCTAAAACGCTGAGAAATGCAGGCAAAACGGCAGCTTCGATTGAAATTCTGCAAGAAGCGGTCAAGAGTGAACCCATGGAAGGTGCCGCCTATGGGGCGTTGGCCATGGCTCAGGAAAAAACCGCCACAAAAGATAAAGATATTCTGGACAACTATGCTCTCGCTGTCAAGCTGTCCCCCCGGGACAAATCTGTATGGGATGCCTACGTTGATTTCATGATGGAGGATCAGGATCAGAAGCAGGCTGTTAAAGTGCTGCAGAACTACCTCTATCATTTTCCTCAGGTCATTGAAGGAAGACATCGTCTGGCAGAACTCTACATTGATCTAGCCCGTGCCGAAAGTCTCTCATGGCTTGATGCTGCAAGGCAACAGTGTGATCAGGCTTTGATCACAGATCAGAACGATCACTATAGCCATGCCCTTCTTGCTAAAATTTATCTCCTTCAGGAAAAACCAAGACTGGCTATTCTTGAGGCACAATTAGCATTTGAAATCAATCCAAATACTGAATATCGGGAATTGGTAGATCAGGCCAAGTTTTACACGAACTGATATAACGCCTTAAAAGTTATACCCTGTCGAACCAGACATTTGGATTCTCACTCCAAAGTCATCTAATCCAAAATGTTTTGGATGGCTAATTAATTCCCCATCGTGCCACAGGCTGGGGCAAAAACACAGGAATTAGACATGCGCAAAAAAGTAGTCGTATTGGGTGCAGGTATGGTGGGAAGAGCTATGGCTATCGATTTGAGCAAACAGAATGACGTGCTTTCTGTTGACCGTGATACCAGAGCGCTAGAATTTCTCTCTGGATATCCAAATCTGACTACTAAAAAAGCAGATTTAGCGAGTGCTGAAGTAATTACTTCAGTCATCGCCGATGCAGATATCGTGGTGGGTGCTGTGCCAGGGTTTATGGGCTTTGAAACATTGAGAACCGTGATTGAGGCGGGGAAGAACATTGTGGATATTTCATTTTTTCCTGAGGACCCCTTTGAGCTGGATGCGCTGGCAAGATCTAAAGGTGTGATTGCTGTTATGGATGCAGGGGTCGCCCCGGGAATGAGCAATCTCATTTTAGGTTCTTATCAGGGTAAAAATGAGATTACAGACTTCACTTGTTATGTTGGTGGGCTACCCTGGGAACGTACCTGGCCATATGAGTATAAAGCACCCTTTTCACCCATTGATGTCATCGAAGAATACACCCGACCCTCACGCATTGTTGAAAACAGTAGTATTGTTCAAAAAGTAGCGCTTTCGGAACCAGAACTGATTGATTTTCCTGAAGTGGGAACCCTGGAAGCCTTCAATACAGATGGTTTGAGAAGTTTGATTCACACCATGAAAATCCCCAATATGAAAGAAAAGACTCTACGCTATCCTGGACATATTGAACTTATGCGAGTCCTCCGTGAAACCGGATTTTTTGGTGAGGAGAAGATCCCAATTGGGGATCAAAACATCAGACCCATCGATTTGACCACAGCCCTGCTATTTCCAAAATGGAAACTGGGTGACGAGGAAGAGGAATTCACCATTATGAATATCCTCATCGAGGGTTTGGATGCAGGCAAGAAATTTAAACATAAGTATGCCTTGTTGGATCGCTATGATCCAGCCACCAAAACATCCTCCATGGCCAGGACCACCGGTTATACCTGCACCGCAGTGACCCAGCTTGTTTTGGATGGCCAATATGAACTTGAGGGCATCAGTCCCCCCGAGTTTGTGGGTGAAACACAGGGTTGTCTTGAAACAGTTTTCAAATATCTCGAGGCAAGAGGCGTGATGTATACGAAAAGTTCACAGGAGGCTTAACACTCAGTTTTGAAGGTTACAAAAGCCACAAAAGGATTGTCGCTCTGGACTTTGGTCATGTTGATCTTTGTCCCCACCTTTGGGTTTAATAATATCACTTCTAATGGTGTGGCTCTGGGTCCTGCAGCTGTGCCGTCCTGGATGCTGGTCTGTATCTTCTACTTTTTACCCCTTACAGCAATCATTGCTGAGCTGGCTTCGGTAAACGAACACAAGAGCGGTGGAATCTACAGCTGGATAGCAACCAGCCTGGGGCATCGCTGGGCCTTCTTTGGAACCTGGTCGTATTTCATTGCCAATTTGTTCTATCTGCAGTTTGTATTTGCCAGAATCCCTGTGATGACATCCTGGGCGCTGTTTGGAGAAAATCGTTTTACTGATGCGAATGTTGAGCTACTACCCTATTATTCCATCTTGTTGTGTCTGATATTGACATGGATCGCCAGTCGTGGAGTCCGTTCTTTTTCCAAACTGAGTAATCTGGGTGGCAAGTTGACCTTCGTTGTAACAGGTGGATTTATTGTATTTGCTTTCCTGGCCTACCTAAAAGGCACTCCCTCAGCTACAGAGTTTACCGTGGAAAGCATGATGCCTGATTTTTCCACAAGTTATTTTGCGACTTTCTCATGGCTCTTGTTGGCTGTGGCTGGTGCCGAAGTGGCTGGAACCTATATCCATGAGGTTGAGAATCCCCTACGCAATTTTCCCCGAGGTGTGATTATGGCTACCATGCTGGTGGGGGTGGCATATATCCTGGGCTCGTTTGCTGTAGGCCTGGTAGCTCCTCCAGAAGTTTTGGCTGAGGCGGGTTTGAAGGATGCGATTTTTGTGGTCCATAAACTGTTGGCGGAGAGTTTTGGTGTCAATGGTATCCTGGTCGTGCGGTTGTTTGCTTTGATTTTGGTGGTGACCTCGGTGGCTGCCTATGTGGTTTGGATCGAATCTCCCTTGCGTGCCATGTTTTCTGAGGTGCCTGAGGGTACCTTCCCGGAAATTTTGACTCGCAAAAATGCCGACGGTGGACTGAGTCATGCCTTGTGGATTCAAGCTGGGGTGGTGATAGTGCTTATCGCCATTCCATTGATTGGTCTGGAATCAATCGATGCATTTTTTCGATTGGTTACTGACCTGACTGCCTTGAGTCTGGTGATACCCTATATGATTTTAGCTGCAGCCTACCTGGTTTTTCGAAAAAACAATAATCCCGGTCCCTTTACCATGATGCGCTCAAATAAACTGGCGCTCGGAGTGGCAATGGGAACTCTGGTTATCAGCATTGCAGCATTTTTTGGAGCAGGTATTGATTATTATGTCGACGCCGAAACAAGTTGGGATGCTGCTAAAGCCATCATGATGACCTATGGTGGCCCCATCGTGTTGATTGCTCTGGGTTATGGACTCACCCATTTCCACAAAAGTTCTGCAGGCTAGCGGCAGATAAAAATTCAGGGGGAAAGATGAAGGAGTTTGTATGAAAAATATGGTGTTCGGAACCGGTCCCCTGGCCTGGTGGGTCATGCAGACTCTCCTAGAGAAGGGCGATACCGTTGCTCTGGCCAGTCGCAGCGGAAAAATTAATAATACGCTTCCAGATAAAGTTGAAATACATGCCTGTGATGCAACCCAACCTGATGAGGTTGCCAATGTCTGTCAGGATATGGATGCAGTCTATTTTTGTGCCATGCCGCCTTATACCAATTGGCCTGATCTGTTTCCACCCCTGGTGGTTGGTTTTCTAAAGGGGGTTGCCAGAACCAAAGCAAAAGTGATTTTTGGTGATAACCTGTACCTATATGGACCCACCCAGGGAACCCGCATAAACGAAACCGTCGCCCATGAAGCTGCCGGCCATAAAGGTCGTACCAGAGAATTTGTGGCGCGTCAGTTTATGGCCGCACACGAACGGGAGGATAACCTGATCACCATAGGTCGCGCTTCTGATTTTTACGGTCCCCAGACACTGAATGCTGTTTTGGGTGAAATGTTTTTCAAGCCGGCTTTGGCAGGTAAAACCGTCAATCTTTTGGGAGATATTGACCTGCCTCATACCTTCAGCTATATCAAAGATTTCGCAAAGGGGCTGGTCACCCTGGGCAATAATGAATCTGCTTTTGGAGAAGCCTGGCACACGCCCAACGCACCCACAGTTTCAACCCGGGATATGCTCAAACTGATCGAAGCAGAGCTTGAGAGTGAAATCAAAGTCCGTGTAGCTGGCAATACCATGATTTCCTTGTTGGGCATTTTCAGTCCAATGATTAAAGAGACCAAAGAAATGATGTACACCTGGGAAGAACCCTATGTCGTGGATCATTCCAAGTTTGAAGCAGCTTTCGGAGCTGAGATCACCAGCCATGAGGTTGCCATAAAAGAAACTGCCGCCTGGTTCAAAAAACATCTAAACTCAGAAGAATGAAAAAACTTACCCAGGATCAAATCCTGACATTTCTCCTCTATGTCGGTGCAATCTATTTCTTTGGGGTCGCTTTTGTCCATGGTATAGGAACAAAAATACCCGGCTTTTTCGTCTACTATAATGTGCCCTCTTATGCCTATCAGGATCGGATTATTTCCTTTCTGTCTTTTGGCTGGGCGGGTCTTTTTTATCTGGCAGCCAGGAAAATGGATGCGGATTTCATCAAGCTTATTCTAAGCATCGGTTTGTTAGCCATCATCGCACTGTTATTCAATACCATGATCACAGATTTTAAAGCACTGGATCCATCTGTCAGTGGCACTGACTTTAAATGGATAATCGGCGGGATCATCTTTTACTGGTTGGGACTTGTGATGCATTCCCGGCAGCACTTCTTCAAAAATAAGTAATGCTTCAAATTGACTGTCCGCTTACTTTATTTCTAGATGAGTTACATAAACTATAAATGGGGGATAACCGTATGTTAAATTGGGATTCCAGCTATAGTGTTGGCGTAAAAGAATTGGATGATCAGCACAAGAAAATGTTTAACCTTATTCAGGATCTGAAACAATCTCTGGGTATTTCAGACAATCGTGATGCAGTTGTAAAGGTTCTGAATAGTCTGGTTGCCTATACCAAAGATCATTTTGCCACAGAAGAATTTTATTTCAGGCAATTCGATTATGAGAAGACAGATGACCATATTGACAAACACATTGATCTCATTGCAGCTGTGGAAAAACTCGTTTATCAATTTGAAATTGGTGAAACTCTTGATGTTAATCTAGTCATGGATTTTCTCAATACCTGGTGGTCAGAGCATATCCTAGGAGCAGATCAAGAGTATGTAAATTGTTTTAAAAGGAACGGTCTTGCTTAAAAAGGTCTCTTTGTGAAAATCAGGCGCAGCGCCCGTACCATACTGGCTACCCTCGTGGTGTTGTCCGTTTTTACCTTGCTAACTGCGTGGCACAATGAGGCTCCCAACCAACGCTCTGAACCTGAGAAACAGTCTTTGATCAAACAGCTCAGTCTCAAGAACCCCAAGCTACAACTTCTCATAAAAGCCATGAAGTCATGGGATACTTCCCATGGTTTTTATCTGGTGGGATCAAGGAACCGTTATTCCTGGCCAGAAGATATTGCCAGAGCATGCTATTTTGACCCCCTTGCTGTGCAGAGCATGGCCTCAAAAGTAAAAATTCCAACCTCCGAGGAAATCGATCTGGTCCGATATCGCAGTCTAGAGGATTTTTTGAATATTTTAAGCGAGGCTGAGAAGCAAAAACCGGGAAGTTTGATTCGCCTAAATATCCGGCAATACCAGGTTATCCAGGAACCGCAATTTGCCTTCTCTTTAAGGTTGGTCATTTCCATCGTTCTGGGTGTCTCAGGATTGTTGGTAGTGAGGTTCTACAACAGATAGCCCACCAACTCTCGTCAAGGCTTATCTTAACCCAAATGTTGTTATAAAAACGCAAGAAAACCCATTATCAAAAGGTGGCGAAAACGGCATAAAAAATGTATGTTGAATGCTCAAATGAGTGGCGATAAATATCTTGTTAAAATTAATGATAATGAAGGTGTCCACATGAAACGTAATCAGATTTTTGTTCTGTTAATTCTCGCTTTTTCCCTCGTGTTTTGGTCATGCGGTGGTGGCGACAAGCAAGCTTCAGATACTACAGGGGCTGACAACACTGCTCTGGCCAAAGATTTGACCACCCCCGCTGATTCTGGTGGTTATGGCTTTGAAAAAATAGCAGAAGATTTAGGCTACTCTACCTATGAAATGCAACCTGAAGAACAAATATTCTTTGGTGATCCTCGGGCCAAAAAGGGCGGACTCTTTCGTCATATTACCACTCGTTTTCCAGCCACGATGCGAACTGAAGGTCAGAATGCTAACTATGTAGAGAATAGCACCATTTCAGGTTTGTGTTATGAGGGCTTGGTTAACACGCATCCCCTGACGCTTGAGTTCATTCCCTCACTGGCCACTCATTGGAAAATCTCAGATGATAAGATGAAATTCTGGTTCCGTATCAACCCTGATGCTCGCTGGTCAGATGGTCGTGAGGTTATTGCTGAAGATGTTGTTGCTACCTGGGATCTTCACATGGATGAAACAATTTTATCCCCTTCAGACCAATTGGTTTATGGGAAATTTGAAAGACCAGTTATTGAAGGTAAATATATAGTCTCCGTAGTGTGTAAAGAATTGAGCTGGAGAAATTTCCTCTATTTTGGTGGCAGCATGGTCATTCTACCTTCCCATTACCTTAACCAGATAGATGGATCTGAATATCTCAAAGAATATCAGTTTAAAATGCTTCCCGGTACAGGACCCTACGAAATCAAGGAAGATGATATTATCAGCCAGGAATCATTCACTCTCACCCGTAGAGCTGACTACTGGGCCAAAGACGATCCTACCAACAAATACACTTCAAACTTTGACAAGATCAAATTCATTGTGGTGAAGGACAATAATCCCCTCATCTTTGAAAAATTCAAAAAGAATGAAGCCGATTTTTATACCGTTTCAGGAGCTCGAGAATGGATTGAAGAGTGTGAAGAGGATTCACTAAATCCCGGTGAAACCAACTGGCCTTACGCGCTGGAAAGAGGATGGATCAAGAAGCATAAAGTTTACTCAGAGAAACCTGCGGGCACGTCAGGATTTGCATTCAATATGCGCAAATGGCCCTTTGATGATAAACGAGTTCGCATGGCTTTCACTTATCTCTACAATCGCGAGAAAATGAATGAAGAGATGTACTACAGTGAATACTCCATGATGAACTCATTGTATTCAGGTTCCGTTTATGAGAATCCCAAAAATGAAAAAGTTGTTTACTCTCCAGGAAAAGCAGTCAAGCTCCTTGAAGAGGCTGGTTATACTACCAGAAATGATAAGGGATGGCTGGTCCATGAAGATGGTCGGGTCCTGCGCTTCGAGTTAGCCATCCAAAAAGGTGTGGACTACATGGTGACTCCGGTTCAGCAGATGATGAAAGAATATGGCATTGACATGCAGATCAAATACATCGATGGGAATGCCAACTGGAAAAATCTGATGGAACGAAATTTTACCATCTATATGCAAAGCTGGGGTGGTCTGGTTTTCCCCAATCCAGAAACTTCCCTAAAATCTTCTCTGGCCGATGAAAACAATACCAATAATATCAGCGGATTTAAAAGCGCCAGAGTTGATGAATTGCTACCTGAGTATGATGTGACTTTTAAGCAGGCTCGTCGTGTTGAAATTATTCGTGAAATTGATGGCATCTACTCGGATATTCATCCAGCAGCCTGGGGTATCGCCAGAAACTATCAACGTGTGTTATTCTGGGATAAATTTGGTTATCCTGAATATATGGTTGGGCGTTATACTGGTGATTACCGTTCGGTATTTACAAGTTGGTGGTTTGATGCGGACAAAGAAAAAGCACTTAAAGAGGCTATGGCTAATGAAACTGATCTGCCTAAGGGCGAAGTCGATGTCATGTTCTGGCCTGAATATTTAAAGGCGGATGCTAACTAACAACAACGAAAGAATAAGGAAAAAAGAAGAAGGACTATTGAACGATTGGAGCAGAGATATAAGATTGCACTAGATAGCACGACGAATCTTGTGTCAGAACCCGAACAAATTTGGGGTCTGAAAGAGAGAATCCGGGCATTTGCTATCAGATGTATCAAGCTTGTATCAGCACTACCCCAAGCAACTGTTGGACAAGTTATTGGGAAGCAGCCATTACGATCTTCCACCTCAGTGGGTGCAAATTATCGAGCTGCTAGCTTAGCTCAGTCAAAAGCTTCTTTCATTGCAAAACTCAGTATTGTATTAGAAGAAGCAGATGAGTGCTCATGTTGGTTAGATTTGATCATAGAAACATAACTATTGAGCAAGACAAAAACCATCGAACTATATGACGAAGCTGTAGAGTTAATAAAGATATTTGCCGCCTCTCGGATCAATGCCAAGAAACTCAAGAAGTAACAAATTCCTTCTTCCTTATTAATTATTAATTCCCTATGACCACATATTTTATCCGACGTATTTTACTAATGATTCCAACATTCCTGGGGTCAACCATCCTCATTTTTGTCATCCTGCAGATGGCACCTGGCGGTCCTCTCGAGCGCACTATTCAGCAACTACAGGCTGGTGCCATGCAGCAGGGAGAATCTGCTGGAAGCGTGGGGGATATCATGAGTGGTGGTAGTTCAGTACTACCAGAATCAGCCCTCCGTGAATTGAGACGTTTTTATGGGTTTGACAAGCCAGTTTATCAGAGATACCTGATCTGGCTCGGTATCTGGCCCCGCGAGATCAAACATCGTGAGGTAAATTTTAGTGAGGACGTGAAAGAAGTTAGTAAAAACGTGGGTCGTGGTACCTATATGACCCTGCGTCTTGAGGGCAATCAAGTCGGCGTTTATGACAAAGAAGGCAACACCAGTACAATCTGGAAAGCAGCCGTGGATGAGACGGTATCCAAAGATGGAAAAATCGTTGCCACTATTTTTCAAACGGAGTTCTCCGGCATTCTCACTGGTAACCTGGGTACATCCTACACCTATGATCAGCCCGTAACGGAGGTGATGGCCCCGCGCTTTAAAATCTCCATGTTTTTTGGGCTCACCGGTTTGTTTCTGTCATATATCGTCTGCATTCCACTTGGAATAAGGAAGGCCCTCAATCATGGTTCAGCCTTTGATTTTCTTTCCAGTGTAGTTGTCTTTGCAGCCTATTCCATCCCGGGATATGCCCTGGGTGCTGTTTTGCTCGTTCTGCTGGGAGGGGGATCCTTTTGGGATATTTTCCCACTGGGTGGTTTCCGCTCGCCTACTGAAGTGTGGGAAGCTATGACACTCTGGGAGCAGATAAAGGATCAACTATGGCATGCAATTCTGCCCATCATTTCCTGGTCAATTGGTAGTTTTGCAGGCTTAACCATTTTAATGAAGAACAGTCTCCTTGAAAATATCTCTCAGGATTATATCAGAACAGCCTTCGCCAAAGGGTTGCAGGAAAATAGAGTTATCTGGGTGCATGCTATCAGAAATTCAGTGATTCCAATTGCCTCTAGTATTGGTGGCGTCATAGGCGTGGTTATCTCAGGTTCCTACCTTATCGAAAAAGTTTTCAATATTGATGGTTTTGGAAAAATGGGTTTCCAGGCCATTCTGGATCGTGATTACCCCATTACGCTGGGATTTCTCGTGATTGTGGTGATGATCAGACTTGTATCCAATATCCTGTCCGATATTGCCCTGGCAACCGTTGACCCTAGAATAAGATTTAAATAGTGAAGATCATTGATACAAAAAGATTTATGGGTGTCATCCTGAGCCGAGCTTGCCCTGAGCTTGTCGAAGGGAAGGATAGACACATCAATAGTAACCGTCATGTTTTACTTCGACAAAGCTCAGCACAGGCTTGGCCCAGCAAGACAAACCTTGATAAGAAAAAAATAGATTATGCCTGAAAAACAAGAAATATCCCTTTCCATTCTAAAGAAGCGCTGGCTTAAATTCAAAACCCTGAAACGGGGTTACTACTCATTTATCCTGTTGGTTATTCTTTATGGACTGTCGTGGTTTTTACCGGTGCTCATTAATAATCGTGCTCTCGTTCTCAGCTATGAGGGCGAGATGTATTTCCCTGTGATATCAGGTTATTACGCTGGTTCAGTTTTTGGCCAGGATGTCCCCGGAGAAGCTATTTATCGTCAACTACAAGCGACCTGGGAGGAAGAGGGCAGTGACAACTGGGTAATTATGCCAGTCTATCCATATAGTCCCTACGAGGATATCACGGTTACTGGCAATAAAATGTACGATCCTCCCTCTGGCACCCATTGGTTAGGCACTGACAACACAGGTAGAGACGTATTCGCACGGTTGTGTTATGGTTTCAACATATCCATCTCATTTGCTCTTGTTTTGACCATCTTGAATTACATCATCGGTGTGATCATTGGTGGGAGCATGGGCTACTTCGGTGGAAAGTTTGACCTCTTTTTTCAGCGCATCATCGAAATCTGGTCCAGCCTGCCCATGTTGTTTGTGATCATTATTATCAGTTCCATTATTCGTCCTTCGTTCTTTCTGTTGATTTTCATTTACACCATCGTCAACTGGATTGGCATGACCTATCTCATGCGGGCTGAATTTTACCGTGAGAAATCCAAGGATTATGTGGCAGCAGCCCTCTCCATGGGTCAGACAAATTTTAAAGTGATGTTCAAACACATTCTCCCCAATGCCATGGTGCCAATTATCACCTTTTTCCCATTTGCTATAGTGGGTGGAATCTCAGCTCTGGTTAGTCTTGATTATCTCGGCTTCGGCATGCCGCCACCAACACCCAGTTGGGGTCAGATGTTAGATGTGGGTCTGCAAAACATTTCCAAGGCCTGGATGGTGTTTGCGCCGATCTCGGCTTTGTTTTCCACATTGATTATGGTTGTTTTTATCGGGGAGGCTGTACGAGAAGCCTTTGATCCAAAAGTATATTCGAGGTTACGATGAGTCGGGAAAAGCTGGTAGAAGTCAAGGGGCTTAAAACCCGATTCAAAGTTGGTGGAGAATGGGCTAAAGCCGTTGATGGTGTCAGTTTTGATATCTACGAAGGCGAGACCTTGGGTATTGTGGGAGAATCGGGATCCGGAAAGTCTGTCTCTGTGCTCTCTCTGATTCAATTGATTCCCAATCCTCCAGGAGAAGTTTCAGACGGTGAGATCATCTTCAAAGGCGAAAAGATTTTTGATGCTGAAGATCTGGCGCGGGTGAGAGAATTCCCCCAATATAAATATTTTCCTAAACTTGCTAAAGAGAAGCGAAATACGGCGGCAGGCGTTTTCTTTTTTGTCTGGATGCTTATCCATATGCTTTTACCTATACCAGGTTTTGCTTGGGGCATTCTGTCTTTGGTTATTGATTTATCTGTTATGGTCCATCTTTTTTATAATTCCCCGCAAAACCTTGCCATGGCTGAATTCAGGCAAAAGATCTACAGTCGTATGTGGGATATTCGCGGCTCAGAAATTGCCATGATTTTCCAGGAGCCCATGACCTCTCTGAATCCAGTATTCAATATTGGTATGCAGATGATGGAATCCATCAGGCCGACACCCCTGAAACATTCTATCAAGGCCTGGTTTGTGAGCTGCGCCAAGAGTTTAAAAAGCTATTCCATCAAAAATAGGGCGCAAACTTCCGGTGTTATTGCTGTGATTTTCCTGTTCCTTTCTCAACTGGCGGCGGGTTGGAGCTTTAATCCGCTCTCCATGCTAAACAGTCTCATGGTTGGAGGTATTATTCCAACGGCTATCGCTTACTCTATTATTGGAATAGATAAGCTCATCAGTGAGGAATTTAAGAAAGGGCATCAAGATCTTTATAATGGTGCTGTTAAATTGCTGGATACCGTTGGTATCCCTGATGCAAAGCGTCGCATGGGCGACTATCCACACCAGTTCTCTGGCGGTATGCGTCAGCGAGTCATGATTGCTATGGCTCTTGCTAAGAATCCTTCATTGTTGATCGCAGATGAACCAACCACAGCGCTTGATGTAACCATTCAAGCTCAGATTCTGGATTTAATGTTGGATCTCAAAAAGAACAATACAGAAGCCGCTGTTGTTCTAATTACACACGATCTTGCAGTTGTTGCTGAGACCTGTGAACGGGTTATCGTGATGTATGGTGGAGTTATTCAGGAAATTGCCGAGGTGAATGATCTCTTTAGCAAACCGCTGCATCCTTACACCCTCGGATTGCTTGGCTCAATACCAAGACCAGATAAGGATTCCAGACGGGAACGACTCGAAACCATTCCTGGCATGGTTCCAAATATTCTGGATTTACCAGTGGGATGTAAATTTTGTACCCGCTGTACAGTTAAATTAGATAAATGTGATACAGAAGAACCGCCGCTCCAGGAGATCACCCCAGGGCATTTTGTGCGCTGTTTCGTGACCCAGGAAGAGCAGGTGTCAGCATGAGCAAGAATACACTGGTAGAAGTGAAAAACCTGTCTGTACATTTTCCCGTACATGGAGGTGTCTTTTCCAAGCGAGTCGCTACAGTGAAGGCTGTGGATGGCATAAGTTTTTCAATCGACCGCAAACAAATTGTGGGTATGGTTGGCGAATCAGGTTGTGGAAAAACCACCGTTGGTAGAGCCATGATCAATATTCTACGACATGTGGCTCCAGATGTTGAGGTCGGCGGCAGTATTGAATATCATTTTGGGGATGAGGTGGTTGATTTTGTAGCCCTCAGACCACGTGAGGTGAGGAAGTACCGCTCCAGAGTCCAGATGATTTTCCAGGATCCCTATGCATCCTTAAATCCGCGTATGACAGTGGCTCAGATCATTAGCGAGCCCCTGCAGCTGCACACGGATATGAATAACAAGGAACAAACCGAACGCGTTGGTTGGCTATTGGACAAGGTTGGACTACAACCTGAACAGGCCAGACGCTATCCCCATGAATTTTCAGGTGGTCAAAGACAACGTGTGGGTATTGCTCGGGCATTGGCAACAAATCCTGATCTGATTATTTGTGACGAACCGGTTTCCGCTCTGGATGTTTCCATTCAAGCCCAGGTGATAAATTTGATGATGGATCTTCAGGATGAGTTTGATGTCTCCTATCTATTTATCGCCCATGATCTTTCCGTAGTCGAGCATATTTCTGATAAAATTGCAGTCATGTATCTGGGAGATATGGCTGAATATGGTAATGCACAAGATGTCTATCATCATCCCAGACATCCCTATAGCAAAGCTTTATTATCAGCAGTTCCATTGCCTGATCCCAGCCGCAAAAACCGGAAAAGGATCGTACTTCAGGGCGATGTTCCAACACCCCTGAACAAGCCAAGTGGTTGTGCCTTTCGGACACGCTGTCCTATCGCTCAACCCTCTTGTGCAGAAGCAAAACCGGAATTTAAAGAACAGGCCAAAGATCATTTTGTTGCCTGTCCGCTAGTAGAGTAAAACTTCTCTGGATTTATGACACCTCGCTTCTTCGCTAAGTTTTTAGCACTCGCTTTTAATAGCGACGCTGCACGGGTAAAGCTCAATATTCGAAGCCCAGGGGGGCAGTTGAATTTTTGGCATTATGCCAATCATTATCAATTTATTTGAAAGAGCTCTGAAAAAAAAACAGTTCTTCTCCTCCTTTTATATTCTCTCAGCCTGGCTAATACCATTCAGGTATTGGATAAACAGACCTCAGCACCCCTCCCCGGTTGATGCTCCCTATTATTTTGATCAACGTAGATGGATTCTCAATATGGGCGTCAAGATTTAGTCGAACTTAGCTTTTTCTACTTTTTCTGAGTGATTGTACTTTCTTAACATGTTCTACAAAATCTGCCATAGGAACGGACGCAATCATTTTGCCAATGAGATCCAGAGGCAAATTCTCTAGTTTGCGAAACCGCACACAGGACTTCCCCACATCCAGACGCTTGCCAGTTTCGCGATAGGCAGATTCAAAAGCAGTGTAGAGATCTTCAAACATGTATATTCCTGATAGATATACGGCCATGTAGTTTTTTTGAGAGGCCAGAGCCGCATACAATATGGGCTGCTTATTATAGGTATCCGGGTAAACACTGAGGGGCACCTGATAGGTGATCACCCCCCAGTTCATGGTTTCTTCGTAGCCCTGAGGGGGATTCTCAAGAATGGTTTTTCTTACCTCGGCAATTTGTGCTGCTCTATCTCCGGGTAGATTGTTTATATATTCTTCAATAGTTTTGGCTTCTGATTTCACATGTAATCCTTTGCAAGTGGGTCACGAAGCCCCTGATTGGTTCTTGATCTTCATGAATTGTTTAGAACCTTCAGAGACGAAGTCCTTCCAATATATAGAATCACGCCTAAATTTGTGCCCAAACTGCTTGAAGAAAACAAATATTTCTTAAGCAGATCAGGTCTATGAAGCAACACATGAAAGGTTGATATAGTCGATTTAAATGAAGAGAAGAATTTATCTTATCACACTTACCCTTGTTTGGCTTTTTCTCTCCGGCCGACTCGTTTATGTGACCTATTTTTTGGATGGCGGAGTTAATAACTATCTCTCGCTGGCATCCGGTCTTCGTGAGCTTCCCAGTGAGTCGGAATGGATGAATATATATCTAGATGGTAAAAAGATGGGATATACCGTCTACTCTATCGATAATCAGGGAGCCAATGGCTATACCATAAAAAGCTCCAGCAACTTGAATGTGGTTTTCGGGGGTCTCGAGTCAGAAATTCACCTGGAAAACACTGCCTACATGGATACGTCCTTCAGGTTGGAAGCCTTTAAGTTCTGGATGCTGTCAGATCAATACTCAACCCATGTTCAAGGGCAAAAGCATGGTACAACCATGTCCTTGGAGTTCATTCAAGGAGAGGATACCAACCGAACTCAAATTACTGTTCCTGAAGACCTGTACACATATACAGCAATTCAACCCATGGTAGCCAGTAAAGGAATTCTGGAAGGCCAAACCATCCGAGTGCCAGCCTATGATGCCATGTCCAATGAGATGGCTGATGTGACGATTACCCATGAGGGCAAGGAAATCACAAGTGTTGCTGGCGAAAAACACATGCTCAACAAACTACGTATTGAGTTTAAGAGTATACCTTCAATCATGTGGTTAGATGACAACGGGATCACCTACAAAGAAGAGACCATCATGGGCATGATGATGGAGCGAACCACGCCAGAATTAGCTCTGGCTAAATCTGAAGCAGGTGAAGTTGATCTCTTAAATGATTTTGCAGTTATTCCCAGTTATCCTATCTCAAATTCTAAGCGACTCAAAGAATTAAGGATAGAGTTATCCGGTGTTTCACCTCATGTGCTGGCTGGACTAACATCTGAACGCCAGAAAATATTGAGTGAAGAACCACTTTTGGTATCTCTGACCCGGGCTGCCACACCCCTCAATCCAGATGTTCTGGAGCTCAACTTGAAGGCCTCTGATATGGTCCAGAGTGATCATGAGCAAATTCGTAAAAAAGCGAATGAGATATTGGGGGGCGAGAGCCAAGCCATTGCCATCAGCCACACGCTGACGAGCTGGGTATATAATTATCTGGAGAAAAAGCCTGTTGCCAGCATTTCTGGTGCTGTGGATATTCTTAACACTGGCGTTGGAGATTGTACCGAGCATACTACCCTGTATGCTGCTCTGAGCCGGGCAGCCGGCGTTCCAACAAAAATTCATATTGGGCTGGTCTATCTTCACGGACGTTTCCTCTTTCATGCCTGGCCTGTGGTAGCCATAGATGGTGAGTGGGTAGATGTGGATCCCAGTCTGAATCAATTTCCTGCCGATGCCACACACATCGCTCTGGTTGAAGGGGATTTCGAGAATTTAACCAATCTCATTCCTGTTCTGGGCAATGTGGAAATAAAGATTCTTGAACAACTCTATTAGGGTTGTTTAGAAAACGCTGCTTTAGCCTGTCATCAAAACTATATCTGCCATGTTTTTAATTGATGCACCCTTTGTTTCTAACTATCTGAAACAAACCCTGGCGAGGTTCAATATTCCCGTTATTAAAACAGCCTATGCTGAACAGGCGCTTCAGGGATATGCTGTAAAATTCATTTCAGAAGTTGATGCTGTACAAGCCTATAAACAGAACCCCCAACGACAGTTTTATACGAATTCAGAAAATGCTCTGGATTGGATTCTACAGAACTTCCCCACCAGTGAACTCGCAAGCACAGTAACAAGTGTCAAGGATAAGGTACGCTTTAGAGAGGTTCTGACTGAGCTTCATCCCGAATATTTTTATCTGGGGTATCCATATCCCGATTTGCAGAAAATTGACCCCAAGGATCTACCATTTCCTGTGATTTTAAAACCATCTGTTGGCTTTTTTAGCCTGGGTGTGCAAAGAATTGAGGGTCGGGATCAATGGGTAGATGCGCTGTCAAATCTGGATGCATTGATCAGCACCTATACGGGTATATATCCGTCAGGAGTATTGGATAATTCGGTGTTCGTTGTCGAAGCAGTCATCTCAGGTGAGGAATTTGCTGTGGATTGCTATTTTGATGAACAAGGCCAGGTTATCATCTTGAATATGATGAAGCATTTGTTTGCCTCTGGTGATGATGTAAACGACCGTGTTTATATCACCTCATCATCCATCATGGAGCAATACCTCGCATCCGTTCAGAATTACCTCAATAAACTGGGTTTACTGTTCAAACTCAAAAACTTTCAAGCCCATATCGAAATCAGAATTGATCATGGCGAGATGGCAGCCATTGAAATAAACCCCCTGCGGTTTGGGGGCTGGTGTTCCACGGCCGACCTGGCGCAGTATGCCTGGAAAATGAACCTCTATGAGGCTTTGATCAAAGGCTTCAAGCCGGACTGGGATCAACTGATCAAGCGTGATCCAGACGGGGTGTATGCACTGGTTGTTTTAAATAATAGTACGGGTGTTCCAGGTGATGAGATCACCAGCTTCAATTATGATGCTTTACTGAGGAGTGTCCAGGAGCCACTGGAGCTAAGGAAGATGGAATTTAGCAAGTATCCCTTGTTTGGCTTTCTCATGTGTAAGGTTCAAGAGGGAGACCTGAGTGAGCTGGAAAGACTGCTTCATTCTGATCTCAAAGAATTTCTATCAGGCACTCACTCCGGATAGTAATCCTTTATCCGATCAACCTGCGCTTCAATCTCTTCACTCAAATCAATTGTTAGCATAGCCTGCTTTTTCTGAAGTAACTCCAGGATTCTGTCTTCAGCAACCCGGGCTTGTGGGTGAACAATCTGAAGATCCAGACTGAGTTGATAGAGGTGAAGTGCTGAATCGAGAATGTCTATCTGATTTTCAGGTAGAGCTATGTTTTCAGAGGCAAGTTGAGCGTAAAGGGTTTCGGCTTCGTTAAAGGCGTCAAACCACTTCTCATGAGAATACCAGTTATATCCCGTTTCAGTCATAAAATTGAATGGGACGGGATGCATGGCATTGCCTTTAATGTTACGGGCGAAGACCTGAAAGGTTACACTCCTATCAAGAGACGAATCCGGTGTTGCCGTTAGAATACCTGAATTCGAGTCCCAGTTAGATTGAATTTGGACCCCCCCCTGCAAAACCTTGAAACTGTTTTCCTCAAAAAAAGTATTCCCAAAGCCATCATCAAGTTCGAATTCAATTGACTTACTCAGGTCAAGAAACAGAAGTGAGTCGGGAGTCAGTGGTGTGGCTGAGGGGGTTCCCCGTTGGAAATAGTCCAGAATGGCCTTGAAATAAATATCGGCCTCCAGCTTATTATATTCTTTTGATTTGAGACGTTCCTCACCAGCGGGTTGAGTGAAAAAGCCGCCTTCTCCAATGATACCTGGCATAGCGTCGATAGTGTTTCTTAATTCCGAGGTTCCAGAACTATAAATGAGGTGATCACTATACACTGCACCAGCTTGTTGTTGTTTAAACCTCATCTCAGCGCGCATACTATCAATGAGGATTTTTGCAAAGTCAACTGAGGCGGGGTTCAGGCTCGCTGGTCCAAAAAAGTAGACGATGGGAAAGTCCATGCCAGGATCATTCACAGAGCCATTGTGATGGATAGAAACAAAGAGATCGCTTTCGTGCAGCCTGGCTAAGGTTGCTCTTCCTCCCAGACTGACATCCTGATCTTTGGTCCGCGTCATGATGACATTGGCGCCAGCATGAGATAGTTTTTTGGCGAGTAATTTAGCAACTCTGAGGTTGATCCACTCCTCGCGCTCACCTGTTGGACCGATTCGAAAGGAGTCATACTCCTGGGTATCACCATGACCGGGATCAATGGTAATGTTGATGCCATGCAGGGGTCCTTCTTCTACAAGCATGGACTCAGTTCCAGTACAGGCTGATAGGACCAATATTATAAGGGTAATAAGTGCAAGTTTTTGGCGCATGATGACCTCTATATCTCTGTATGACATTTCTGTTTGTCAGGAGCTTATAATATGGACATAAAACAGGGGGGCATTAAAATAAAATCCCCGTTGAAAAATCAACGGGGACGATATAAACGAAATATATATTAAGGTTTAAATTAACGCGAGAGCTTGTTCCAGATCGGCTTGCAGATCCTCAACATCTTCAGTTCCTACTGCTATGCGTACCAGGCCATCTGTAATTCCTGCATCAACACGTTCATCTTCAGGAATGTTAGCATGGGTCATAGATGCCGGATGCTGAATAAGAGATTCAAAGCCACCCAGTGATACTGCCAGCTGTGGGATTTTTACATTATTTAAAAGGATTTTTCCATTTTCCAGACCTCCCTTGACTTCAAAACTGATCATGGAGCCAAAGCCCTTCATCTGCCGTAAAGCCAAATCATGCTGGGGATGTGATTGCAAACCAGGGTAACGTACCCATTCAATCTTGGGATGAGCCTCCAGATAATCGGCGAGTTTACGGGCATTCTCCTCACCTCTCTGAACACGAAGCGACAGGGTTCTCATGCCCCTCAGAACCAGCCAACTCTGATGGGGATCCATGGTTCCACCGATATTGTTAATCACAGATTTTAACCGATTATAATTATCTTCGGTTTTGGAAATAACGACACCGCCAACCACATCGGTATGTCCATTGATATACTTTGTAATACTGTGGAGGACTATATCCGCCCCAAGGAGGAGAGGATTCTGAAGCATGGGGCTCATAAAGGTATTGTCTACAACCAAAATGGCACTGTGTTCATGGGCAATTTCTGCACAAGCCTCAATATCTGTGAGCTTGATAGTGGGATTTGCAGGTGTTTCAATATAGAGAAGTTTTGTGTTAGGTTTCATCGATCGACGAATCAGATTCAGGTCTGAAGTATCAACAAAGGAACTCTCTACGCCAAAACGACTAAAGTCATTTTCAACAACCATTCTTGAGGATCCATAGACAGCATCCGTTCCTACCATATGGGCACCTGCTCCAAGGAAGGTCATATAAACACTGCTGATGGCGGCCATTCCTGTAGCAGTAGCGATCCCACCAAAGCCATGTTCCAGCAGCGTGATTGCTTGTTCAAATGTGTTTGTGGTCGGGTTGCCGATGCGAGTATACACATAACCCTTCTCTTTTCCTCCAAACAGACGAGCGCCATGGTCAGCATCACGAAATTTGAAAGTTGAAGTTTGGTAAATCGGGATTCCCACGCTACCATGAACTGTATCAGGGTTTTCACCAGCATGAGTAACGCGAGTATTGATACCCATATTCTTTAGATTAAGACTCATTAGAACATTCCTGTGTTTAAAGTTAAAAGATCGGATAAAACCGCGTAGCCAGTTTCTAAGCCACCGGCTCCAGGTCCCGTAATTGTTATGTCTCCAAGCAGATCAGTGGAAAAGGTTATGGCATTCATGCTTCCATTTACCTGGGCAAGGGGATCAGAGAGATCCAGCTCTTCAGGTCTGACATGAGCGATGACTTCATCACCATCGATGGATAGAGTGGCAATCAATTTCCAGCGTTTGCCAGCACGACGTGCAGCTTCAATATGCACCTGTGTGATTGAACCAATGCCTTCCCGCTTGATGTCTGTAAGATCGAAGGTCAATTCAAAGAGTTCATTCGCAAGAATAGCAAGTTTGGCCTGGGCATCATATCCATCAATATCAGCGGAGTGGTCTGTTTCCAGATAGCCCAGTTTTTCTGCTTGATTGAGGGCGTCATCGTAACTGGAGCCAGATTCCATTTCATTAAGAATGAAATTGGTTGCCCCGTTTAAAATTCCTCTGAGGCCACTAATCTGGTTTCCTTTAAGCGAGTTGTTTAAAAAGCTGAAGGTTGGCGTTCCGCTGAGAACAGTCGCTTCATTGAGAAAAGCACATCCTTGTTTTCTGGCCAGCGCTTTCATCTGAGAGTAGGCTAAAGCCGCCGGACCCTTATTTCCACAAATGACATGCTTTCCCGTTTTAAAGGCTGTCCGACAGTGGGTCAGTGCTGGCTCGGCATCCACCAGGTTGCTGTGCGCGAGTTCGATGACTACGGAGGCGTTAGATTCACGTATCATGTCCTCGGCATCCCACTCCTTCAAATTCTCCACAAAAGGGATATTGTTTTGGGCGAGATAATTAAGATAGGAAAGGGAGAGGCCGGCTGGATGGAACATGGTTCCACGACTGCGGGTACTTACAGCAACAATTTCAAATTCGAATTGATGGTCTCGTTTAAGAATGTCTCTTTTTTCCAGAAGAATTTTACAGAGCCCTTGGGCTACCATACCAAAACCGACCAAGGCAATAAGATGTTTTCGGGCAAAGCCCTTTTGGGATACCATGCTTATTTTGATTCCTGATTATTCAGATCAGTGGGCATTCTGGTTTCATGCTTCAGGGTGGAAAGCACCACCATGGTTTTCAAGTGCTGGACTTCAGGTAATGCCGTTAGTTTATGGAGAACAAAGTTTTCGTAATCGGGGATATCCTGGTTGGCTACCTTTAACAGAAAGTCAGCGCCACCAGTAATGTGATGACATTCCATGACTTCATCAAGGGAGGTGATTGATTTCATAAATCTTTCAACACCTTCGCGACCATGACGAACCAGTGTCACTTCAACATACGTGAAGCAATTCAACCCAAGTTTAGCAGGATTTGCAAGGGCTACATAGTTTTGTATGATTCCACTGCGCTCTAATTTTTTTACCCGCTCCAGCGTTGGAGGGGGAGACATGTTGATGCGCCGGGCAAGCTCGGCATTGGAGATGCGACCATTTTCCTGCAGAATGTCCAAAATTAGTCTGTCAGTTTTATCTAAACCCATAATCACCTAATAATAGTTATGTTAGTATTATAATTATATGTTGAAGATAATGTAATTCAATCTGTTTACAATTGTTATGGTCTGCTATTGCGCAGTTAGCATTGATGCAAAACAAAAGGAATTGTTGCGTTTGACAATGAGCTTGGTCTTTATTATGTAAAAATAATAGCTAAATTAGTGTTCAGGAATTTGATTAAAAAGGGGTTGTTATGTTTAGAAGTTATCGTTCAATCTGTACGCTTGTTTTATTGAGTTTGATGGTCTCTCTGTTGAGTGCGCAAGCGATCACTCAAGAATATGCATTAGGCAAAGTTTTTCTATCGAATGGTATAACGCTGGAAGGTAAGGCTCTACGCATGACCATGGAATCAGTGACTATTGATATAGGAGGCCGGGAACAAGTTTTTCCGCTTTCTGATGTGGTCCAGGTCATGGCAAAAACTGGCAAGGGCAAAAAATTCGGACAAAATTGCGCAGGCGCCTGTGTGGGAGTATATATCGGACTCTGGCTCGCCTCAGGTGGAACAGGTATTGATGCAGACGGTGAGGAATACGATATAAATCCTGCACAATATCTCCTGGAGACAGCATTGTGGGGAGGCGTTTCCTATGGTATTGGATATTTAGCCGGAAAAATGAGTGATGATTGGCAGGTTATCTATTTAGATAGAGGTTGATATATAAAACACATGAAACCAAAAGTTCTCTTTTTATGCACCGGTAACTCCTGTCGTTCACAAATCGCTGAAGGTCTCATGCGACACCTGGCTGGGGATAAATATGAAGTCTTCTCTGCAGGAGTGGAGCCAAGCCGCATCCACCCCATGTCGATTCTGGTGATGAACGAAATTGATGTAGATATAAGTCATCAGACCTCAGATGATGTAAATGACTATCTGGATGCCGGAATTGGTATTGTCATATCCGTGTGTGACCATGCTGCCCAGATTTGTCCCACTTTTCCAGGAGATGTGCAGCGGATTCATTGGAGCCTAAAAGACCCTTTTCATGGCTGGGATATCGATGAATCTAAACTTCCTGATTACCGCAATACCCGTGATGACCTGAAAAAGCGGATACAGGAATTTCTTACCAAGCGAGGATTTTAATCCTCGTCTTGTGACCTTACATTGATCCATTATTTTGCCATGGATTCCCCTTTGGGGTGTCTCTATCTAGGTCAACATGCAGAGGGTTTGTGTGTCCTAACCCTGGGTGACGGCGCCAAAGATAAGCTGTTTGCCTATGTGGAAAAGGTCTTCCCCGAGGCAGAACTCAAAGCATCCAAACCGGTTCTAAAAGAAACCATTGATCAACTCTCAGAATATTTCAGTGGTGAGCGAATCCATTTTGAGTTGAAGATGTTTCTGAGTGGTACAGAATTTCAGAAACGCGTCTGGCAGGGTCTTCAAGAGATTCCTTATGGAAAGACTATTTCCTATGGAACTCTTGCCATCTCGCTCAACTCACCAGGTGGTATGCGGGCTGTCGGGGCAGCCAATGGTAAAAATCCGATTCCCATCATTATACCCTGTCATCGGATCATTGCTGCAGATGGATCTCTGGGGGGCTATACTGGTGGATTGGATATCAAACGCAAGCTCCTGGATCTGGAGCAGCAGAAATTCACACCAACGCTATTCTAGTATCTGTTTGAGTACCATGAACCGTCATCCCGAGCACTTTGATTTTGCTCAGCACAGGCTTCGTCGAGGGATATCTTTCGTGAAATATTGTGCTTTTCCCTCGACTCCGCTCGGGATGACAAGACAATAGATGAAATAACCTTGCGAAGGTTTAAAACCTTCGCAAGGTTATCACTCACAAAAAGAAGTTGAATTACATCGGTTTTACGGGGATGCAGATATCTACGATATGCTTGCCCTCGGGGTGTTTATTGGGGTCATTGAGGTTTAACTCGAAACACATACGATCATCAGGTTGATAGCCACTCTGGGGTAACCACCCACACATGAGATGATCCCAGGCTTCTCCATACTCATCGACATTGATTTCAAAATGTCCCACCGCATAATCACCAGCTTCAATGGTCATTTTGCCGATCTCGCCGTCTACTGCCATGTCTTCAGGAATGGTGATACAAGCGCTGGTTCGCAGCTTGTCTCCATCAGTGAGCTGGGGATCATCATGGTAAACGGTGAGAATTTTTGTGTCCGGGTTGCTGAAGAGTCCGCGTGGTCCTGCCCAGCGGCCCAATTTTTCAAACAGACTCTGGAATAGGGCGCTATCTCCAGCATAAGGGCCAATGTGGCGTATATACGCCACCTGCATTTCAGGAAAACTCTTTACTTCAACGGTCACATCAGGCATGGTGGTCATATTCTTCTTGCTCCATATTAAGGTTCTGTCTGCCGGATCCATTTCCAGCAACCAATCACCCATAGAATATTCTGAGGGAGTGGTTAAAGATTTCCACTGATTGCCAAGCATTTGATGTTCATTGCGAATCGTTTTACCGTTCTTGCTATTTCTGGCAAGTTCCTGGTTTCGCCAGATACTGGCACTCATGTTAAATCGTTGTCTGAAGGCTCTGGCAAAAGCTGCTGAGCTGGAAAAACCGCAGTCGAGAGCAATGTTTGTGATTGCTTTGCCTGGGCGCTCAATGAGCTGGCAGGCAGCTTTCTCTATGCGGATGCGCTGGATGAATTGATTCAAAGGTTCACCCACCATGGCTCTGAATATGCGGTGGAAATGAAATCTGGAAAAATTGGCCACCCCTGCCAATTCTTCCAGGGTTAACTCGTTTTGTAGATTGCGATCAATATGATCAAGAACTCGATTGATACGGGCAGTGTATTCAGCCCTCTGATTTGTTTGCTTGTTCATTACAGTAGGTTTGATGCCAGTTCAGCCAGGGCTGAGCGTTCCCCTTTCTCTAGATTCATGTGGGCGTACAAACGTTGTCCCTTGAAGCGATCGATGAGATAGGATAGACCATTGGATTGACTGTCCAGGAAGGGATGGTCAATCTGGAAAATATCTCCCGTAAAGACGACCTTGGTGCCCTCCCCAGCGCGGGTAATAATGGTCTTTATTTCATGGGGAGTAAGATTTTGAGCTTCATCCACAATAAAGAAGATTTTCTGCAAACTGCGTCCACGGATATAGGTGAGAGGAGCAATAACAATCTTCTCCTCTTCTACCAGATTGTTGATCTTTTCAAACTCTGAATCATCATTTAAATACTGGTTCTGAATCACCTTGAGGTTGTCCCAGAGCGGTTGTAAGTAGGGATCAATCTTGGATTTGATATCACCTGGTAAATATCCGATATCCTTGTTACTCAAGGGCACGATGGGCCGGGCGATAAAGATCTGGCGATAGGAGCGACGCTTTTCCATGGCAGCTGCCAGGGCCAACAAGGTTTTACCGGTTCCGGCCTTCCCCGTGATGGATACCAGGGGTATTTCATCATTGGTGAGCACATCCAGAGCAAAAAGTTGCTCTGCGTTGTGAGGGATAATTCCATGCGCTGCACGTTTATCAAGTCGCTGCATGAGATGCAGATTAGGATTGTATACAGCAAGGGCTGATTTCTGCTCGTTTTTTAAGATATAATGGTGCCAGGGTGCTGGTGTATCCTCAATCCCTGCTTGATCAAAGGGGATCTCAAAAGGCGCTTTATACAGTATGTCGATGATCCCTGAGTCGACATGTTCCTGGGTGGATTTCCCGGTGTAGAGCTCATCAACGCTGGCCACTTTGTCCGTGAAGTAATCCTGGGCTTCCAAACCCAGAGCCTTGGCTTTCATGCGTAGATTGACATCCTTACTCACCAGCACGACCCGCTGCTTTTGGGCCTTAGATAGTTCGTAAGCGGTATAGAGAATACGGTGATCGGTGATATCCTCCCCAAAAACGCCAGTCAGTTCCTCACTGGTTGAATTTATTTCTACTCTGAAAACGCCTTGTTTGGCGCCTAGCTTGACCCCTTTTTCAAATATTTTTTCAGTGGATATTTTATCAATAGCACGCACAAAGGCTCGGGCGTGATAATTCAAAACATCATTGCCCTTCTTGAAATGATCAAGCTCTTCCAGGACTGCCATGGGCAGCACGATGTCGTTGTCTTCAAAATGATAGATGCAGTCACTGTCATGGAGAATGACATTGGTATCCAGAACGAGTGTCTTTTTCATGAGTGCTCCTTTAAAAAAATGATTGGAAATAATCTAATGTTCAGAAATCAATAATACAGGTACGTTTTTTGTCGGGAAGGGCTGAAGCGGAAAAAAGTGGATCCATGAATTGTTGGCTACCGATTGAAAAAATAGACCTATTTAACATCACTTCGGTTATTTTAATGCTCCAGAAGTGATAAGAACCCGGAGATTCCTATATGAGTAAGAAAGCCTACATAAATCGTTCTGAAGTGAAAAATTATCTCGCCACAGCGGACCCTACCGTATTGAATTATATAGAGCAATGTGAAGTACAAATTGATAAGCTGGCCGAAATCGGATTTCAACTTTCTGCAGAGCGTGACCTGCCAACCCTGCTCAATCTTATTATTGAAGAAGGTATGCGCATCACCAATTCGGATGGTGGAACCCTCTATTTACGAACTGAAGATGATCGTCTTGCCTTTGAAATTATGAAGACCAATTCACTGGGCACCAACTGGGGTGGTGTGAGCGGAACACCCATTCCCGACTTTATTTATCCTGTGAAACTGTACATGCAAAATGGCGAGCCCAACGATCACATGATTTCTGCCCATGTAGGCTTATCAGGAAAAACACTGAATATTCCTGATGCCTATGAGAATGAAGTGTTTGATTTCTCAGGTACCAAGGCTTTTGATTCAAAAAACAATTATCGGTCTCAGTCCTTCCTGTGTATCGCCATGAAAAACCATGAGAGTGATATCATTGGTGTTCTGCAGCTCATCAACGCTGCTGACCCCATTACTGGTGAGATCATCCCCTTTTCAGAAGATATGCAGAAGCTGATTGAATCTCTGTCCAGCCAGGCTGCTGTGGCCATTACAACGGTACGTCTCATTGAAGGTCTTGAAACCTTGTTGGAATCATTTATCCAATTGATTGCTGATGCCATTGATGAAAAATCACCCTATACCGGTGGACACTGTTCACGTGTTCCCGCCCTGGCCATCATGCTGGCTGAGAAGGTCAATCAGATCAAGGATGGCCCCTTTGGCGATGTCCAATTCTCGCGGGAGGATATGGATGAGCTTAGGATTGCGGCATGGCTCCATGATGTGGGAAAAATTACCACACCAGAGTATGTGGTAGACAAGGCAACCAAGCTGGAAACCATCTATGATCGAGTCCATGAGATGAATACTCGCTTTGAAGTCATCAAACGCGATGCTGAAATCAGTTATTTGAATGCTGTTTTACAAAGTCCAGAAAAGCAGGCTGAACTGGAAGCTGAGAAAGTGGCTGAAATTGCCCAGATTGAAGATGATCAACAGTTTCTTAATGAATGTAATACCGGTGGTGAATTTATGGCCGATGACAAAAAAGAAAGGGTCGTCGATATTTCGAAACGCCAGATTACGCTTGATGGGAAAACGCAAAACCTGCTTTCTGATGACTGGGTCCTGAATTTGAATATATCCCGGGGAACCTTAAACAATGCTGAGCGCGACAAGATTAATAATCACATTGTAGTCACCATTGACATGCTGGAGAAGCTACCCTTTCCCAAGCATCTCAAGCGAGTGCCCGAATTTGCAGGCGGTCATCATGAGACCATGATTGGTACTGGATATCCCAAGGGCTTAACCAAGGCAGATATGTCGGTTCAAGCTCGTATCATGGGTATTGCTGATATTTTTGAAGCCCTTACAGCCAGTGATCGTCCCTATAAAAAAGGTAAGACCCTTTCCGAAGCCATGCGCATTATGGGTTTCTTCAAGGCAGATCATCATATCGATGCTGATTTGTTTGATGTCTTTCTCTCAGAAGGTGTCTTTCAGGAATATGCGGATCAATTTCTTGATGATAAATATATCGATGAAGTCAATGTTCAGAAGTATCTGGAGATTCAGCCCAAGCCATTAAGCAATTAAACATTATTTAGTGAGAGGATTATCATGGAATTAAAACCAGATCTTGGACGTTTGATGAGACGTGAGATTTACACCTTTCTAACAATCTCTGCCGTTATCATTATCAGTTTTCTCATTATTCAAGCCCTGGTGGTTATTTTAGATTCTGAAGTGACCAACAATGAATTCGTTCGATATGTCTGGTCCTGGGTTGCCGGAGCTCTCATCGCATTCTGGGTTATCGTCCCCTGGTTTCAATATTTATGGATAATTAACCTGAAGTATTCAGTTGAGGATGAACGGCTTGTTATTAATAAAGGCATCCTCTTCAAAAAGAGTGTGAGTATCCCATATTCAGCGATCACTGATTTTACACTGAGTCGCTCCCTCTATGAAAGATGGTTGGAGATCGGAACCCTGCTGGTTCAGACTGCTGGTCAGGGCGCCCAGGCAGGTGGACACGAGGGACGGCTGGAAGGTCTGGTTGAATTTGAATCATTACATGCAGAGCTGAGAGCAAAGATTAAGGGCTATCAGGGAAATCTCAGGGGTGGAAAGACAGTATCATCAGAACCTAATGAAGGTGATGCTGAGGTCCTCTCATCCATTCTTGAAGAGATAAAAAAGATTAACCGTAAACTGAATTAATTACTGTTTTCTCAGAAAGGCTCTGAGAAAGAATAGCAGTACGATCAAGTGTATTGCTGTCCCAAAAAAGAAATCACCCCATATCCAGATAGACCCGGCCTGACTATGCACAAAAGCTTTGGCTATCCAGAAGGGCGGCAGGAAAGCTGACAGCCAATTCCAGCCTGAGTTCCAGAAAAACACAATGGGAAAAGCCAGATACATGATTCCCAGGAGCTTGCTAAATGCCAGTCCCTCAACCTTGTTTTCTGAGAAGACCACCAGAAAGAGCGTCCCAATAGCTGCTTCAAGGGCGACCATGACTGCAATCCCCAGCCCATGAAGTAGATTGAGGGGAACCAGAGCCGTTGCATAGAAGATCAACAGGAAAAACACAGCGCTTAGAAGCATGGGCATGATCAGTTTATAAGTCAGATAACCCTGCTTTCTCAACGGCGTGATACTGATAAACTCAATCACCTCTTCATCGCGTTCATCAAGAATAATAAAGCCATAAATCATGGCAAAAAGCATCCCTGGAACCATGTTAAGAAAGCTGACAGCAAACAATCGGTAAGGACTGATATCAAAACCAAATTTGGTTTGTATGAGCACTTCCAGCGTGGGCAAGAAAAAGAGCACTACGGTGATTGCCAGGGGACCAAAGAGCATCATGACCAATGTGGAGTCGCGAATGATGAGCTTCAGGTCTCCCCGGGCAAGTACGGAAATTGGCGTTTTCATGCTAAGCGGGATGCCTGACATATTTATCAAAGCGTTGGTAGACCAGGGCACTCAGGATAAAAAACCAGATGAGCAGACTGGCTCCGGAAAACAATTTTTCAGACAGGGCATAGTCGTGATCCAGCACATCCAGCAATATCAAGGTCGCGCGAGTTGGAAAGACATAGAAAAGCGGTGTGTCAAAGAGACGCAGATAAGCAAGAATGGGCAGGCTGATGACCATGCCAATTCCCAAAGATTTGACAAAATAATCGTTTACATGTCTGGCTCTTGCCGCGAAAACAAGACCAAAAAGCGTATAGATAAGCGCGCTGAAAATGGTGCCAAAGAGAAACCATATCTTATCATGACCCCCAATGGATGCGCCCAGCATGATAAAAAAGACAGAGGTAAGTGAGAGGATCAGAAAGGAAAAGATTTTTGACAGGAGGTATTCATAGAGTCTCAGAGGTGTTACAAAGAGACTCTCAGTCAGATTTTGACCTCGTTCCAGTAGAACGATGGCACCGATAAAGGTAAAGCCCAGGGAACAGACATCTGTGAAAAGAATAATGGTCAATGTGGGATGTACCAGGGTATCCGGTAAAAATCTTAAAATGATGACATACAGAAAGGTGAGAATGGCATAGACATAATAGAATCCATGACGGAACTGAAAACGAATGTCTTGACGCAGTGCTGCCAGGAGCCTCAATGGAGTGATCTCCCCGTGGTTTTTACGAAAACATCATCCAGGCTGGCTTCTCTGGAGTGAATGGTTTCGATGTAATAATTGTTCACAATATTCTGGAAAGTTTCGTTGCTGCCCAACTTGTCCATGGAAATGGATGTGGATTTCAAGGTCTTACCATCCCGATATTCAAGTTCCAGAAATCTTTGGCCATGCTGTAATTTGAGTTTTCTGGGAGCGTCGATGAGGCTGACCTCACCATCCACAATAAAAGCGACGCGGTCACAGAGGGTATCGGCGACATGCATGTCATGGGTGGTTATACATATGGTGTTACCACGTGCTTTTTCGGCCAGAATCAAGGTTTCCATTTTACGGAGATTAACCGGGTCCAGGCCTGCCGTGGGTTCATCGAGGAAAAGGAGTTTCGGGTTGTTCAGCAGGCTGCGACAGAAATTCAAGCGAACTTTCATACCCCTTGAATAATCACTGACTCGTCTTTTTGCTGCCTCTTCCAGTCCAACTGCAGACAGGAGCTCCAGAGGATTTCTGGTTTCACGGGAGTAAAACTGAGCGAAGAACTCCAGGTTTTCCAGGGCGGTGAATTTGGAATATAAATTGGGTGTTTCAAAAGCAACCCCAATGGACTCATAGAAATCAGAATTCAAGTTTTGAAGATCAGTACCGTTGACCGTGGCAGTTCCTCGGTATCGATTCAAAATACCTATAAGGATTTTTTGAGTCGTGCTTTTTCCAGCACCACTGGGACCGAGAAACCCAAAGATTTCCCCGTCATCAATGTGAAAATTTAAACCCTTGAGTGTGTCGTGAGCATTTGAACCGTAAGCGAAATGGAGATTATCTACCTGAATCATGAGGACTGCCCCATTCTGGATATCAATTGGTGTCTAAAAGTTGAATTCCACGTGGCTCAAGTTTGATTAGACGTTTTTTGTATAGAGCCCCAATCGAACGCTTAAACACCTTTTTACTCAGTCCGAATTCACGGTAAATAACATCAGGGGGCGTCTTGTCATTAAAAGGTAAAAAGCCCTGATGCTCTTTGAGTAAATCCAGGATCTTTTGACTTGCTGCATCCATGTGTTGCACACCTGGTTCCTGAAGGGTGAGGTCAATTTTGCCATCCTCGCGAATGTTCTTGATATACCCTTCAAGCTGTTGCCCCTGCTGAAGAGGCTGGAAGACCTCATCCTTGAAAAGGAGTCCCCAATAGCCATTTTCGATAATGGCTTTATATCCCAGATCTGTGCGGTTCACAATGAACAGGTCAACTTTTTCTCCAGCAGAAAAGCGTGGGTTTTCATCACTTAAAAATTTATCGAGTTTTGTGCTGGCGGCGATGCGATTGCTCACAATATCGAGATAAGTATAAACCACATAATGTCGACCATCGAGGAGTTTGTGGCTCTGTTCACGAAAAGGAACCAGCAGATCTTTAGGAAGGCCCCAATCCAGAAAGGCCCCCATCTCATTATTATCAATGACCTTCAGGCTGGAAAATTCACCCACCATGGTCTTGGGTTTTAATGTTGATGCTATGATGGTGTCGGTGGAGTCAAAGTAGACAAAGACTTCAAGCATATCGTCGACTTTGGTACCGGTAGGAACTTCACGTTTTGGTAAAAGAATATCACCGAGTTCTTCACCATCCAGATAGATCCCAAAGTCCACTTCCCGCATGACGTGGAGCGTATTCATTCTTCCAATTTGAGACATATGACCCCTTCTAAATTTGTGGGTGAAGTTAAGGGCGGGGCAAGGGGATGAAACTGGAAATTGGACATTGAGCTAGCCTGTGCTGAGCGAAGTCGAAGTATCGAAATGCCCAGTTGAAAGGGGGTTTGCATACTGACACGAATATCACAAATGGTTACGAATTGATACAAAAAGAGCTGGAAATTAGCTCTGCGTTAAATTTTGGTTTGAGAGAGCGATATTAAACTGGGAATAGGATTTTTGACCGATTGTGACATCCTTTGCGGATCGCAGGAAGACGCATAAGCATTTATCCGCGTCATACTGAGTACTTCGACTCCGCTCAGTATAAACTCCGTCGAAGTATAAGGATTAAAACTATCTGGTTAAGCTCTATATTGTTATTGGGATTCCAACACAAGTATAGGAGAGGCAAGCTTCGATTTCTCAGAATATGTTAAGCCCGAGATCGCATCCCCTTCGATGAACTCAGGGTCGCGAAGACGGGTGGGCGTTACCCAGCGTTATCGGGGGTATTTAACCGTGCTGTCCAAAACCAGGGTGACAGGTCCCTCATTCATAATGTGGACTTGCATCTCAGCGCCAAACTCACCCTTCTCAACTTCAATACCCTGCTGCCAGAGCTGATCCATAAAGTGTTCATAGAGGGGAATAGCCTTCTCTGGTTTGGCTGCTTTGGTGAAACCAGGTCGGCGCCCTCGTTTATAATCTGCCAGAAGTGTAAATTGGGATATAACCAGGGCTTTTCCCTCCACATCCTTTATAGACAGATTCATCTTCTCATTTTCATCTTCAAAGATTCTTAAACCCACGATTTTTTCAGCCAGCCAATCAGCATCTTGTTGCTCATCATCCACGGCTACCCCCAGAAGGATTACATAGCCAATGTTGATCTTTCCGCGAGAACGTCCAGAAATTTTGACTTCGCCCTGACTAACTCTTTGAAGAACTGCGATCATAAATTTAAACCATCCTTGGATACGCTCGTTTCATGGCAAGTTGGCGCTAATAATATTGAATACTGTATCTGGATAAACCATTTGTGTCATACTTCGACAGGCTCAGCAAGACACAAATGGTTTTCCGCCCTAAACTCTCAAGAAACTAAATTCGTTTTCTTCGTTAGTTTCGTTGTGAAAAACGGAAAATAATCTATGACAGCCAGACGTTTTCGTCACCATAGGATTCGCGCAGGGTCCGGATAAAACCCCTGTTTGCAGAGACACGAGCACTTCTTGCCATCATGATTCTTTCCCTTTTCTCACCTTCTCGCAGATGAAAAATCAGCGTGCAGGCACCGGAATAGCGTCTGGCCAGTATTTGAGTCTCATCCAGGACATTGCCAGCCAGGAGGGCTGGATCAAAGGCAATATGAACTTCTCTGGCATATTCATTTTGACCCTCTTCCAGAGGGATGACTTTATTTACCAGGACCTTCAAATCGTCATCACTTCTTTTCGAAATTCGTCCTTCCATATATACGCGGGAGTCATTGGCTATAAATTCTTTATACTTGGTAAAGGCATCAGAGAAAGCCAGTGCCTCAATGGAGCCATCTAGACCATTCAGCGTAAAGAAGCACATCTGATTATTGCGCTTATCATAATGGATTTTCATTCCTGAGATAATCCCACCGATACGCACATCCTGTTCATCCCGTGTGGCAGTCAGATCAATGAGATCCACATTAGAGAAAGCATTGATTTCACTTTCAAATCCATGCAGGGGATGCCCTGTGAGATAAAATCCGATATATTCGCGCTCGCGATTGAGCATATCCATGTTATTCCAGGTGGGTGCATCGCTGAGTTCCGGCTCACGGATCATGGCTGAATCACCACCTCCGCCAAAGAGATCGGTCTGGTTGGTATTTTTCAAGGTCTGAACACGCTGTCCGTGATAGACTGCATCTTCTACACTGAGGAATTTTTCCCAGCGGGTACCAGGGAGTGAGTCCATGGCACCACTACCTACGAGAGCTTCAACCACACCTTTGTTGGTATTTTGTGAGTCAACACGGGAGCAGAAATCGAAGATGGACTCAAAAGGACCATTATCCAGTCGCTCCTGCATGATGACTTCGGCCGCCTTGGCGCCCACCTTTTTGATGGCATTTAAGCCATAAATAATACTTTTCCCTTCACCGGGTGCAAAATGAATCATACTGGCATTGACATCTGGCGGAATGGTCTTAATGCCTAGTTTGCGACATTCAGCGAGGAGCATCTGAATTTTTTCAGTATTATCCTTTTCAGAACTCATATTGGCAGCCAGGAATTCTACAGGATAATGGGTTTTCAGGTAGGCAGTCTGGTAAGCAATGACTGAATAGGCAGCAGAGTGACTTTTGTTAAAGCCATATTCTGCAAACTTCTCAATCAAATCCCAGATCTTGCTGGCCAGTTTTTCATTGATATTATTTTTGCGGGCACCTGAGATGAACTCTTCTTTCATCTCATCCATGAGGGATTTGATCTTTTTACCCATGGCTCGACGCATTAAATCAGCTTTTGAAAGAGAGAATCCGGCAATCACAGATCCCAGTTGCATCACCTGTTCCTGATAGACAATGATACCATAGGTCTCTTTAAGAACATCTTCCATAAGGGGATGGAGGGAGGTCACCTTCTGCTCGCCATGTTTACGGGCTATAAAGTCATTGATGTTGCCCATGGGACCTGGTCGATACAGGGCATTCATGGCAAACAAATCTTCCAGGACTGTTGGTTTGAGCTTCTTCAAATACTCTCGCATGCCTGTGGATTCAAACTGGAACAGTCCGATGGTGAGACCATCAGAAAAGAGTTTGTAAACTGCTGGATCATCCATGGGAATGGTGGCAATGTCAATTTCTACTCCATGGAATTTTTTGATCAGCTCAACGGCTTCTTGAATAACCGTCAGCGTTCTCAGACCCAGGAAGTCAAACTTGATTAGGCCGACATCCTCCAAAGCTTTCATATCGTACTGGCTGGTTACAGAACCGTCCTTGGCTGACTTGTAAAGGGGTATGTAGTCGGTGAGTTTTCCAGGTGCGATAACCAGACCAGCTGCGTGTTTACCGGCATTGCGGTTCATACCCTCCAGCACCTCGGAGTATTCGAAGAGTTGCCTATGAACTTCATCAAGCTCTGAAGCCTGCTTCAACTCAGGGCTCTTCTTTAGTGCCTGAGGCAACGTGATTCCCAATTCTTCGGGAACCAGTTTGGCAATACGATCTGTTTCCTTAATGGGGACTTCCAACACGCGTCCCACATCACGGATAACTGCGCGTGCCTTGAGTTTATTAAAGGTAATGATCTGAGTGACCGAATCGTGTCCAAAGCGATCCCGCATATAATCGATGACCTCTTCTCGTCTATCATAACAGAAATCGATATCGATATCGGGCATGCTCACACGATCTGGATTAAGAAAGCGTTCGAACAATAAGTTGTATTGAAGGGGGTCAAGGTCAGTAATACCTAATGAATAGGCGACAAGACTCCCGGCAGCCGAACCACGACCAGGTCCTACGGGAATGCCCTGTCTTTTGGCATAATTGACAAAATCATGGGTGATGAGAAAGTAACCGGGGAAGCCCATCTTTTTAATGACATCAAGCTCATAATCCAGACGTTCTTTGTAGCGGGTGTCGATCTGTTTGACGCGACGCTCCATGCCTTCCCAGGTGATTGCATCGAGATGGTCATTCAGGGAACGACCTTCGGGGATGGGGAATTCAGGCATGTGGTTGACACCGGTTTCCAACTTGAACTGACACATTTCATTAATGCGCAGCGTGTTCTCAATGGCTTCGGGGACATTTTTGAAGAGTTCCACCATCTGCTCTGTGCTTTTGATGTAAATGTCCTTGGTGTCGTATTTCATGCGATTGGTATCGCTGACATATTTACCGCGGCCAATACAGATCAGGGCATCATGAGCTTTGTGGTGTTCAGCGCTGACATAATGAGCATCATTGGTTGCTACCAGAGGAATTCCAGTGTCTTTGGATACTTTCTGAATGACTTCACGGGCAATGGCCTCGCGTTCAAATTCACGCCCTTCCAGAGTGAAGTGTCTTTGCATCTCCAGAAAGAAATTACCGCGACCAAAAATTTCATCATATTCGATGGCCTGTTCTTTAGCCCGATCATAGTCCCCGCGGCTGGCGTGATAGGTGACCTGTCCACTGAGGCAGGCTGATGTAGCGATCAAGCCCTCAGAGTACTGTCTCAAGAGATCTTTATCTACACGTGGCACAAAGTAGAAACCATCCTGATAGGCTATGGAAGTCAGTTTCATAAGGTTCCGATAGCCCGTGTTATTTTTGGCCAGTAAAACCAGATGGTAAGCCCGCTTTCCTTCAGTAGGTATACGCTTCTCAGTGTGAAGTCCAGGGGAGACGTAGGCTTCCATACCGATGATGGGTTTGATATTGGCTTTTATAGCTGCCTTGTAAAATTCTACTGCACCAAACATGTTACCATGGTCAGTCAGGGCGAAGCTTTTCATCTCCAACTCAGAGACTTTGGAAATAATTTGATCTATACGAGCAGCGCCGTCTAGCAGCGAATAATGGGAGTGATTGTGAAGGTGAACGAATTCAGCCACGGTGTATCCTTATTGTGATTCCCAAGAGGGAAAAGCAGTTATAAAGTCTGGCCGAAATATAGAGCGGCGAGACCCACAAAAATATCGAGTTTTAAAAACAATTGCACCCTGGAGTAATTTTTTTTCTCGGGTTGTTTCCACATTATAAATGCGAAAACCAACAGGGGTAAATTTATCCCCAGGATAACCATCCAGAGATAGACTTGATTGTAGACGCCCAGAACATAAGGAAGCAGATCCAGAACAACGAAAGCAGCCATCATAAATAGCACGAGGAAAAGTGTCTTCTGTTCTCCCCAAACCAGGGGCAGGGTTCGGGCGTCATTTCTGGCGTCCCCATCCATGTCCTCAAGATCTTTGACAATCTCGCGAATGAATGTGAAGCCAAAAGCCAGGGCGGCCATCACCAGCGTTGCCTGAATATTGCCAAAGGCCACGCCAACATAGATGAAGGCCAAACCCATCATGAAGGAAACAGTTAAGTTTCCAATGAAGGGCAAACGTTTGAACCAGGCGGAGTAGGCATACAACAAGGTCACAGAAATCGGACCGGCAATGATCAGGTTATTCATGGAAATTAAGGCTGCCAGAGTCACTCCAACGGTGAACATGAGCGCGGTATAGATTCGGGCTCCACGCAAGGTGATAGTTCCTGAAGGCAGGGGACGATCTGGTCGATTTACCTTATCGATTTCGATATCAAAAATATCGTTGATCACATTGCCAGCTCCAGTAGCAAGCATCACCGAAATGACAAGCAATAACAGGGTATTGACTTGCTCAAGTTCACCCAGAAAAGCTGTTGTCAGCACCACAGCCATAGCGGCTTGCAGAAGGTTGAGGGGCCTGAGAATAGTGATCCAGGGAAGCATGCTCGAAACTAAACCAGAAGCAGACGGGATGAAGTGAAAAGGATGGTCTCCAACTGTAGTTCCTAGAAGCTCCTTGCTATATTCAGACCACATGCATAGTTTTTAGCATCACGAGGTAAAAATATTTTGCCTGCTGTGCCCTTTAGTTGGGGAAAAGTTTAATCTTCTTAATTCGTGGAATAAACAGGTAATTATGCAATCACTTGTATTTAGATCTACTACGCGGACGCTTTGCTTTCTGAGTATGGTTTTAGTTTTTGGTTTTGTGAGAGGTTTGGCATACAGCACCGACCACGTTGTACTCGTGATTATAGATGGGCTACGTTATAGCGAGGGGCTGGGTGACCCCTCCCATGCACAGGTCCCCCACATGGCTTCTCTGGCTGAGCAGGGTAGTCTTATAAGCGATTTTCAAAATAATGGATTCACCTATACCAGTCGTGCCATTCCTGCTATCTGGTGTGGTGCCTGGACTGATATTAATACCTTTAGCGACCCCACATGCAATGGTAGCTCAAACAATACGACAGAGCTCCCCACCGTGTTTGAATACTATCGAAAACAACTTGACAGGCCGGCTGAAGACTGTGTTTACACGCTAAAGGAACTCTGCCCCTGGAAAGCGAGTCTTGATCCAAATTATGGTATGGACTACTGGCCCCTGTACCATGCAGTTGGGTATAGCGATGAAGATGTTTGGCATGAAACCGAGGAGGTGATTGCCAATCAAGCGCCTCATTTTTTATTGATGTATCTGGCTGATGTGGATCATGCAGGACATTCAGGCGTCTGGAGTAACTATATCAATGCCATTTCAATTGCCGATAGTCTGGTTGGCGAACTCTGGACCACCCTTCAATCAGACTCAGCTTACGCTGGGAAAACGACCATGCTGGTAACCAATGATCATGGTCGCCACACTAATAATTTTTCAGGACATGGTGATGACTGTGACGGTTGTCGCCATATTCAACTTCTGGCTGTTGGACCTGATATCCATACTGGACTGATTTCAGATATCTCGCGTACCATTCCAGACATTGCTCCTACCATAGGAGAGTTACTTGGTTTTACTACGGAAGAGGCTACTGGAACAGCCATGTTGGAATTGATAGATCAAACATTGGATGTCGAGAAAGAGAATAGGGGTCTTGCTCCGGTTTCACTTTCCCTGAATCGTCTGTACCCGAGCCCCTTTAACGCCCAACTGAATATTCAGTATGAGTTGAGAGACTCTCGCCCGACCAGAATGAGCATTTTCAATTTGAGGGGTGATCTGGTCTGGAGCCGAGATCTGTCTCAAGATGGGCGCGGAGAGAATACAATAACATGGGACGCCAAAACTCAACGCGGGGAGGTGTTACCTTCAGGTGTTTTTATCGTACAGCTCTCAAATCAAGATTTTTCACAATCGCAAAAGATACTGCTGCTGAAATAACAGAGGTGATGTATGAATGATGTCAAAAAATATACCCAGGCCAATCGGGAAGCCTGGAATGAAGCCATGCCCCGTCATCAAGAATTCAATGGAGACAAATGGGATAAAGCATTCTCGTCTCCTGGTTTTTCGGTGATTACAGAGCCAGAATTGTCGCTGATTCAAGCACTGAATATTCAGGGCCAGAAGATTGCCCATGTCTGCTGTAATAATGGCGTAGAGTTGATGTCTCTCAAAAATATGGGTGCCGGAGAATGTGTGGGGTTTGATATTTCTGATAGTGCCATTCAAGAAGCTCAGGAAAGAGCTGACAGGCTAGATATCTCATGCGAATTTGTTCAAGCCGATATCTATGAGATTCCTGAGATCTACCACGATACCTTTGACATCGTTTACATCAGTATTGGCTGTCTGGGATGGATGCCAGGCATACAGCGCTTCTTTGGTAAAATAGCCTCATTGCTCAATGAAGACGGTGAGCTTTTCATCCATGAATCTCATCCCTTCTCTGAAATGCTTTCTGCAGACGAACAGGATAATGTGGACCCCATGCAAATCATTGAACCCTATTTTAAGAAGGACCCCTATATAGATAATGACGGAATTGATTACGTGGGAAATACCACGTATAAATCGAAAACCATGTACTGGTTTGTGTGGACCCTGTCAGACATTCTTATGGGTATTATTGATAATGGTATGAAAGTGAGACATTTCTCTGAATACCCCGATGATATTTCCACCCAACATGGCAAAAATCAGGAAAAGGGTCCTGATATTCCCCTCAGCTACATATTGATTGCTGAAAAAGAGTAGGAAGAGCTGATATGTCCAACATGATTTCAGTCATCCATAAAGCGACCAACTATTTAAGCCACGACCTCTTTGGGGGGCCAAGAGTTCTAAGTTTTAACTGGGTCATCAATTTCCAAAAAGGAATGGCGCTCTTCTGGGTCTTGGGTTTGATGCTATTCTATGAAAATTATTCAACACAGGCCTGGGTGTATCTGGCTTTGCATGGCAGTTATGGTATCATCTGGATTCTTAAGGATGTTGTTTTCCCGGACAGCAAGTGGCAGACCAAGATTACTTTTGGTGGTGCTGTTATGGCCATCGCAGCGGTGCTGGGGCCATATTGGGTGGCACCCTACCTCTTGATATCACCCATTCTTGGTGATGCACATGTTGGTGCCAATTGGATGTGGACTGCTGTTGCGATTTTTATTTATGCCACAGGCTTGGCTCTCATGCTCACAGCAGATGCTCAAAAATTCTATACCTTGAAATTTCAAAAAGGGCTTATTACTTCAGGGATGTTTCGCTTAATCAGACACCCCAACTACCTCGGTGAAATGATGATTTATGGTTCCTTCGCTCTCATTGTCTGGCATTGGATTCCCTGGGCCATTTTGGCCTGGGTCTGGTTGGGATATTTCTCTATTAATATCATCATGAAGGAAAGATCCATGTCTCGCTATGAAGAATGGACCGAATACAAAAAACAATCGTGGTATTTGATTCCGTATATTCTCTAAATCATCAACTGATCGTAGCCAAAGCTTGCCTATAACCTTGAAATACGAATGTATTAACTAGTTTACCAACTATAACATAAAAGTATTAATCCCAAAAAACAATTGCCTTAATAATTTTAACCGTTTGGGCTAATTTTGTTGGCAAAAGAAGAATTGTGAACCTATGTTTGCCTGATTTTGACACAGGTCAACGGAGAGGGCCTGTAACTGATTAAAACCCGTTTTTAAAAGGCACATCATGAGCATCAGCCAACTTGCAAAATCCATCCCAGCATCCCCTACGCTGGCCTTAAACGATACTGCACGTATCCTGAAGGAAAAGGGAGAGGCGGTTATCCACCTCGGGGGCGGTGAACCGAAAAGTAAAGCACCAATCGATGCGATTTTATCCGCATCCGCAAAACTGAATTCAGCTGAGATCAAATATACACCAACGGAGGGAATTTTACCACTGCGTCAAGCAGTTGTCCGTTATACAGAAGAAAACTATGGCCACATGACTACCCCTAAGAATATTCTCATTTCCAATGGAGCCAAGCAATCACTGTCTATTTTATTGCTGTCTATTATTGATCCGCAGGATGAAGTCATTATTTTGGCACCCTATTGGGTCAGTTATCCTGAAATGATCAAATTGGCATACGGAAAGCCTGTGATTGTCACACCTGAAGGCGGCGGCCTGGAACCTAACATGGATGATATTACCCAGGCAGTCGGGTCTTATACAAAAGCCATCATTGTAAATAGTCCAAGCAATCCATCCGGTGCAATTTATTCAAAAGAGCTCATCGCTGAATTGGTCAAGTATTGTGAGAAGAAAGAAATCTATCTCATTATGGATGATATTTACCATAAACTGGTCTTTGATGGAAATGAATGGACATCACCCTATCAGTTTGCCAGGGCCAATGAGGAGAAATCAAAATTGATCGTGGTGAATGGGGTTTCCAAGGCCTACGCCATGACGGGCTTCCGAATTGGATGGGCAGTAGCCAATACAAAGATAATAGAAGCGATGAATAATATTCAGGCGCAGACAACGTCATGCGCCTCAGCCTTGTTACAGGTCGCTGCTGTTGGAGCATTGAATGGTATTCAAAGTGGTGTGGAAAGCCTCCGAACTACATTACAGAATAATCGTGATATCATGATCAATGAGTTAAGAACCATTGATGGTGTCCGAGTTGAAAAACCCGGTGGTACCTTCTACTGTTTCCCGAATTTTAGTGCCTATGAGAAAAGTGCCGCCAAGTTGAGTAAACTCCTGCTGGAGAAAGTCCGGGTCGTTACGGTTCCAGGAAATGAATTTGGTATGGATGGACACCTCAGACTGAGCTATTGTGGCAGTATCAAGGATATCAAGGACGGTGTCGACCGCATCAAGTGGGCCCTGGATCCCAAGGCCCCCAATGAAATATTTATTGGTGATCGTAAAATGGTGAGGGATTGGTCATGAAACAGCATCTTGGTCTGGCCAGCCCGGCAGCCGCGGAGAAAAATGCCACAGCAAGCGACTATGGCCTGGAAAATCATGGCTTAAAAAATCTGAACAATGTGTATTGGAACCTGCATACAGCTCCCCTTTATGAAGAAATTCTTTTTCGCGGGGAAGGCAAGATGATGAATAACGGTCCCATCCTCATGAATACAGGCAAACATACTGCCCGAGCTGCCAATGATAAGCTGGTGGTCAAAGAGGATCTTACCCGGGAAGACATCTGGTGGGGTGAATACAACAGACCTTATCCAGAGTCTAAGTTTGCGGTACTGTTCTCCCGGGTACAGGCTTATCTCCAGGGCAAGGATGTTTTTGTCCAGGATTGTCATGTTGGTGCAGATGAAAACTATGCCCTGCCCATCCGCATTATTACTGAATATGCCTGGCAGAGTCTTTTCGCTCACAACATGTTCATCCCGCTTATCAAGAAGGAAGATCAGAAACGACATGTTCCTGATTTCACAGTCATTACTGTCCCCGATTTTATCGGTGCGCCTGAGATGGATGGGACCAACAGTCCCACCTTTATTGCACTGAACTTTGAAAAGCGCATTGCCATCATAGGTGGAACCAAGTATGCCGGAGAAATCAAAAAGTCTGTTTTTACGGTCATGAATTACCTACTGCCCAAGCAGAATGTTTTGTCCATGCACTGTTCCGCCAATATGGGCGACGATGGAGATACGGCTATTTTCTTTGGTCTGTCAGGTACGGGTAAAACTACACTCTCTGCTGATCCCAAACGTCATCTTATTGGTGATGATGAACATGGCTGGAGCGATGAAGGTGTTTTTAATTTTGAGGGTGGTTGTTACGCCAAAGTGATTCAGTTGAGCCCGGAGGCTGAGCCCCAAATCTATGCCTGTACTGAAAAATTTGGGACCATCCTGGAAAATGTGATTTATGATTCTGTCACTCGGAAACTGGATCTGGATGATCCGACACGCACAGAGAATACACGTGCTTCCTACCCGCTCCACTTTATTGATAATGCTGTGGAAGAGGCCCGAGGCGGACATGCGAAAAATATTTTCATGCTGACCTGTGATGCCAATGGGGTTTTACCTCCTATTGCGAAACTGTCTCCAGAGCAGGCCATGTATCACTTTATCTCAGGATACACATCGAAAGTTGCTGGAACAGAGGTTGGTCTGGGGTCTGAACCCCAATCGACTTTCAGCGCTTGCTTTGGTGCCCCCTTTATGGTGCATCATCCCTACTACTATGCCCAACTACTAAAGGAGCGGATCAAGAAGCATGATGTGGATTGTTGGCTGGTCAACACGGGCTGGACCGGGGGTCCCTTTGGTATTGGTAAACGTATGAGTATTCAACATACCAGAGCTCTGTTAAATGCTGCCCTGGAAGGCAAGCTGAAGGATGTTGAGTACCGCGTGGATCCTGTGTTTGGATTCCAGGTTCCGCTCACAGGTGAAGGTGTGCCTGAGAAGGTGTTGGACCCTGCTCAGACCTGGCCCAGCAAGGATGCTTACACTGCTAAATATGAGCAACTCGCGCGTTTGTTTATTGAAAACTTCAAGAAATTCATGGAGGGTATGCCTTCTGAGATTCTGGCGGCGGGACCTAAAATAAAATAGTATAGCCATAACCTTGCGAAGGTTTCCGTCTACGCCCTATGGGCTACGCCGGACAGGTAAAACCTTCGCAAGGTTCATAACTGAAATGGGGTTCTTATGGCCCCCTTTTTTGTATATGAGAATAATTAAACCTGCTGTCATTGCGACCCTGAGTTCATCGAAGGGGAAGCAATCTCGGCTTGATGGTAGGGTATGGAGATAACTTCGGTTATTTCATCCCTTCGCTATGATGGTTAGGGAGAGATTTTTGTTTATAGCTGTTCCCCTTGAAGCAGAATGACTTTTCTTATTATGCCCTTAAATAAAGGAAAAATGCCCTGAACGGGCCAAGTGTGGTTTTTTACAAGGCGAGGATTATAATCCTCGCTTTGTGTTTTCAGGAAAGCTGCTTCTTAAAGGAAAACACACCCTGTTCCCAGAAGACCTTACTGCTAACCAGCAGAGCAGTACCAATACTGATATCCAGAGTGGCAACTGCAACGAGAAAAGTATGATTTCCCTGAGAGGCTCTTGAGAGAAATGCGCCCAGAGCAATCATTGAAGCGAGAGCGATAAAAAACTGAACTCGGTAAAATTGACCCAGTTTGGGTGATGTCAGGGAATCGATACGAACCAGGTTCTTGCGACAACTTTTGAGAAAGATATAGCGGGTTTTCACCAGGCCAACAGCTATACCGGCACTCCAGCTAAAGAGACGGCCCCAGCCATGGGGTTCCAGATTATATGCTTCGCTTGCCAACTCGGCACCTTTATTAAAGAGAATCACTGGACCAATATACCAGATCAAGGCAGCCAGCAATTTCAGTGTTTTGTGTGATACATTCATATTGACTCAAAGTAAGCGTATTATCTCGTGAGTAAAGAAAATCTGCACATCAAGATTTTTGTATGTAATGTGTTTTCGAAAGATTAACATTGTTCGATAAAGAGGACAAATTGTGCTGAAGAGACACCTCACATCACTATCCACAATAATCGTGATCTGGCTACTATTCCAGTCTTGTGCAAAGGACATAGACAAACCTGATCCAGGTTCGGGTCCTTCTGACCTGACCATACTTTACACCAACGATGAGCACGGTTGGATATCTGAAACCAGCGAGGCTGAGGGGGCTGCAAAACTTATGGGTCTCTGGAGAGATGAAGAGGGCTATTCTGAAAACAGCTCTTACATCATTCTCAGCGGAGGTGATAATTGGACAGGTCAGGCCATATCAACATGGTTTCAAGGTGAGTCCACTGTAGAAACCATGAATGCCATGGGATATAGCGCCGCAGCCATTGGAAATCATGAGTTCGATTTTGAAGTGTCTGGTCTTCGAGAGCGAGTCGCCCAGGCAGACTTTCCCTATCTTTCTGCCAATATTCGGTTGAAGTCAGATGGTAGTATTCCAGATTTTGCTCAACCTTATGTCATCACTGAGGTCAATGGGATTCTAGTAGGCATTGTTGGGTTAACCACAACAAGCACCAGCTACACAACCTTTCCCACCTATGTTGAGGACTACAATTTTGTTTCCTATGAGGGCGCGCTTGAGGAATGGGTCCCACAGGTCTGGGCTGAAGGCGTCGAGATCGTTTTATGCATTGCTCATATTTGCCATAGCGAAATGCGTGATCTGCTTTCCCTTGCCGAGGAATTGGAGATCACCATGATTGGAGGCGGACATTGCAATGAGCTTGTCAGCGAGATCCGTGGTAATGGCAGGGTGGCTCTCATTGAGGGGGGCTGGGGAATGCGACATTATGCTCGTCTTGATATTTGGTATAATGACGAGGACTTGCTGGTGACAGATTTGGAGGCGATGACCAATGGAAATCTTGGAGGCACGCCTGACCCTGTGGTCGAAAGCATTGTTAGTTCCTGGGAGGCTGCAACAGATGAAGCCCTGGGGGAGGTCATTGGTTATCTTGATAATTTGATTCCCAGATATTCTGCCGAAATGCATAATCTGGTTACAGATTCCTGGTTATACAGCTATCCCCGCGCCGATATCGCATTCACCAATACTGGAGGTATTCGTCAATCACTGGAGACTGGAGATATTACCAAAGGTGACATTCTTGGCGTTCTGCCCTTTAACAATAATATCATGGAGCTCCAGCTAACAGGGCAACAAGTAATCAATAGTCTTGAAGACCATGCTGTAGCTGGGATGACCACTACAGGGGGGTATCGGCATGCTGATGGAACCGCGCTAAAATTGGATAGCGTCTACTCAGTCCTGACGACAGATTATCTCTATGTACAAGAAAACAACTCACTCAGCACCTATGATCCAAATCCCTATTACACGGATATGAACTATCACCAGCCCACTGTAAATTATATCCTCTCTCTGAATACAAGTACATCCAATCCTCTGGATCATTACCTGGACTATACTTCACGCAGGTAACACCTGCACATTAGGTTATTCTGGATGAATTAATCGGGCTGCTTTGAAGCTCGGGAATTGAATAGATTACCCAGATAGAACCCGAGAATATTGACCACCACATCGGCCAGCTTATTGCCAATCCATTCCTCTGCAAACTGGAAGGGTAAAACCAACTCTAGAAACTCCCAGCCAATAGAAATAATCAGGAAAACAGTCCAGCTAATTCTAGTGAAACGTCCTGCCAGAAACCAGATAACAAGATGAGCTACAGAGTATAGATTTAGAAGTGACATCAGTTTGAATTCAGGGAACTAAAGAGCGTGGCGATACCTGTCCATGATCTCTTGGACAGGGAGAACCTGTGTGATACCCCCAACACTTTTCCCCGCTTGCAGGAAATGCTGGTAGGCACCCCCCTTCCCAAGGTCACTTTTCAGGGTTCTGAAAGAACGCAGGGTGTAAAACATACGCATGTATTTCTTGGTCCTTGAGCCCTTGAGCATGAGGCGAGCGAGCGTCCCTGCTTTGATACCCGTGCTTTTGATATAGTCTGTTTCAATAATAGAAACGGGAACACCAGAAAGTTTATCCGTGAGGACAATCCTATCCTCCTCAGCATCCAGAATAGCCTGCTTATAGTCCTGATTGGCACTGCACTCCTGTGTAGCAATAAAGCGGGTTCCCATCTGGATACCTGAATAGCCCAGATCTAACATGCTGGCGACTTCCTGAGGTGAGCTAACCCCACCAGCACAAATCAGAGGTTTACCACAATCAACCAGAGCTTCATAGAGCCTGGTAGCTGATTCAGTACCAGCATGTCCACCGGCTCGATCATTGACACAGATCAAACCATCCACATCACCTAGAATGGCTTTCTCAGCCCATTTCCGATTGGTTGTATTGTGGTATACTAGACCGCCTTGAGCATGGATTTTATCAGCAAAAGGTTTAGGGTTACCCAGCGCGGTGACAAAAAAAGTAACCCCTTCCTCCAGAGAAATATCCAGCCAGGCTTTAATGCGATCGAGATAACGCTGTGAGCTTTTCTCAATGAGGAGATTGAGGCCAATTGGTTTGGAGGTGAGACTGCGAATGTAACGCAGACCTTCACGAAAATCATAACCGTGGACATAGGTGAGACTGAGGGGCTGGACAATACCAATCCCTCCCGCCTCTGAGATGGCTGCCACCAATTCCGGGTTGGAGCAGGGGTACATGGCACCCCCGATGATGGGGAGAGCAATGTCCAGGTCTTGACAGAAAGTATTGAGTGGTTTTTGTGATCCCCCCGACTGACTCATTTGTTCATTCCATAGACTGTTTTAATTTTTTCAGACCGTAGAAAAAAGCCAGTCCAGGCTGTATAGAGAGCCACAACACCCATGATGATCAAAAGTCTGATCCAGCCATCCCCAGAAGCAATGCGAACCTGGATGTACTCATAGGCACCATACAGCCAGACCACTGCGGCTACATAGGCAAATACTTCCAGGCTGATAATGACCCACTTCTGTTTAATAAAAAAGAGAAAGGGGATGAGCAAAGTGAGCCCGGCCAGAATGTCGTGGTTCCCACGAGAAAAGTGGGCGGCCAGGATGAGGATCATGAAGACGTAAGCGATAATTCGAGATTTCAATTTTGTTTCCTTTCAAAAAAGTTAGGGGAGGTATTTACCTGATATGATACGGGGATCACCATTGTAGTCCTGGATGATTTCCAGGTCACGAAAGCCCTTCTGCATAAAAATATTTAACACGGAATTTTCTTGGGGGGGACCGCCAAATTCAAAAAGAAAATGCCCCCCTGGAATGAGTAGATCGGGTAGGATTTCGGCAAAACGATGGTAAAAGGAGAGACCATCACTCTCATCAAACAAAGCTATTGCAGGGTCATACTGTGCCACCTCTGTCTGGAGTTGATCCTTTTCCTGAGGTGCTATGTAGGGTGGGTTGGACACGACCACATCAAAACGCTCATCAATGTTTGGGAGAGATTTGAGTATATTAATTTCTTGAAAAGCCACGTGAGTGTCATTCAGGGCTGCATTCTCTTTAGCCAGAGCGAGCGCATCCCTGGATACATCAACACCCAGGATTCTGGCTTCAGCGAGAGCTTGAGCCAGCGCAATAGCAATGCATCCAGACCCTGTGCCGATATCTAGAATACGGGCTTCCGGTTTGAGGCTTAATGCCAGGGTCTTCTCAACCAGAATCTCTGTCTCCGGGCGTGGAATTAAAGCGGCTGGAGTCGTCTTCAGGGTCAGGTTCATAAAACCCGTTTTACCTACAATATGCTGAAGCGGTTCGCGGGTGCCTCTGCGCCTGATGTGCTCACGATATAGATCCATCTCGTCCTTGCCCATGGGGCGATCAAAAAAGAGATAGAGCTCCAGACGATTCTTTTTCAGGATGTTTCCCAGGAGGATTTCTGCATCCAGCCGTGCATCGGGAACACCCTTCTTTTCCAGAAAGTCAGTACTTGTCTTGATAATGTCTACAACACGCCAATTGGTCATAAGATGAAAATAGTTTTTGAGGGTTAATTGTTACTATAAAATAAGCGAATTTATCTAATTCTAGCAAGAATATTTTTAATGAAATCAATTATACAGGATAATATTGATAAGTGAAACCAGATCCTGAACATTGATGTATTCATCACCATTCACATTAGCCGTCTCATACTGCTCTTCAGAGGGAATTATTTCCCCAATGATAATGTTCACCAGAATCACGACATCACTTTCCTGGAGGTGAATCCAGGCTGCTTTCACGCGGTAAGTTACCACCGATAACCTCCATGAGGCTTCCAGACTCGTAGACAATTTCGGCTTTCCCACTGAGGACAAAGCTGAGTGAGATAATTAACAGAAGTAGGGGTTGTCGTATGGTGTTGTTCACAAGGCTTGAAAATTAAGTGTTTATTAGTGAAAGGGATACTGCCATTATCTAACAAATTCATCGTTCATTGATTTGATAGAGGATCATTTTAATAGGTTTATTTTTCTTCTTGAGGGATAGTTCTGATCCTATTTTAGCAAGACTATTCCAAGAAGTTGTCGCTTTACAAGGGGGTTTCTTCGTTTATACTGTTAAGATGATAAAATATGTAATGTTAAGCCCTTGAATTTAAGGAGATAAATGATGAAACACGAATTACCCGCTTTACCATTTGCACAAGATGCTTTGGCTCCAGTTATCTCAGCCGAAACACTTGATTACCACTATGGCAAGCACCACAACGCTTATGTCACCAATCTGAATAACCTGATCCCTGGAACTGAGTTTGAAAACTCAAGTCTGGAGGAAATTATCCTGAAAGCCTCAGGAGGTATTTTCAACAATGCTGCCCAGGTTTGGAATCACAGTTTTTACTGGAATTGTCTGTCACCCAATGGTGGTGGAGTACCTTCTGGTGATCTGGCTGCATCAATTGATTCAGCTTTTGGTTCTTTCGATAATTTCAAAGCCGAGTTTACCAAAGCTGCTGCAACCAATTTTGGTTCAGGTTGGACCTGGTTGGTCAAGAATGCTGATGGCTCACTGGCCATTGCTTCAACCACCAATGCCGGAACTCCTATGACCAGCGGACAAACCGCTCTGCTGACGGTGGATGTCTGGGAACATGCCTATTATGTTGACTATCGCAATGCCCGTCCAAAATACCTGGAAGAAATCTGGAAGATTTTCAACTGGGATTTTGTGGCCGAGCAATTCGCCAAATAGTTAATCTCTACATGTTTGATCAAAGGGTCGGTTCGCCGGCCCTTTTTTTATATCAATCACCCCGTCCTGAAGGACGGGGGTTTAAAAGCCGGGGTAAGCAAAGAAGGAGCAAAGATGCGTGAACTGTGTTAACCTCGATCATTTACTGTAGTTAATCTTGAAGATATCCTGATAGCAGGTTGAAGTAACCCCGTCCTTCAGGGCGGGGGTATGAACCCAAAGAATAGAGGACTTTAGTCCAAACCTTTAGGGCTAAAGCCCTGACCTGCAGAGTATTCTCTAACCCCGGCTTAAAAGCCGGAGCGATATGCAGAAATGTACCTCAATATTGAACTGCACCGGAATGGGGAGTGAGGGGAGATCCTCTCCTCCTGCTGAAAGGAATAAACACAGCCGGAGAGCTGCTCTTGTATTATCTTGATTCCATTGAAACAGAATGGCGAGTAAAAAATGATCAATCTATAGCGTGAGAGGAGCGTGGTGAGCCATGGCACACCCATACAGAGTTGTGGTAATCGATGATGATCCGAAGGTAAGGGACGATCTGCTCCTGATGGGTCGCTCTGCCGGATTTGACATCTTCGCTTACAGTAATCTTGAAGCAGGCATGGAAAAGCTCAGAGAGGATTCCAGGATTAATGGTCTCATTCTGGATGCTGAAGGTAAACTCACCAATGAATCCGGGGCGGCACTGACCTTCCTCCCAGAAGCTGTCAAACAGTTGGAAGCACTCATCTCCAGTCGTGATCGTGATATCTTTACCATTATAAACACCGTCTTTTTTCAAAAAATTGCTGAGCTCTATGGGGACATGTTCACCATCAATAATAAAGAGGACCCCCCCAAAAAGCTGTTTGAAGACCTCAAAGAAGGCATCGACGATTTAGAACTGACATTTATCCGCAGAAAATATGCCCAGGCCATCGATCAGTTCCATCAGATCATGGCAGATCCCGACCGGGAGGAAAAACTGGTTTCCATCCTGACGAACATGAAAAGAAAAGACCCGGACACCATCGAGAAAAATCTGGGTCAGATCCGCAAAGTCTATGAAGCGCTCATGGGTAAAATCGAGGATGCCCTCACACTGCCTGCCAATCTGCACGAACGCGAGAAAATCAAATATCTTTCAGGGATTAAATACTATGGCCGCAAGGGGAAACAAGCCGCCGCAGCTAAAATCTTCCCGGAATACATTACTGATATTTGCTTTGCGCTCTGGGGCCTGGGCAGTGCCGCCAGTCATGATAATGAGGAAAATATCCATTGTACCCAACACACCGTTATCGGCTCAACCCACCTGCTCCTGGATCTCATAAACTGGGTCAGCAAATGGTTGGACAGAAAATCAGATTAGGCGTGAGCTTGATTCACATTGGAACCAGTCTGGAAAAGTCTGGCAATGAGAAACCGGGCAAATCCCCACTCTTGGGCAATTGCCTTTTTGCATTGCCGGTGACTTGCGCATCGGTATATCCATCCCTCGTCAATTAACTCAACTTGCCGCGACTTAAAATAAAGCGCTAAACCGGGAGCAAGGTGGCAGCTCTCCAGGTGTCATTATTTTACCCCTCGTAATATCCACACTTGTGGCGAAACGAAGCAGGGTGGCTTTCTATTCTGGTATTCTGCTTATTTTAGCGTCTGTGTGTGGATTGCGATTTATCTCATGCGGGGGCCGGGGGTTGTAATAAAAAGGGTTATTGTTAACTGCTGACACGTATGGTTTATAGTATAATAATCAGAATATAACTGATTATTATACTATAAATAATAGTACTATTAATTATATTTCATATCATGATAGTCAGGCTAAAGCTGATTTATAAGCTATGAATAATCATAAATACATATCAACTCAATCAAGTAAGATCCTGAGCACCTTCAATTTTCAGGATCAAAATTACTTTGAGACATCTGAAGCAGCTCATGTATTGGTGAATTCCAGCCGTGGCGCTGTGAGAGAGCTTTTAAGCGGTATGGTTAAAAGAGGCCTCTTGTTGCGACTAAAAAAGGGTCTGTACTATATCATACCGTATGAACGGGAAGCAGAGAGCTACATGCCAGACTGGCATCTCATTGCAGAGGCATTAGCAAAAGGAGTGAGACACTACATCGGATATTATTCCGCCCTGGAGATACACAACCTCATTACACAGCCATCTTTAAAACAACAAATTGTGGTCTCAAAACAGATAAAGCCTTCCAAGATTATCATTAAAGGGATAACCTTTCAATTTGTCTATCACAATGAGAATCATTTTTTTGGAGAAAAGGAGATTTGGATAAACAGCTTTGATAGGGTGAAAAGTTCGGACATGGAGAAGACGATTGTTGATTGCCTTTTTAAACCTGATTATGCAGGTGGCATTGTTGAGGTTGGAAAAGCCATTCATATGTCGCAAGAAAAGCTGGATTTCCAAAAACTACTTGAATATACGGAACGTTTCAAATCGCAAGCGGTGATCAAACGATTGGGGTTTCTGCTTGAGACTTTGGAGATAAAAACCGGGATCATAACCAAGCTCAACAAAAGAAAAACGGATGCTTATGTGCTCCTGGATACTGAACTTCCCCAGGCGGGTAAATTTATTAGCAGGTGGAGCGTGCAGCAAAATCTGGATACAGAAACACTTAAAAAAGCCATTACCACATGATCAGGCCAGGAGAAATACAGAAAAAAGCTAACAGACTTGGTGTACGAGACCCCCAGATTGAAAAGGATTATATATTGTCCTGGATTTTACAGGGGATTGCACAGCACGAACAACTTTCCGAAACTATTGTTTTCAAAGGAGGGACGGTGCTAAAAAAAGTGTATTTCGAGGACTATAGATTCTCTGAGGATCTTGATTTTACACTGCTAAACACGGATATATCCAACGATCAATTATTTGAGTGGTTTACAGAAAGTTTTGAATATGTATTGGACAAGGCTAATCTTCAATTAAAGATCATGGATAACAATGAGCATGCAGATGGAGGCATAAATTTTTACATCAGCTATGGTGGGCCACTGGGCGGTGTAGGCATCCACAAGAAAGTTAAAGTGGACATTTCTAAAAGTGAACGCTTGCAATTTAAACCAGTTTGCAAGGCTGTTTTTATAAGTTACTCGGATCAAGAAGCGCACAAATTGCTCTGCTATCCACTGGAAGAGGTATTAATAGAAAAAATGCGATCGGTCATGCAGCGCATGCAGCCGAGAGATTTCTATGATATCTGGTATTTATTGGAACAGCATGGTATGGACCTATCCGATTATGTGGTAGAGTTCAGGACAAAATGCGATAATAAAGGCATCGACCCCTCAGGTTTTCACCTCAAATTTGAACAAAGATTACCGCAGTACAGGGGCAGGTGGGAGACATCCATGGCGGATCAGATTCAAAATCTACCCGCGTTTGAAAAAGTAGAGCGTGCAGTGCGGAGACAACTCAGAAAAGTAACACCCGCTCCTGAGTAGGAAAACCCAGTGACGACCAAGTAACGACCAGGCCGTCATGGTAGCATCACGGCTGGAGTCACGGCTGGAGTCACGGCTGGCAGCAAGAGTTATTTTATTATTAAAAATTGAAGACCTAGGAAAAGCAGGCCTTGCAAAATTACTGGGTCATAAGACGGTTTCTGGTGAATTAAACAAACAGATGAAAAGACTTTTGCAAAATGGATATATCGAACGAACCATCCCCGAAAAGCCAAACAGTCGCCTGCAAAAACACCGCCTCACTGAAAAGGGAATCGAACTCCTGAATATCTTAAGCAGTGAGGTTACAGGGTGAACCAACAACAATATGGAAAATACTCCGGGGAGCTCTATGATAACGAGGACAATATCCATTGCACCCAACACACCGTTATCGGCTCAACCCATCTGCTTCTGGATCTCATAAACTGGGTCAGCAAATGGTTGGACAGGAAATCAGATTGTGCGCGCGCTTGATTCACATTAGAAACAGTCAGGAAAAGTTGTGCCCATTTATACTTTTCAGCCAGAAAAATATTCTGAGTTGTATCCCAATGTTGAGGTGCATGGGGATGTGGAATGGTGGCGTGCCTGAGGGGTGACAGCTCCGTGGTTTGTGTCCCATTCAGGATGGACAAGAGCTGTTGTGTCCGATGACAATAATTATACCGGACACAAATATTGTTGTGAGATTCTCAAGGGGGATAAACAGCCTGGAATATTACCATCAATTCACAGAGATAGACTTTACATTGAGAGCCAAATGGTAGATACAATTTCAGAAGAACGCCGCAGTTGGAATATGAGCAGAATCCGGTCCAAGAACACCAAGCCGGAACTCATTGTAAGATCACTGCTGCACAGTATGGGGGTACTGCTTCAAACCGAACGGGAAGGTCTCAAAACAGATCCACCCAAAAGGGGTTCTTCCAGAAAAACCATATTATTAACCCTTGAAATGAACTTTTCAGTGGAGATGTATCATGAATTATTGGATTGAAAAGACTATTGTAAAAGGAAGAGCTGACCGTGAATACGGTGATAGAGCACTTGGTAAAGTACTTTGGTCTCCGCAAAAAGACAAGAGAGGAGCCGATATTTATAAAAACATGCGAAAGGTCAAAGAAGGGGATATCGTTTTTCATCTTGTTAATAATGAAGAGATTGCTGGTATATCAAAAGTATCAAGAGAATATTTAGAAACGAATGGCTTGGAAGGCACAGCGTGGCAAGGACCTGCTTATTTAGTAGAGCTATCTGAATATACCAAGCTAGATCCCATCTTAAAAAGAGATGTCCTTTTGAACAAATCTAATTTTCAAGCGTTGAGCAATATTTCAGAAAATTCAGAAGTCTTTTACAATAAAAAACTAAATCTGAGGCAAGGTGCATACCTAACCCCATGCCCTGTACCACTGGCGAGTCTAATAAAAACCTGCTACGAAGAAAAACATGGTTACAAGATGACGTACTTAAAGGAGTTTTTAGAACAGACAAATGGACAGGACATCGCAATGGATATGACTTTTTCGATCAACGCTTTTAGTGCTGCTATCCAAGACTCAAGCCTAAAGTTTAGTAATCAATTAATTTATAGATTTGCATCATCGTTACTAACCAAACCTTTCGTGATCCTAACGGGCCTCTCGGGTTCAGGTAAAACAAAATTGGCTGAAGCGCTTTCAATCTGGATGTCAGAAGACGAAAAACAATACTGCATAGTAGCAGTCGGAGCTGATTGGACAAACAGAGAGCCTCTGCTGGGTTTTCCGAATGCGCTTGATCAAGGCAAATATGTTCCACCAGATAATGGTGTGCTTGAACTACTTATAAATGCGACAAAGAATCCAACTATCCCTCACTTTTTGATTCTAGATGAGATGAATATGTCCCATGTGGAACGCTATTTTGCTGATTTTCTTTCTGCCATGGAAGCAACCAGCGGCAAGATTGAATTGCATCCTGAAGGGCAAAGTTGGGAAAACTGTGATGTTCCAGCATCAATCCGTCTCCCTAAAAATCTATTCATTATCGGGACAGTAAACATTGACGAAACGACTTACATGTTCAGTCCAAAGGTATTGGATCGAGCTAATGTCATTGAATTCCGAGTCACAGAAGAAGAAATGATTGATTTCCTGAAGGCACCGTCAACCCTCACTATACTTTCCATTGCTGGGAAGGGTGCGAGTATGGGCCAAGCTTTTGTCTTTGAAGCACTGAAACAGGTCGATCCTCCAGCCGAATTGAATTTGGTTTTGCAACCATTTTTCCAGGATCTTCAAAATGTAGGAGCTGAATTCGGATATAGAACGGCATCTGAAATGAGTCGATTTATATCTATTTGTACGGATTTAGCGGAAGACAACATGAGTGCAGAAGATGTCATTGATGCAGCAATCATGCAGAAACTACTGCCCAAACTCCATGGTTCCCGGAATAAACTTGAAAAGGTTCTTTTAACACTAGGGAATCTCTGTCTTAGAGAGCCACTCGAGAATCCCTTCCAAATTGAGATGAATACAGATATGGTCAAGTACTCGCTTTCATTTGAAAAGCTCAAACGCATGCATAAGCGTGTTAAGGATGATGGATTCACGAGTTACGCAGAAGCCTAATAAATGATATCTGCTATTCAAGGAGAGGTAGAGATTCTTCTCTCAACCGGTGAAGTGCTATTAATTAATTCAGAGGGTAATGATTCTTCACTATTAAAGTTGAAGATTGAGGATGCGCAGGAAGCGGGCGAAGAACCTATACAACTTCGGGAAAGCTGTACCTACGAATATGCATTACCTGAAACATATTCCCTAAAAGCATCAACAAAAGGAATAATCCGCCCTTCAAAACGTCTCGGTCATTCCCATTTAGGAAGAATTTTACCGGGTATATATGTTGGGCGTTTAAACCTGGCTGTTTGCAAGGATGATGAAGTAATCGATGAAATTGGTCTTGAAGTTCGTTCTTCAAAGACTGATTACCGGACGGACTATCGAAAAATGCTTGAGGATATAGCTGGCGAATGCACCGAATTGATGATGATTCATACCTCTCCTGTGACTCAAAGATTTACGATAGACTATGAGGCTGACGCCCAAACCCTTTATCAACGATTTGCTTTTGTAAAAGCTATTGTAGATACTGATGATTTCCACAATGCTGTCCAGCGGGTTATTTCTATGCCAGTGAGTACCTGGTCAAAACAGGTTGAAGATAGGGACATCCGTCGAGCCCGTCGAATTACCTCATCTCAATTGAAACAAATCGCTTCACGTAAGGATAGAATACCCCTGCCCCCTGAACATCCCCTAAATTTGGAATCCATCCCAGCGAGACTTACAGCAGTAATAAAAATTGATACCCTGGATACACCAGAAAACCGTTTTGTCAAACATGCTTTGCAGGAATTTTGGCGATTCTGCGGTATTGTCCGCCGAAGAGCCTATAAAGATGATGGTCAATCACCGGTGATTTACACTGAAGCAAAAATATTAGAGGAGCGATTGGGGGCATATCTTAATCATGCTATGTTTAGAGAGATATCAAACCCAACATCTCTTCCACTAAATAGTCCGGTTCTTCAGAGAAAGGAAGGTTATCGCGAAATACTAAGAGTTTGGCTCATGTTTGATTTAGCCGCCAAGCTTGTTTGGCATGTCTTTGATGACGAATATCAGGCGGGGAAACGTGATGTTGCTACAATCTACGAGTATTGGCTGTTTTTTAAGCTTTTGGGGTTGGTCCAGGAGATATTCGCCATCGAACCAGCAGCAACTGCAGAATTAATTCGTGAGACCAAGGATGGCCTGGGATTACAGTTAAAAGCGGGGAAGCACTATCCGATCAAGGGACAATATTTGCACAAGGGTCGAAAACTTGAAATACAGTTTAGCTATAATCGCACGTTTAGCAACTCTGCTTTTCCAGCTGGCGGAAGCTGGACCAAACAGATGAGACCTGATTATACACTGTCACTATGGCCAGCAGAATTTTCTCAGAAAGAGGCAGAAGAACAGGAGCTCATTGTTCACATCCATTTTGATGCAAAGTATAAGGTTGAGGGTATTAAACAGCTACTCTCATATGATACTGAGACTGTTTCAGAGGAAGAACAAGAAGGTGAGTTAAACACAGAAAAAGAAGAACAAAAAAAAGGCACTTATAAGCGAGCGGATTTGCTAAAAATGCATGCTTACAAGGACGCTATTCGTAGAACGGCTGGTGCGTATTTATTGTATCCTGGTGAAGAGGGAAGCAATGAACCATTCAAGGGTTTTCATGAAATTATTCCAGGATTAGGCGCGTTCACTATTGCCCCTAAAGCCGATGGTGAAGACCTGGGACCTCTCCGAAAATTTTTGGAAGATGTGCTGGAGCATTATTCCAACAGAGCTTCCCAGCACGAAGAATTATCGTATCGTGTATACGATATTCACAGGAAATCACCCTCATCGAGTATCCAAGAATCCCTACCTGAAGCCTACAACGGGAAACGGGTTGAACCGATGTCAGAGGTCTCTGTTCTTGTCGGATACTACCACAAAGATCAGTATCCCTGGATTGTGGCTCAAAATAAATACAATATTCGAGTAGATAATAAGGAGGGTATAGAGAATTATAACTCAAAAACGCTTGGAGCAAAATATTTGCTAATATACGGTAAAGAACCTATCACACCTGATCTCTGGAGAATAGTCGAACCAGCCCCAAACCTTGTTTCAAAAACCGAATTATCGAAGATGGGTTACCCCTCTGAACCCAAAAGCGAGAACTACTTGATCTTCACTCTCGAACCTGTCAAAAAAAATGAGTTTGGATTTAATTTTTGGGATGCCAGTAAATTAGATGGATACAATAAAACCAAATACCGACCTTTTACTACAACGTTAGCAGATCTTGCGATAAGTGGTGTTGATAAATAGTGAAAATGAAAGTGACAAATCTATGGATATTACAGGACTAACGGAACAGATACGAACATTCGCACAGGATCGTGACTGGGAACAATTTCATAATCCCAAAGATTTGGCGGTCGCCTTAAGTATTGAAGTCTCAGAACTTCAAGAAATCATGCTCTGGACACCTACAGACCAATCTGCGGACAAAGTCCAGGAAAAAAGGGAAGCGGTTGAACATGAAGTGGGAGATATCCTGGTCTATCTTCTTCGGTTTTGCGATGTGGTTGGCATAGATCCTATTGGTGCAGCAAGCAACAAAATTAAACTTAACGCCGAGAAATACCCGGTTCACAAAGCCAAGGGTAATTCCAAAAAGTATACTGAGTTGTAATGTCCAAGGATCAGGTCACGATTCAACGGCTTGAGTTTACTTCTGCCATGCTTGAAACGGTGGAACAGAACCATTATGCCCAGGATCTATGGCCCATTGTTTATGTTTTAAGCGATGGGAACCAGAAATTGGCCTATGTCGGTGAAACGGCGGATGCCTCCTCAAGGATGAGTGCCCATCTAAACAACAACATCAAAAACACGCTATCCGATGTTCATCTCATTATGAGTGAGAAATTCAATAAATCAGCAACCCTCGATATTGAGTCCAGTCTGATTCAGTACATGACAGGGGACGGGAGTTTCAAGTTACTGAATGGAAATCTGGGTCTTGCCAATCATAACTATTTCCAAAAAAATGAAATATATCGTGAAATCTTTCATGAGGTCTGGGACAAGCTGAGATCTGAGGGAATCGTCAAACATTCCCTGGAACATATTGATAATTCAGATTTGTTTAAATATTCACCCTATAAGAATCTTTCCCGGGATCAAAAAGCAGGTCTGCAAAACATCATTCTCGCATTGACAAACTCAGAGCATAATACCGTCGTGGTAAAAGGCGGTGCAGGAACCGGCAAAACCATTTTGGCCATCTTCTTGTTCAAAATTCTATTCTCTTCGGATTTAGATTTTATTGTCAAGGAAACCGACGAAGACGAAGCCCAACTTGTTGAGTGTATTAATGAGCTGAAACGCAGGTATCCCAATCCAAGGATAGCGCTCGTTGTCCCTATGTCCTCCTTCAGGGAGACCTTGCAGAGAGTCTTTGGTAATATTAATGGGCTAAAAGCCAATATGGTTATTGGACCTGCTGAAGCAACTAAACACAAATATGATATTCTGGTTGTGGATGAATCCCACCGCTTGAGAAGAAGAGTGAATTTAGGGACATACTTTCATGCTTTTGATAACGCATGCAAGCGATTAGGTCTCGACCCAGGTATGTCAAGTGAACTCGATTGGGTCCTTAATCAAACTTCAAAGTTATTACTGTTCTACGATGAGGATCAATCCATCAAGCCTTCGGACACACAGCAAAGGAACTTTGATACCTTATTGAAAAGTAAACAGACCAAAGTCGAGACTTTAAAATCTCAATTCAGAGTGAAGGCTGGGAATGATTATGTGGAATTCGTGAATAAAGTTCTGACTTGCGCTCTGGATCCTTCTCAGATGCCTTTTAGATCGTCAAACTATGATTTTGCCCTATTCGATCGATTCGAAGATATGGTTGAAAAAATACACAAAAAAAACGATGACCACGGACTCTCGAGATTGATTGCGGGTTACTCCTGGGAATGGATTTCAAAAAAAGACAAAAGAGTGTATGATATTAAAATTGACCAAACCCAATTGCAGTGGAATCACACATCAAAAGATTTCATTAATTCTCCTAATTCGGTTGATCAGGTTGGATGTATTCATACCACACAGGGCTACGACCTGAATTATGCGGGGATCATTTTCGGTAATGAGATATCCTATGACAAGCTGCAGAATGAGATCATTATCCGGAAAGAGAATTATTACGACAAGAATGGAAAACAGTCCATTTCCGATCCGGCTGAGTTAAAAACCTTCATCATTAATATTTATAAGACCATCATGTTGAGAGGTATCAGAGGAACATATGTCTATGTATGTGACCCCGCTTTACGGGAATATTTGGCTCGCTATATCCCAGTAAAAGAATCAACACCCATCAAAAAAGAAGTGACATATCTCCCCACAGAGGAAGTGCAACCCTTTATGAATTCCATCCCACTCTATGATCTAAATGTTGCTGCTGGAGAGTTTGGCGCATACCAAAAAGTGGAGGATATCTTTTGGATTGCGCCACCTGATGGTTACAAAGCCTCAATCAACCTCTTTGCTTGTAGGGTTGTGGGTGAATCCATGAACAGAGTTATCCCTAATGGGTCGATTTGTCTATTCAGCAAATATAAAGGTGGGTCTAGAAATGGAAAGATAGTTATCGTCGAGTACACCGATCTACAGGATGCGGAGTATGGCTCCTGCTATACCATTAAAGAGTATGAAAGCAAGAAGAGCCAGTCAGGTGACCAATGGGAACACGAATCAATCCAACTGATACCTCGATCAGATGATGATACTTTTAATAGAATAACGCTTGAAAAAGACGAAACAACCAGTCTAAAGGTTATAGGGATATTTGAAAAAATAATCAACTAATATGTTTCAGCAACTTTTCGAATTCATTAAAAACCAAATGCGCATGTCGCATATCTACCAACCGGTAATGATCAAGCGTTTGCTCGAGGCTGGGGGTGTATCCCATCAGAATGAGATCGCAAAGACAATTCTCCAATATGACCAGGCTCAACTAGAGTACTACATTAACATTACCAATAAAATGGTAGGGCGGGTTCTCAGAAACCATGGGGTGGTTGAAAAAGAAGGGAAAAGATATAACCTTGTTGGGTTTGATGAGCTCTCAAAAAGTCAAGTCTCTGAGTTGATTGCCCTCTGTGACCAGCGCATCGGTGAGTACATAGCCAAGCGAGGCGACCAGATCTGGGCTCACAGAAACCATGCAGAAGGATATATCAGTGGTACTGTGAGGTACGAAGTCTTAAAACGAGCAAAGTATAGATGCGAGCTCTGTGGTATTTCGGCTAATATTAAAGCACTCGAGGTGGATCATATCATGCCGAGAAGTCGAGGTGGTAGTGATGATATCAGTAATTTTCAGGCACTTTGTTATAGCTGCAATGCTATGAAGCGGGATCGCGATGATACAGACTTCCGTATGAATAAAGAATCATATGATCTCCGTGAGAAGGGATGCTTGTTTTGCGAGGTTAGGCAGGAGAGAATTATTGCTAAAAATGAGCTGGCATATGCAATCCGTGATGGGTTTCCAGTCACAGAATTTCATTCTCTAATTATACCCAAACGTCATGTTGCTACTTATTTCGAACTGACCCAAGCTGAAGTCAATGCCACCAATCAACTCCTCATCGAAATTAAAGCGAATATTGAGCAATCCGATGCTACCGTTTCTGGTTTTAATATTGGAATGAACAGCGGGGAATCATCAGGACAAACCATCTTTCATTGTCACATTCATTTAATACCTAGACGAGATGGGGATGTCAAGAATCCGCGCGGTGGGGTTCGTGGAGTGATTGCGAAAAAGCAGAGTTATTAGGTCTTCCTTATCCCAAATAGTCAATTGGTTCAACCCCTAAAGCAAGGGCTTGGCCACGCACACTTGGCCATGGTTATAGGTTGGGTGTATAACTAATTGATAGCCACTGGCTTAGCCTCTTGTTTCCCCGTGCTCTTAATCAGTTGGTCTCAAATTCAAATCTTCCCTGACCGTTCCTAAATCAAAAAGCATATGCTCGATTTATTTTTTATGCATGGCAAACACACATTCAGTTTAGCTTTTACAAAAAGAGAGCGATATGAACCTACAAACCCTCACAGCAAGAATTAATCAATTCACCCAGGACCGCGACTGGGAACAATTCCACAACCCCAAGGATCTGGCCATTGCCCTGGGGATTGAAGTCTCAGAACTCCAGGAACTCATGCTGTGGGTCTCCACGGAGAATTCTGCTGAGCGGGTCAAAGAACGAATGACCGAGGTTGAGCACGAGGTGGGGGATATCCTCATCTATCTCCTGCGCTTTTGTGAAGTCACCGGGATTGATCCCATAAAAGCTGCTCAGGAAAAAATGAAGCTTAATGCTGAGAAATACCCCGTGGAAAAGTCCAGGGGTAATTCTAAGAAATATACTGAACTTTAATCATCTCAAACCCAACTGATGATTCAGAAAAGACAGACAATATGCTTTTTAAATTAAGCAAACTCAGATTGAGTTTGAGCATCGTGGGTCTGTTGCTCCTCACATTCTCATTATGGCAGTTGAGGCAGTCCCGCTCCGGACTCGTCTTTGAAACCGGTCATACCGCGGGAATTCCTTATCAAATCATTACTCCTGAAAATTCAGGACCAGAAAAGCGTCCCCTGGTTCTAGTTGCCCATGGCCTGGCTGGATCAGGAACCATTATGCAGGGACTGGCTTTGACTTTTGCCCATGCCGGTTATGTCGTGGCAACTTGGGATTTTGATGGTCATGCAGGGAATCCTCATGCCATGGAAGAAGACATTTACAGTTCCTGGCTTTTGGCTAATGTGGAACAGGTTCTGGAAGCAGTCAGTTACCACCAACAGGTCGATACCAGCAGAATAGCTATCGTGGGACATTCCATGGGGACAGGTGCGGCACTGACCTTTGCACAGAAACACCCCGGGACACAAGCCACGGTAGCAATTTCACCTGTGAGAACACCAGTCACCCCAGAATTACCCCACAATCTGTTGCTCATGGCAGGGCAACTGGAACCGGACTTTGTAAACAATGCCAGAGCTCGCCTTGCTGAAGCAGGTGGTATTGGCGGTGATCCGAATCTGGGAAATGCCCGCCATTTTGAGATCATACCCGGGGTGGAGCATATCTCCATCATCTTTGCACCGGCTACCCATGCTTTGGCCCTGAACTGGCTTAATGCGAGCTTTGGGATCCAGGCAGATGCCCGGGATTATGTGGACAGACGTCTACTTTGGTATGGACTGGTGGTTCTGGGAACCCTTCTGATCGCTGCCAATCTGATTCCGCGAACAACCCCGGTAACCCAGCCTGAACCAGCAACACCGGTCCGTAGGATACTGATCATGGTCGTAAGTGCCTTGAGTGGGACATTGATTTTATGGTTGGCAGGCTTGTTGGGGCTCCCCCTAAACACCTTGTTTGGAATCCGTGCAGGGGGTTATCTCATTCTCTGGTTTCTCATGGTGGGACTGGTAGGCGTGATACTCCTAAAAGCTCGAATTATAAAGCCCACAAGGGCTGAAGTGATCAACGGTCTCTTGATTTTTGCTGCGATGTGGCTGGGAATTGGATTGGCTGGCGGGGGCGTCTGGCTTCCCTGGTTACTCATTCCAAAACGTCTTATACTCTGGCCTTTGGTTGTCCTGGCTCTCATACCCTGGCACTATTTACTCGGCTCGCTAAGCTCTCATGGCGGTACCGGAAGTCGCCTGACCTGGTGGCTGGGGCAGAGTCTGACCCTCTTTGTCGCCCTGTTGCTAGCCATTAAAATGACACCGACTCTGGGCTTCTTGATGTTGCTTCTACCTGTGTTTCCTCTGGTGCTTCTCTTTCACGTGATTCCCAATCTGGTTCAACGAGGGAGCTGGACCTTTGCGCTCAGTGGGGCTTGTTTCGTGAGCTGGATGCTCCTGGCGGTTTTTCCGCTGATTTAAATTTCTGGATTGTGGATTGGTTAGAGAGATTGCTTCACTCCGTTCACAAAGACGGGTTTGGGTCTGGGTTTTCGTCTTCGCGAGCCGATAGGCGCGGCGATCTCGGGTGGACTTGCTACAAAAAAGTGGACACATAAAGAAGCCTAAGCTGCCCATTTAATT
>CAZDVD010000013.1:0-70247 GCA_964508765.1 uncultured Lentisphaeria bacterium
GGAAACTGAGACCATAGGCAGCAGCTCCCATGGGCAGGAGTGATGTCTCCGTCATTCCAGGTAAAGTATTTATTTCTAAACACCACGGCTTATTCTCTGGATCCAGCCGGAAATCAACGCGTCCATAAACTTGAACTCCAGCTGAGCTCATGGCCTTTACAGCCAGAGCCTGTATAGATTGAGTCAGCGCATCATCCAAGTCAGCCGGACATTTATAGTTGCTCATCCCCTTGGTGTATTTCGATTCATAATCATATAGCTCATGGCCGGGAAAAATTTCAACGATGGGAAATACTTGATCTCCCAGAACACCCACGGTGAGTTCGCGTCCAGGAATGAAGCGTTCAAAGATGAGTCTGGTGAATGCTCCGGAAACCTGTCTGGCTTCTACGAGGTCTTCAGGTTTTTCACAGACAGACAATCCAATGGTTGACCCTTCATTATCCGGTTTGATAACATAGGGCAATTGGAGTTGAGTTTCTGGAAGATCCCGCCCCCGCTCGTGGAGCAGCAACTCCCATTCTGCAGTGGGAATACCACATTTCTTGAATTGACGCTTAGAGGCATCCTTTGAGAAGGCCAGCAAACTGTCGGCCACACCAGCGCCGGTAAACGGAATGTTATTGGCTTCCAAAGTGGCCTGGAGAAGACCATCCTCTCCTGCTCTACCATGAAATCCCAGGAGTACGATATCAAATGAATCCTCCCACTCATGGGTCACATCCAGTTCATTCCCCAGATTAACACGTTTATATGAGTAGCCCAATTCCTGGAGTGCACGTTCCATGGCTACCGTAGAGTTAAGCGAGACCTCACGTTCATGAGAACTTCCACCGCCTGCGAGTAAAACTTTCATTTATTCATCCTCTAATCATGACAATCATCACAACAATCGTCCTCTTCAGAATCTCCAAGACCTTCATAGAGATTCTCCAGCATACCTCGTGGACCAATTCTGAAAAGTGAGCCGGCAAAAAGCAACAATAAGATACTGCCTGCCAACAGATTAATCCATGAGTGATCATCACTAATTTCGGCACCTACACCCACCTGGGCAGTGTCACCCATGATAAAATTGACTCCAAATCCGATGACAATGGTCAATGCGATAATCACCAGGGGAAAAATGATGGCTATGCGTCCACCGTGGAGTTTTTTCATCACTCCCAGGGTGGTAATGTTGGTAGCGGGACCTGTTATCAGAAAAGCCAGTACAGCACCAGCTGAAACACCATTCATAAGCATGACAGCGGCAATAGGTGTTGCTCCAGTGGCACAGACATACAAGGGCATTCCGATCAGGGCCATGATGAGAATATCTGCACCATATGGGAGTGTACCCCAGTCAAGTTTTCCCAGGAAGGGATCAGTAATAGCGGCAATGATAAGCCCCATGAGTACCCAGGGCCCGAGATGATCAATCATTTCCTTATTCAGAGTAGACCAGAATCGTTTCCAGGGGTTTACGGTGGGCTTCAGATTTTCAGTCTCAATCACAGGAAGTTCAACCTCTTGTGTTGCTGGAACCAGGAAGTCCATGATATAACCTGTGAGCCAGGCGATTAAACCGGCAGCTATCAATCGCACAAGTGTCATCTTCCAGCCCAGGAGCGGTACTGAAATCATAATGGCATCGATACCCAATTCAGGCGTAGCAATGAGAAAAGCCATCCCCGCACCTACCGAAACACCCCGTCTCACAAGACTGTGATAAAGAGGCACAACGCCACAGGAGCAGATGGGCAGAGGGAGTCCGAAGAGCATGCCCTTCCCCACCCTTACGGATCGACTTTTTGAACCCAGCCAATTGATGCCTGCATCGGGGATAAAATTCTGGATACTGGATGCAATTAAAAATCCCAACAATAGGGCTGGAGCACTCTTAAAGAAAAGTGAAAGCGTGAGGTGAGCTGTGGAGTCGATGGAATGGTCGTGGGGTAAGGAATGACCTAATGGTAACAAGAACAGGAGACCAGCACCGGCCAGTGCACCTAAAGCGGCAGGCAGGGCATTTTTCGAATGAGAATGTTCATGCTTGTGTTCATTCTCTTCGGTAGCTACACCATGAATGTGACGATGAAAAAGAACATGCAGGAGAGATCCGGTTACCAGGGCCTGGAAATAAGTAATGTATGAGGAATGAGCGCCAGGGAGTTCAGCTACCCCCACACTAAATCCCGCAATCGTAGCCAAACTCATCAATGCGAGGACACCCACAATAACCTTAATATTACTCAACGGTTTTAAGGCCCACCAGATCAGCAAACCAACGGGAAGACGGTGGAGGATGACTGCATAGGCCAGAACCTGTCCAGATCCGTGTTCACGGGAAGCTTGTGAGACCGCAATTCCATCAAGGAGAGTATGTACTAAAATACCACTAAATGCCAATACGAGGACACCGCTGTGGGTAGCTCGCTCGTAGTTATGAAATGCTCGTTCGGCAAAGTAGGGTAACAATGCTCCCAAAACAACCATGAGGAGAGCCATTCCACCTATTTCAACCACAGCTTCAGGTAAGAGGTGGGTGACAGCGATCCCGCCAATAGAAACCAGGATGAATCCATCGAGGAAACGATTTATGCCTGGCTGTTGTTCGAAGATCTTTGCCAGAAGCGGACCCAGCAACAGAGCACCAATTGCTAAAACGAGTAAGGTCACTTAGCAACTTCTCCTGAACTCTTATGCTGGGTATATCCAAGATACCAAACCAGACCAGCAGCCAACATCATGGCCAGGCACAGCATTTGTCCCATGCTAAAATTCATAAAAACAAATCCGAGGTGGGCATCAGGTTGTCTAAAATATTCGATGAAAAACCTGACGAAACCATACCCAAATATAAAGAGCCCAGACAAGAAGCCATAGAAGGGTGATTTTTTGCGGAGTACCCATAACAGTACAAACAGAACGATCCCCTCGAAAAAGGCCTCATAGAGTTGAGAGGGATGTCGCAGCAGGGCATCCTTAGCATGGGGAAAATACATTCCCATGGAGCTTTCGGTTATGCGTCCGTATAGTTCACCATTAATGAAGTTGCCAATTCGCCCAAAGAAATAGCCGAGGGGTATTCCCACCATGAGCAAATCAGTGAGTTCGAAATACTTCATTTTATGTTTCCTGGCATAGAGCCATAGTGCAACAGCCACTCCGGATATACCGCCATGAAAAGACATTCCTGAAATACCCGTAAAGCGCCAGTGTCCATTAATTTTTGCAAGGGGTGAAATGATGCGCAGGGGGTGTTGGATTAGATCTTCAAACCCATAAAAAATAACATAACCGAGGCGTCCACCCACAATCACACCCACAATAGCCCACATAATTGCATCTGCAATGAAGTCGATGCTGTAAGGCATATTCTCATCCTTCAGACGATATTTGGCGATGAAGTATGTCACAGCAAAGGAAGCGATATACATCATGCCATACCAGCGTAGTGGAAAATTGCCAATGCTAAATATGACGGGATCCATTTGAGATGGCAGGTGTTGCCACCACTCTATAAGATGATTCAAAGTCTAGACTCCTGATTCAAAGATTTCATAGGCGCAAAATTATACTAAACACTTCTCATACCAAGGAAAAGCCTATGGCTAACATAGGGCATACAAAAAAAATGAGTCATTGTTTCCAGTATTTAAAGGCAGGCTTTTAATAAAAACCAGGCTGGGATTCGAATCCCAGCCTGGAGTTAGATATGAGAACATTCAATAATAGGGTCTGCTCAACCCTTTCAGACCTAGAAGCTAAATCCCTCAGGTAAATCCTTCTCCTCCGTTCCTGCTGGTACCCATGATAGGTCCATGATGGTAAAGGTTGGATTCTTGGTTTGAAAAATGGGCACCACCTTCATTCCAATTTTTGGTTCCCCAATTGAGAGGTACCCCATAAGAATGGTGGATACGCCTTCAAACTCAACATTTACAAATCGAATCGGAGTCTCCAGAGTATTAAAAGCTCCTGTCCGTTCCGTGATCATGAAGGTGTGTACGCTGGCACCTTTGCGAGCCAGTTCTGTGAGATCAACTTCTTCATTTCTCATGAGACAGTCCGGGCAATGAATACGATAAGGAATATAAATTGAGCCAAAGGTTTCGCATTTCGGGTTGGCACATTTGGTCCCTAATAACCTGGCATTGCTCAGGTTTTCAAAGAAAGGTGCTTCTCCACCATAGGAATGAATATGAGTCATATCTGCTGGATTGGTTACCCCCAGAAGTTTTCCTGATTCATCTCTAATGGGGTCATTGGGGTATATATAATGGAAATTTCCAGTCACACGATAACGACCATTCTCGACCTTGACGGTTCCTCTATTTTGAGTAGTCATCTTAGCCCCTCCCTTTTAATTGATGATCTGGATGAATAAGAACAGTGGCAGTCACATGAGATCCTACACCGGCATGACTGATAGCAAGGCCTCGTTTGGCACCCTTTACTTGTAGATCTGTCCAATCATCAGGTTTCACACGGTTAAATCGCTTCCATTTGGCTTCATCAGCGTGCATCTCCGACCAGCGACCCCAAATGTGTTGAGCCACTTCAACTACTTGCATAATACCTGTAGCTCCAACAGCGTGCATATTGCCGATGAGACCACCAGAAAGGTTGGCTGGCAACTTGCCTGGTTGGCCAGTAAATGGATTGGTATGATAGCAGTCTCCCGATTCCACATAGGTGCGTCCTTCACCATAAGGTCGGATTCCAATATCCTCATAGGTCTGAATATCACTTATTGTAAATGCATCGTGCAATTCGACGAGATCAAGATCCTCTGTGGGATCAACAATACCAGCCATACCATAAGCATAATAAGCAGCCATACGGGCGGCGAGAAAGCCTGTAAAACCAGGATATCGATCACCACCTGGAAAACGAACACCCAGATCTTTGTACTGGTCAGGGCTTTCATTGGGCAGTAAAGGAATAGCCATATCACGACGGTCAGCCACACGCAGAGTATGGGATCCGGCAGAGGAATACAAGAGGAGTGGATTGTCTGTCATTTCATAGGCGGTTTTCTCATCCGCGAGGATCACACAGGATGCACCAACACTCATAAGACAACAGTCCAGGACTCGAAGTGGGTGAGCCACAACAGGAGAATTCAACACATCCTCCACAGTGATTTTCATTGGACCCTGGGCATGAGGGTTCATGCGGGCATAGCCCTTATTTTTTACAGCAATTTCCGCCAGAGTCCTGCGGAATGAGTCTTCTTGCTTCCCAAATACTTGCCAGTACTTCTGAGCCATGACGGCATAGTATCCAGTATAGATGTGACCCAGGGGGGTTTCCCAATCTTTGTCGGCAGCAGAGGCAATGAGGTGATTGCCCTCATCGGTGGGAACCTCATCCATACGTTCCCAACCCATGGCCAGGGTTGCGTCTGAGTAACCAGAGGCAACCGCCTTATAGGCTTCCCAAATCGTTGATCCTCCAGTGGCTCCACCTGTTTTAACACCTATATTTCCCAGTGGATCCAGTCCCAGACGGTCATGTATGACTGCTTCCCCCAGCAGTTGATCACCAAAGTGATCAGCAAAATGACCGTAGTAACAACTATGGATGTATTTTTTTACTTCTTCAGGGGATTTCTTGATAAATTCGGCTGCCTCCAGAAAGGCATCGATAACCAGCTCTTCGGTCCGCTTCTCCGGTATGGCTCTATCAAATTTTGACATGCCACCTGTTACCAGATAAACGGGTTTGCTCATCTGTGGAATTTTGAGCTGTTGTTTACTGAATTTGATCATGTTTCGCTCCCATATTTGAGTTATATCAAAGGACAGGCATCACAAATAGAGCTGACGCAATATCCTTACTTAAGATCAAGATAGCATTCAAAAAATTTTAATTGGTGTTCGGCAATAAACTAACAGATCAAGTTGAATTCCAAAAGGGATTCTGATCTCGAAGGTATCCCTTCTGGACTCTACCGTTTCGCATCTAAGGTAAAGCTTTTCGAAGCATAACTATTGGATTAAGCCGTACATTTCGACAAGCTCAATGTCATGGAGACATATGGGAGACTGATACGCTTAGAGCCGGAATTCATGAAATATCAGGACATTTCGATTAGTCGTTGTTGTGTAAACGATGACCTGACAAGAAACCTCAATCTCCTGAATAAACACAAAGCGCGGATTTCAATCCGCGCTTTGTGTTGTAAAATCTATTTTACTGGCGATTAATACAGATAGCCCAACCCAATATAGAGACCTGAATTACCATCCTGTTCATCTTTAGCCATACCATAGTCTACGGCGATGATAAAATTCTCATTCAGGGCGATCCTCAAACCACCACCATAGGCGACATGCAATACGTCGTCTCCCTCATTCAGTCCATGAGTTGCTAGATTGGCATCTATTCCATATTCATATGGTGTAAGGACCTTGCCCATATCGGCAAAACCATTTAGTGCGAGATACAGATTTTGTCCAGCGACCACACCGCGAAAGAACTTCCAGCGCATTTCCAGGTTTGCAAAGCCCGTCGAGGCACCAACGATTCTGTTTTTCAATATTCCGCGCAATGTTTTTGATCCACCAAGTCCCTCTTGCATTTTGTAGCTGCTTTGGTAGTAGGGAAGCATGTAAAATGGAGGTTGATCTCCTATTGCACCTTGATATCCCAGTCTGTAGGCGAAAGATAGATTCTTTTCAATGAGGGTGAAATATTGCCGATGAGTGAATGTCATCTGGGAAAAGGGTGTTTCCGTTCCCAGAAACTCTGGCGCAGTTAAGAATAGAGCCTCAGTCCACATCCCACTCATGGGGTTGGCTTCCTGATCACGCGTATCGTAGACCAGACCTATTTTCACATAGTTGGTTGCACCACCATCCGCTTCTTCAGACGGGATAAGACCGTTTGCTGCATATTCATCATAGAGTCCATCAACATCTGGCAATTTGTCTTCATCATCTTGACCATCATTCAGTTTGTCGAGGTCAATCCCACCGATGGTATTGTTTAAGAATCCTATTCCGGCAATTCCCCTCACACTGGGATGGAGAATCTGTTTCTGAAAATCAGTCGTAAAACGAAATTGTTCACGAGCATGACGATAAAAAGCCCTGGAGATATATTCTGGATTTAACTCTGTCTCATCATCATCCAGATACTGTTTCTCATAAAGCTCATGGTACTCTGTCTGAGCACCATTAAATCCATAGAAGGGCAAGAGCTGCTCTGTAAAAAGACCTAGCTCAGCCGTGACGCGGATGTCTGCCGGCATGAGATATTTGGAATCAAAAAAGATGGTGTTGATACCACCACCTTTGGTTGTTCGGGAAAGCTCCGTATAAATTGAGAACAAGTAATCTGGATACAATGAACCATCACCATAGTGAAAGGGCTGTACAATGATTCCATAGGTGAAACCGTTGTCTGAATTATATGCAATTGCCGGGACACCGCCCCAGCTCCAACCAGACTTACCTTGCTCTTCAGCCACCAGATTCAGGCTTAGTCCTAATACACATAACAATACAAAGATCTTTCTCATCTCACGAACCTCCAAAATATTAATGCTAGTTCAAAAGACTTTCCAGGCGCCACGTCATTTCCCTGACAAAGTCTTTGTCTGGATCAAATCCCACGATCTTGTAACGGATTTTTCCTTGTGGTCCTATTATAAACAGACTTGGGATACCTTCCACACCAAATTTTTCCGCAGTGCCATCAGAAAAAGCCACTGGAAATGTGAATTTCATTTCTTCAACATAGGGTTTAACCTTTTGCTTTTCCTGGTCTGTGGAGGCGGCCACAAAAACAATGCGGGGATCATTTTTGTAGAGTTCATAGAATGCCTGGAATTCAGGCAATTCACGGCGACAAGGACTACACCAGGTAGCCCAGAAGTCCACGAAGACAGCTTTGCCAAGCATATTGGCATTATTTAATGATCTTCCATTAAAATCTGTAATTTGGAAGGGTGGCGCCTGGATATCAAAGACTTCAGATAAAACCTCTTCCTTCCGACGCTCCTGCAGACTTTCCTGCATATCATTTATAAATTTCTGGGGATCATCGTCAGGGTGAATTTTGCTATAGAGCTCTTTCACTTTCTGAATGAGCAGGGCCTGGTTAGGAGCCAATCCCAGAGCCGTGATATAATCTTCCAAGGCACCTTCCAGGTTATTTTGGGTTTCTAAAATCAAGCCACGGCGCAGCAGAACTTCAGGTTGCTCGAGGTAACTCAGAGCCAAGTCGTAGGCTTCCAATGCCTTTTCACTTTCATCCAATTTCTCAAAAATCGTGGCTTGAGTAGCATATATCATTGAACCCAGTTCATCTCGCCACTTCAGGGTCTCTTCATGCGTTTTGAATTTGGCTATGGTATAATCCATAACGGCGGGAGCATTATTGAAGAGCATCATCTGGTTGGCCATAATGGAGCACAATTGGTTTCCAAAGGCAATTTGATCAGTCAATTCCAGGATACCATTTTCAGGATAATTTTTAAGTAATTCAAAGCGTTCCAGGAAACGGGCTTCATCCTGCTCCATAATGGAACGCTCAGCAGATCGTACCAAGGTCATGCCTGCGGCATATTCTTCAGGATAATTCTTACTCAACTCATAGCTGAAGTCCATCCAGACCTCATATTCCAATTCCTGGGCAACGGTATCCACCAGAACCCGGAACCTCTCAGGTGATATTTCAGCTTCCTTCTCACAAAAGGTTAACAACATGGTCAGCCCAATGATGAGCACTAGCACGAATCTTATTTTCATTACATCCTCTTTTCTATCATTTCAATATTGCTTAAAATTGTGTCAAATATTTAAATACAGTGGGAGCCATCCAAGACCTTCCATATTGATCTGCAAATCCCACATGTCCCCCTTGATCAGTCAAGAATGTGGTTACGTTTCCCACTGATTGATGCGGCATCGATGCTTCGGGCACAAATGGATCATCCCTTGAGGCCAGATAAAGTGTGGGCACAGGGATATCCTTCAAACAGTTTTTTGAACTCATTTCAGCATAATAGTGAGAAGCATCTCTAAAGCCATGGATAGGGGCCGTAGCGGCATTGTCCAGATCCCAGAAGGTCTTGGCTTTGGCCAGCTCAATAGCCATACTGTCATCAGCGATTATTTCTGCTTTGAGGTGATATTTTTCCAGGAGGGTCCTGCGGAATCTGGCTACATAGACCCGACTAAAGCCTTTGCTCATAAAATCTGCTGATGCACCCAGATCGAGAGGTGTTGAAATGATGGCAGCTGCCTTCACACGTTCCTCAGAATTTCCTTTGGCCAGGTAATGGGCAATCTGACTTCCGCCAAGAGAGATACCCAGAAGATACACCTTTTGATTGATTCCCATGGCAGGCAATCTTTTATCCAGAAAATACTCTATATCCTGATAGAAACCGGCATGGTAGAATTGTCTGCGTCTGTTGATGAGACCCCCACAGCTGCGCATATGTAGCACAACGCCACGCCATCCTCGTTTACTGCACTCGTTCATGAACAGACGGGCATAACGACTATGTGAACTCCCCTCCATCCCATGAACAAGCACCACAAGCGGGGCTTCAGGCTCAGCGTCAACCCAATCTGCGGCAATGATGTCACCATCTGGAAGATTCAGAATCTCGCGCCGATAATTCGGCAACTTGACAGACATCAGCAGGGAAGCAAAAACGGATTGAAAATGGCCATTGGGCAGCCAGCCAGCAGGTTTAAAAGGGCTTGGTTGAAATTTCTTCATCGATTTGAAAATAGTCGTCAAAGGTCTTGAGGCAACCCTGTATAAAAATTGAATACTTCCAGGTGAGTTGATTGCGTTTTGCACCAATTCCTTTCAGGGCAGATGGTTCAACGGAAATTCATAGTGATTTTCTCACCACCAATCTGAGCATTCCAAATGTTCTTGAAATCAGCCAGGCTTACCCAAATCCGTTCAGCCATGGCACAACCATTCCCGTGACGGTAGGTAACGCAGGATTTTATATCCTCAGTATTTTTAATACCAGAAGACAGGTGGTCTTCTCCAAAGCTAATTCGATGGACGTCAGGGGAAAATTTAATTTTCTCTGGTCAGGCCAGGATAGCCATGGGAATGACTTGAATTCAGGAAGTTATATATATCAGATTAGAAGTGGCTCTGCAAATATAGCAGCTGGTAAACTCCTGATGCTCAAATAGGTTTACTTCCCTAAATACTGATCCACAGCTCCCACAATATTAAAGATCGCTTCATTGTCTACCTGGTAGGAAGTATTTACATAGTCATTTTCAGCGTTGACTACATATTCTTTCTCAAAAGTCTCACCATTTTGAATAATTTCCTTCAGGGCTGATATCAGCAATTCCGCATCTTCCATGGTTGAATACAGACCAAAACTAGCTCTAACCATGCCGGCTTTACGCATAAATTCTGGACTCATATTAATAAAATCGATTTCTCCAAATTCAGCTTCCAGATCCACTGACATCATTTCCTTGACATAGGGATGGGCACAAAAGCACTGATTTCTCACAGCAATATTGAAATAATCGTTCAGAAGCGCAGCGACAAGGCCATGATCCATTCCTCGAACATTAAAGGAAATTGAAGCAGCCCGGGGACAAACCTCCAGGTTAGAACCACCGTAGATCAGAATTTCTGGAATATCTGCCATGCCTCGGATGGCTACTTCTAATACTTTATCCTCCTCTTCCATGAGGGTTTGCATGCCAATGCGATCAAGAATCTCAATGGTGGTAGCCAGGGCAATGGCACCGGGGATGTTGGGGGTTCCTGCCTCCTCCCTGTCAGGGAATGTTTCTTTCACTGTATAGCGATCCTCCAATACGCGTTCCACCATACCCCCACCTACTTCTTCAGGCTCAATAGCAAGCAAGTGATCCTTGCGCGCGACCACGACCCCGGGTGATCCAGGTGTGTAGGTTTTATGACCGGAGAAGACGAGGGCATCAATACAGGCATCAGGATCATCAGGATAAAACATTTTAGTGGGAAGGTGTGCCACACTCTGGGCGCCGTCCACCATGAGGAGTGCACCATGTTTATGAGCGAGGCGAGCGATATCATGGATGGGATTTATAATCCCGGTCACGTTGCTTACAGCAGTTATGGAAACATAGGCAATCTTGCCAGCCCCTTTTTGAAGGGCTTCTTCCAATTTTGGAATACTGATACACATCTTGTTCTCATCCAGACCGTCTATGGGCACATGATAAACATGTTTCATATGCTTACGATGGGGCAAGTCATTAGAGTGATGTTCCATGATGGAAATGATGGCAGTGTCCTTCTCAGGACGCACATCGCGGAAGACACGTGCCATTCTATTGATACCAGCAGTCGTACCTGATCCAGTGAAAAAGCAGGTATATATTTCAGGATCTGCACCGAGGAAGGACAGTATCCTTTCATGGGCCCAGGCGTAAGCAGCAGTGGATATATGAGCGGAGTGATGGAGCTTGCTATGTGTGTTGGAATAATGCTTCATGAAATCTGCAGTGATGTTTGCCGCTGGGCGCAGCATGAGTGAGCTGGCCGTGGAATCCAGATAAATTCTTCTGGTTTTCTCACCATGTACCGTTTCGTATAGAGTATCCAGACCAATAAAATCTGAACGAATTTTATCTAGGAGTGCTTTGCCAGTTACAGATTTTTCAGATGATCTCATTCTTGAACTCCCAATTGATATTTCATGAATTGACAAGCCATGTTAGGCCTGAGTATACTCTAGCACAGGCATGACAAATTATTGCAGTTCCTCGTGATTCGTAATAAAAAAGAGGAGGCCATCCAATGGACCGCCCCCAGGTAATACTATATGAATTAAATAATATCTATTTAAGCAGCATCATTTTTACGATTTGATCTGAACCTGCAACAGTAATACAGGCAAAATAGATACCGGTTTCAACTGCCTGGGATGAAGCGTCGGTGCCATTCCATTGGTAGTGGTAGGTATCAGGTGCAAGTTCTGACTGAACCAGACTATTCACTTCCTGTCCAAGAATATCATAAATGGTCAGGGTGACGAAACCATGAGTGGGAATCCCAAACTCAATGGTAGTCAATGGGTTGAATGGGTTTGGATAATTCTGCTTCAGGTTGAGCATTTGTGGAATTTGATACTCATCAACGCGTGTAGGACTAGGATCGTAGAAACCAGTTCTCTGGAAGTTACCACGTGCTGTCGACCAGTAAGAACCAGCAGCTGATAATGTTTTGAGATTGATTATGGTAAGGTCATTATCTGTTCCTACCACGATTTCCAGAGTTCCATCTTGACTTAGATCTGCCACGGTTGGTGTACCGCGAACGGGTCCATCCATTGGAATTGGGAAAAGTCCAAAGTGACTGCCATCAATATTGAAGATATACAGTTCGCTTGAATTTGAACCCACAATGATTTCAGGTACTTCATCATTGTCAACAACAACGGAACAGAAAAGTCAACTTGTTCCACTGATTGTAGACCCTCTGCTAATGTGATGGTTGTTCCTGATGAGCTGGGAAACATATCGCGCATGACATTTTCGTGATCGGGATAGCCATTGCTACCCATATAGTACAGGCCATCTTGAACCAAAACCACGTGAAGGGTATAGGTTCCATTTACACCGGTTTCAGGATCAAGGGTAACGAGAAGACTTTCATTGCCACTCTGATAATCAAAGTTACCGGCCAGGCTTAGAGCGAGAGGTGCAGTGGTTGCAGCATTGGTCAAAATGTGATTCTGCCAAGTTGTAGTGCTACCGCCATCCGTTACACCATCAATAGTCATCCATGGAACCCATTGGACAGAATAGTATGTCTGTCGAGCATTTCCATCGGCACTATTGTAAGTGTAATGGATCGGTTCCAGACCACGACATGTGGTAGTTAATTTGTGTGTGAGTTGTAGGATTATTTTGTTGGAACACGTCCAACTGAGACCCTGCGGGTCCACATGAAGGTCAGCCAGCATTGGTAAAATATTCGGCTAATACCAGTCTTTCGGCAGTATGCCCAAGTGCGAATAATGCAAGCAGTATCATCACTACGCTTGCACTTCTGTTTTTGATCATAATCTCTCCATTTGAATATTATTACTTGCCAGAGTACAGCATGTCATTAGCTAGAAAATCAAGGGGCTCTGCGCCACCACAAAGCCCTTTGTAAAACATTTGTTAACAAACTTTAATAAATCTGATGAATGCCTATGTAGAGGCCTCCAGTTTTTTCCTCTCAGCGCGGCTCTCAATCAATGAATACAGAACTGGCACTACAATGAGTGTTAAGAAAGATGAAACCGCCAGACCAAAGATCAGACTTACTGCCAGAGGTCTCCAATATTCGGCTCCACCCGCCAGATTCAAACTCAGGGGAATCATACCTGCCAGTGTCGTCACTGTTGTCAGAATGATCGGCCGCAGTCTGTTCCTGCCAGCTTTAATTAACGCTTCGCGAACCAGCAAGCCCTCCCTGCGCAAATCGTTTACATAGGAAATGAGAACAATGGCGTCATTCACCACAACTCCCATGAGGGCAACCACTCCAAAGAAAGCCATGATGCCAAAAGGAACGCGGGTAATCATGAGTCCAAAGATAACACCGATAAAAGATAATGGGATGGCCAGACCGATGATCAAGGGTTGTTTGATGGATTGAAACTGAGCGCTGAGAATGATCATGATGATGATAAATCCAATGATCATGGCTCTTCCCAGACTGACAAATGACTTAGTAGCCTCATCCTGAATTCCTCCATACTCTACGGTGACCCCATTGGGTACAGCCAGTTTAGCCAGGAAGGGATCCATACGCCGACGAATATCAGTGGCATCCACTCCCTTGGCCAGGTCGCAGGAAACTGAAATATTGCGCTTGAAATCCTGGTGTTTGATGAGCGATTCACTACTGCCCAGCTCCAGGGAGGCAACATTCTCAAAAGGAATCATCTGACCCATCTGGTTCATGATATTCAGATTTCGAATGGCATCGACCGCATCATCACCGTCTGTGTCCAAGCGAACCACCACGGGAATATCCTCGAGACCATCTGTATAGGTGGTTGCCTCCAGGCCGATCATGGCTGCAGCCAGCGTATTGCTAATCTCTTGACTGGAAAGTCCATAACTGGCGGCACGATCATGATCCACCACTGCCTGAAACTCAGTTCTGCGGACACCCAGACTGGATTCTACATTCAAAGCTCCCTCAACAGTTGCCAGATTCCGTTTGATCTGTTCAGCCACAAATCCAAGGGCATCAAGATCATCACCACTTACATCGATAACCACATTACTGGCAATGGGAGGGCCTTCAGCGATGGTTTGAAGCGTAATGCTAACTCCTGGCCAACGCGATAGCTTGGCATCCATGACCTCCATCAAATCTTCGACAGATGTATCACGATCCCGTGCATCCACAAGATCCACATTAATTTGACCAATTTCAGCTCCCTTGCCCCCACCCTGAGCTACGCGCAGATTCTGCACACCACTTTCACCAACGGTGGAGACAATTCGATCGACTTCATCGAAGCTTAATAAATATTCTTCGACAACTTTCACCACAGAATCCGTATAATCGAGTTGGCTGCCGGCCGGTGTGTTAATATCGACAATAATCCTGGGTTTGGGTACTTTGGGGAAAATTTGCAGCTTCACCAGCTTGGTATCGCTGACTGTAGAAATACCTACGATAGCGATGGACATGAAGAAAACGACTGTGATACCAGCGATCACAAGGAGTCTATGGTTCAAGGCTATGTTCACCATTCTGGTATAGAGACGCTTGCCGATCCATTCACCACTGAGCATGCCGGCTCGTTTCGTGACCGTCATCATTTTTGACGCCAGAACAGGAATGAGGAAATGATCTGCCAGAAAAGCCCCAAACAGACTAAATATCACCACTTTGGGAATCACTGATAAAAACTGACCCATAGTCCCTGACATGTAAATGATGGGCGCAAAAGCTACCATGGTTGTCAATACTGATGTTAAAATGGGGATACCCACCTCATCAACGGACTGCATGGCGGCTGCCTTCCGGCTCAAGCCTTCCTCCATATGTCGATAAGTTGACTCTGCTACAATAATGGCTCCATCCACAACAACACCCAGCACGATAATCAGACCAAACATGGAGATACTGGTCCTGGCTAAATCGAAAACATACATCGCAGGGAAGGAGGTCATGAGTGCAAAGGGCAAAGCCAGGGATACAATCAGGGCATTTTTAAATCCGATTCCTGCGAAGAGTACAATAATGACAAATAAGATTCCCCAGGCAGCATTTTGATTTAACTGACTGGTTTGCTTTCCAATGTCTGTGGCCTGTCTGGCTGTATAGGCATATTGCATTCCCGTCGGGAATTTTTCAGCCAGTTTATTAACAACCGCTTCAATATTTTCAGTGGTTTCCACAATGTGAGCTCCGGTTCTCTTTGAAATAAGGAGCGTTACACTGTTTTCTTTCTGATAGCGAGAATAGCTGGAGGGTATCTCAAATCCATCGGTGATGGTTCCCACATCACGAATTCGTTTTACATTGCCTGATTGATCGACACCCAGGATGGTATTTTCAATATCATTGATCTCTGCATACTTGCCCACTGTTCGAACAAAAATATCCTGTCCCTTGAGCTTCACTGTCCCACCGGGAAAGTTTATATTGCTCTTTCTCAGAGCCATGAGTACCTGGGGGATGCTGAGATTGTTTGCCAATAGTAGATTGGGATCAACGTCAATGGCGATTTCACGTTCTTCTCCACCAAACATCTCTACCTGATTGACACCCGATATTCGTGTGAGTTGATCCTTGATCAGCTCAGCCTGTTTCCGTAATTCATGGGGAGTGAATTCACCATAAATATTCAAAATACTTATGGGGATATCTGCAAAATCAATATCAGTGACGGTTACATTTTCGATTTCATCCCTAAGCTCAGGGATGGCCTCGTTTACCCTTTCCTTCAGATCATCAATACTCTTCTCAAGGTCCGCTTCAGGTGAAAACTTGATGGTGATGAATCCCACGTTTTGCAGGGCATAAGCCGTGATATCATCAACATCCTGCAATTGAGCCAATTTTTCCTCAATGGGTTTGATGATTTCAGTTTCCACCTCCGAGGGTGCTGCCCCAACATAGGTTGCAGAAACAAAGGCATAGGGAATATCTATTCTTGGGATCAACTCCAGGGGAAGAATGAAATAGGCAGTGATACTGGCAATAAATATACCCAGAGAAGCAAATAAAACGGTCTTGGGGTGATTGATGGCCTGTTTTGATATTTTCATGAAGGCATCCTTCCCTAGTCCACAATATCCAAGAGAGAACCATCTTTTACATCATTATGCCCTTTAACAATGAGCATATCTCCAGGACTAACATCCGCATCTATAAATACTTCTGAACCGGAAAGTGCCCGAATGCTGATTTCTTTCTGTACAGCTCTGCCCTCTTCAGCCAGATAGATGAATTTCTTTTCACCATCGTCCTGAATCAGGTTCAGTTGCAACACCAGAGCTTCGGGATAATATTCCTGAACAATCCGGACATCACCAATGAGACCCAATTTCATCCCGCTCATATTGCCTGACATGCGAACTTCAACATCATAATTGTTAGACATATTTTTGGGTGCCATGCCGATACGAAGCACGGCTCCTCCGAAAACTCGATCGGGAAAGGTTTTAAATTTGATCTGTGCAAATTGTCCATTTTTAATTTGCCCAATGCGCGCCTCAGGCACAGGAACAATAAGTTTCAAATGATTCATGTCAGCCAATACCATGGGTGGCTGCATGGCGGCTCCAGGTGAAACCAGATCACCAATATTTAGATTTTTTGCCACAATCCAGCCACTGAAAGGAGCACGAAGTACTGCATTATCCAGTGAATTCTTCGCCTGGGTATAGCCAGCTTTCGCGTTATCGAGACCAATCCGAGCCATCTCATATTGATCGGAAGAAATCACATTCGAATTAAACAGGGATTTAGAGCTTTCCAGGTCTCGCCTGGATTTCTCATACATGGATTTTGCCTGAGTGTACATGGTGGAATACACATCCGTCTCGATACTGGCCAGACGTTGATCCTTATTTACATAATCACCAACATTCACCCAAATTGAGTCCACCTGTCCGGATGACTGAAACAGCAAATTGACCTGATTTTCAGAGACAACTCTACCAATACTGTGGAAATCTATTTGAAAGGGCTTGTATTTTACCGTGTCCAGTGCAACCGGAACCTTTATTTCGACAATTTCTTTTACTTCTGCTTCGCCACCACAATTTGACAGCACTGTTAAACTTACTACGCTGAGTAGTATGCGTACCCATGTCTTCAATGATTTCATTATTCTTCTCCAAGGGCACGTGCCAGTGAGGCGCGGGCGCTGTTATATTCATAATATGCCTGATAGAGACCAAGTTCGGCCTGGTCGCTGGCGCTTTGGGAATCCAGAACCTGTAGTTGGCTCGCCATACCTTGTTGGTAGAGACGCTGGGCCATATCGACTCCCTTACGAGCCTGTCCGACCCCTTTGAGACCAGCATCTATTTTTCTGGCAGATTCCTGGATGCTCAGATAAATACTCCTCAGCTCCAGGAGCAGATTCTCCCGCATATCATGTTGCTGGTATTCAGATTTCCGATGATCAGCTTTGGCTTTCTGCACCCTGGCTGTAGAACCAAAGCCATTAAATATGGGCATGTTGATCCCAACTGCCAGAGATGAGGACTCATTGAAGTCTGCATCATCATAGCCTTCATCATTGTATGACTTCATTTCCTGATATGATCCGGTCAGTGCAATGGAGGGCATGAACTCTGCCTTGACCATGAGGATATTTTCCTTCATGAGTCTCACATTGGCCTCCAGCTGAGAGAACATGGGTTGATTCGAAATCATTTTGCGTTCCAATTCAGCCAGATCGAGATTGCTATCTATTTGTGTTTGAAGTTCACCCAGAGTGGCGATGTCCTGATCAATCTGGAGTCCACAGCTACGCTTTAAGTCAGCATAGGCTAGTTCTTTCATCTTGCGGGCATTGCTCACCATGGTGGTTTGATTGGCGACCTGCACATCTGCTCTGATTACATCGAATTCAGCTGTTTTGCCCTGCTCATAAAGCGCAGTTACATTCTTCAGGTTCTGCTGCATGACCTTAAGTGAATTTTCCATTACCGAGATCATTTTATCAGCCAGTAAAACTCCAAAGTAGGCTTTCTTGGTATTTTCGATGACAAATAGTCGAGTTACATCAGCCGCAGAGGTTGCCAGATCTCCATATACATTGGCGCCACGGATGGCGGCAATGACACGACCCTCAAACAGGGGTTGAGTCAAACTCAGTCCATAAACCATGGTATTGTCTGATCCAAAGGCCAACTCAAGGGGGACCATCTGGATTCCCGTCTGTTGGAGATGTTGCCCAGGAATGGGAATTCCATCGGTTCCGATATATGGGATCGTGTTTCCTGTGCCATCTGTAAGCGCTACCGGGTTGCCTGATGCATCAATGACACCAAAGGGAACAGGGAACGAAAGCGGTTGTGCTCCAATGGCAAAACTATGAGACATCTGACCAAATGCAGAGATAACTGGTAAGGCAGAGGAAAATGCTTCTTTACGTTGCGCTTTTGCTTTGAACAGTTCTTCCTGAGCATTTTGCATATTTACATTGTTTTTCAGTGCCAACGCAATGGCCTGGTCTAAATCCAAATCCAGGGTCTGGGCTTGCATTGGGTTGATCAATAAGAGGCTGACCACTATAGTCAGCAAACATTTAGTCATGATTTGACTCCATTAAAAAAGATATCAATAATTTCATCAGCGTACATTTCATCCATCTTCATGTCCCCGGCATTCAATGAGCGAACCTGTCCGTGGATCATACCACTCAGATAGGTTGCATAATGCTGTGCATTACCCGGACGCAGTTGACCCGCATCCATAGCAGCCTGCATCTCGATAACCACCATTTTTTTCAATTCCTGAAAGCGATCGAAAACGGGTCTACTGCAGGTATGATTCATCAATTTCTGATGATTGGTCATCACGACATTCATAAAATCGGTATTTTGGCGATAGTAGTTGAACTGTGAATTGGCAATGAGGCGAATTCTTTCGAGGGGATCAGCAACGGAGGACAATTGGTCATAGAGGAAGTCTAGAATTTTCTCTACAGCAAAGTCAAAGGCTGAGAGCAACAGGTCATCCTTATTCTCGAAATAATTGTAAAGCGTACCTTTGCCAAATTCAGCCAGGGTGGCAACATCCTCAAGTTTTGTTTCCGCAAATCCCTTTTGGGCGAAGAGGTGCACAGCTGCTTTAAGGATGGCTTCCTTGTTGCGTAGCTTATCTCTTTCTTTGCGACTTAAAACATTTTCTTTTGAACTATTATTCATTATATGACTCCTGGGTCACAATTAAGTACGGCTGGTCATATCCACAAGAAACATTATCATGTTTATTTGAAAATATTTTTAACTAAATGCGACATACTCATGTACAAGGCATGAGATTTGAATATCTTTCCAGCCATGATTAATATTTTTACCAGCGAACGATTCCTGCAGCATGATACTGGATTTGGTCACCCCGAGCGACCCGAGCGCCTCACTGCATGTACAGATGGTATCAAGAAAAGTGAGTTTCTTGACCAGATCAAGTGGATTGAACCACGAAAGGCCACGGTTGATGAAATCAAGCTGGTCCATACCCCGGGTCACATCCTCAATGTCCACAATACCGTTAAACACGGTGGTTTTAGTCTGGATGCCGATACCATGGTGAGTCCGGAGAGCTATGAAATCGCCCTCCAGAGCACAGGCGCCTGGCTAGAAGGTGTGGATCGTATTGTCGGACACCAAGAATCGTCCTTTGTCATCTCACGTCCCCCAGGACATCATGCCGAACGTGATAATGCCATGGGTTTTTGCCTCTTTAACAATTGTGCCATTGCTGCGAATTATGCCATGACCGTAAGAGGTGTGAATCGAGTCGCCGTACTGGATTGGGATGTTCATCATGGAAATGGGACCCAGCATATCCTGGAATCTGATCCCGATATGGCCTATTGTTCACTTCATCAATGGCCCTACTATCCCGGGACTGGAGCTAAACATGAAACAGGTGATTATAGTAATGTTCTCAATATCCCCCTCTCCATGGGATCTGGTAAATATGAGTATTTCAACGCCTTCGATAAAAAAGTTTTACCCTTCCTGAAAAATTGGGAACCAGAATTGCTGATAATCAGCGCAGGATTTGATGCCAGCAAGAATGACCCCCTGGGTGGTATGCGGCTTTTGCCAGAACACTTCGCGGAGTTTACTCGTTACTGTCTGGATTTCACCCCTCATCTGCTGGTGGGCCTTGAAGGTGGCTATAATTTGAAGGATCTTGCTGATTGTTCACGCTCGGTTGCCGAAGTGCTTATCGATCACGAAAGAGACTAACCAATGCATGTCAATAGACCCCTCAACCCCTTGACTATCCCATGGACAGGATTAGTCAAGAAGGCGTCCCTGCGTCATATTGACCTTAACCAACCAATGAACACCCCTGGATAATTTATGTTAGATACTAGACGTCAGACCCGGCGCGTACTGGGTAAATTACAAATCTCTTCCACGAGACGATTTGTGAAAATGATATTAACAGCAGTTTTTGCAGCCATGGTTGCCTTTATCCCCTCGTATTCCGGTTTGGAACCAGCAGCCATGTGGACCCTCTTCATCCTTGTTTTTGCAGCTGGCTTATGGATGACTGAAGCTATTCCTGCGTTTGCCGTTGCAGTGCTTATCATTGGCCTGGAAATCCTCGTTTTAGGTAGACCAGGTGGTGTCTATGCCACAGGTCCCAAAGACTGGCAAATGTTCGTGAATCCGTGGTCCAGTCCCATCATGTGGCTCTTTATGGGTGGCTTCGTTCTAGGCCAGGCTGCTCAGACAACTGGTCTTGACCGGATGATGGCTCGCTTGGTTCTGAAATGGTTTGGGTCACGACCCTCAAATGTATTACTGGGGGCCATGGGGCTGACCTTTGTGTTCTCCATGTTTATGTCCAATACAGCCACTACAGCCATGATGATGTCCGTTATGGCACCAGTGATTGCCGGTATTGATAAGAAGGACCCCTTTGTAAAAGCGCTGCTTCTGGGCGTGCCCTTTGCTGCCAATGTGGGTGGCATGGGAACCATCATTGGTAGCCCACCCAACGCTATTGTAGCGGGATTATTACATGAGACATATAATATTAGTTTCGTAGAGTGGATGACATTGGGTCTTCCCCCTGCCATCGTCCTGTTCTTCATTGCCTGGTTATACTTACGCTTTGCTCACCCATCCAATTCCGATACTTTGGATCTCAGAGGTCTTGAGTGGGAAACCAGAACGGGTTCATTGCTACCCATGTGGAAACGTCTCCTGGTATTCCCTGTCTTCATGATCACGGTCCTATTGTGGATGACAAGCTCTTTGCATGGCATGCCTACTGCTGTTGTTTCATTCATACCCATTACCATTTTCGCTGTGACTGGCATCCTGAATGTTGATGCAATGCGTCGTCTCCAATGGGACGTTTTGATGCTCATGGCTGGAGGGTTGTCTTTGGGTGTTGCCATTCAGAAAAGTGGTCTGGCCACCTGGGTACTGGGTCTTATTCCCATGGAAACCATGGGTCTGTTAGGCATCGCCTTTGTGCTAGCCTATGTGACGACCCTGCTATCGAACTTCATGAGCAACACCGCCGCCACAAATATTCTGGCACCCCTGGGAATAGCATTCGCTGTTGGATTTGAACCCATGATGGTTATTCCCCTTGCTCTGGGTGCTTCATCAGCCATGTGTTTGCCCATCTCCACCCCCCCCAATGCCATTGCCTTTGCCACGGGTGATCTAAAAACGACCGATTTTTTCAGAGGCGGCCTGTTAATGGGAATTCTGGGACCCGCCCTGGGAACGCTCTGGGTGTTCTGGATGCTTGGATAGGGTATTCCTCTTCTGGGGAAATTTCCTCTTTACCAGTAAGGTCGGATTGCAATCCGACCCTACTGGTTAAAAACTGCCTGGTGAACGAGATGAATCAACGATGAATAGGATTCATCTGTGGCGGCTGACATCCCCATTTCACAAGTCCGCGACGTTGAATAATGTCCGTGCGCATCATGATGCTTTTTCACTTCTGCAGCTTCATCTCTGGTAGCATGCTCGGTTAATTCTGGGACCAGAAAACCTCGATCACCAGCAAATCCGCAACAACTCACATCTTCGGGAATGATGGCTTCTTCAGCACAGGCTTGGCCTACTGACAGCATTTTGCTTTCCAAGCCCATCTTGCGGGTTGAACAGGTTGGATGCAGAATGATTTTATCCGTTTTGTATTTCAAATCTAGACGGGGAATAATCGTATCGTTCAAATAAGCGATGATGTCGATAATATTGAGAGATTTCCATTGCTCCAGATATTCCCCTTCAAGAATACTATCATAATGAAGCATCTTGTAAGTACAGGGTGAGGTATCCACTACAATGGGCAATTTCCCGCGCTGAGATGTCTTCCAAAGGGAACGGACTGTATTTTCTGCCATCAATTTGTAGGCTTTATCAAAACCCTTTGATGAATAGGGCGTTCCACAACAAAGATCTTCCAGGTGATCTGGATAAATAGGATGTATACCAGCCTCCTGTAGGAGTTGAATAAAGGCTTCGGCCGTGCTCAGCTTGTTGGTTTCACCTGGGGTTTTATTCATGCCCCGATTGAGACATGAGGCAAAGTAGACAACCTCATCCTTTTCATCAGAATTCTTAATTCTGATAACCGGCAAACCCTTACCACCTGTTGGCATAAACCTGTGCCAAACGGGAATTCTGCCACCACTCCAACGATGGATCATCATGGAAAGATTAACAATTCTCTGACTGCCAATAAGCCTGGCAACAGGTGTTGCCAGATTGAGACCGAGCCTGATCATTTCCACCACAAAACTAAAATATCGTACCGTCCACCAGGCAATTCGACGACCGATTAAGCCGTGGCTCTCTTTTCGGAAATGACGGGTTAAGTCACCCGTATCAATATTAACGGGACAGCCCAGGGCGCAGAGCCCATCAACGGCGCAGGTATCGACACTTTCAAAGGCGTAATCCTTGAGTAGAATTTGAGCCGTTTCTCGTTCAGTAAAATCGCCTTGCTGGAGCAATTGTATTTCACGCCAGGTGGCAATGCGTCGTCTGGGTGTCATACTCAAGTCTTTTGAGGGACACCAGGTTTCACAAAATCCACATTCGATACATTTATCAACCACAGCTTCAACAGTGGGTGTTGGTTTAATATTCTTAAGATGAATATCAGGGTCATCATTGATGATCACACCTGGATTTAGAAGCAACTCGGGATCAATAAGAGCTTTGAGATCGCGCATGATCTCTAGACCTACCTCTCCCCATTCTGTTGCCAGAAAAGGAGCCATATTGCGACCCGTACCATGTTCAGCCTTCAAGGCACCATCATAGGTGCCTACGGTCATATCCACAACATCCTTAATAAAATGCTCATACTGATCTCTACCCGCAGCATCCGTAAAAGTTTGGGATATGACAAAATGGAGATTGCCCTCTTTGGCATGCCCAAAAATAATAGCATCATCATAACCATGTTTTTTGAACAAGCCCTGCAGTTTAAGGGTTGCGTCTGCCAGATCCTTTAAGCGGAAACAAATATCCTCAATGATAAAAGTAGTCCCAGATTTTCTTGCTGCTCCAACGGAGGGTAATAATCCCTTACGCAGCCTCCAGTAAAATGTGCGGGTGGTCTCGTCTTCGGTGAATTCTGCGGGGCGGATTAATTTGGCAGTCTTTAAGACCTTGAGTCCTGCATCCACCCTCTCAACGAGTTTTTCGGGTCGAGGTGCCTGAAATTCGCAAAGCATAGCGGTTGCTTGATCAGGTAGGGCTTTGATCTCTTCAGGCATTTCAGGATCATCCTGGACGGACCGCAAGGCCGCTCGATCCATCAGTTCTAAGGCCTGGACACCCGCTTTTTGCAAAGCAGCCACTGTCTCTGTAGCCGAACGTATGTCTTTGAAGAAAAGCAGGGCTGTTGATTTGTGGGGATCGTCAGGTAGGGTTTTTAAGCTAACCTTCGATATGAATCCCAGGGTTCCTTCAGAGCCCACCAGCAAATGACTTAATATATCAATGGGTTTTTCATAATCGATGATGGCATTTAGTGAATATCCCAGCGTGTTTTTACGAGTGTATTTATCTCTCACTCGTTTATAGAGAGTTTTGTCGGCAAGGACGCGTTCTCTCAGATCAAGGAGACCATTATAAATTTCAGAAGCTTGCCTCAAGAGCAGATCATCACTGGATTTATCACTGGTATCATAGGTCTGACCATTTGGTAGAATGAATCTTGCTGTATCAAGAGTATGGTAGGCATTGTCCTTGACACTGCAACACATACCGCTGGCGTTGTTGGCGATGATACCACCAACCCTACAGGCATCCAATGATGCAGGATCTGGTCCTATTTTGCGTCCATAAGGCGCCAATTTCCGATTTACCCGTCCTCCAATTACACCAGGATCGAGTTGAATAGTGCCCTTTTTCTGATCATAGGAAATTTCCTGCCATCCATGGCTAACCTCTACGAGGATTCCATCGGTTATCGATTGACCAGAGAGTGATGTACCCGCCGCTCTGAATACGAGAGGAATCTGACTGCGTTGAGAATAGGCAAAAAGTTCTATAATTTCGCGCTCATTTATCGGTTGCACCACAGCTTTGGGTATCAGTCTGTAAAAGCTGGCATCTCGGGCATAACTATGTCGATCGATTAGTCGCGCTTTAATCCGGTCCTCGGGCAAAATTGCCCGCAAAGCATCTATCATTGATTTCTCGGAATCCATGAAATCATTCCCTTATTGATTTTTAATATATTCATCGTGCATATGATGCACCAATCCATCAGCCAGGCCAAACTGGGGGACAAATATTTCATCAATTTTACCCCAGTCCATAATGGATTTGAAAATTTTTGAAGCATGAATAATAACATCTGCTCGGTCTGGTCGCAGATGCATAACCCTGATGCGCTCTTCCACACTATAGGAATTGAGCATAGCATCTATCTCGATTAATTCTTTATAACTCACTGGTTTATCATTTTTACTGCTGGAAAGTCTGAGAATTTTATTCATATTTCCCCCAGATCCAATGGCACTTAACTGTATATCAGCCGGACAATTTTTCAAAATCCAGGCTTGCATATCATCCCATACACTTTGTGCTACCTGGTTGTTCAGGAGTCTAACCGAACCAATTGGGAAGGATCGTGAGATCAAGCGCTCACTCCGGGCAAAAAAGGTTAGCTCTGTACTACCACCACCAACATCAATGTATAAATATGCTCTATCAGGATGGAGCGTCTCAGCAATGTGGGATGCAAAGATCATCTCCGCTTCCTTGCCACCATCAATAATTTGCAAATCTAGTTGACTTTCCTGACGTATCCGTTCAGCAATCCGAACACCATTGCCGGACTCACGCATGGCTGAAGTTGCACAGGCTCGATAATCTCTGGGTCCGTAGGCTTTCAAAAGGTGAGAAAATGCGATGAGGGTAGAAACCAGCTGCTCTTCTTTTTCTGGAGAGATATTCTGGTCCACAAAGACATCAGCACCAAGTCTGATTGGCATTCTTACCAATGACTCCTTTGCAAAGACACAATGTTCCCCTGTGGTGAGAACCTTGGAAAGCAGAAGGCGAACCCCATTGGAGCCAATATCTATGGCAGCATATTTTTGTTCTGAATCAGGACACCAGTCACTTTCAGGATCCCGGTTGGTAACCACAAATTTCTTGGAGGATTTGGCCATATCTTTATTGGCTTACACGCTTCTTCGTGAGATAAGTAATCAGGCTGCCACCCTTTTTGATGGCTTTTGACCAGGATTCGGCTTTAATCTTGACACCCACCACTGAGGAGGTTGGCATGGTATCACGAAATTCGTGGCAAAGATTCCAACTCAGCGCATTGAAGGTTGGATTGTGTCCAAATAACATCAATGTGTCGATATGATCATCCACATGTGAAATGATATCAAGCACATGTTCAATCCCGCCAAAATGATAGAGAGGCTCCTGCTGGATGATATCTCCGCTAGGGTAGTTCAATTTTTTCGCAAAGATTTTTGCAGTTTCAATTGCCCGACAGGCAGGACTGGAAAGGATGAGATCAACCTGATCCAGATCCTCAGCAAGATGCGCAGCAATGAGGGTTGCTTTTTCTATGCCGGAGTCAGCAAGACAACGGTTAAAATCGGAGAAATCAGGTGCCACTTCAACTGCCTTGGAATGCCTGACGATATACAATATTTTCATAGTTCTGAGCCCTAGCATGGTAGGGTAAAACATAGCATAAATGGATACAATCTGTTAGCGGGTTTTTGGGGATTATTATGATTAAATGTGGTGATTAATTTGGTTGTTGTTGTTGTAGGGTCGTAGCATTGCTACGACCCTACAACAACAACAATAACAACAATAACAACAACAACAACAACAACAACCAAACATCGAAATGGTATTACCCTAGATGACGCCGAATTTTTTCCCAACCTCGGTGAAGGCATCAATGGCTCGGTCCAGATGCTCGCGGGTATGGGCAGCGCTGATTTGCGTTCGGATTCTGGCTGCTCCCTTGGGTACCACTGGAAATGAGAATCCGATCACATAGATGCCTTTTCCCAACATGGCCGCAGCAATATTTGCAGCCAGCTTGGCATCTCCCAACATGATGGGAACAATGGGATGCTCACCTGCTTTTATATCAAATCCTGCAGCGGTCATTTTTTCTCTGAAGTAATGCGTATTCTCCTCCAGCTTCTGACGTAAATCTGAAGATTCTAACAAAAGGTCTATGACAGCAATACTGGCAGCGGTGATGGCTGGTGCCAATGTATTGCTAAATAGGTAAGGTCTTGAGCGTTGTCGCAATATGTCGACGATTTCCTGCCGGGCTGCAGTGAAACCTCCACTTGCACCCCCCATGGCTTTTCCCAGGGTTGAGGTGATGATATCAACACGTCCCATGGCACCTCGAAATTCGTAGGAGCCTCTTCCATTGGGACCAAAGAATCCAGTGGCATGTGAATCATCCACATGAACGAGAGCAACATACTTTTCGGCGAGATCACAAATTTTATCTACCTGAGCGACATTACCGTCCATTGAGAAGACACCATCGGTGGATATGAGTCGGGTCCGGGCATCTTGAGAATCCTTCAAGATGGCTTCCAGCTCATCCATGTTATTATTGGCATAGCGATAGCGTTTGGCTTTGCAGAGACGGATACCATCAATAATGGACGCATGATTGAGTTGATCTGAAATAATGGCATCTTCCGGTCCCAGAATAGTCTCAAAGAGTCCGCCGTTGGCATCAAAGCAAGAGGTGTAAAGGATGGTGTCGTCAAACCCCAGGAAGTCGGCAATTTTCCCCTCTAACTCCTTATGGATACTCTGGGTACCACAAATAAATCTCACTGAGCTAAGTCCAAAACCCCATGTAGCCAATCCATCTTGAGCAGCTTTGATGAGGCGGGGATGATTGGCCAGACCAAGATAGTTGTTGGCACAAAAGTTTAGAACTGACTCGCCACCAACCTGAATTTCAGCACTTTGCTGTGATTCGATAACGCGTTCAGCTTTGAATAGGCCAGCCGATTTAATTTCATTCAGTTCCGTTTTTAGACGTGCTTTAGTTGTGTTCATAACGACTCCTGATCTCAGGCATTAAATATTCAGAGAAAGCTTTATCCAGATCATGATTGGCTGACCAACCCCAGTCTTTCCTAGCCTGATTATCATCAATATCAGCTGGCCAGCTATCGATGATGGATTGACGATTATCATTAATGACAAAATCGATATCAGCTTCTGGATAATAGGTTTTTACTATAGTCAAAAACTCCCCAGCTGAGGGATTGAAGGCTTTCACATTGTACACCATTTGAGTGAGAGTGTTTCGCGGTGCAGCCATAAGCTTCTCAATAGCCACAATGGCATCACTCATGGTCATAAAGGGGATGGTGGCATCCTCCCTCACAAAACAACTGTAGTGTTCATTTTGGGCAGCAGCATGAATCATTTCAGGCGCATAATCACTGGTTCCCCCTGCCGGAAGTGTGTGAGCGCTGATGATTCCCGGGAAGCGAATACTTCGAAAATCTACCAGACCGCTGGTATCGTTTGCAGAAAGTCGCTTATAATAGTGGCTGAAGTAATCTCCCAGGCTCTCACAATATAGTTTGTTACAACCATACATGGTTTGGGGATAACGATAATCATCTTCGCGAATGGCTCCTACGGACATTTTTTCTTTAAGCGTCGGGATACCATAAACAGCAATTGAGCTGGGAAAGAAAAATTTAACAGGTTGACCATGACTCTGGGCTTGTTCCATGGCCAGATCCAAAAGATTCAGGGTTCCATCAACATTTACTTCATGGGCGATGACCGGGGAGAATTCAGCACGAGTGCTTAACAGGGCTGCCATATGATAAATGGCTTCAATTTGGTATTGAGCATTTATCCGCTCCAACAGGTTGCGGTCCAATATGTTTCCAATCAAACAGTCCAGGGTGCGTTCCTGTACAAAGTCATCAACCATACTCAGATCAATACCAATGAGATTTCGGATGCCCTGATTGTAAAGAGATCGAACCAGTCCATGACCAATTTCACCGTTTACACCTGAGATCAGAATAATCGATTTACGCATTTGTCCTCTCCAGTACTCATATTTCTCAAGAGATGAGAATAATTAAATTAAAAAAGTCCCCTGCTGAACTCAGCGAGGGGACTTTAAAAAAAATATAATATCAAAAAAGGAATGGTTTATTCGGTTGGAGCTTCATCCTTTTTCAAATAATCATTGATGGCTTCATTAAAGGTCTCAAGGGCCTTCACAGGGAGGTTATCAATGTTATCATTGATGCGACGGATAACCATGCGGGTGCTGCTGGCATTTGTTTTCACAGTAGTCAGTTCTTTTTGCATGGTGTTGATTGATTTGTCAACATACATCTCTGATGAGTCCATTTTGGCGGTGAATTCAAGAATGATAGAATTGATTGAATCCAGCTCGGCAGTCATAGCGAGTAATGTTGCCCGATCTTCCTGGAGTGCAGAGTCCAGCATGACGCTCAGGTTTACAGCCAAATCAGACATTAAAGCATCTTGTTGGGCCATGTTTTGGGCTTGAACATATTCTACGGTCGCCAGGTTAAATTTTGATGCTCCCCCCTCTGTGGGGATGAAGCTCATCGTGGAACAGGATCCTAGAAGGAGCGCAGAAACTAAAATTGAAAAGGTAATAAATTTGCTCATTTGTTTCCCCTTAAATTGGAAAGAGTGATGTGCGCTCTGGTTGATTGAGGTCACACGTTATTTGCTTTTTAAAAAAATAGCTTTTGCCATAGCCAAGTCAAGGGAAAAGCAGAAAACAAACGATTTTATGCTGATAAGGAGAAGGCTTCCAAATCCAGTATGAAAAAGTACTTCGGATCTGATTAATTTCATTTTGAAATCGACCATACTTTTTCATTTCTTAGATTGGAAACAGGCAGGCTACTCTTTATCCTTAGCCCCACAATCATTATCAAAAGAGGAATTGAATATGGAATATCGTCGTTTAGGAAGTTCTGGATTAAAAGTTAGCACACTCTCGTTTGGCTCCTGGGTCACCTTTCAAGCCCAGGTTGACCTTTCATTGGCAGAAGAGATGATGAAAACCGCTTATGATGCTGGCGTTAATTTTTTTGACAATGCTGAAGTCTATGCCAATGGCGCTTCAGAGGAGATCATGGGTGATGCGCTCAAAAAACTTGGTTGGGGTAGAGATACATACATCGTCTCCTCAAAAGCATTCTGGGGTGGACAACTCCCCACTCAAAGAGGATTGAGCCGCAAACATCTAACGGATGCCTGCCATGCTGCTTTGGGCAGACTCAAGGTGGACTATCTCGATTTATTTTTCTGTCACCGCCCCGACGAGGAAACGCCCATCGAAGAAACTGTGCGGGTCATGAATGATCTTATTCACCAGGGCAAGGTGTTGTATTGGGGAACTTCAGAATGGCGTGCTGACCAGATCATGGAAGCTTATGGGGTTGCGCGGCAATATGGTCTCATCCCCCCCACCATGGAGCAACCTGAATACAATATGTTCCGTCGAGATTATGTTGAGTCAGATTACCGACGTCTGTATAAAGAAATTGGCCTGGGAACCACTATCTGGTCGCCCCTGGCATCTGGTCTTCTCACAGGCAAGTACAGCAAGGGAATTCCTGATGATGCCAGAGTCAATCTACCTGGTTATGGTTGGTTGAAAAAAATGGTTGAATCACCTGAGGGGCAGACTAAAATTCAGAAAGCGATGAAACTTCAAGACATAGCCAACGATATAGGTCATTCCCTGACCAATATGTCACTGGCCTGGTGTGCAGCGAACCCCAATGTGAGTACGGTTATTCTGGGGGCTTCAAAGATGTCACAGTTGACTGAAAATTTAAAGGCTTTGGATACCTTACCCGCTTTGACACCTGAAGTTATGGAAAAGATTGAAGCTGTCCTGGGGAATAAGCCGGCGCCACCACCACAATTTTAAACGGTTTATCACTCCAGGAGGAAATTGAGTCCTTCTATGAAGTCACCTTCAGAACTGGAAGTGACAAGGAACTCAAGTTTTTCCGGTTTGGCAACAGCTCCTAGAAATTCCAGTTGAGAATCATCTACCCAGCATTCGTACTCTCCTGGAGGGATTTCCATTGAATAATATGATCCATCTCCGAAAGTCCGGAGCACAATGTCATTCTCTGTATTCTTTGCTCTGACATGAATCCTCAATCCTGAGATAGGCGCGTAGTTTTCGCCGATGAGCCTGTCCACACGGCCTTCAATAACACCTGTGGTGTAAAACGGCACATCAATTCGTTTATAACGATTAGGGTCAGTAACCACCGAAAATTTTGGAATACTGGGGATCAACAGCGGATTGTTAATCTTGGCCTCATTTACCCGAAAATTATAACGTCGATAGGGTTGTAGTTGGGTCAATCTAGATATGTCTGATTTTGTTATCACGCGAGTTGAAGCGCGTTCTACGATCAGCGCACTCCCCGGAATGATTTTCTCATCCATGTCGTAGGTTTGCGAATTATTCTCGTCCTCATACATACGGACGCTCACACCGGATCGTCCCACTTGCTGACGACTGTCCCAGATGACTTCACCATTCACCCGATCAAAACCGGCTGAACCACGCAAGGTTTGTGTAAAGGAGGGTGTTGACCGAATGGATCTCACCGTTGAGGAGGAACGCACTGGATCAAGATCCCAGGTCATTCCAATTTCAAAGAAAAGGGTATTCTGAAGAAAACCATATGAACTCAGGAGATGAGTCTTGAGTTTTGATGAGAATTGTTTGATATATTGAAATTCAATTTCTTCTGCTTTTCCAATAAAGCTATTATAGCTAAGATCCGTGCGGAAGTAGCTACCCCTTAGAAGTGGTGCAATTGAAGGTAATCTGGGAATAAGGTAGGTAGCTCCCAATATGAACTCACTTGATATGTCATGCCCAATTGGAGTAAAATCATGTTTTTCCTTCATTCCGTAACGAAGTCTTAATCCTCTAACAAACTGATTTACGTCAAGCAAAAATCGGTACTGATCTTCATTATTTACGTTTACCCAACTAAACGAAGTTCTTCCAGTGAACCGAGTTGTCCCAATGTGAAAGGGGTAAAATAAAGTCATATTCAAATTGTGTTTTAAGCCCAATGGATTGTAGATATTCTGCTGACTATAGTAGGTATGATCCATGGAGAAGGAAGATGTGTTGGGTCCAATCCCCCTCACTGACAAACGATAGTAATTTTCTAGCGCTGCATCCAGGTTAACCAACATATCTCCAAAAAGTCTGGACGATAATTTTCCATTTATAGCAGGCCGATCATGATTACTCCCTTCGAAATATTCAATACCCAAACTTCCTGTTAACCAATTTGTGAGTCCCCAAGACAGGTTACCTGCAGACATGTTTAGCTGGTCATCCCACGGAAGGGCTTCTGAAGCGATACGACCGCCGGACAAATCATAGCGAAATTCACCAATAGGTAAAAATTGAAATGGAATCTGAATACGCCGTTCCAATTCAATAACACGTCCGTGTTTACCATAAATCCGAAGGCTAAACTCAGATGTACCATAATTCAGGGGAACCATAAACCGATAATAACCGACGTCATCTGCTTCAATGACCTCAAGCAGGCGACCATCCTGATAGAGTTCTACTTCTGCTTCAGGATCTGTAGTGCCATCAATGGTGTAGCTATCGTAACTCCGTTTAGGGATGAGGGATTGATTCGTAACTGCCAGGCCCTGGAATGTCAGGTTTGTCAGTCCTGCAGTGCTTTGCTGCCCAATCGTGACCGTGGAAAACCATGGTTGAATCTCATTAGCATAGCGCCAACGAAAATTGGTTCCAGAAACGGAGTTTGTATCCTGATTAGCCATGGCAAGCAGCGTACCTTGAAAATCCCCATACAGAACCTCACCACCCATATTTACATTCACGGCAGCACTCTGTCGTTCTGCTGCCAGGGTACTTAGTAAGGAGTAATCAAAAAGGGCTCCATCAAGAATTCGTGGATCCCTGTCCATAAGAAGCTCGTACTGTTTTTCACCGGAGTATGCATTATTCTTATTCCTGAGCTGCTCTCGGTGACGTTGGGTGTGACGCGTAATAATGGGTAGCTCGTGGGAGGTTTCAATACGAATTGACAGTCTGGAGATGTCTACAATTAATTCCAACCCGAAAACGTCTTCAAAAATTTCTGGTGTGAGAAAAAAGTCAAGTTCTTTAATTTTAAAATTATTTACATCCATCTGAACGACTTCGCTGCCAACTCGCGCAGTTCTCGCGTTGAAATCAATGATATATTTATTGTTCTCTCGGAGATAGTAGCCGCTGATAGATAGTTTTGCAGGATCAAACTCATAATTGACAGCAAAAATATCAAAAAGTTCTGTCAAGGGGAGGAAGAATTGTTCGCCTGTATAATAAGCCACAACAATTTCATCAATGACCCCCTGATATCTCATGGAGAGATAAACTTCTTCTTCAACTACTTCAACAGTATCCTTTTGAAACAGAGTTGTCCCAAAGAGAAAGTTGAAGAATAGCAGGAAGAAGGCTAGATAATAGCAGCGTTTCACTTATGACTTGATGAAATTTCCCCGAGCTTTTACAGTAGGGGCAGGTACAATGTTGGCATCGGGAATATCTCCGCGGCCACTTGAGAATGTGACTTCGAATTCATAGCTCCCTACAGGTAAACTACTACCATCCATATCGAGACGGCGCAAACCGTCATAGTAAATGGAGACAAGATTTAGTTCAGTCATGACCAGTTCACCAGCAGAGTTGAATACATTGACAGTCATTGTTCCCAGGAAGGGTGAATTCCCAGATTTAGAATAATTTGAAAAAATATGAATTTTATCCTCGTTTAGTTCAGCGCGGACACTTGATAGATCTATACCTGTGGTAAGATCCCCGTGGCTGTAATACACACCTGTGATCTGATTGAATTGAAAGGTGATATTCGCCGAAACGCCACCGTCCAGGCCACTTCCAACAGGGGGGCTTAGTGGACTTGATGTCGTCTTTAAACGAGCCCAATAGGTTCCATCATCCAAACTGCGAGGTGCTTTCACCGTGATGCGGATGATTTGTCTTGTTCCAGGTTCTAGAATAAAATTCTTTGGGAAACCACGAATCCAATCAGCAGCTGAGTTTACGGCAGCCTTTTCTTCATCATTATAGATAAACTTAATATCCCCGGCTTCATCGGTTTTTGGATAACCAAATTCCCAGCCGAGTTTTATTTCCTGTGCCGTAGGAGAAGGATTCATAATAAGAAGCGTTTCGAAACGTTTTTGGCTATCAATAAACAAAGAGGTGGGCGAAATAGTAACTTGACCCAATGCACTATTCACGAAAAGGACAATAAAAAGGAATGCTAGGATGGCTTTAGTCTTCAACATTGGCTTACTCTCTTGGTTAGATATCTTAAGTAAATTGTTCAAAGTCTGAATGATCACGACATAATAATAAATGACAGGCAGAAAACCATGCTGTTTCCGTTTGGATTGTGGATAAAAAAAGGGGCCCGTCTCGTGGCCCCTTTTAGTACTGCTATGGTAATTGTAATGTTTAGTTGTACTCAACGCTTAGTGACCAGTCACCACTACCGTTTACGCCATTATCTGAGGCATAGGTGCCAGCAAGCTGATCTGTGAGTGTTCCAAGATTGCCACCCAACCAGAACAGGTAGTTTCCTGATCCATCCAATGTAACCGTTGCACCAACTGCAGTGGCAGAACCCTGAGTTGTTGCATGACCAAATAGATCTGGAGTAAATGTCATGGTGTTTGTTCCATCACCAAGAGTTGCATTGGCATCTTCTGTGATAGCAACTACCGTACCGGGAGCACCACTTAATGAGAATGATCCAACTGTTGGAGCAGTTACATCAGTATGAGTTACATTTTTAGGATCAATAATTGGTGTACTAGTTGGCTGAATTGTTCCAAAGTTAACTATAGTGTTGGCTACAAACGTTAAGTTTGCCTGTACAACAGCATCAACTGTTGCGGTTGCGGCATCACCGGCTAATAAGCTGGTACCTGATAAAGCTACTAAAACTACTAAGGCTACTAATGATATTCTTTTCATGATTACATCCTTTTGTGTCTTGATTCTATTAATAATATTTTTGGTCTCATTGCTCATAACTGCTGTCAATATATTCAAATGCTGTGCCAAGTCAACAAAACATCTATATATTGTTGATTATATTGCACTTATCTCATTTACCGTCTTGAGATGGGATTGATGAATTGTCGTATATATGTTACGTGACTGTTCTTATCATGAAACATTTCTATGACATGACCCGAATTGTGTAGAGTGTAAAATGTCCGTAGCATAGGTCAGCAGGGTTTTATCAATCGTAAATCACAGAGAGATCAACATTGCCGGAGTACGATCCCGCATCAATGGATCCAACATTCATCGAACCATAGATATAGATGTATGCCGTACTTTGACTTGGCGTATGGAAAGCGCTGGGTGGTGTAGGCGGGGCGCCTGCTGGACCGCTTTCCCGCTGTCTGATCTGAAACCGGGCTGAAGTACCTGCGACTTCAATGGCCTGGTTCACATCATTCACCCCTTTGTTGGCATAGGCAAACTTAAGCGTAAATGGGATTACATCCATAGATGCACCATCATGTGCTAAGTTTGCCGGGGCTGTCATGGTCACGATGACATCCAGATCATTATCTCCTGTAATGCCAAAAACTCCCATACCAGCATCTCCCAGATTGATCTCTGCAAGACCAGATCCTGAAAGAATGGTTTCAAATGCCATATCATTTTCATTGGTTGCATCCAGGGTACTAGATACATGCAAGCTGAACTGAATTGTTTGACCATAACCCTGACACAGAACACCCAAAGTCAGTAGAAGGAAAATTAGTTTCTTTGAAAATTTGAATCGTTTCATCATTTGCATCTCAATTATAGTCCACGTCTATCACGAAATCCCCATCGTACTGTCCAGATACCAGGTTCGCCATACTGAACTCACAACCAATCCACAAATAATATTCGCCGATATCATTTAATTTTATGATTTCGGGATTCGTCGTCAATATATCAGATACTGATTGATCATTGTCTTTATTACCACTTACTCGATAGGTTACAGTCAGCGTACTGCTGGTCGCAACATTCACCATCTCGATTTGACTTGAGAAGGATACCTGTACTTTTGAGTTTGGACGTCCCTGCACTTTGATGATCCCTGCTCCAGAATCAGTTCTGGGATTTAATCTGAGGATATCCTGACTGGGGATAATTGTCCCAACATCAATATCCGCGAGAGTGATCATCTCGAGATACTCAATAACTACCGCTTCAACGCGAGTTGTTGCTTCAGTCTGCTGTTTTTGGGCAAATCCTGAATTGATCAACAGGGTCAGTAGGAGTAGTGTGAAGTTGAATAATTTCATCGTAATAATATCATCTTCCGTGTATGATATTGATCATCAATCTTTAGTCGATAGATATAGACACCACTGCTCCGTCCTGTTGCGAGCCAGTCAAATTTGTGATTGCCAGAACCAAAATGATTATTCTTGATTAACTCTTCTACAACCCGCCCTCTTATATCATAAATCGTGAGGGATACTCGGGCCTCCAATGGAAGAGAAAATGGTATTATCGTGACCTCATTGAAAGGGTTGGGGTAATTTTGACCGAGAGCAAATTTTCTTGGGATTTCCGGGAAGGCATTCCCAGGATCTACTGTGAGTACAAACCTTGGCCTATCCCCACTGCCCTTCTTCAATAGGTTAAAGGGCTTTATACGTGTGAGTGCTTTGGAGGGCATGGTAGAATCCAAAGTTTTTCTGGATAAGCTAGCATGATCGAACTCATAGTAGTCTTGAGTGGACAGATCAATCTCAACTCCTGTATTTATATCTTCCAGCGTCAGAGTCCACTCTGGATGCATGTCATCAATCCGTGGCCATGAGATACGATAAGAATCTGAGAATGGCTCGCTTTCCACATGACCATCAACATAGACGGGGATTTCAAGTGGAAGGCCGAAACGATAGGGTTGAGATTGAATGGCGAGATAATTGTCATCATAGCTCTGAGTATATAATTCAAGATAGGTATTCGTAGGTGGGACTAAATAGTACGCATCGTAGGTGTCTTTATTAATGGACCCCATTTCGTTAAATTGAATATGAGTGGTAGCGCCGAGTGTGTCAGCCTCAAGAAGAAACATAATCAGTGGATTCAATTCGTTGGCTTGTTTATAGAAAACGCCACCCGTGGTCTTGGCAGTTTTTGGAACTTTTAAGGATGGACTTGATGCATTCGCTTTCACCCAGAAACCTTGAAACGGTGGTATCAAACCATCACCCAGCGAACCAGATGATCCATTCCAGGTCAGATAAGCTCCACTCCCGGAGTTGGCTGTATGATCCCAAATATAAATCACATTGTCCATATTGGTTTTGGTCCATCCCGCATCATCCCAGTCAATGCTGGCGGCGAATGGATTTCCAATCAGATTCCACCCTGTATCTGCTGCAGATGTATAAGTTACGCCAAAATCGAAGGTACCAGCTGTCCCCTCCTCCTCGGTTCCAGTTACATCCAGAGTGATAGGAAGTGAGTTTGAATAAGCGGCTTCACCACCAATGGAGCCAAATACATACACAAATAGTCCTCGACCTGCTGTCGTACTATTTGTTGAATTAGTAGGTTTTCTCCAGCGTTGGTTGTCTGTCCCAGCATAAGTTTCATCGTAATAAAGGATCGAAGGGGAACCCGTCGCAGAGTCAGATCCTGTATATCCCTGGGTAAAAATATTATTAAAGAGATCTCCATAAGTTGATGCAACGGGTGAAGCCAGAAGACGCCACCCTGTTGAACCTATTATCTCTCGCTCAGATCTGATGGTGCCTGAGGTAATCGACTTGGTATTGGCGATGAGTGAGTACCCTGAAGGAATGATGAGACTACCGCTTGTTAGCGTGAGCGTGCTGGTTATCTCTGTATTTCCATCAATTCGGACGCCGGAGGAATTGTCAACCGTCAAATTATAGAGTGTTAAGGGGCTGCTTAATATTTGTTGGGATGTACCATTCATTTCATAGTATTTAATACTGTTTGTCGCGATACCCAGATCACCTTTCACCCGGACAGTATCATTGGCTCCACCACTCATTTCACCACCACCCAGCAGATCCCCCAAAACATCAAAACTTATGCTTCCAGTAAGGCTCACATCTGCGCCCGATTCGATGGTGAGTGATGATACTTGCTGATTATCAGTGCTGATGAGGGGATATCTCGTTCCATCCGCTGGTACAGCTGGTATGAGCACCGCATCAGTTAGGGTTGGGATGGCATTTGCATCCCAATTCACAATAGTATCCCATCTCGTGGTGTAGGTATCATTACCGGGATCACTTTCCCAGATATTCGTATAGGCATTGAATTGTACAGTCGCTTCATCCGTCATATTATTCCCATTCAGAACACCTGTAATGGTGGCGACTTCAACTGTGGAGGATGATCGTAGAGATTGAGAATAAGTTCCATCCCCATTGTCCGTAACAGAGCCTATTAATGTTCCTGCAGTAGAAACCAGATTTACAGTTTCACCACCACTGGTATGATTGTTACCACCAGCATCTTTAATCTGAACTGTGATGATCGAAGTGCTTACTGCGTCATTTTCCAAAACGGTTGGGTTGGCAGTGATTGTTGACCTGCCAGCACTGGCAGGTCCAGATTCCACGGTAAAGGTGTTGCTGGTACCATAAATGTTGCCTGAGGTATCTGTGGCAGTGATGGTATAATTACCAATACTGCTAATCGCCATCGTGTATGATGAAAGAACTCCTACAGTAAAAGCTGAGGTCGTACCCCCGCCATTGCTCAGTGTTCCAGTAGAAGTAATATCTGCAGTACTGGCAAAATTGATATCTGCAGTTTGAGTACCATCTACTGCAGAAACCTTAATATTGAAATCCACACCGGCTGTTTGTGTCAGAATATTACCACCGCTCAGTTTTTCAAGGAGGAAGGTGGTATATTGACCGGCCACACTGGTGGAAAAAGAGCTACTCACTGCTGAGGTTAGAACTGAGCTGCTGGTCGTGAGGACAAAATCATCAGCGGCATCAATGGCTAAATCGCTGAAGGAGACCTGCCCTGAGGCATCAGTATTTAAACTTGTGGTTCCGGAAAGTGTACCCGTCCCAGACGTAATGGCGATGGAAACGGAAGTTCCAGCGATTTCCATTGTGTTTCCACCTGCATCTTGAATTTCTGCAATAATCGTTGGCAGTGTCTCATCCACAGTCCCATTGGTAGGTTCTTGAGTGTAGATCACCTTGGTTGGCAGTCCAGCAATCATGGTCATAGTACCGAAATTCGTGGTGCTATTGGGACCCGTTGTACCTGTATTGGTGATATTGCCAGTATTGGGTACAAGCCCTGAGGTTGGTATAATATTTAAGCCACTAAATACCAACTCACCTGGTTGACTTGCCGTCGTAGAAACTGCATCGATAGTAAATGTAACTGTAGAGTCTGTCCACGATGTATACACAGCATGCAGGAGTGTTGAGGTCCCATAAGCTTCTTGAGCAGTCACAGAAGGAACAGCTCCAGCAGTATCCCATACGTAGCCTGATGGAGCAGTGAAAACAATGGTCCCGTATAAAGTCAGTTCTCCTGCTACGTCTTCGGTGATACGTGGTCCGGTCAGTGCGGTGTAAGCGGTATTGGTGTAATCATCGGCTGAAATTGCTTCTCCACCGGTTGCCTTCGCTAAAAGATGTATACTAATGGCATACTTATCAGAGATATAGTGCTCGATGCTTTCTCTTTCAGTATCAGTGAGATGCCGGTTATAGTGAACCATCTCGGCAATCATACCATCCCAGCCACCACCATCACTCTGACCTAGAATAGCTTTTGTTGCACCTACAATAACCCCATCGGGGGCATCTCCAGCGTAGGAGGGATTATTCAAGACGCCATCGACATAGAGGTTCCAGATTTCGCCATCTTTCCAATCCATACAAATAATTTGAGCCACAGTACTTTGCTGGTCGGCTGAACTTTCCATCTCATTGGCAACTACGTCTTCCCTGACTGCCGCCTTAATCACATTTAGACCTGAGGCATTATCTCCAACGGCATCATATCGCAATGACATTGAATAATCTCCGTCAGCAGCATTCCGAGTGCACCAAATCCCTTTGTCGGTAGAGGTAATATCAGATTTTACTACGAAAAATGTCGTGAATTCTGTAAGCCCATCGATGTATAATTCACCGTCACCATCTGCTAGGAACTCACCTCCACCAGACCATTCAATGGCACTTTCACCATTCAACCCTGCCACCGTCTCTCGCCAGAGAGGGGCCCCAGTATTGTTGATGAAATCTCTGCCGTTCCCACTCTGATCTTTCCATACCTGGACATCATCCCCATCCACAGCCGGGTCATCACCTCCATTGTTCGTATAGACACCTTCGTTGGAGTTTAACCATAAATCCAGACCAGAGATGGTGGCAGGTTTCCCAGATGCAATAGAGCGGGTTTTGATATTACTCGCACTGGCCGATGTGTCGTAAGCTATAAATGATATGACACGCGTGGGTGTATGTGGCGTTGCTAATAAGTTCTCATAGATAACCGCCCTCACAGCAGTCTGGTAATTACTTAATGTCGTATTACCTGAGAGCAGCATTTTTCCAAGGCCACTATACCAGGTTCCCGTGATACCATAAATACTCGTGTAACCCAGGCTGTCTTCAGAAATATGATAATTGGTTGTGATTTGAATGGCCAAACTATCCAAGCTTGTATCATCACCATCACTGATGGTTAAAGAGTCAGTAAGAGCAATAGCCCCAGCCCCTGCAAAATAAACCTGTCCGGCAGCTTCCATGGTCGCCAGCATGGGTGCATCGTTGACAGCAGTTACGCTCAGATTTCGTGTGGAAGTATCACTATGTGCCAGCCCATCACTTACATAAAAGCTGATGGTGCGAGTGGATTCATCTGGATCTGGATCCAGGTTATCATAGGTGACAGATCTGAGGGCGGTTTGGTACTCTGTCTTGGAAGCAGTTCCAACTAAGAGCAATTCGCCATATACACTGCTCCATGTTGGAGTAATACCGAAAGCAGATGTAAAATCCAGTTTATCCTCACCACTGATATAATTGGTTGAAATTGTGACCCAGGCACTATCCAAATAATAGTCATCCACATCTGAAATAACCAGGGTTGAAGTCATTACTGTATCTGGATCACCATCCGTATAGGCAAGGGTGGTTCCTTCTATACTGGAAAGTGCAGGAGCCAGATTAGTAGCTCCAATGGTAATGTCTCTAGTCACAGTTGGGCTGAATCCCGTTCCATCGCTTACTTTGAAGCTAAGGGTGCGTGTGGCAGTTGAGGGGGATACATTGGAGTTCTGGTAGTAAATTTCCTGGATAGCTGATGCATAGTCAGCCAAGCTGGCATTCCCTGTGAGTCTGAGAGTACCCGTTGTCTCAGCCCAGAAGCCTGTAATCCCACTGGTGGTGGTGTAGGTCAGTGTATCTTCACTACTTAAATAATTTGAACTGATCCAGATGTTTGCACTATCCAGATTAAATTCGCTATAATCATGAGAGGTGATGCTGGCAGTCACCTGAGTTGCAGGATCACTGGATTGGTAAGAAAGTGCAATGGACTCAAGGTCCGATATAAAGGGTAACTCATTAGCAGTGGAAACGGTGAGAAAAGATGCCGGGGCAGTCATATTGTTGTACTCAGTTGATATCCAGTCTGCACTTAACTCCACACTGGATATGCGAACTTCATCTATGAGACCATCCCAGGAGCTGGTGGCGCCATCCTTGGAGCCCTTGCCAATGAGTAACTTTGTACTCTTATTAGTAGTTCCACTTCTTGAAGTACCCCATGAAGGTGTATCCAGACTACCGTCAATATAAAAATTTGTGGCTATTCCATCGGTTTGAGCCATGGTGAGATATTGCCAGCTTAGTGTAGCGGAACCGTTGCTGGATTCATGTCTTTGCTTATTGTTGGTTCCTAACAGTGAAGAGGTTCGGAAAACGTTGGTCCCGCCTCCCTTTTCACCAGCGGCATCCTGTCGAATCATCATACGACGATCAAGTGCATCTGGATCATTTCCGTAGATCAATCCTTTATCGGTTCCCAGTGCATCTGCCTTGGCCCATAGGGAAATAGTAAAGGCTCCTAAACCATTGAGATAGGTTCCCGCCTTTAGTTCCTCCAGATCGTCGCCATCACCATCAAATTCTCTGGCTGCTCCAAGGTACCCACTACTGTTGGCAGCGGTGTTGTGATCAGTGAGCGTGTAAGCTCCGGCAGCATCCGTGAGATCATCCAGATGCCATACTCCAAGATAGTTACTGTTCCAGGTTAGCGTATCAGAAGGATCAGTATAAACGCCAGATTTGCCGAAGTACAGAAATATCGAACTATCCATTGTGGGGGTAAGTGTCGGCAGACTTACCCAGCAAAGCAAATCCCCTGTCGTCGGAGTATAATTTTGTAACTCATGTGTTAGCAGGGTGGAACTATCGGATTGAGTAAAAAGAATGTCATAACCGGAAGGACTGACAACGCCCCCTCCATTACTGGTTGATTTTAAATCAGCCTCGGTAAGTTTGATCATAACAGGAAAATTAATATGATCAGAAGAGCCACTAATCTGTGAACTGTTCAGTGTGATTAATTTCCGATGCTCATAACCAGCAGGTTGAGCAAACAAGCCTCCACTAAATAGTAGCAACAGGCATAGAATCAAGAGCTGACTCTGCCTACCCATATTATCACTCGTTTTATTCAACTTGTTTATCCGGCACTCCCTTACGATTTAAGCCAACCCATTTTATTATCAACATATATGCCAAGCGTCAACAGTATTGAAAAGTTAGTAAGTTACCCGCTTAACAGTTATAATATTTATATCACTTCTCATTGTTTTTTCTATACTTACATGTCTATTAAATTTCTTCATAAACCAACACGACTTCCAATATATTCCCCTGATGAAAGCAACATAACATAATACAATCATAAATATGTGACAGAACTCATAATGCAGAGTCAGTTTTTAATGACAATTTTTATCCGGATTTGTCATACACATTATGGTTCACTCGAAGAGGGTATGCTACAGACACATTGTGTTAGGTAAGATTGGTTACGAGTGAGGGGATATAAAAAAAGTCCTGAACCAGGACTTTTTAGTTGAAATAAATTGTAAATCTGGGCTTAGTCTATGCGTGCCCATTCCTGTACTTGCTTGGGCCAGTCATAATCCTCATAGGCACCAAAACCATTCTGCCACTGATAGTATTCACCATGTTCATCATCAGTAAAATTCATACTTCTCTCTAGTACAGCTGTCCGCGCAACCACTGGTCCGCTCAGGATACCATTGTACATCCGGATGGTACCAGCAGAATAAATGGCACCTTCAATCTCATCGCGGTAGGTTGACCAGTAACCATAAAATGTGAAATCAGAATTTGGATTGGTGAAGACCAATGCTGGCATATCTCCGCCCTCATCAGCTTTGATAACATTATGCTTCCAGAAGTCAATGTTGGTACCAGTGAAAACAAGCGTTGTATTTTCAAGGTCTACGCTTTCAAAAATTAGGTTATTACCTTCGAACACATGAACCCCTTCCGACAGATCCCAATCACGAAAGGTGCGTGAATTGTCATAGTGGATCTCATCAGCGATATTCATAAAATAATTAATATCGACTGTTGGGAGGAATCCAACTTGTGATCTAACCTGATGCTGAGGTTCTGGGCTTACCGTATTTCCTTGAGTATAAAAAGTACCGCTTGTGGCGACGGCTCGTTTGAAGTGATGATCCTCCTCAAGACTTAAGACCAATCCAGTTTGTTCATCACCATCAGATTTAATAACGCTTAATTTTTGTGAGGTGCTATCAAATGTAGCGGTAAGATCACCAGCGCTATAGCTTCCTAAATTGTCACCACCTGTATTAATTCTCCAGAGAGCGACATTTGCGAATGATTCGACTTCAACTTGATCCCGTACCTTTTCGACAGCTGTCTGAGTATCCAGATTAACAATAGTAGCCAAATTCAGTACTCCCAGACCGGTAGCACTAAAAATAACAGCGGTGATCATAATAGCGACGATATACATCAGACGGTTCTCATCATCATATTATTGCTTCTGTAGACATACGATTCCAATATAAACATTTTTCCAGGGTTAAGTGAAATAACCTCTTGAAAGTGGTACAATTGAAAGTTGATTTTTTGTTGCCGCATAGTCCCTAGTAGATTCAAAAGTTATGCCATTTTTAGACAATTTTGCTAACCCCTTATCCTTCAGACATTTGCCAGTAAGAACTAAACGATTAATTGATGATAATATCGTAATCATTGACACATAATGCGACACTTCTAGGTGTTTTGTGTCACATTTATACAACAAATGCTATAAACACTTCAATCATTTTTCAACAATTTATCATAAATCTACAGATAATAACGATGGCTTATTTTAATATTAACAATGGTTTACTAAACAATATCTGGGCATCTTTAGCTGGAAGTCATCGCTTTTGCTCTCGCTCACAAAAACTATCATTAATTTGCGAAAGTAATAAATATATGACACTTTTGAACGATTTCAGGAGAAATCGATATACTAATTATATAGGTATAAAACTACTTCTAGGATGATATTTTAACTTCATTCAGAAAATAGATCAAATAATTTTTTTTAACGAAATAAGGCATGAGTCAATGAGCAAATTGGAAAAATGGGGTCGAGCCCCCTACTCTTTTGAGATAATTACTCATCAATATACTACATATGGAGAATAATCTCCAGACACCCACTATCCCTTCTCTCATTCGCATGTGTTCGGGTTTTAACCAATTCCTTGGCGAAGAACATTTTTTCAGGGTAATTGGGTTTAGCGGTCGAGCCTCCTTGATATCATCGAAAGAGGCATATAAAAAAAGCCCTGAATCAGGACTTTCATAAATGCAGGGGCATGGTGGAGATGAGATACTAATCGATGCGCGCCCATTCCTGGATCTGCTTTGGCCAATCATAATCATCATAATTGCCAAATCCTAAATTCCATGCGTAATATTCATTCCCATCATCATCAAGCATGTCAATGTCTCTACAGATTCGGGCAGTTTTTGATATCACCGGACCAGTAAACTCACCTTTATGCAATCTCACATGTCCTGCCGAGTAGATGGCACCTTCTATATGGATTTCATCACCATATCCCTGGTCAAAATGGGTATCATTATATACGTTGGTGAGGATTATTGCAGGTAATGGAACGCCTCCGATAATTTGAGCCTTCAATTTGACATTATCTTTTGGTTGAATATCATACCCTGTAAAAACCAGAGTAATATTTTCTTTGTCAACATTGTGAATTTCAAGATAATTGCCATGAAAAATATTGATTCCCTCAACAACATCATCGTTATGGATATGCTCATTCCATAACCATACCTCTTGGGCAGCATTGGCTACGAGATAGGCCATATCAACTTGTGGTAAAAAATCCATATCCGTGCGAAGCTGATGAATTGGCTCTTCACTAATGGTTTTACCGTTATTGAAGTCAATACCATATTGAGTAGCCACAGCACGTTTGAAATGTGAGTCTTCTTCAAGATCCAGAATAAGCCCAGTTGTCTCATCATCTGTAGTCTTGACAACAGTCAACCTTTGCAAAGTAGTATCATAAGAAGCCGATACATTTCCTACGCTGTATGTACCAAGGCTATCCCCTCCTGCATTGACACGCCAAAGTGCCACATTTGCGAATGACTCAACTTCAACTTGATCCTGCACTTTTTCCACTGCTGCCTGGGTATCAAGATTAACAATAGTAGCTAAATTGAGTACTCCCAAACCGGTAACACTGAAAATAACAGCGGTGATCATGATGGCGACGATATACATCTTTAGATCGTTCTCATGAGGATGCTGGAACTGATGATTGTTTGATATCGCATGTCCCAATATATTTCAATAATTGTGCCATAATTTGTCATATTTCGTAATGCACTATCCTTCAGCCACTTAGACCTATCCATGTAAATGCATAATTCATAAAACCACCGTAAGTTTCGATATTGAGATGATCACAATTTTTCTTGAAACAGGATCAATTTTCATCCATAAATAAATGATTACTCTATATATTACAGTAGTTTATAAAGATATTTTCCAGGTCAAATCAAGTCGATACGTCGCTTTTCCACTTGGTCATAACAATGACCGGATTTATCCAAAAGCAGTGAAAATATGACACATATTGACTATGCTCGCCTTCTTCACTAATTTTTTATATTACTTTATTATACTAGATAAAGGGTGAACATATCTATTTCATCTTGAAAGTTAGTCATAAATATTTTTTTTGTTTAAAGGAGAAAAGTAAAATCCAAATGAGGATGTCTTGATAGGAGGATGAAATATTTATTGCGTGTAGAACCGGAGGCTGGAAGGTTTAATTAAAGGATACCAGCTGCTTTTGAAGTGGATAATACTAGTTCCTTATGGCCACTATCCATTCCAATTCGATGCTATCACCCTCTTCAGTGAGTACCAATTTGACACTCAGCATCTTTTTGCTGTAGCCTGTTCTTTCAGTAAAGAGCAATTCAGAAATGTCTGAATCAATGGGGCTATGAATCTGACTGTCAATTTTCCATTCTAAATTCAAGCCATTCGCTGAGAGATGATCTACGGTCCCATCCGTTCGAACTGAGCGCATAATCACACCTGAGCCGGAGGTAACTCCAGAGATCTCGTCGCTGGTACTGGCAAATATTTGCAGTGAATCTGCCATCTGGCTGGTGAGTTTATTTCTGACATACTGATCCACAACAAAAGCATCCTGACTCAGCTGAGAGCGCACTATGGTATCGTTATACATATTCCTTGTATACATGAGTACAGATGAGAAGCCGATGGCCACAATGCTTGAGATGACTGTCGCTATCGCGAGCTCTATGAGGGTAGTTCCTGTGGAATTGCCTCTTCGCATCAGTAGTCCCAGCCCATGTCTGCCGAGATGTAGGCAGTTAAACTATCACTTACATTTCCTACAGTAAACCAGGAGATATATATCTTAATCATATAGTAATCAGGTATTTCTGTGTCGGTGGGGGCTACCCCATCAGTGGTATCGTCAATACCAAAGACTTCACAGGTTCGATACGCGGTGAGGTTATTAGCTGTAATCGCCTGATTGGTTTCAGGTAAGCTATCTGGTAGCGCTTCATAACCCCAATCAACAGCCTGTTCCATGCGTGAGGACATGTTGATCCAGGCAAGTTGTCTACGTATCCCGCGATCAATATCCCAGCGTGAGAATACCATATACTGAGCCGTTCCCATAGCCACTATGGATAACAAAGTCACAGAGAATATTATTTCTATGAGTGTGAAGCCACTTTGTGGGAATCGAGCTTTCCATTTTCTCAACAAAGTACTTGTCAGAAACTTTTTCACATTCACCCGAGTTTGGGATCCTTTTTAAAGGTAATAATTATTGGCTTTTAAATTATATACGCCATTCAGGTATAGTTAGCAAAATATATGTCCATGAATTTCCTGAGTCGCTCTGCGTTCAATCCAGACTCTACACTTTATTCCTCAACAAAAATATTTCTGCTTGAGAAGGGTGCGCAAAGGAAACGCCAGAAAATTTTTCTGTTGGTAAGCCAGCGAATATCTCTCCCGTTTCCAGAATTCGAAAGCATTCGATCCACAAGCCAGGGTGTTACCGTCTCCACCCTATCAGCAAGAATGTTGAAAATCTTCTTCGTTTTAATAAATGAAGCTGATTTTGTGTCTGTGTTGCCCAGTAGAAGATCTGTGATCACCATGCCCGGGCTGAGTGCCGAAACCCTGATTTCCGTACCTGCGGTTTCTTTAGCCAGTGATTTTGTCAGATAGGCCAGCCCCCTTTTGGTAGTACCATATATGGTTTGACCCTTGAGCATACGCCCATCACTACCTAAACCTTCCATATTGTATAGATGCCCCCACCCTTGTGATAACATCCCCTGGAGGGCCACCCTGGACCCGTACATGACCCCCTGAAGATTCACTCCAAGCACTTCATCAATCTTTTCAACATCCTGTTCCCAGAAGGGTAGACTATTGTGTCCCATACCGGCATTATTTATCCAGAAGTCGATATGACCATATTTGCTTATGCCAGAATCCCACAACTGTTGGACCTGATCATATTGTGAGACATCACAAGCTTGACCCATTATATCAGCAGACTTCATCTCATTTAACAATTCGCCCACTATTTTATCTACCGTAGTCTGAGATCTCCCCGATATAACCACCTGACATCCATGTGTTAAAAATTCTCTGGCAAGACCAAGGCCAATTCCCCGAGTCGACCCGGTAATAACGACTACCTTAGGCTCCATCTGATTACTTCTCCCCTGCTCCAGAAATATTGAAGCCCATTTCTTCCAAGGTCGTTTTTAAACTTGAACGTAGAGGTCGACTGAGATTGTGTGCAATGACACCAGACCAGGCTGACTGATCCAGATTCTTACCCAGAGACTCATAGTGACGGCCTAACTCTGTGTCGTGAGACTCAAGTTGGGACGCTGGGTTGGATGTGTCATATTTTTCCTGGTGGATAACCAAACCTGAAGGCAATCTTGGTTTCTGTGGGGGGATATTTTCCTTGACCGGCCATCCCAGACACATCCCATAGGTCACATAGACTCGCGGTGGGAGTCCTAATAATGCAGCAACTTCCTGAGGATGGTTCCGCATGGATCCGATCATGACAGCTCCCAGACCCACTGATTCTGCACCCGTTTGCACGGACATCCCTACCAGAGATGCATCAATGGTTGATATGAGGAAGGTTTCCAGGTTGTTGGTCATTTCAACATCGTGGAGCTCACAGACATGTTTCAGGCGATGCAAATCAGCACAGAAAGCCAGGAATACCGGGCAAGCCTCGATATGCTTCTGATTCCCAGCCAGGGTTGCCAATTCGCGTTTTACATCCTGGTCTCTTACCACGATAATGCTATAAGCTTGCATATTGCTGCTGGTGGGCAAACGGCGCCCTGCCTCCAGTATGGGCAGAAGGAGCTTTTCAGGGATATCCTCATTTGTAAAGGATCGAATTGTAACGTGTTGGTTCTGGACTTCCAGGGTTGGGCGTGATTCCATTCTGAGACCTCTTTATCAAGTTTAGGACTGGCAGAATATACATCGTTTTAGCAGGAATAATGAATGGGGATACGAGCGATTAAAAGAAAATGGTCACTTCACAATTTTGTACAACCTGTACAACCTGTACAACCTGTACAACCTATGATCTCTTATTAATGGACAAGGCTAAAGTGACCTGTTATAACCTGGAATGCAATTTTTACACTCATGGTTTAAGTCCATAAATAATACCTGGAGCATTTGTTTTGCGCCCTCTTCCAGATTCTCAGTAAATATATAAACTATCTAAATAATTGATATTTATACATTTTTGTTTAAGTTATTGCTTCTACTCTTAGTTGCAGAAATCAAATACTGAAGCTCCAGCTCTACGCTGAAATATTGTTTCAAAAGCTGACTATATATTACGTCTCCACATGAGATACATATGGGGTGCTGTTTTTTACAGGTCTTGAGAACAGGCCTGGTCATATAAAAAGAGTAAATGTTTAACCAACGATCCTGGCTCTATTTTCAGTGTGAACACTACTCTATCCACATTTCTCAAATTTGACGGTTAACATTTCGAAAGGAACACAGATGCAGCAATATTTGGGTATATGTGCCGGAGCCTCCACCATCACATCAGTGAATCTTCATAAAAATGGTCAAGGCACCACCATTGGAAATGTGTTTTCCAAACCTCATGAGGGTAACCCCCGTGAAGTTATTACCAATTTGCTAAACGAAATCGATGTTGATCAGTTTGAATCAGTCGTTGTCACAGGACGCCGTTTTAAAGAACTCATTGATTTAGATACCATTTCAGAACCCCAGGCTACAGAACTTGCACTGAAATTCATTAATAAAGAGAATAAATCGTATAACGCTATCATCAGTGCTGGTGGAGAAACTTTCATGGTTTACCAACTCGATAAGGCTGGGAAAATATCCAAAGTTTTTACTGGCAATAAGTGTGCTTCTGGAACGGGCGAATTTTTCCTCCAGCAAACCCGTCGCATGGGCGTGAATATGGAAGAAGCTATTGAATTTGGCCAGGGTGAAACTCCCCATGTTGTTTCTGGACGTTGCTCAGTATTTTGTAAAAGTGATTGTACCCACGCCACCAACATTGGGGTTCCCAAGGGCCAGGTCGTGGCCGGGCTGAGTCAAATGATGGCCAATAAAATTCTGGAGCTCTTAAAGAACACTCCCAAAGAAGATATCATGATTGTAGGAGGAACTACCCAGATCGATGTCATGATGGACTATCTTAAGACAAATATCAAGAACCTGACCATCCCTGAGGAAGCTACCTATTTTGAAGCTTTAGGGGCTGCCGTGTATGCCTCAGATTTGAAAAACGGCCAAAAGGTTGATCTTGAGAATCTTTTCTCTAAAAAAACCTCACAGTTTGATTTCCATAAAGCCCTCTCCCAATTTGAGGATAAGGTAAATTTTGTTGAACTTGATCGCGGTGTTGCCCGAGAAGGTGACACCTGTATCCTCGGGTTGGATGTAGGCTCTACAACCACCAAAATAGTTGCATTGCGTGAGTCCGATTTGAAAATCGTGGCCAGCGAGTATTTGAGAACCAACGGTGACCCTGTAGGTGCTTCCAAACAATGCTATCAGGCTGTATTGGATGAGCTTGATGGAACCAATATTGTCATTCGGGGACTAGGTGTTACTGGCTCGGGACGTAAAATTGCCGGTCTGCATGCTCTGACGGAAGGTGTCATCAATGAAATCATTGCCCATGCTGTAGCCGCCCTCCATTTCGATGCAGGTGTTGAAACCATCTTTGAGATTGGTGGACAAGATGCGAAATATACCTATCTCACCAATGGAGTGGCTAGTGATTATGCCATGAATGAAGCCTGCTCAGCTGGGACAGGATCCTTCCTGGAGGAATCCGCCAAAGAGACTCTCAATATTGAGATGGAGGATATTGCTGATTGGGCCATGAGAGGCACCAACCCTCCCAATTTTAATGATCAATGTGCAGCGTTTATCTCCTCTGATATAAAAAACACTTTCCATGAAGGCATCCCCAAAGAAGATGTCGTAGCTGGCTTGGTTTATTCAATTTGCCTGAATTATGTGAATCGGGTCAAGGGTCCTCGCCCGGTGGGAAACAAGGTCTTTATGCAGGGGGGAGTTTGCTATAACCGAGCCGTCCCCATTGCCATGGCTGCCCTCTCAGGCAAAGAAATTATCGTTCCCCCGGAACCAGGTCTCATGGGTTCTTATGGTGTTGCCTTGGAAGTTAAAAGCCGTATTGATACGGGTCTCATGGATGAGCAGGTTTTCAACCTGGAAACACTCATTGAGCGCGAAGTTGGTAGGAAGGCATCCTTCATTTGTGCAGGTGGCAAAGAAAAATGTGATATCGGATGTGAAGTAAATCGCATGGTTATTGAAGGCAAAACCTATCCCTTTGGTGGAGCCTGTAATCTCTATGACAATATCCGTAAAAAAATTAATGTGAATGCAGGTGAAAATGATCTGGTTATCAAAAGGCAGGAGCTTGTTCTTAACAAATATGCTGCTGATTTGAGTGACTTACCAGAGGACGCTCCCAGAGTGGGTATTTCCCGTTCTTTCTTAACAGGAACTTACTATCCCCTCTTCTCACACTTTTTTAAGGAACTGGGATTTCGACCGGTGCTGTCAAATAACGTAGAGCAGCGGGGTGTTGACCAATGTTCTGCACCATTTTGCTATCCAGCTGAAATTTCACATGGATATTTCCAAAACCTGCTGGACATGAAACTGGACTACCTCTTTTTACCCCATGTGCGAAAAATATCCATTGAAAATGGTTTTAAAGATGCTACAACTTGTCCTTTGGTTCAGGGAGAGCCCTACTATTTGGGATCTACCTTCGAATCACAACTCAAAGATGATGGACCTGTTATTTTAACCCCTGCCATGCAACTGGGATATGGTCAGGATGATCCCAGCGATGGTTTCCAGTCCCTGGGTAAACAGCTTGGTGTCGCAAAGAGCCAGCTTAAAAAGGCTTATAAAAAAGCCGTTGAGATTCAAGATGCCATGGAGCTTGAGATGTTGGAATTGGGCAGAGAAGCTCTCCTTGATCTTGAACAGAATCCCGATCAAATTGGTGTGGTTCTTTTTGGCCGTCCCTACAATGCCTTCATGCCTGAAGCGAACAAGGGGATTCCTCATAAATTCGCTTCACGTGGTATCAAATTGATCCCAGTAGATTTTCTGGATCTCAAAGATGCAGAGATCCGTGACCATATGTATTGGACCATGGGTCAGATTAATCTCAAGGGTGCCGCCATCGTGGAAGCGCATCCCCAATTATTCGGTACCTATATCACCAATTTTTCTTGTGGACCCGATTCGTTTGTTGTGGGATACTTCCGCAGCATTATGGGCACCAAGCCCTCGTTGACACTTGAGTTAGACAATCATACTGCCGATGCAGGTCTTGAGACCCGCATTGAAGCCTTTCTGGATATTGTCGCCCGTTATCGAATTCTTCAGGGCCGTGGAGATTCACCCGTTGAAGAAGATGATGATTTTGTGAAGGCAGAATCTCACATGGAAGCTGGTGAAATGATTATCACCACCTCAGATGGTGAAGAAGTCTCCATATTTGATAAGAGAGTCAGAGTCGTTTTTGCCTCCATGAGTGAATATGGTACTCCAGGTATTGCTGCAGCCTTTAAAAGTCGGGGAATAAACAGTTATGCCCTTTCCGCTCCCCATGAGGAGGAGCTCAAGACAGGCCGGGGCAATTCTTCATGTAAGGAATGCCTTCCCCTCCAACTGACTACCGGTGGCTATATCCACTATCTGGAGAATGAAAAACCCCATGATGAGATCACAGTTTTCTTTTATCCCACTGCCAATGGGCCCTGCCGATTCGGGCAATACCAGGATTTCATGCGCGATCTTATTGTGAAGCAAAAGTTCAAAAATGTTGCTTTTTTCTCTACATCCAGCGCTGATGGTTATGGCGGTATTGGACAACGGACAACCCTCATGATCTATTATAGTGTCGTCATTTCGGATATTTTTGAAGATATGCGCCACGCCATGCTGGTGAACGCCCAAGATCCTGACAAAGCCATCTCAAGACTAAATGAAATCTGGGAGGATGTGCGACTGGGTATTGAAGGAGGTAAAAAACCATTCTTTGAAGCGATTGAGAAAGCTGCCGAAGATCTCCAGCAGATTGAACAAAAAGTCGATCTTCACACACTCCCACATGTACTTATTGTTGGTGAGATTTATGTCCGTAAGGACGGTATTTCTCGAAGATGGCTACCTGAGAGAATGGCCCAGCATGGAATTGTTTCTCATGTTGCTCCCCTCCATGAGTGGATTCATTATATAGATTGGCTGGTCCTGAATAAGGAATATATGTTTGGTGCCAGCACCATGAATCGTATGAAGACCAGATTAAAGAAATCCATCATGTCCAGGGGTGAACGCAGCATCAAGACTATCATGGAAAAGTCCGGTTGGTATATCAAGAGACTTATTGATATTGATCATGTCCTTAATGCGTCCAAACAATACATTTCACCTAAATTACCTGGAGAAGCAGTAGTGACTATAGGCGGACCACTGGCTGAAGTGGGAACGGAATTTTGTGGAGCCATCGCCATAGGTCCTTTTGGTTGTATGCCGAATCGACTGAGCGAAGCCATACTGAACAACAAAATGGGCAAAGAGCATATTTTGCAACATCGTCATGATGATATGATCAGAACGGTTATGGAAGAGGTGTCACACCTGCCCTTCCTGGCTGTAGAGAGTGATGGCAATCCATTCCCCCAGGTGATTGAAGCCAGACTGGAGACCTTCATGCTTCAGTCCTTCCGACTACATGAGGTCATGCAAAAGTACCATACTGCTAATGAAGTGTCCTAACAGTTCGGACTGGGTAGATATGGAATTTTCAATCCGAACAATCAGCCCTTGCCCAGCTCTGGATTCAATCTACATTTAGCTCGTATTTCACGAACCAGGGAAACAGATGATCAAGCATATAATTAATGGTAAAAACCTTAAATGTGAGGAGTTCACAAAATGATGAGACAAATTGCCCTGGCCCTTATAGTATTGGCTGCCGTAGGCCTAATTTCAGCAATTATTTCTGTAATGATGGGGAGTACGATCCTTGGTATTACAGCCGAAGAATTTTCCCGGATTTGTTCAAACCTGGCACTGATAGCCATCGCTCTGGCAGTCTGGTTTAAAAAGATCAGCATCAGCGACGAATAACCCTTATTCAATTTGGGGACCTCTAGGGTCCTGAGATAGGTTACATCCCAAAAGGACAATTTTATTTTGTTTTTTTAGGGGATTGCCAATCAAGGCGTTGTCTTGAGCTCGCTCCAGGTATAGCTCAAGACAATCATGTGTTGCCCCCCGCCCCTCACTTTTCTATCACTGGGACGCTCTCCCTGCAATTTCAGCGGACTGCTATCCACCCGTTCATACCAGGGGATCATCTGGGTGAATTCATAGTGCAATGTAATTGAATTGAAGGTGTAGCTGATGGGAACACCTATTGAAATAACATGCAGATGAAGTTGAAATGGATCATCAATGGGTACGGAGCGGAGATTAAATTCAAGGTCAGCTTCACCGATAACCTGAAAATCAAAGTAGGCATGCTGGTATCCTGCTTTTAGATCCACCCTGATATCCTGATTGAATAACTCTTTGCTGAGATTCAGGCGCTGTGAGATACTCTCTCCCGATATCTGCAATTGAGCTGCATGTGCAATGGGAACAAACCAATAACGTCCAAGTACAGGCGTTGTGAGCTCTGTATTTGCTTCCCACCGGGAATATCCGATACCAGCTTCAATCGCCAGATTCTTATATTGACCTTCAAGTGCAAACGAACCACCCCGATGGCTGATATCCAACTCACCCAATTCAGGAAAATCGTCGATCACACCCTCAGGCAGTGGATTTACTATAGTGAGATCAGCGTCGGTTTTCTGTATTGTGACTGTCGGTTTAAGAGACCAATCTGGACTTTCCAGATCTATCTCCAGAACCTGATTTACACTGGCACCGTCAAAGATCATCCGACGATCACCCTGTAGATCCTGGATGTTGGAAGTATTTTGATAATCCACACACGGAGCAAAGGGCTTGTCCGATATTCTATAATTGAGATTCAGAATCAGATGCGAACCCAGTGGCAAGCTGGTGTAAGTTGTTATTCCCCTCCAGTTAAATTTACTCCGGGCGATAAGCTCATTTCCAAAACTGGGTTCCAGCCAGTCAAAGAAGTAGCGATTCATCTGTGAATCTTCTGATTCAGGATATTTATTTATCAGCACGGGAGCACTAAGTGTTTTGCTTTGCTGGTCAATTCCCATGCCCCATAGCATCTTTTCATTTCCGATAACCATGTGTAATTCCAGATCGCGACCTTCATTCAGATAGTCTGTATTTATGTATCTATCTGCATTGAGACTAGAGTAGCTTACACTCAAATTCCGACCCTGAAAAAAGATGCCATATTTGATATCTCTCCGGGCGTTTATAGCGAGCAGAGCAATGGAGCTGATATTTCCATCGAGTGTCTGGGACCCTTTTCCGGATGTACTCTCACGAAAATAATCCTCATAGACATATCCACTTGAAAGTTTTATTTGGCTTTCCTGAAGATCAGTCAGTCCAAGTCGGGTTAGTCCAGGTTGATCAAAGGCATTGTTCAGCAATCCATAGAAATCCTGAGCGGGAGTGACAGAGATGATGACTAAATACAGCAAGAGGAAGAAACACAGCTTCTTCCTCTTGCTTGTCACAAAATTCGGGACAATCAACATTCTATTTGATCAATAGAACCTTATTTGTAGCTGTTTGACCATCAAATTGAACCCGATAGAAATACAGGTTTGAAGGCAGGCCTGCGGCATCCCATGCAACAATATGCTCACCGGCAGGAAGCGCTTCCTGAACCAATGTTTTGACCTCTTGACCACGGATATTGAATATACTGACATTTACCAAACCGGCGGCAGGTAGATCAAAGCGAATATTGGTCACAGGGTTGAATGGGTTCGGATAGGCTGCATGGACCATAAAGGTCTCAGGCAATGGGGCTGGTTCTGGAGCTACAAATGTGGCAAAGCGATCCGGGAATAGACCGCCCCAGGTTAGATCATTTCCAAATACCTGTCCATGCCACATGACGAGAAAACTGGTGGGTGGATTGTCAAACCAGGCCGAAAAATTGACGCGTTCTTCGTCCATCCACATCGTGGAATCCGGATAGGCAAAGTCCTGCCACATGTCAAAACTGGTCGTTTCCATCTCCTCCATATCTTCGACAAAGGCCAGACCATTCATATTAAAATCATCTTCAAAAGGCTGCATGGCATCGGCTAGATCCACCATGAGCTCAAAGAATTCATTGAGGGTTGAGAGGGCTTCTTCAATATCATCACCTGCCTGGATAAACTGGTCCACACCATAATCAGTGAGAGTCAGGAAGTTTGGATTTGATTCCTCCAGCATGAGGATCAAATCCATATCATCTTCAATATTGCTAAAATCCAGAACACTGGGATCCAGATTGAGAACGAAGATCTCATCCAGATTGTCATAGACCTCTGTGACCACATCAATGATCAGTTCAGCTGCTCCGCGGAGCATATCCATTTCCACTTGTAGGGCAGCAACGGCAGGCCAGGGAATATGAACAATTTCGAACTCACTGTCCGCGCCAATGAAATAGGGACCCCAGGTATCAGCTTCTGTTTTAACGAGCATGACGAAGTGAACGGGTGCATCCGCTTCAGTGAAATAGGACAGATGATCCTGCACATCATCTAGATCGTTAAAAAGATCTACGTTTTCCCAATCATAGAGATAGGTGAGGCTGTCGATTCGACCTGCATTCAGCAAGCGGGTAATATCTTCAAAGGTAGTGCCGTAATCATTCATCATATCATAGGCAATGATCCCTGCCAATCCCAGATGGGCATCAGGATTATCAGGATCCAATACCAATTGAGCTTCCCAGGCCGATTTCAGGATTGCGAGACGCAGGTCCAGGTCATCATTTTCATCCCAACTGTTCAGCACCATATCTGCTGAAATCAGATCTAAAGTCTGGGCATCCAGACCATCCGGGAATATGCCTCCAAAATTGAAGCTCTCAGGGGTACTGGAGCGGTAAAAATCCCAGTACACATCGACGATTTTACCCTCAGGCAGATTCTGAATAATAGCCAGAGGAACGATGGTTTTGCCCTCTTCCTCAGGACCAAATTGATAGGCTTTGCCACCCAGCAGCGTATCCAGTTCCGCAATGGCGCTCTGGAGTGAATCAAGGGGTTCTGTATCGATTTCGAAGGATCCAAAGGGCTGGTCTTCCAGAATGACTCGAACGGTGTCCAGCAACTCGGTTATACCGTTCAGTCCACTGCGCAATTCCAATATTCCAGGCATGACATCCCCATCGTAGACGGTCATAACTGAATCCATATATTCCCCGAAGTTCTCCAGGTTGGTGCCAATGGAATCTCCCAGGACATTGAGATCGTGGAAATGATCAAACAATTCGCGATTAATGACAAATACGGTGTCAGAAATATCACTGGCCAGGATCTGCATGGAGAAGTCAAAATCCGATTCGTGGTTGTACACCGAGTCCATGTTATGACCAAAATTAGGATTCATGAAATTGTCATCGATGTCATTCGCCAGATCATCAAGGGTTGATCCCACATTGTCAAAATAATCACCTAGTGTCTCACCTTTATTGTTCATGAAATCCCGAAAGGCCTCATAATCTCCACTATTAAAAAAATCTGTGAAATTTGTGAGTACTGGATCCATTTCGAACGGATCCAGCATGAGAATGATATCGTCCTCAATGCGGGTGAAGATTGAGTCCAGATTGGTTTGAATGGAATCGGACCACATGTCGAGATCCCCAAAAGCAGTATCAGCATCAATATGAGTCCAGGCTATGGATAGTGCAGACAGTCCGATATAGGCTTTCATCGTGGCTGCATCGTCCCCGCCAATGGCAATCTGGGCTTCCCATTCTGATTCTTTTGAGTTTAGATAATTGACATAATCTGGATGAATGTTTTCCTGCAGCACCAGGTCTGGTGTTTGAGCATTGATACCTGTTACTATCATGAGACTTAATAAAAGCGATTTTAAGTATTTAATTTTCATGGCTGCCCCTTTTCAAAGACGTTTAAAGTTTTTACCTGCGCTGAAGTTAGAGTATCAGGTCACATAGATCAACGGAATCGAAATAGCATTACTTGAATTGGACTGTTAATTTCAGATTCTGCTGGTTCCCAATAAGATACCCATATAATTCCTGCTATCTATCAGAATATCATAGGTTTAACCTGATTTCTTTTCTCCCATTTATGCTTCTTTTTACTGCCAATATTTAATAATTCTACTGTGACATGGAATACATTTGTAACGAGGTGATTTAGAATTTTCGCGATCGCTTATTAATTGCAGCACTAGCCAATATTCCATATCCTTGATTTTATTGGGGTTTGCCCAATTCCGGAGAGAACTTCCATCTCCCCATTTATTTGCTCATCATTTTAACAATCAGAACTCCAAAATGAGTATCGTGATTTCCTCCTCACCATGCTGATTACCTACGCGCAATAGCTAGATCAATGCCAAATAAAAAGCTCCTGAGATTTAAAGTCAGGGGCTTTGAGTTTATTACACCCTCTAAAGGTTTACTTCAGATAGAGCATCTTTATCACTTCATTATAATTTCCTGCTCCAATTCGAGCGAGGTAGAGCCCAACCCTGAAGATAGGACCAGTCAGCGAGTTGTTGCGGAGCAACAGTACGGAGATGCCCGAATCGACCCATCGTCGCTCCACCCGCCGCCGTTGGCGGGGCTTTCCAAGCTATGTCGGGCAGGGGTTTGCAGTTCGCTAACGCTCCAGCTCTCCTCGGCTTGCAGGCTCGCAATGAACGCTTCTGGGAATTCGATGACTCTTAGCGTTCGTAGGGAACACCAAAAACAGCAGCGTTTGGCTCGAACAAAGGAGTATCAAGCAGTGCTGGATAAGAACGATTGGTCAAAAGCTGAGCTAGCTAGACAGCTTGGGGTTAGTCGGGCTTGGGTTACAACTGTACTAAATGACTCGGTCATGATTTAAGGCGCAGGCGACGTGGCGGACTCGAAGTCGCATTCAATTCGGTTGTTATGCTGTTCAATCCAGTATGATTGTCTGGGTCAAAAGGTATGCACCCCCATCAGCATCGTCACGATACACTTCTGCCCGGCAAGTACGTTTCCCGACTACCATCCTGAGAAAAGTACTTCGGGCTCCCTTATCCCCGATTCCACGGCAATGTCCTGCATCGAGCTGCCACAAATCGTTGATGGTCGAACAGGAAAAGTTATGTGTATGTCCACAAAAGTACGCTGTCGCTTTGTGTTTTCGCAGTAATATCTGAAATCGGTGACTGTTGCCAGGATGAGCATCCAAGTTGTCGCCTTTGTGTCGATGCCGTCCGTTATGATAGTCAGGAACCGATAAAATGGGTTCATGACCAAACACGAACAAAAACGGTTTGGTGTTTTCCTCCAAGTCGTTCTTAAGCCAAGTGTAAAGCGGCTCTGTAATATTCCCATTGCTTCCTGTATCCGAGTCACCATCGTAGTACTCGTTGATCACTACAAAATGAGCATTCTTGAAGTCAAAGGAATACGTAGTTTCTTCACCATTTATAGGCCCTCTTTGCACAAGATGTGGAATGTCACCTCTGCCCCATTTTCTCAACCATGCCATGTCCTCCGGTGTTTCTTCCTCGTGGTTGCCCACCACTGGATACCATGGGTAGTCCTGGCCAAAGACTTTCTTGACAGTTGCATAAACATGCTGCGGAGGATCAATATCTCCTACACTAACCATAAATGCCCCTTTGCCGATTTCCTGGATTGCCTCACAAGTCCCCAGAAAGTACTGCGAAGTCTGATATTCCGGACCGGCAAATTGACGCATATCCGCCGTAACAACGAACGAAAACGCAGCTTGCTGTTTTGACGTTTCCCTGGTGGGTATTGTAGTACAACCTGCAAAAACAAGTGCTACAAGCATGACCACAGTGATATCCCGATTGGAGAGTTTGTTGTTCATATGATTACCATTTCATTTCTTCTATCTTCTTTATTAAATCTTCATCATTTGCTCTTTCTGAAAGGTACAAAGCTTTATTTCTCCACTTTTTTTACGAATTCAATATCTTCTATTAAGTTATAATATTCAGCTAATTTTAAAAAAGAATTAACGTACATTAGATTTAATTGATTCACTGTAAGTCTTCAGAACATTTGGGACACATTTAGATAAAAGTTAAGAGACACTTTCGAGTTGTCCAGCTCATTATGCAAGCACCTGGCAGTATTAGAATTTATCATCGATTACAGAGATAATGTCAGTGATAAAGTAATGTTATGACAAATGAGTTAATCGACTCTTAATCAATTGGTTCCCGGTTCGAGTCCTGCCTGCCAGGTCGTAGCTAAAACCCCGCCAACGGCGGCGGGTGGAGCGTAGACTGGGGCGGTCACACTCTTAGAACCCTTGTGTATCAACGTCCTGTTGAATCGCATGGATTTTTTCATTTGAAGAAGATTATCCCTTGATGTGATCATAGCTTGTCATAAGTGGTCATAGGTGACACAACAAGCGGGCTACATACGGGATACCGATTATTGCCTCCCGCAAAACATCAGCTGTGTCGCCCTTTGGCACAGGGGAAATCCTGATCATTTGCTAATAGACAAATTTTGCTAGTAGACAAATAATGTATTACATTAAAAGCACACGACGTTGATCTACGAACTGGATATGTTCCCTCTGACATTCTGGGTTGATTGAAATCAATAGTTTAAACTTCCAGGGGGAAGTCATGAAAAAAACAATCCTACTCACTCTTGGTCTTATCTCGGGTCTTTTTGCCCAAACCTTCACCGAACATACCATAGCTGTCAATTTTGACGGTTCCTATTTTGTTTATGCGGCAGATGTGGATGGTGACGGCGATATGGATGTCCTGGGGGCAGCGTATACTGCCGATGAGATAACTTGGTGGGAAAACAATGGTACCGGAAGCTTCACGGAACGTACAATAGCCAGTTTTAACGGTGCCAAATCAGTTTACGCGGCGGATGTAGATGGCGATGGCGACATGGATGTCTTGGGGGCAGCGTATCAAGCCTATTATATCACCTGGTGGGAAAACGATGGTTCTCCCGCAGACGGTGGATGGGTCGAACATATCATCGACGATTTTTATGAGGGTCCCACGTCAGTTTACGCGACCGATATGGACGGTGACGGTGACATGGACGTTCTGGGGGCAGCGAATATCGGAGATGATATAACCTGGTGGGAAAACAGCGGCAGTGAGAGCTTCACAGAGCGTACTATAGCCATTGGTTTTACTGACCCCATGGCTGTTTATGCGGCAGATGTGGACAGTGACGGTGATATGGACGTTTTGGGTGTGGCACTTTATGCCGATGATATAACCTGGTGGGAAAATGACGGTTCTCCTGCAGATGGTGGATGGACCGAAAATACCCTAAACGGTGATTATAATGGTGCAGGCTCAATTTATGCAGCAGATGTGGATGGTGACGGTGATGTGGATATCCTGGGTGCAGCGAAATGGGACGATGATATAACCTGGTGGGAAAACAATGGTAGTAAGAGCTTCACGGAACGTACAATAGCCACTAGTTTTGAATCTGCCAATTCAGTTTATGCGACAGATATAGATGGTGATGGTGATATGGATGTCCTGGGTGCAGCGAAAGAAGCCGATGATATAACTTGGTGGGAAAATGACGGTTCTCCTGCAGATGGTGGATGGACCGAACATATCATAGCTGGTAGTTTTGACGGTGCCATTTCAGTTTATGCGACAGATATAGATGGTGATGGTGATATTGATGTCTTGGGTGCAGCGAATGAAGCCGATGATATAACTTGGTGGGAAAACGACGGCTCACCTTCCGCTACAGCAAGCTTTACTAACGGCAGTAGTTTTAGCCCTTCGATTACCAAAGACCAACCTCACCAGGCAATCGGTCGCTTTCAACTAACCTCATCCTCTACTTTTAGTTTTATAGCTGTAACGATTAAACTTAATTCCACCCGCACCGGTGCTTCCGACTTCAGATTATGGCAGAGTAGCGATAATTCTTTCAGCAGCTCCAGCGATATCCAATTGGGAAATATGGTAGCATATGATCCCGGAACAGGTAATACGGTCTCTTTCTCCGGTTTTGCCAGCCCGGTCAGTACCTCGGGAACATATTATTTTCTAACCTGCGATGTAGCTTCTGATGCGACTGGCAGTATTCAGGGGGTTCTTGTCAACAACTCCAGTCTGATATTTTCCGGCGGTACCTTAAGCGGCACTATTACCAATGCTGTGTTATCAGGTGGTGATGTATCTCTTCCAGTGGTACTCACCTCATTTACTGCAGATAACAACAGTAATGGTGTGCTAATGAAATGGAGCACCGCCAGTGAGATTGAGAACCTGGGATTCATCCTGGAACGACAACAAGATGTTTCGGCGAACTGGTTAGAGATCGCCAACTATAGTAATGATGCTGCCTTAGTTGGAAAGGGTAGTGTAACTTCCCACAGTGATTATTGCTATACCGATACGGATGTAAAAACTGGCTTCACTTATGAATACCGTCTTTCAGATGTGGATTATTCTGGAGATCGAGACTATCACCCGGTTATATCGATCAAAGTGGAAGATGCTATTTTTATGAGTCAGTTCAGTACCTATCCCAACCCCTTCAATCCTACCACAACAATCCGATATGGATTACCTGAGGCCAGTGAGGTTTCAATTTTAATCTATGATATGAGAGGTAGTGAGATTCGTAAACTTGTAAAGAGTTACCAAACAGCTGGATGGTATGAAGTCACATGGAATGGCCTGAATAGCTCAAATAATCAGGTGAGCGCAGGGATTTATTACGCCCGTCTCAATTCTGGTGAATATTCCAAAGCAATCAAAATGCTTTTTCTTAACTAATTCGAACGAACCCCAAAGCCCCTGTACAAAAACTGCAGGAGCTTTTCAATATCAAATGCATCGAGATATATCCTCTTAAATCCACGTAATTACCCTACCCCTCAAACCCAGAAATAAATCCAATCCCACGAGTAATCTATCCAATAGCGTATACCTCTGGAGGTATATTTGTCCCTGTTTGTCACGAATTGGATAGAAAACTTGTGCTGAGAATTGGATAGATTACTCAAAGCCGGAGAGGGGTTAAACCGTTACTGGGTAAGGTTATACTCCGAATGGCTGCGAAGCAGAAATTGGCTAGAAAACAATTTTGACAGACCGACTCTTAATCAATTGGTTCCCAGTTCGAGTCCTGCCTGCCAGGTCGTAGCTCTGGAAGAGCGTAGACTGGCCTGCCAAGTCGTAGCTAAAACCCCGCCAACGGCGGCGGGTGGAGCGTAGACTGGGGCGGTGTACCCAATACTTTCACGATTGCTGCTTATGAATTAAAAGCTTTCATCCTCCCAGCTACTCAGGAGACCACTTTCAAAAAAAAGGCATTTCCCATGGGGGTAGAGCCAACGTTCGTAAATCGTGAAATTATATTCTGTGCGATTGATCTTTTCTGGCTCTCCGAGACTCAAACGGGCCATTTCTGTGGTCATGCCCCTCCAAAGTTCGGTATTCATGATTCGGTTTACGACACTCGGCGCATAACCCTCCAGGTCGTCTTCTGATCTCTGGGTATGATCAATCTTATCATCATCTCCTGGAAGATCCTTGATGCAGCGGATAGCAAAACCTACCTGTTTGCTGGCATGATCCCGGTAAATCCCCGAGTTGTTATAATTCAGACTGCGGTACCAGGCACTCCTCGCATTGATGGCCGAAGAGGACCAGAAAAAGGCTGACTTGCCCCAACCACTGAAAGTGCCATTGAGATACCCCCGGTAACCACCAGGCAAGGCTGTAAATTGTGAACTGGCAAACTGGTAGTCTTCTATCAGTACCCCGCGCTCCCAACACTCACCATCACCTGAAAGTTTGCCACCCACACTGTTTCCCCGAAAGGCTCCAGTTTGTTGGGCTTCAAACGCATTCATACCCAGAGTTTGTTCCAATGCTATCCATTCAGCATCCGAAGGGATGTGCCATCCATTAGGGGCTACTTCGCGGGGATCAGTCACGGCATACCAATTGTATAATTTCCCATACGTGTCTTTTTGATCATATAGAGCCATAGCACTTGTTTGAGCCCGAGTCCAATCCTTGTTGTGCATGAGTAGAAGAATAGGTGTGCCGTCCCGATAATGGGCTACCCGGAGATTCTCTGCCATCCAGGTTTGAGATCCTACCCTCATGGTCCGATAAGTGTTGCCATCTATATCCACAATATCCAGACCTCGTTCAGAGATATCCACACCCAGCTTTCCTGCCTCTATTGCTGATCGTTTTGACATAGCAGAGAGAGTGCCCGGTGCAGACAGGCTGGCTCGTAATGTGTCTGGTGTTCCAGAGAGAAAAACATCAAAGGTATCGATATACTTGTAGTATCGCTTATTCGGGACTCCAGGCCCAATGATCACCTCTCCACTTTCCAACACAAGCCTTTCGATCCTTTCAGTGGGGATCACCATTTGCTCGCAGGTGTCATTATGAAGAACCAGGGAAAAGGGCATGGCCCAAATAACTTTACCCGTAAAGACATCCGCTTCTGTAAAGACAGAAGCAGCCTGTGCAAACACTGCAGAAGTGTTGCCATCTATATCCACAATATCCGGACTTCGTTCAGAGATATCCACACCCAGCTTTCCTGCCTCTATTGCTGATCGTTTTAACATAGCAAAGAGAGTGCCCGGTGCAGGCAGGCTGGCTCGTAATGTGTCTGGTATTCCAGAGGGAAAAACATCAAAGGTATCGATATACTGGTAGTATCGCTTATTCGGGACTCCAGGCCCAATGATCACCTCTCCATTTTCCAACACAAGCCTGTCGATCCTTTTAGTAGGGATCGCCATTTGCTCGCTGGTGTCATTATGAAGAACCAGGGAAAAGGGCATGGCCCAAATAACTTTACCCGTAAAGACATCCGCTTCTGTAAAGACAGAATCAACCTGTGCAAACACTGCAGAACTACATAACAGAAAAACTAGAATGACCCTCAAAATATTCACCCCCTACAGATTACCTTAAGAAATGAGCGGTAAAAGTAGTCTAAGCCTGCCACAGAATCAATGTGCTTTGTGGTACTTGATCCCATTAAGGTGGTTCTCCACTTTTATGTCGCCAAGGGACAAAAGCTCTCTTGATTATGGCACTATTCATCCAAAGTAGCATAAAACCGCATTAACGCAGGTTAGACCGCGACCAATGGGAGTAGAGGCAAACGGACCGTAGGGAGATTCAGCCAGTCCTGCTTGTCCCGTCCCAACTCGTAGAACGTAGGGAAAGGCGGTGTACAAAGATAAGTCCCTGAATATGCAGGCTAATTCACTTGACTTTAACTACAGTACCTTTGTTAGAGAATGCGGTCATATTCAAGAAGTTTAAGTTTCGCTCACTTAGGAGGGGCGGTATTACTTGACCACCAAAGCTTAGGTTGTTTACCACTATAGTGAAATACTTCCACATAACCACAGCTAGGACATTGGAAAATGAGGTGATGTCGTGAACCACCCGGCGAGATTCCAAAATTGACTGTCTTGGATGGGTTATCATTAGATAGCAATTCGAATGGGGCATCTTGGCACACGGGACAAAGTCTAGCAACACCTGGCTCGTATATTGTGACTAGATTTTGGATCCGATGTATCGTTTCTGATATTTCTTCTATTAATAGGTCAACGGTATCAAGGCAATCTGATTCATGCTCGACGACAATATGACTTAATAATTTATTAATATGCTTCATCGCCGGATTCTTGGGGAATAATTTCTCCAAATTATTATCATCGCGATTGAAATACCACAATTGTAGAATATGTTTGCCTGAGATCATTGACCACAAGACCTTGCCGACAGAGAAAATATCAAATGTTGCATTAACCCTATCTGACCTCATTCCATAAGTCCAAGTTGGTTGCCAGTCTCTACTTCCAACATTGTCATAATCAACTGATTGACGAGTCCTATCTTCAGCAATTGGTAGAACTAATCCAAAATCCCCAAGAGTGAGTCGATTATCACTTCCAACAAATATGTTTTCTGGCTTAATATCTCGATGAATGAATTTCTCCTCATGAAGGAGTTTCAAACCCTCTAGGAGTTCTAAGATACTCACCAAAACCTTAAGGGGTTTTCCTGTAAAAAGATGTCGATTGTGTTCTACTGAACCCTTCGAATACCAGTGTGTGACAAACCAATATTGTGAATCATCATGGTCTACGAGCTTGATAAGGTTTGGGTGATCCAGTTTTGTAAGTACCTGCATTGCATGGATTTCCCTCCCCATTCGCATAGTGGATAAATTATAATCCCGAGATCTTGATTTGTCATGGAGCTCTTTGAGTGCAAATTGATTATCGATATTGGAAAGATTGATGAGTAGAGGTAAGTTCTCAAATAGACTATCAGTTTTCGCATTATGGTTTTGCTTACTAGTACCCGCAGAAAGGTTGCGAATGGCAGTTACAATTTCATTTGTATAACCAATTCGCTCAAGATTGTTTACCACACGATAGACTTTCCCCTGCCCTCCGCCAGCATATTCTTCGACTATTTTCCACTTTTCATTCCAAGGCATCTTACTACTCCCCAATCTTATTTTCTATAGCATCTACCTAACGCTTTAGGCTTGATCTGCTTCCTAAAACACACTCGCTTTGTTAGATAATTGTATCAGTCCACTTCAATTACGTTTTGCACTCCCCTGCATGTGAGTCAGCTCTAAGCCGTTTTTAGGCGTATATTATTATTGTAAATAGCGTTCTAGGAAGTCTTGCACTCCATCGAGCATGTGCTTTACGTCATCCGAATTATATTCATCAAATTTTCCGTGATCAGCATTGTTTCGGATATCATTCCAAACCTGAATTTTCTTCTGAGATAATCTATTGTATATCTTACCATCAGCAATTCGTTGATTCAGTGACCCTAAATCATCACGTGAACGCACTACAATTCCGTTCGAGCTTGCTATCCTGCGCATACCATCCTCTAATACCGCACCAATAAGGGAAGCAGCAGGATCTTTATACCCCTCATTGATCAGATAGCCTGCCATTTCCAAGAAGTCCCCAAAGATATCAGCTGATACCAATGATTCGATTTTTCGTAAATGGTCACCTTCAACATCCTCAAGCACAGCATGGAGTATTCCTTTTCCAATCTGAACCTGATTTCTAAACCCTTTTGAGACTTGTTCCTCAAATTTTTTAACATAAATGTGTTCTTGTCCCAAAAAATTAGCCAAATATGCTAATGATTGGCTCTGCCATTCAGAAAATACCCCATAATCGATTGTCGGGAATCCCGAAACATTTGGGGGACTAGGTTTGTGGGTCGCCAACACTTTTTCCGATTTTTCAATCAAAGAACGAATACGTGTGATAATTTCTTCCTTAATTGTCATGCTATTAATCCCTTAAGCTTCTAATTGCAGCATTTCATTGGTCGCAGATCGCATAACTGAGAGTAAATCTAAAATATCTAAAACGGTGTTGTCAAATTCTGTCCGAGCCAGAGGATAAATTCCAGCCATTTTCCATGTTTCTAAGAGTTTCGCTTTTTCTTCATTCTCGTGAGCATATAAGCCATAAAGAAATGTCATGAATATTTCCCCAAGAGTAAGAACTATTTTATTAAAGGTAATATGCACATTGCTGGGATTGTCAAGGTATGTGTTCAGCTCCAGCCTGGCATTCTGAAATTTTGATTTCGATCCTGAATTGATATTCAGGTCATCAACTATTTTAGAGATGTTATAAATTGACATCCTCTCATTATTTTGGACAAAAAACCTCAATGTTAATAGAAATGCTTTTATCGATTCTTCATCAGGAGCGACTCTTGTTTGATCGACTCCAGTATTCTCATTCCATGAAAAATTAAACTGTATTCCTGTATTTTGTGCGCTTTTTAAATATCGAGAATCAAGTAGCTCTTGTACTTTTTTGTCAAAACTCCTAAAAGCTCGTTTTTCATTTTCAGTCAATTTTTTATCCCCTTAATTTATTACGCCTAATGTCTTAGGCTTGAGCTGCTTCCCGAAACAGACTCGCTTTGCATCTCATTCTGTTTCAAACCTTGTCATATGCTCACCACATTTAGGACAAGGATGCTTAGCATCCCAAGCTTTAACATTGGACGAATTACAATCCGGACAACGATTCAGAAAACTTGGTGTAACATCAGGATCATCAGTAAGCATCCCACCATGGAATTCTATAGGAACTTCCACCAGCGACCTACAGATTAGACAATGTCTGGTATCCACAGTGGCAATGGGTGCCTTATCTGGAGCATCCCAAACTTCAGCGGAATATCCACAGGCATGACATATATACTTGGATGTAGTACTCAAATTTACCCCCGATTTATGAATTAAACTTGCGTGAATGTAGTGAATATGTGCTGTTTAGCAAATAATAATCCCCAGGAACCGGAGTTGGTGGGGGCTTGGGGTTAAATCAAATGAAATTCTAGAATGAGTATAAAGGTAAATGGTTGTTTGTTTTACGTTTTATTGCCTCATATTCACCCCATAGTCAGGATAGTCCAGGTGGATGGTAATGTTTTCTGCAATTGTATGTAGAATGGACTGACTAGAAGAAAGCCACCTTTAGTGGTTATGATTAAGAAAGAGGTTCAAGAATGGCTGATCAATTAGTCAACGGTGTGGTCAAATGGTTTAACGATTCAAAAGGTTACGGATTTCTTCAGCAAGAAGACGGTCCAGACGTATTTGTTCATTATCGTGCGATCAACGGTGAAGGACACGCGTCCTTAAAAGAAGGACAAAATGTAACTTTGAATGTCACACAGGGCGAAAAAGGTCCACAGGCAGAGAACGTTACTGCTGTATAATTCTTTAAATTAAAGAATTTATAAAACGCCGGACTCTTCAGGAGTACCGGCGTTTTTTTTACCCCCACCCATAACGTGTCCTCTGCAATGACACCCACGATAATTAGCCTGCCCATTTTAGCCTGCGGAACGGTACTTGTGTCATACTATGGCATAGATTGGCATAGATTGGTGGCTTCAGTTGGGCTATACCAGCAAGCGAATGCTTGGTAAGGGTCAAGATGCTTCGACAGGCTCAGCATGACACTGCAAATACTTATGACAAACGTTTAAGCCTTATATATCACCAATCTCTATAAAACGAATAAGCCCCCAGCAACCGAAGTCGCCAGGGGCTTGGGGGGATTAAATATAGCCATGGCGGCCAGATATTCAAAAGTGTATGGGTAAAAGAAGAAGAAATTACTCCTCTTCTAAATCTTGATCCTCCAGATTCAAGTAACCGTCATAATCCATCGCACCCTTAACAGGTATAGTGACAGAAAAAGCCCTGCTGCAAATGGTTATCCCCTTCGTCCATGGCATTGGCAGTGATGTGGAGAAAGCAAGGATCCAGCTTATGCTCCTCCTCGATGTTTTCGCCGCAAATGCAGCATTGAAGCGCAACTTTTACGATGATTCGTTCTCCTCGTGTAATAATCATTGATCATTTTATTCTTATACCAGAAAATTTGGGAATTAGAATAGCCCCCGCTGAACAGTAATGCTCAACGAGGGCTTGGGGGGATTCATTTTATCACTATTTTATGCTGTTCCAAGTGATTTTATTAGATTCAGGTGAAAAACAGCTCCTTAAAATGGACGAGGTGCTCGCCATTTAGTTTTTAGGTGTTTGGCTTATTATCAGTGCCTCAGTTCTAGATCCCCTGGAAAAAGGAAAGTCTGTAATTGCAGATCAATACGAACAGATCATTTGGAAATGGCGGTAGTATCAATGATTAAGGAGTTAGCCCACACTCAAGACTTCCTTGCATCTATTGAAAAAGAATTTATTTCCACTTCAGCCGAGGAAGATCTCGATACACTCAAGCGGGATCTTTAAGATACATCAACTTCGATAATCAATCTAGAATCGAAATCAATTACCCAAAAGGTAGCGATAAAGGTGAGATAATATTATACTTATACCACGAACCCCCGGTAAAATCTTTGCATGAAATTACCGAGGGTTCGCATTTATTCACTGTATTGCTCGATTAGAGGGATAAACTCGTGAACACCTTTGAGCTCACCCTCACCAT
>CAZDVD010000014.1:0-67577 GCA_964508765.1 uncultured Lentisphaeria bacterium
TGCTGGGGACTGGGACAGGTCTGGCACCCTACATGAGCATGCTCCGTCATGATTTACCCTGCAATGCAGACAGGAAGTACATCATCGTACATGGTGCCCGTCATAGCTGGGATCTGGGGTATCGTTCCGAGCTGAACACCATCGCCAATGTGTGTAAAAATTTTACTTACATCCCGGCGATTACCAGTCCAAACAGCGAGCATATTGCTTGGGGTGGGGAGAGTGGGTATATACAAGATTTATGGAAACGCAAAGTTATCCAGACAAAATCCGGACTAGAACCCACCCCGGAGAATACGCATATCTTCTTGTGTGGAAATCCCGCCATGATTGAGACCATGGTAGAGATTCTCGAGCAGGAGGGTTATCAGGAGCATAGTAAGAAATCTCCTGGACAAATACATCTCGAACGCTACTGGTAGGAGACCAATGAAACCAGTGTAGCTGCCTTCATGGATGCCTCTAAGATTTACCACGGGGACACGAAGTGTTGGTGAGTGTTGGGTAATACCCTGGAGGTGTTTCTTCTTAGGAGAACATAACAGGTTCTCTTACAAATGGAGGATAGAGTGGTGGCACAATACTACATAAATCCACAAAAGTATTCGCTGGATAAATTCTAAAACAGTCTGGAATCACGAGAATTGATTCCCAGTCGTCAAATATTAAAAGATAACCTGAAAGCGAATTTTGATATTCTAAGGATGTCGGAAATCGATAATATTGCAGATCTCTCAGGCATCTTGAAATCAAAAACAAAAATTGATGCATTTGCTGAAGCAACCGGACTCTCATCAGAATACTTGACACTTCTCAGACGCGAAGCCAATAGCTATTTCCCCTCTCCTGTGAAGCTTTCAAGATTCATTGGAGTGGATGAAATATTAGTTTCAAGGCTTGAAGGACATGGAATTAAGACATCTAAACAATTATTTGAGCTTGTAGCAAACAGAGATCAATACGCTGTCTTTCTCAGAACAAGTGGTTTCACGCAACGGGAATTGTCTGAACTCATCAGTTTATCAGATTTAAGCAGATTGTACGGAGTCGGACCTGCATTTGCAGGAATGCTTTTTGAAGCGGGATTAGATTCCGTTCAGACCCTTATGCGATTCAGTGGTGAACAAATTCGAAAGATGTATGAGGAAAAGACGCAAAGAACTGCTGATTTCACAGCAAGAGATATTGATTTTACCCTTGAGATTGCAAAAGAACTTGAATCATCAATGTGATCCAATGTACAACAAAAGTCAGTCTGCTTACCTGGGAATCTGCTTCAAGAAGGGATCATTATGAAGATTAAACGATTACCTCAAACAATTGTACTTCTCGCTATCTTGGTTTCTTGTATCTATCAGCGACCAGATATGAAAACGGATATGTCTGTAGGAATCCCAAAATTCAATTCTGATACCTCCCCAGTTGTATTGTTTGATGCCGGTCATGAGAATTTTCACGATATCCAGTCAACCTATATGCCCTTTGCGACACTCCTCAAGAATGATGGCATTATTTTAAGCACACATGCAGGAGCTTTTACTGAAGAAGCATTAAAGAATATTGATTTACTCATTATCGCCAATGCCATGGCGGCGGACCAACAAGAGGGGAGCATGGCGAGTGCTTTCTCTGAGAATGAAATCATTAAGCTTATAGAATGGATCAAGCAAGGCGGTTCACTGCTATTTATTGCTGACCATGATCCATTTGGGAGTGCAGCTGCTGGTCTAGCCAAGGCTTTGGGCGTTGGGATGGAAAGCGTTTGGACTGTTGATACGCTTCGCGTGAACCCAGAAATTGGCAGGAATACCTGGTTAGAATACAGCTCGGAGAACAAGGGGCTTGGGGAGCATCCTATCCTACAAGCTGATTCTGCTGAGGCAGCCATCCATCGTGTGATTACTTTTACAGGTCAGTCACTGAGTTTTGATTCGACATGAAGCTCAATTTTGCAGCTTTCACAATCAGCCCGGAATTATTACACGCGAGACAATGCTGCCATCGCATCTGAAGATACCTCAACATATTTTCCTGTACCTGGCCATTCTCAGCTCATCGCATATGAATACGGCAACGGTAGGATTGTCATCTCTGGAGAGACAGCCATGTTTACGGCCCAAGAAGTGAGAGTATTTTTTAAAACGATACGGGCTGGATTTAACTATAGTGGTTATGACAACAAAAAACTTGTACTCAATACAATTCATTGGCTACTGTATGAAATTGACTGATCATAGAACGAAAGCTAGACAACGCGTGGAGGCTTCCCATATGGAAATTATGCCCGAAGGCGTCCTGGCTTTCCCCGGGTACTGTGGGAAATTAAGTATATAGCGTTGATCAAATTGTAAAGGGGGAATATTGACTTCAAAAAAATCTATAACTGCTATATCATTCCATTTTATTCTGCTTATTTTTCTGGCAAATGGATGTGCCATTGATCAGCTTCAGTCTAGAGCAGCTCTTTTTTCTGATGAATTGCACTCCTTTCTATATCCATCTACTGAAGAAAGCACAATATGTAAAAAAATAGTATTTGAAATTCAATATTTCGCTAGCCCAAAACAGATCAAAATCTTACGCAATCTAAATACTCAAGAAGAAATATACACCTATCGAGAAGTGTTTTGGAAAGCGTTGGACCCGACACCGGGAACTCCTGAAAATGAATTCAGGGTTAAACATTACCAGAGACTGGAATACATCAATTCGCATTATCCAGATAGTCGGGGGATGGGGAGCATCAGATCGAGGGCGGGTATATATCCTCTATGGTCCTCCAGATGACATTGTTCGTGATCTCTGGATTGGAAGCGATTTCAAATCGGTGGAAATATGGCTCTATAACCAGACTGCAGGTAACAATCTCTTACCACCGATTTTTTCTTCCAGTAACCCTGGACAAATGCAGTTTATTTTTGCCAACAGGCAATTTCTGGAAAAGTATAGCCAAATATTTTCTACTGAGGACGGGGAACTCTGTGATCCCAGACTTTTTAAAGCAGCCTATAGTAGGAATACCGTTATTGACTGGCTTTAGAACCAATAGAGGTTGACAAAAAAAAGACAAGCCCACAAATAATCTTGCGGGCTCGTCTTTTTGTACAGAAATCTGTTCAGGGATACTGAGTTTTATTGCTCCATTTGTGTATAATCCAATTCCGATCCAAAGGCACTGTGGGGGATGAGATAAACAGTCAGGGTGATCACTGCTGCTGAAATGATCCAAGCCTTGGCATTTCCGGTTTTGTGCTGTCTCCAGACCGCCAGAAGCCATGCAATAAATGCTATTGCTGTTTTATTGTCTGTCAGATCCGTACCACGGGGCCAGCCTGTCCAGAAAGAATCGAAGGCATATTTCTGAACAATGGGACCTAGAATCATACCACCCAGGAGCAGAGAAATTGTGGTGATAATCGTATATTTTAATGTAGCTGGACTTTCTACCCAGGCAGCCAGACCAGTTCTGGTAGCCATGAGCATGGCTGTGAACATAAATAAGATATGTGGAATCAGGACAGCTGCGGGGACAGCGCCCTTGAATCTGATAATGATGGGTTCATCTACCAGAAGATGGGTTTTCCCATCAGCCGTTACCAGGTTCACTTCATAGATGATTTTTCCAGCTGGAGGTTGGGAGGGAAGATTGGCCTTAAGATGACCATTCACCATCATAAATGGGGTAAGTCTCCACTCATCATGACTCTTATAGCGTTTCCACTTTAAGGTGGCGTTAAATTCAGGTTTAGAAGCACCCAGATCAATCTCGGCATTTTCACCGGTATTCTGTGAACGCAAGAGGTGATATGATACCGTTTTACCATTGATAATCACCTCACCCGATACAGGATAAGTTGGTCCGGTTGTTCTCTGATAAACCACAGAAGCAAGTGTCATGATGATAGTCAAAATCCAGAGTAACCAGGCTTGCTGTTTCGTGTTGTTGGACATTGGGATACCCTTATAGTTGAACGATGAGGATTAGTTTTTCATCACCGCGCATCACTTCCACGGTGACACGTTGACCTGGCTTTACTTCTGCCATACGACTCATGTAATCGTAGACGTTCATTACTGAACGACCTTCCAGAGCGATCATCACATCACCTGAATGCATGCCTGATCTGGCGGCTGGACCACCAGGAACCACTCCTCCAAGGAGGAAACCATTGGCATTCGCGGCTGCAAAGTCAGGGATGATGCCCATCTTTACCTTACCACGTTTGCCACCCTTGGGTGGACCTTTTGGACCGGCTTCCTGGAAAGTGAAGGTTTCATCTCTGACGCTTAAATCGGCAATCAGATCATAGGCATAATCTGCAATCGCCTTTTCACCTGAAATATTGATGGTTTCTACATCATCAGCTGGGGTGTGGTACTCTTCAGTAATACCGGTGAAGAAGAAGAGCACAGGAATATCTTCAACATAGAAGGCGGCATGATCAGAGGGACCATAGCCATCTGGGGTTGTAGATAGTTGAAATTCACGATTGATTGCATGATCCATGAGGAATGCTTCCATTCCCAGTCCAGTACCCGTTCCACCGATAGTGAGGGTAGGTTTGTTAGGATTGAGACGACCCACCATATCCAGGTTCAACATTTGCTTAATCTGGGTTTTGTCGATGAGGGGATTTGAAGTGAAAAACTTTGAACCGAGGAGTCCCATCTCTTCAGCGCCAAAAGCCATGAAGAGGATACTTCTTTTAGGAGCTTTTTTACCCAGAGCCAATTTCTCGGCCAGTTCAAGAACCGCGGCAACACCTGAGGCATTGTCATCGGCTCCGTTATGGACTGCCGATGTGTCTGGTCGACGTGAACCAGAACCTTTGCCACCCCATCCGAGGTGGTCATAATGGGCACCCAGAACAATATATTCATCCCTGAGAACTGGATCACTTCCTGGAAGCAGGGCAATGACATTTTGGGTGGTGACTTCTTGTTGGACAACCTCAGTGGTAATAGATAATTCAATATCCAGATCCAGACTTTGAGATGTTAATTCTTCATCCAGTTTGGCTTCAAGTTCCGAAACTGTTTGGGCTGATGCGGCCAGCAACTGGTCAGCGAGTTCACGCTTGATGTGCACTACGGGAAGGGTAGCCTGGGAAAGATTGCGCTCAATTCGTAGATCAATGAGTTCATCCTCGGCATCAAAGGTTGTTCCATTTACGAAGATGACACCGCTAGCTCCATGATCACGAGCCACCAGCAGTTTGTGTCTGAGGGAGGAGTATTTATCAAATTTGCTGGAAGGGGCTTCATTTTCCGGGGTTCCGCGGAGGATCATGACCCACTTGTCCTTCACATCAACAGATGCATAATCATCCCAGTTCAGGGTATCACTTTCTATCTGGAAACCATAACCTACAAAGCTTAATCCGGCTGTCACACTGGCGCTTGATGAGAAAGCGGTTGGTGTATAATTTTCACCAGCAATGGCTTCGATTCCAGGTGCACTGAAACTATTATCAGGACCCAGAGCAACTGAAGTAATAACATTAAAGTACTGTTTCCCACCTTCTCCAAGAAGGGTGAGACCAAGCTGATTGAAATGATCTGCGATATAGTCAGCCGCCTGGTCACCGGTTGGGGTTCCTGGTTTGCGACCTTCTAATTCATCAGACGCTAAATAGGCGATGTGGTCATAGATTTCTTTTTCACTGATGGCTGCAGGTTGTGACTGCATGGGGATGGCACAATGGAGCAGAAGCAGACTTGCCAGGGAGGTTATTATGAGTTTCATGGGGATTCCTTGCATTGAGATATTTTAAGCACGAGAAGAGTATAAGAAAGGCACTACTCAATTCAATAGTTTTCGTTGGGGTAACCGTGCGTAGGTATCCATTGCATAGAGGTTGATAATTCTATTCTTGCTAGATATCTCCCCCTAAATAGATTGAGTTGAATCAGGAGGAAGAACATGAGTCTATCAGTAGCAACCATTCTGGGCATTAGCCCCAAAAATCTCCAAAGAAGTGATCTCCTTAATTTTATTAATCAGAACGATATCAAACGGATCACTTTCCACTACACAGCAGGAGATGGTCGGCTCAAACAGCTTATCGTGCCTGTGAACTCCATGAACTATGCCGAGCGCATTCTGGCTGCCGGCGAACGGGTGGATGGATCGAGTTTATTCAAGGGCATGGTGGGCACATCATCCTCTGATCTTTATGTGGTTCCGGTTTATGCTTCTGCATTTATTGATCCCTTTGACGAAAAAGGTATTTGCTTTCTGTGTCGATTCCTGGATAAGGATGAAAAACTGGCTGAATTCTGCCCTGATAATATTCTTATGAAGGCTGCTGAATCACTGAAGGAAAAACATAATTATGATTTATGGGCTCTGGGAGAGTTGGAGTTCTATCTGATTGGTGATCAGGAAGATGAATTATATCCCATGCCTCCTCAAGGTGGTTATCATGCCTCAGGACCCTTCTCACGCTATATAGAGGTGGTCAAGGAGATGCTGGAGATCATCGCTGATATCACATCTCATGTGAAGTATGGACATTCCGAAGTAGGAACCATCAGGAATATCGATAGTAAAGACAAATCAATTGATGGAAAATATGCTGAACAGTTTGAAGTGGAGTTTTTACCTGCTCCCATCGAGTGGGCAGCTGATTATCTCAGCTTGGCAAAATACGTCGTGCGCAATGTGGCTGCCCAATATGACTTACTGGCTACTTTTGCACCAAAACTGGAATCAGGGTATGCTGGAACCGGTCTGCATTTTCATGTTGAACTCTTAATGGAGAACAATAATGTCATGACCAACGCTAATGGGGAGTTGTCTACTGTTGCCAAGCAGGCAATTGGCGGACTGTTACGATATGCACCGTCTCTGACAGCCTTTGGAAATACCATAGCTGCTTCACATTTACGTCTGGTTCCTGGTCAAGAGTCACCGACAAAACTGTTCTGGAGTGATTTTAATCGTGCTGCCCTCATCCGCGTACCTTTGGGGTGGCGCCATAGCGAGGATATGGCCTCGGTGATCAATCATCGCCTTAAAGACCGCTATATCTCACCTTTCAAACGGCAAACTGTTGAATTGCGCAGTGCCGACGGTTCTGCTTTTATTCACCTCTTGTTGGCAGGGATGACCATGGGAATCCTTTACGGTCTGGATCATGGTGATGTGTCCCTCAAACTGGCCAACAAACGCCGCATTCATCAAGGTGAGGAAGTTAGTAAAGATATTCCAGGACTTCCTCCAAGTTGCTATCAATCAGCGCAGTACCTCAGGGAAGAGTCTGATTTGTATACGGATTTGATACCCGAATATATCATCGAACACGTTTGCGAATTGCTTGAAGCGGAAGAGGATGAGAATATGTCAGATGAATTGGCAAAGCTCTCCCAAAAGGACCGTGGAGTCAAAACTCAGGAAATCATGCATCGCAGTATTCATGTAGCTTAGGTTGGGTTTCTATGTTTTGAAGATAACTGTGTGCTATGGGCGGGTCATTAGATGTAGTGGGCGTAATGCATTACGCCCGTACTATGGGCAGATCAGCCAGGACTATTTCAGCATCCTGTGAAGCAGTGATTTCAAATTGAGTTAAATCTTTGATATGAATGCCATCCCGGGCACTTGCTGATTCACCATTGACTTGAATTTTTCCCGTTGCCGCTACCATGTAGACATGTCGATTTGGTTCCAGATTAAATACAAAGTCATGTCTTGCAGAAATGAGTCCGGCAAAGACGGCTGCATCCTGATAGATTGATAACACATCCACATCTTTATGTAGATCCCGTCCACTGGCCAGGGGAATGAGTTGATTTTCACTTTGTTTGGGGAAAGCCCTGGTCTCCCAGCGCGGCGTTACTCCAGAAGTGTGAGATTGAATCCAGATTTGAAAGAGTATGGTATCTTCAGATTCTTCATTGTGCTCACTGTGCATAATCCCTGTGCCGGCTGACATCACCTGCACATTTCCCGCAACGGTTCGGCCTGTATTTCCCAGGTTGTCCCGATGGGTGATGGCCCCTTCCCTGATATAGGTGATGATTTCCATATTGTCATGGGGATGCATATCAAAACCGGTACCTGCTTTGATCAAGTCATCATTCCACACCAGCAGGGGAGGTAAACCAAGTCGCTCTGGATCGTAATAGCGAGCAAAACTGAAATGGTGATGGGCATGAAGCCAGCCATGATTGGCAGAACCCAGCGTCTGGAATGGAATGATGTCAATCATTAAAAAAAGCCTTCTCTGCTTAGTCTTGCTGGTAATTGGATGCAAGTAGCAAAGCGCCACCGGCCAGTCCAAGGTCTTTAAGCAGACTACCCATTGCCATCATGTTGCCACCGATGACACCTGGTAAATGGATGGTAAACACAAAAACCAGCATCAAAGCAGCGGTCAACAGACCAGCTAGATAGGTGTGCTTCTGGATCACAAAACTCACCGCTGCGGCGATCAGAGTGAGACCAGTTAAGTAAACCCAGAAAACGCCTCCGGGGACGAAACTGGGTACCATTCCTGCCATGTCATTGGCACTCATAAAGTGCATGAGACCAAATATTGCAAATGGTGCCGCAAATACGTAACGGCCGATTGATTTTAGATTTTTCATTAGAGAATCTCCTTATGTGGATTGGTTTAAACCCAGATCTTTTGATATCGATCCGAGTGTTTTTAGTTGTGTTTCATCAAAAGTTGAAAAGCATTGTACCAACTCATTCAGATGATTTTTAAATATTGGCAAAATTGTGTCCGTTCCTTCGGGGGTGATGTGAATGATGATTGATCGTCTGTCATGGGAGCACGGCTCCCGCCTTACCAATCTCCGTTTGACCAGATTATCAATAACTGTGACCAGGTTGGAGGTTGTTAACAATAATTTTTGGCTGATTTCTTTTACGGATAAGGGACCAATATGAGCCAGGATCTCAAGAACCCCGAACTGGGATAGGGTGAGTCCCTGCTCCTCGACATTACGGCGCATGATATTAGCCAGTGTGCTATTGGCTCTGGAAAATTTGATCCAGGTATCCAGGACAAGTATTTCGCGTGGGTTACCTTGATAATGCGTGCTCATAGCAATAATTAAACATCAAATAATTGGATATCAAGACAAAAATTGTCATAGATAAAAAATATTCTGAGGTTTTGACAATATGATGGCAGGGAAGTTTTGAATAGGAACAATGAATTCTATATTCAACGCTATGGCTGGAACCACAATTCCCATGGACCGTTTCAATCGAGACAGTCACATCGTCTTTTTTACCGGGGCAGGAATCTCTGCTGAAAGCGGTATTTCAACATTTCGTGATCCCGATGGTCACTGGTCCAAATATGATCCCATGAAATTGGCCAGTCAGGCTGGTTTTAGGGAAGATCCCGATCTGGTACTTGGTTGGTACGCTGATCGACGTGAATCTATCAATGAAGCTCAACCCAATGCCGCCCACAAAAGTATTAGTGATTTTCAGAAACTATTCCACGCTTCTGTAGTAGTAACTCAGAACGTTGACGGTCTCCATGAACGGGCAGGTAACCATACCATTTATGAGCTGCATGGAAATATCCACCGTCATAAATGCAATAACTGTGGAAAACATATCGAGCTGGATGATATGGACATGCGGGAGCTGAATATATGTGAGTGTGGAGGGAGGATCAGGCCAGATGTAGTCTGGTTTGGTGAATCTTTGCCCCTCCAGACCATTAATGAAGCCTTTGATGCAGTCCAGAATTGTGATCTCATGTTTTCCATTGGAACATCTGCACAGATATACCCAGCCGCACAACTTCCCTTTGAGGCTCAATCAAAGGGTGCCTATGTTATCGAAATTAATCCAGAACCCACTCCCTTCAGCCCACAAGCTGATCTGTGTATACATGCTGCTGCCGGTTCTGTGTTGCCAAAATTGTATGAGGAATTTCATGCTCAACTCAAGTGATTTCTTGAAATATTCAAAACTAATTCTCTTGCTCTCGTTTATTGGGCTGAGCTCTTGTGCTTATTACAATACTTTCTACAATGCCGAGGAGTACTTCGCTGAGGCTCAGAAGCTTACGCGAGAGAATCAAACCGAATCTGTGAGTAGGGATGAGATCAATCTCTATTCCAAAGCTATTGAAAAATCTAAAAAGCTACTGACAAAATACCCGGATAGCAAATACCGGGATGATGCTCAATTCATCATTGCCAAAGCCTACTATTTCAAGGGTGACTTTCTACTGGCAAAACGCTATTTCGAAGATCTCAGCTCCCTCTATTCAAACTCTCCTCACGCCCAGGAGGTTCCGCTCTGGATTGGAAGATGCCTCCTGAAAACGGGTGATATGGAAATGGCCAGATATGAGGCATCCAGGGTGTTAAAGGGCGATTCAGATCGTGGATTACAAGCCGATGCACTGCTACTCCTGGGTGAGATTGCTGTTCAGCAGGATAGTCTGCTGCTGGCTGAAAATTACCTGGAACAGGTCATTGATCGTTCCCCAGATGGTTTTACCAAAGCTCAGGCTCAATTTCAAGTCGGTAAAATGCGCGAAAATAAAATGGACTACGAAGGCGCGCTCACAGCCTATGAGACCGTTTCGAAATACAAACCTTCTGAATCTCTAAAGGTGGAAGCCATTATCCGGCAGACCAGCATGTTGAAGGCCCTGAATCGGGATGAGGATGCCGTTGAAATGATTCAGGATATGCTTCTCAGCGACAAATTTGTAGAAATTAGAGGTCAATTGGAAGTCGAACTAGGCAAATTGTATCTGGTCATGAACGAAGTAGATCGGGCGGAGACCAAGCTCACCAGCATTGTTGAAGACTATAATCGAACAGAGGTCGCCGCTGAAGCAAGCTATTATCTGGGAGAGCTGTATCTCACCAAGCACTTTGATTACATAGAAGCGAAAACAGCCTTTGCCAATGTAAAAACCCAGGCAATACGATCACCCCTGGTGGGCAGAGCAATCCAAAAGAATAAACAGATTGAGCGATATCAAAAGATTCAACTCGATCATACCAATTTGCAGAGGCAATTGGCCGGACTGCCACCCCTGGTAAAAGCAAAGAAGAAGAGCAATACTTCAAGGAGCAGAAATAGTCGTGAGGGAAACCTGCGCGGAAGATCTCGGGGTGGAAATGTAGATAATCCTACACAAGATAAAGCTGCTAGTCGGAAAAAGGAAGACGAGCAGATCGATGTGGAGATTGTCGAAGTTACTGCCCAGGATTCTCTGCGGGTGAAGAAACTGATTGAGGAGAATAGGTATTCCTTGGCAGAATACATGCTCTTCGAGTTCACACGTGTTGATACTACACTGGATCTACTGACGAGCTTGGAGAATGCCTCTGAGGATACAACCATGCAGCATCAGTGCGCCTACATGCAATATTACGCTCTCGAATCCATTGCGGGGGATGTGCAAAGCGGCAAACATGCTTTAGACCAGATTCAACAGAAATACCCCCACTACTATGATACCATTATGAACAATGATACTGAGGCGGAGCCTGCCTCTGATCCAGATGAAGATCGCTATAGCAGCGTAGCCAGCTTGTTCGAGGCGGGTCACTATTCGGAAGCCAGCGCCCAATATTATTCTATCAGGGAAGATTCAACTATTTCAGCTACGATCAGGGGCAAATCCTGTTTTAACCATGCCTGGTTAAATGATTACTATCTCTTTGATAAAACGTCAGCTGTGGAATCATACAGCTATATGGTGGATCACTTTCCTGAAGATCCTCTGGCAAAAACTGCCAGAAATCGCTTGAATGCCCTGACCCAGGATCCCAGCCAGCAAAAGGAATCCTCAGAAGATGAGGAGTCAGAGGATAAGCCTGAAAAGGGCAGTGAGCAAGATGGTCAAGGACGACAGGATGATCGCAAATCGAATCCGCCCAAAGAAGGTGAGGATGAGAAATAATTCTCTTTCATCCGCCTCCGCAATACTACTGTGGAAGTTTGTGGACAGAAGACCCCGTTCATGCACGTGGAAGAATGAAGTGTTATTCGCTTCGGCGTGATGCGTGTTGAGGCGAAGTGACACAAAGTCTGGTCACCCTTCACGCAAGGCGAGTCATGTAGTGGGGACCACAGGTTTACCGTGGGGCTCCATTTCTGGTTTTCAGCGTATAATATTACCTCTTGCCGAAAACATGTTGGTGTTTGGGGGGGCGCCCAATAATTTCAGCGCTCTAATATGTCGTTAAAGAATATCATAAAACGTGCCCCCGTCACCATTATTGGAATTCCTGCTCTTGTAGGATTCACTCTGTATACCCACGATGTATTCATGGTGTTTTTCACAGTCGCTGGTCTACTTATTCTGGGTGAGGCTTATCGAATGTCCCGGCCAAATGGGACTGAGCCCAACGTCTGGGTAGGATACATCATTTATCTCGCTTTGGTGGGAGATCAACTCCTGGGAGACGGGAAAAATCTGGGCAGCATTTTAATTGTTTCCATTCTCATCCTCATGACCTGGGAAATGTTCCGCAAGAAATCCCATGTCATGGAGAATGTCGCCTCCACCTTTTTTGCTGCCATTTTTATCGGTATGGCCATGGCTTACTTTATTTTACTCCAACAACTTGGTTATGCCGGGCAGGGGGGACACATCGGTGGATATGCAGTACTCACTGTTTTCATTGGTGTCTGGACTTGTGACACCATGGCATATTTTGTTGGATCAGCCATCGGAAAGCACAAAGTTTTTCCTCGTGTGAGTCCCAATAAGAGCTGGGAAGGTTCCATTTCTGGTCTGATTGGTTCATTTATCGCGCTCATACTCATTGTAAAGGCAGGCTGGTTACCGGGTCTGGATTATACAGATGCTCTCATACTGGGATTAATAACCGGTGTTGCCGGTCAACTCGGTGACTTTGCTGAATCCCTGGTGAAACGGGATGTGGGTGTAAAAGATTCATCCAACCTCTTACCTGGACATGGGGGAGCCTGGGATCGTCTGGATTCCATCCTCTTTGCAGCTCCGCTGAGTTATCTGTATTTAACTTTTTTTGTGGGACTATAAATGAGCAGGTCCTTCCTGATCCAGTTCGCCATACTGGTTATTCTCATCATATTCACCAATCTTGGGCTCAGAAGTAAAGAAAATCTGCTGGATGATGAATTGGGGAGTGCCGGCGGAATAACTGTTGATCTAACAGGGGATGAAACAATTTTTGAAAGCAGCCCCACCGGAAAAGATACTCAAAAGGGTGGGATACTGGTTTTTGCAGAATCTGCACATCCCGAACATCTCAATACATTTACATCTACCTCTGCAGCTGCCACAAGGATTCTTGATAATATCTATGAGACACTACTGGGTTATGACTTCCAGACCTGGCGATATGATAAACCCGTTTTGGCGGAGAGCTTTTCGGTCAGTGACGATGGGTATACGCTCACATTTAACATACGAAACAATGTCTACTGGCATGACGGTGAGCAACTTACGGCACATGATGTCTTGTTCTCCCTTAAAGCCATTTTAAACCCTTTTGTGGATAGCGCTCCAACCAGGAGTTCATTCCAAAAAGTGACCAGCGCCAGGACAGAGGGTGATTTCATTTTTAGTGTTACCAGTTCTGAGACACACTTTCGAAATCAGGAGATCCTGGGAGGATTTCATATCATTCCCAAGCACATTTGGGATCCTGAAGGATTGTTAGATAGGTATTCAGTCGAAGATTTACTTAATCCCTCAGTAACCCGGGAAGAGGCAGCCATCAAAGGCTTTGCCGATGCCTTCAATGTTCATCCTCAAGGAAGACCAGTAGGGGATGATGCAGAACCTATCATAGGCTCAGGTCCATGGGTATTTGACAAATGGATTACTGGAGACTATATCTCATATGCTAGAAATACCAATTATTGGAATGCCGGTGAAACATATGAAGAAGGATTCTCTGAAGAGGGGGCCTATCTAGATAAAGTGATCGTCAAAGTCATCAGCGACGCTACAGCGCGATTGACAGCCCTCAAAGCTGGTGAATTGGATTTTATCCCTAGAATGAGAGCTGTGCAGTACTTTACTCAAACGAACACCCCTGATTTTCTAGAAAGATTTCAAAAGGTGAGTTATGTGGTTCCTGCTTACAGTTATGTCGGTTGGAATAATGATCGCCCCTATTTTAAAGACAAGCGTGTCCGTCAGGCCATGACCATGCTCATCGATCGGGACAACTACAATGAGAATGTGGCTTACGGTTTAGGTATCCCAACCATTGGTCCATTCTACATCTACGGTAAACAATACAATCACAATATTGAGCGCTGGCCCTATGATCCTATCCGAGCTGTTGAACTCATTGAAGAGGCTGGCTGGATTGATCATGATGGAGATGGCATTCGGGACAAAGACGGTGTCCCTTTTAATTTTACCTTTTCGGTATCATCAGGCTCAACCAGTTCTAAATACCTCGCTTTGATGCTTAAGGAAGATTTACGTAAAGTCGGTATCGTAGTGAACATCAGGCAGTTAGAGTGGTCAGTTTATGTTGAAAATCTCCGTGATCGACAGTTTGATGTGGTGTCTTTGTTGTGGATCGGAGGTCTGGAAATGGACCCCTACCAGATCTGGCATTCTGACAATATTGGAGATCGTGGATCCAACTATATGGGGTTCAAGCATGCCGAAGCTGACTCCCTTATTGAGGAAGCACGCTATGAGTTGGATGAGGAGAAGCGGAATGCCATGTATTTTCGACTTCAAGAGATCTTCCATGAAGAACAGCCCTACACCTTTATGTTTTACCAGCGAGACCCAGGAGCATATTTGAAAGAATTTCATGGTGTCAAGTGGTTGCCTATTCGTCCAGGATATAAGGTGAATAGTTGGTGGCGTAATACTGCCAGAGTTGGAGCTACTTCCTGATGTGGCGCTATTTCCTAAAAAGGATTCTCTTAATCTTTCCAACTCTGTTTGGAATATCTATAATCACTTTTTTAATCATTAAGCTCGCACCAGGTGATCCCACGGCCATGAAGATGGGTAATCAGCAGTCCGGATTGGCTTCGGATCAGAACCTGGCAAAACAGATGATAGAGCAGACCAGAGAGATTTATGGTCTGGATAAACCCTTATTGCTCAACTTTGTTATTTTCAATGTGGAAGATAATTGGGAAGCCGTTCAGAACTACCTCTCTGAGGGACAGGCGCTTAGCGGACGTGATTATGATGATATTGTAGAGCCTCTCAAACAAGCCGATGAAGTGGCAGTTCCATTTTTGGTTGGCCTCCTCGAGTCGGATGATCTCACAAGTGACGAGACCACCGTAGTCCTGGAAATTCTGACTATTAAGCAAAAGTTAAGTATCAGTGCTGAAATGAGTGTAGAAAAGCAGTTGGAATACATTCAGAACTGGTGGTATGGGGGAACCGATTCCACCGGCGTAGTACGAAATGCAGCCCGTGATACCTATCAGTTCACTGGTTTTCAGAAATTTAAAAAGATTTTTACCGAGGCTCAGTATCCACGCTGGTTAGTCAACATGATGACCCTCGAATTTGGTACTTCCATAAAGGATAATCGTCCAGTCTGGGATCACATCAAAGAGAGCGTGCCAGTATCCCTGATTTTTACGTTCACTTCCTTTATCCTGGCTTATCTGATTGCTATCCCTCTTGGCATTTATTCAGCGACACATCAATATTCAACAGGGGATAAGGTTACAACGGTGATTCTGTTTATTCTGTATTCCCTGCCAAACTTCTGGGTTGCCACGATGGCCATTGTGTTCTTTGGGGGCGGAGATTTCTTCGATGTTTTCCCTGTATCCGGATTACATAGTCTGGGAGCCAGCGAGATGGGTACCTGGAATTATTTGGTGGATATGGCTCATCATGTCATATTGCCACTATTGATCTGGACTTATGGGTCTTTCTCAGCACTTTCCCGCTATATGCGTGGATCCATGCTGGAAGTGATTCGCCAGGACTACATACGAACGGCCAGGGCAAAAGGTCTCAGTGAGCGCGTCGTTACCTACAAACATGCTTTAAGAAACTCTTTAATCCCCATTATCACCATGTTGGCCAATCTTTTACCCCTGGCGATTTCAGGTTCGATCATCATAGAGTCGATTTTTTCAATACCCGGCATGGGTCAGCTCAGCTTCAATGCTGTGCTATCTAGGGACTACCCAATTATTATGGCAGTAACCACAATCTCGGCCATGCTCACATTATTTGGTATTCTACTTTCTGATTTATTATATGCAATTGTTGATCCCCGTATCACCTTTGAGGAGAAGCGCTAATGTCAGAGATGGCACCAGCACGCACCTACTCTCAAATAGTAGGATCTCAGTTCCGTAAGAACAGACTCGCGGTGATTTCATTGCACATTATCTATGTGCTGCTATTCATCTTTATCTTTGCTGATTTCCTGGCCAATGATAAACCCATTGTCATGCGCTATCAGGGCAGTACCTATTTCCCGGTATTCAGGGAATATGGTGTGAACTGGTTTGGGATGAATTGGCAGGATGCCTTTAAGAGTCAGCAATTTAAAATATTAGAAGATAAATATGGGGAGGGGGATTGGGCGATTTACCCTGTTATACCTTACTCATCTACGGAGTACAATCTTAAGGTCAAATTGCAACCACCCAGCAGAGCGCACATTTTTGGAACCGATGAATTGGGTCGGGATGTTTTGTCCCAGATGATTCATGGTGCCCGGGTGAGCTTGCTGGTGGGATTTGTTGCTGTGGCCATCTATGTATTCATTGGAGTCATCCTGGGAGCATTGGCAGGATTCTATGGCGGTGTAATTGATATTGTTATCCAGAGATTGATTGAAATAATGATTACCTTTCCCCGAATGTTTCTTATCATTACCATCGTTGCAGTGATGGAGACACAGTCCATCATAAATATTATGATCATATTGGGTCTGACCGGCTGGACGGGGGTTGCTCGATTCACCAGGGGCGAATTTTTGAAAGTTAAGAATGAAGATTATGTGGTTGCTGCTAAAGCGCTGGGTTACAGAGACTTCCGAACTATCTTCAGGCACGTATTACCCAATACATTGACACCGGTACTGGTGACGGCAACTTTTGGTGTTGCAGCTGCCATACTCATCGAATCTGGCTTGAGTTTTCTGGGCTTTGGCGCCCCGCCTGAACAGGCAACCTGGGGTTCATTGTTGAGTAGTGCCAGAGATACACTGCCTACTGGTTGGTGGTTGACAACATTTCCAGGATTGGCCATTTTTATCACAGTGACTGTGTACAATTTGGTTGGTGAGGGATTACGAGATGCATTGGATCCCCGCCTCAAGCAATAACGAAAAATTTTAAGACGCAGCAAGATTCAAAAGAAGAAGTATTTCGCAAAGATCGCCCGCCTGCGTATAACTTTGTGCGGGCAGGCAAAGCCGTAGAGGGTGATTAGGGCAAAAGAGAAAAATATAGGTTTTAATACATTTTACTCTGCGTCTCTGTAATCTCAGCGAGAGGAAAAATAAAGGACGGAAATAGTGGCTGGTAAAAAACTTAAAACTATTCTGGCAACAGATTGTGGTTCGACCACGACCAAAGCTATCCTGATTGAATTGACCGATGAGGGATATCGCTTAAAAACAAGAGGGGAAGCCCCCACAACTGTGGAAGCTCCCTTCGAGGATGTCACCAAGGGTGTTCTCAATGCCATCATGGAGGTTGAAGAACTCTCCGGCATGAAGATTCTTGACGGTGATCAGATCATTCATCCCATGAAGGATGACAATACAGGGGTAGATGTGTATGTATCCACATCATCTGCAGGTGGTGGTCTTCAAATGATGGTAGCTGGCGTGGTGAAAGCGATGACCGGTGAAAGTGCTGAACGTGCTGCACTGGGAGCTGGATCCATTGTGATGGATGTGCTGGCCTCAAATGATGGTCGACTACCTCACCAGAAAATTGAACGTATTCGTCAACTGCGCCCTGATATGATATTGCTGTCAGGTGGCATTGATGGTGGAACCGTATCTCACGTTGTGGAATTGGCTGAAATCCTGGCTGCAGCCAATCCCAAGCCACGATTAGGTCAAAATTACAAATTGCCCGTCATTTATGCCGGCAACAAAAAGGCTCAGGATAATATTGTTGCAACGCTGGGTGAAATGACCGATTTGGATCTCATTGAAAATATCAGGCCCGTTTTAGAAGTTGAAAACCTCGGACCAGCCAGGGATAAAATCCATGACCTCTTTATGGAGCACGTCATGGCCCAGGCACCTGGTTACAAAAAATTGATGTCCTGGACAGATGCACCTATTATGCCTACGCCTGGAGCAGTGGGTTCACTCATTGAGATGGTGGCTAAAAAGGAGAATATATCTGTAGTTGGTGTTGATATTGGTGGAGCTACCACCGATATCTTTTCAGTATTTCAGGGACAATTTAACCGTACTGTGAGTGCCAATTTGGGCATGAGCTATTCAGTATGCAATGTCCTGGCAGAGGCAACTCTTGAAAACGTCCTGCGCTGGGTTCCCATAGATATTGACGAAGGTACCCTGACCAATCGGATTGGTAACAAAATGATCCGACCTACGACGGTTCCTCAATCACTCGAAGAATTGATTATTGAACAGGCTATCGCTCGCGAGGCTTTGCGCTTGTCATTTATCCAACATAAATCTTTTGCTGTCAAGCTGAAAGGGGTACAACAGGAAAGAACCATTTCTGATGCCTTTGATCAGTCTGGTTCAGGTGAAACCCTGGTTGATATGATGGAATTGGATCTCCTGGTTGGGTCAGGTGGCGTCCTATCTCACGCTCCCCGTAGAGAACAGGCCATGCGTATGATGATCGATGCCTTTGTTCCAGAGGGTATTACTCAACTGGCTGTTGATTCAATCTTTATGATGCCTCAATTGGGTGTTATGGCGAACATAGAGAATGCCGATATGGCTGAAGATGCCCACAAGGCTGCTGTAGAAGTATTTGAGAAGGATTGCTTAATTCGCCTGGGGACGTGTATTGCTCCACTGGGTAAACCCAAACCGGGATCACTGATTTTAACAGCAGAATTTGATCTTCCTGGTGAAGGTAAAAAGGTGGTAGAGTTGAAGCAGGGTGAAATCATTGTCATTCCTGCACCCTATCAAGCTATCAATGCCAAGTTGACACCAGCGAAACACATGTCCATTGGAAAAGATAAAGGTGAGTCCCATGAAACTGATATCTATGGTGGAACCGTCGGCTTGATTTTTGACGGACGAGGTCGACCTTTTGAGCTCAGCACAGAAAAATCAAAACGCATAGAAAATTTGCTTAAGTGGTCCAGGTCAACGAATGAATACCCAGACACTCATTTACGGGGAGGAGAATAGATTATGGCCCATTCATATACTCCCGGACTAAAAGTCCTCCATGAAACCAAAGTTAGAAAAGACAGAATCCTACCCTTGAAAGGGGAGGTGGTCGTTGAAGCCAATGCTTTAGTCACCCCAGATGATATCGTTGCCCGTACCCATTTGCCAGGAAATGTACAGATGTTAAATGTCGGTAGTCTATTAAACATAGATCCAACCGATGTTGAGGCCGTGATGCAAAAACCCATTGGTTCAAAGTTTGCTAAGGGCGAAATGATTGCTGAAACCAAGGGACTCTTTGGATTTTTTAAATCGAAGGTGATGTCTCCCCTCGATTGTACCTTAGAGTCCATTTCCTCAATTACTGGTCAAGTAGTCCTCCGTGATGCACCCATCCCTGTTGAGGTAGATGCCTATATCCGAGGTATAGTGTCTGAGGTTGTTCCTGAAGAAGGTGTTATCATCGAGACCGAGGCGGTTTTTATACAGGGAATTTTCGGAATTGGTGGTGAAAGCAGGGGGGAGCTAGTTGTGGTAACAGAAAACCGCGAGGATGAGCTTACCTCAGATATGATCAAACCTGAACATGCCGGAAAAGTGCTGGTAGGTGGATCATTTATTAGTTTGTCTGCCTACAAAAAAGCCCTCAGTATGAAGGTTGCCGGAGTCGTCGTGGGTGGTTTCAATTATTTTGATTTGGAAGAAATTCTAGGATACACACTGGGTGTTGCCATTACTGGCTCTGAGGATTTGGTGACATCCCTGGTTCTCACCGAAGGCTATGGTGAGATTCGAATGGGATCAAGAACCTTCGATTTGCTCAAAAAACACCATGGAAAATTTACATCAATTAATGGCGCCACTCAGATTCGAGCTGGTGTCATTCGTCCTGAGATTGTGATTCCATTGAATGCAGAGGACATCAAAGGGGATGTCCATGCCGTTAAGATTAATGAAGGTATCCAGGCTGGAAGTCTGGTCCGAGTTATTCGGGCACCTTACTTCGGTCGTATCGGAACTGTAGTCTCACTTCCACCTGAATTACAGAAGATGGAATCCGAGACGATGGTGAGGGTGGCTGAAATCCAGATTGATGATCAGGTTATGGTTATACCACGCGCTAACCTGGAGATGGTCGAAACTGATTAAAACACAAGAAATACCAATCGTACCGACCATGTCTGCAGAGGATTTGGCTTTCATTGAGCGTATAGCCAAAAGGATATATGACACCGGTTTTATTACCCCCGCTGTCTTTGCATTGGAAATGGTTAAACCTTTAGCTTTGTTAGGCAGTCATACCATGATATTTTTTGGACCTGTTGTAAGCGCCTTTATCAAAGCAGATGGGTATTATAAAGCTGCCGAGTTGTTTGAAGAACCGAGTAATGTCGAGTTATTGATCTCAAGACTTGAACAACTGGAACAAGAGCATAAAAACAAACAAACGGAGAAGCACAGTGAAAGATAAACAATTCTGGTCTGTTGCCGGCATCATCTTCGTCCTATTCATGATTTACTGGTTTGCGGGGCATCCATTTTTTGTCTCTGAACGTGGCGTCATGTTTTGGTCAATCCTCGTTGTCGGAGGCGTGTTGATTTATTCGACCCGCATGGCAAAAAGAGGAGAGAAGATTACCCTGCGTAGTATTCCCGGTTTAAAGGCCGTGGAAGAAGCTGTTGGACGTTCCACTGAAATGGGCAAGCCAGTCCTCTATGTCCCTGGGATCATGGATATGGATCAGGTGGAAACGGTAGCTGGAGTTGTTGTGCTTGGCCATGTAGCCAAGATGACTGCTCGCTATGAAACCAGTTTGAATGTTCCTGTGTCGAGAGCAATCGTAATGAAAGCCGCTCGAGAATCCTGCCGCGAATCTTACCTCCTTGAGGGCCGTCCAGACTTGTTCCATGATGATATGGTTCATTATCTCACGGATGATCAATTCGCCTATGCAGCTGGTGTCAACGGCATCATGATTCGAGAAGAGCCTGCTGCTTGTTTATATATGGGTAAATTTTATGCTGAATCTCTGCTGTTGGCAGAAACAGGGAACTCTATTGGTGCAATTCAGATAGCAGGAACTGCTTCTCCATCACAGATTCCTTTCTTTGTTACCGCTTGTGACTATACGCTCATAGGGGAAGAGTTCTTTGCAGCTTCGGCCTATTTATCACAAGACCCTGAATTAATTGGTGGCGTAAAAGGACAGGATTATCTCAAAATTCTTTTCACATCTGTTTTACTTCTTTCAGTTCTGCTCTTTTCAATGAACATATTTGAACAGCAGCGCAGTGATGAGTGGAAAGATCTAAAACAAAAGACCAATCTGAGTGCTGAAAAATCCATAGCTGATTTCTGGAACAATGCAGATCCCATTTCAAGATACAGAGCTGTAAATAGATCCGTATCTGAACCGAGTGCGGAACACATACTCAATAAATACAAGAATATAGCCTATTCAGATTTGAGTAAGAGACAGAAGAACAATATTGCCTTCACTACGGGTACGCCGTTCTGGATTCAATTGCCAGTTGACAATCGTATGGAAATTGTGAATCAAACATTCACTGACAATAATCAATCCGGTTACGATACTGACGCTGAATTTCGTCAGCTTGAGATTGTGAAAGAGGGTAAAAATAAGTGGAATCAGATGGGTGAGGATGAACGGGAAGAATATCAAGTTAAGTTTCCTGAAATGAATCGCGAAGATCTTTATGCCGAAATAGGCAAAGAAACCATCGAGTGGGAAGACCATGAGGTCGCCTGGGCTATTAACCAGCGATCAATTCCTGTGATTAAAAACATTCTCATGGTTCAGTAGGAGATTGAATATGTTTATGAAACGACAATTACCTATAGCCATAGCAGCAACCATCGGGTTCTTGACCCTGTTTGGCTGGTTTGTAGATGAACCTGTTATCAAATCATTTGTGGATGATGATGCGACCCAGTGGTTTGATATCCTGGCAAGTTTCGCCATGTTCCTTGGCGCTTTGAACCTCCTGAAAATGCAGGCTATAAAAATCATAAAACAGCAAAAAGGCTGGCAATATGCTGCTTTGGCCATTGTTGGTTTTACCTTTTCATTTACCGCAGGTTTTATTCTTTTAGGATCATATAACGTCGAGATCAGTCAATACGATGATCCTGCCAAAGTAGCTACTGTCTTGGCCAGTGAGATCAACCTCGATGAAAAGAGTACTGAGAACATCCTCATCGCCATGCCTGAAGGAGATACTTATACAATAGATACACCCTATTTCACAAAGAAGGGCGCTGACAATGTGGTCGAGCAAATCAATGCTGCTGGTGGAACTGCAAATATGCGCGCCACTGAATGGGGTGCCCATATCTCCACCCGTGGATCGCTGTTTAACTGGATGTTCAGATTTATCTTTACACCACTCTCCGCCACCATGTTTGCATTGTTGGCTTTCTTTGTGGCTTCTGCCTCCTATCGAGCCTTCAAAATTAGAAATTTTGAAGCCACGCTACTCCTCATATCAGGTATTATCATCATGCTGGGGCGGGTTCCCATTGGTGGAAATATCTCAGCCTGGTTCATTTTGTATATAGTCGTTCTGGCTTTGAGTGCTGGTGTGAATACATGGTTTAAGAACAGGACCTATACTTTCGCTGCAGTCGTAGGTGGGCTTCTTGCCGTGACTATCGCTGGATTTATCATGGGCTGGCCTGTGGATCAACCTGCGATTTTCTACCTGCCTGTTTTACAGGACTGGATCTATAACAATCCCAATGTAGCTGGAGCAAGAGCTATCATGATAGGAATTGGATTGGGCATCTTTGCCACTTCAATTCGCTATATCTTGGGAATTGAAAAATCATATATCGGAGAATGATCATGGAAAAATTCTTAGATTTTATCGTTCGTGCCGGTAGTCTTGATAGACGCTATATCTTCTTAGTCATTGCTCTGGTTGTTATTTTACCTCTCTTCTTTCCACTCGGGTTGCCCATCCGGCCAACCACCTCATCCCAGGATGTGTATAATGCCGTGGATAAACTGGAAGCAGGGGATAAGGCGTTGATTTCATTTGAATATGGGCCCAGCACCAAACCTGAAATTCATCCCATGGCAGTAGCTTTACTGCGTCATCTGTTCCAAAAGGATGTGAAAGTTTACATTACCTGTCTATGGCCTGATGGTCAGTTTATGGCCATGGAGGCGCTAGAACAGGTAGCAGTGAAGCAATACAAGAAGACCTATGGTGAGGATTATGTGCTGCTAGGTTACAGACCGGGTGCTGAAGCTGTTATCAAAGGGCTGGTCAGTAATATTCGTAAAGTGTTTACTGTTGATGCCAATGGAGACTTTCTGGATGACATCCCCATGATGGTTGGCGTGAATCAGGTTGCTGACTTCGATTATCTGTTCTCAGCATCTGCCGGTTATCCTGGTACGGTGGAATGGGTACAATATGCTGCTGATCCCACCGGTGTTACTATGAGTACGGGTACAACCTCCATACAGGTCAACGAAGTGATGCCTTATGTCCAATCCGGACAGATTGTGGGTATCCTTGGTGGAATGCCTGGGGCTGCAGAATACGAATCGCTTATCGGTCAGGCCGGTATTGGCACCAGTGGTATGGATGCGCAGTCCGTTGCACATCTGGTTATTGTTGGATTCATCATTTTCGGAAACATCTCGTTCTTTGTTGAACGTCGGCGTTCCAAGAAATATTAGGAGGCTGAATAATGAACGGTTCTGAAATTTTTGGTGCATGGGTTGCGGTTTTCCTAACCCTTGGTATTTTTTCATATTTATATAAGGATAATCCTTTTTACAAGATTGCTGAACACGTGTTTGTCGGCGTTTCAGCTGGCTATTGGATGGCAATGGCTTTCTGGACACAGGTTCAACCCAATCTGTTTGGTCGTCTGTGGCCAACACCTGATGGTGAGATATCTGGTTTTCTGATGAAGAGCTGGTATGGGATCTATAATTTCTTCGGTTTTATTCTTCCCAGTGTTTTTCCTGATGGTGGCATTGACAAGGGGCATGGACATGATCCACATTTTATGTATATCCTGCCTTTTGCTCTGGGCATCATGATGCTTTTAAGTGTGTCTTCAAAGTTAAGCTGGTTAGCCCGTCTAGGTATCGCCTACACGGTAGGTATGGCTGCCGGTTTGAGGGCCTATGCTTTCTTGAATTCCAATGTTCTTGGTCAGATTAAAGGCTCAGCAGTATCCTTTGTTGATATGCCTTTCTTCAGTCTCACAGGTGTCAGTATTTTTAATAATCTGATCATTCTGGTGGGTACAATTACAGGGTTATTGTATTTCTATTTTTCCAAAGAGCATACCGGTCATTTTGGAAAAGTCACCCGAGTTGGAATTTATTTCCTTATGATAAGTTTTGGTGCTTCATTTGGATTTGCTGTGATGGGCAGAATCTCATTGTTGATTGGTCGATTTACGAATTTAATCACATATGGTGGTCCAACTTACCATTATGCATCCATCTGGGTATTGTTGATCATGATCGTCTTGTTGGCAGTATGGACCTTTAAAGGTGATAAGAAAGTGGCTAGCTAAGCCACAGTAAACTATAACGTTTTTGTAGGGAGAACTGGCTGATATGGCCGTGTCAATTACGCTGAGAAATATCATCAAAAAATATGATGATAAGCCAGCTTTAAATAATGTTACCCTGGGTGTTGAAAAAGGGCATATCCATGCCATCATAGGGACAACAGGATCGGGAAAATCGACTCTATTGAGGGTGATTGCCACGCTGTGTGCACCCACACTGGGCTCAGGCTATATCAACGGCTTAAATCTGGGGGCCAGACAGAATCAAATCCGCCACCAGATCGGCTATATGTCGCAGGACAGCCGTTTTGAACAAGCTCTTACATTGATGGAAAATTTGACACTTCATGGGAAATTGCATGGAATCGCTCAATCTGATCTGATCAATCGTATTTCTGGATTTGTTCGACGTTTTGAGGTGGCTGATAGTCTGCATTCCTTCCCGAGAGAAGTGAGCTTTGGTACCCGACGGAAAATGGAATTTATCCGTGCAGTCCTGCATAATCCCTCTATTCTGCTGTTGGATGAACCTACGGCTTCCCTGGATCAGGGATGCAAAGAACTTATGGAAGCCTTTCTCCGTGAACAAAAGCTAAGATTCACCACTGTCATGGTTTCCAGCAACATTGACCAGGTTGAGCGTCTGGCAGATAGAATCTCCATTCTGGATGAGGGGCGTCTGGTCGCTGATGGAACCCTTAAGGAATTAAAGGAAACGGATCGGGAAAATCGAATTCTCGATCTCACACTATCCGAAACGCATGAGAGGGATTTTAACATTCTGGATGCATCACCCAATGTGCTCTCCTACACGGTTCAGGGGAATCACTATGAAATTATTACTGAAGTAGATATTCCCCCGGAAAAAGTGACCGCACTATTTCCAGAGAGGGTGGCAGAGGCAACACCTCGTTTACCTGCTCTCACTGATATATTTAAGCGGATGATCATGGTGGAGGCAATGCATGAATAATGTACTAGCAGCCCTCTGGCACCGCGAACTGACCATTTATAAGCGTCAATTCACAACGATGGGCCTCATGCCTATTCTCACGGGCCTCATCTTCTTTTTCATGTTTTTCTTACCCTATAAATCACTCTTGCCAAAGGCAGAGATGACAGTTGTCATGCCAGCCCTGGTTCTGGATTCACTCCTCCTGACCCTGCTGATTACGATTTATGAGACCACAGCCAGGTTTTATTGGGAGTCCCAGAAAAGCAATGGTATGGCCAGTTTATATGAGATGGGACGTTTCCATCGCCAACCCTCATTTTTTATTGCTCAGGGAATGATTGGTCTTGCCAAGGGTTTTACCCATCTGGCCGTAGTCTGGGCTGTACTGGCTTTTGTGACAGAAATGTCTTTTGAATCCATCAATTTCCAGGCAAGTATCGTGTTTATTCTCCTTGGTGCTCTACAAATAGTGGCTTTGAGTAAGATTATTGGTCTTCTGACAAATCATGTGGACAGTCTGAGCAAATTCCTTTATATCGGGCTATTACCCATCATGATGATCAGCGGACTATTCCTTATAAAGGGTGCTCCACTTGAGAAATATCCAGAAATCGCCCTCTACTTGCCTCCCTACAATTGGATGGCTGGTCTTGATATTGCTTTTCTTAATGGAATGATAGATTATGGCTTTCTCTTGATCTGTTTGATTGAAACTGCCTTCTTAGTATGGCTCTCAGCAACGTTTTTCCACTTGGATGGCGATAGTTGAAAATCTATCTGGCCGGAGCGATAGAAGCGGCTCCTGATGATGGTAAAGCCTGGCGGCGTGATATCGGTCAATTTCTTGATGCCGAGTTTAGCATCGAGGTATTTGATCCTTCTCAACATGAGCAGGACTTTCTGACTGAGGAAGAGAAGCATAACTTCAGACAGTGGAAAAGTACTGATATTAAACGATTTAGACCTGTTATTAAGAAGATTATTGATAGAGATTTAGAGCAACTCCTGGAAAAATGTGACGCTGTGATCTGTCTATGGGATGAGTATGTAATTCCCGGAGGCGGGACTCACGGCGAGCTCACGCTGGCTTATGAGCACAAGATGCCAGTCTATCTCATCTTGGGAATGCCTCTGGAAAAAGTGGCTTCCTGGATCGTCGGATGCACAACTGAAATATTTTTAAATTTTGATGAAATGAAACAGTATTTTATCAAAAAAGGTTTCAATAATAATATTGAATAACTGCTTGACTTTCAAAAAAGACCCCTTACCTTTTTGACGTTATCCTAAGGTGGGTAAGGGTTTTAGCCCACTTGAGCCAATCCGCAGAGGTGCTGCTCAAGTCAACTGAAAAGAATAAAATCATAAATACAAAAACAAGGAGGAAACATTATGAACAAAGCCGAATTGATTGCAAAGATTGCCGATGATTCAGGAATCTCTAAAGTACAGGCTGAAAAAGCACTTGGTGCATTTACAGGCGCTGTTACAGATTCATTAAAAGCCGGTAATAAAATTGCTTTAGTTGGTTTCGGAACTTTCGATGTATCAGCTCGTGCAGCTAGAGTTGCTCGTAACCCTCGTACAGGTGACCCGATCAATGTTCCTGCAATGAACGTTCCTCGTTTTAAAGCTGGTAAAGGTTTGAAAGACTCCGTCAACTAAAACTCTTTGCTATACATCAATTAGAAAAAGGGCGTGTTGATTCACGCCCTTTTTTGATTGGGAGATCGATCTCATGCAAGCCATCTGTCAAGTTTCACTTGATGCCATCACTCAAAACTTCACGTATTTCCAGAAAAGAGTACACCCAGCTCAGGTGATCCCTGTTGTGAAGGCCAATGCCTATGGACATGGAGCGCTGAGAGTAACTCAACATCTCCACAAAGAATTGGGTGTAGGTACCTTTGCTGTAGCAACACTTGAAGAAGCTCAGGAGCTGGCTGCAAATCTCCCGGACATATCGCTCTTGATTTTCAGTAGAGTATTTCCATCAGAATTATCTTCCGTCCCAGAGAATGCCATTCTCACCGTGGGCTCCATGGAAGATGCCAAAGCTTTGGCAGACAATGCTGCTTCTGAGATCAGGGTGCTCCTCAATGTGAATACTGGCATGAATCGCTTGGGACTCACCCAGGAGCAAGCTTTAGACCTGATAGAGGGTCATACATTACCTATGCGGATAGAAGGCGTGTATAGTCATTTCTCGTCCTCAGATACGGCCTCAGAGTTGGTATACTTCAATCAAAATATGGAATTCAATTCTCTGGTTGAGAAATTGCGAGCCACTGGCTTTCAGGGGATGATTCATTTTGCCAATAGTGCTGCTGGCCTGAATGACAATCAGAATCCCTTTGATGGCATGCGCTTGGGGATTGGATTATACGGCTATGATACTTCCTCCAGGGGTAAACATCAGACCTTCCTGAACCCTGCCATGACTATTAAAGCACCACTTATCCGAGTCGCTAGAATTACCAGAGGTGAATCAGTCAGTTATGCTGAAAAATGGCAGGCTGCCATCGATACAAATATTGGTACACTGCGTTTTGGATATGCTGATGGCTATAGCAGAGCATTATCCAATAGGGGAATGGTCTCCTATAATGGAAAGACGTATCCAGTCGTAGGCACAGTCACTATGGATCATATTATGATTGACCTGGGGCAAGATGAACCTGAAACCGGGGAGTACTTCACTGTCATGGGAGGTGAATCATCGAGAGTTCAGATTCATACAATTTCAAAAATTCTGAACACCATTCCCTATGAGATATGTTGTGCCATCTCAGCACGTGTAAAACGTAAGTATTAGGAGAATAATTCACCTGCTATTAACGGACAGATTGGTCCTGTTCTGCTGCAAAGCTTGCTCATATAATTCCTGTGGAAACAAGTAATTCGATTAACAAATACAAAAAATCAATTCGTATTCTCTGACGAATAGACCTGTTTGTTCATATATTTTACAAATTCCCCTCATTTGGAACAAAAAATGGTTGAATATGCTGAAATATTTCTTAAATCCTTGCCTGTATCGAGGTGTAGGTATCTCTGACTTTGATGATCTTTTGATTATGCTTTCTGTTCAAGAATGCAATAAGGAGTTTAACGTGAATATAGTAGTAGTTAGTGGTGAGCAAAACCACGAGCTCGTTGATTATGGAAAAACATTTCCAGACTCTCGAATTGATGTCATGAACTCAACAGATTTAACAGCCAAATTATTCAGTGATAAATTACTCAGCTTTCAGGGAGAAATGCTGCTCCTTATAGATGCTCGAAGCGAAAAGATTGAATTCAAACAATCCGCTGCCGAATTGTATGAACTGGTGGCTGAAAGCTCGGATGATTGGTCATTGATTTTTGCTGATTATGAAGTTGATGACAATGGACAACTCAGTGATGAGCATTTACTTGATCATCATATTGGTCGGGTGCGTGACAATACAGACTACGGAAAAGCCTGGGTATTAAACCTTGAAAAGCTTGCTGAAGTCCTGCCTCTCGCTGATTCTACCAAACAACACTTCTTATACGAATTAAGATTACGTCTCAGTGAAGTTGGAGAATTGGTGCATATTGCCAATCGCTATGCTGGTGCTCCTTATCGAGTCAACAAGGCCGTGGGTGAACAAAACGTATTTGATTATCTCCTGGCCAGCAAAGATTCACAGTTGGAACTCGAACAAATAGTTACTGACCATTTAAAAAGAACTGGAGCATATCTTGCTCCTGGAGCACATTACTCCAAGGTCCCTTATGCCAGCAAACAATACGAATTAACTGCCAGCGTGATCATTCCTGTGAATAACCGCCCAGAATTTATAGGTGCGGCCATTGAGTCAATACTTGCCCAGACTATCCAGGATATTGAAGTCATCGTGGTCGTAAATGGGGGTGAGAATGATCCTACCATTCCTGCAGTGCAAGCATACCTAGCCGGCGGGAGTAAATATGATGCCAGCAAACCTGCCGTTCAACTGGTTGTCCTTGATATCAATAATATCGGTCTCTGTCTAAATGCTGGTTTAATGCGGGCCAAAGGAAAACTTTACGTCCAACTGGATTCTGATGATCAGCTCATTGAAGATGCTGTTGAAAAAGTCACACAAGTTTATGAGTCAGATGACACCATTGCCATGGTGATAGGTTCCTACGAAGTGTGGGAAAAAGATTCCGATTCTGGAGAAATCACAAGAATGGATTCAATTCCAGTGGTTACCCATGATGAATGGACTGAGGAAAATGGTCGCAACAACCTGTTGCGGATCAACGGAGCTGGAGCACCACGCTCATTTTACATTGAAGCTGCCAGAGATATTGGGTTCCTCGATATGAATACGTCAGCCTTCGCCAGAAATTATGGTGAAGACTATGATTTTGTGTCCCGCATGAGTGAGCACCATCGCATTGGTCGCGTCTGGGATCCAATCTATAAAGTCATCCGCCATGGTGGGGGTACAGACCACAATATTGATCGTGCCACCGTCGATCGGAATGACAATGCTAAGGATGAAATGCGTCGTGAAGCTATTTATAGACGTCAAATTTTAAACGAGGTCGCAAATGGATGAAATCGTATTAATTGGAATTGATGGAGGGGCTTCTAAGGTCCTGGTTCATAAAGTTGATATCCTGATTAACCCCATGCGCTTTGTGGCTCTTAAGCCATTTATTGAAGTTGCCTACAGTACATCTGACTCCTATAACCCTAAGTTTAAGCCTATTGTGCTTGCACGTCAGCTCAAAGAGCATAAGAGTAACACGGTCAAGCAGACCAAAACAGAAGCAGATCAGGAAATTGCCCTGCTGGATAGTTTTACCAAAGCTGTCCGTACGATTCTAGGGAAGAACGTCACCCAGGACGTGATCATTGGAGTGGGTCTGCCCGGTCAGAAAACCAAGAATGGACGCGGTATTTCTGCTATGGCAAACGGCCCTCGTATGCCAAAATTTTTGGACAAGCTGGAGAAAGCCCTGGAAAAGGAGGGTTATACAACCCTGCATCCCATTCAGGTTATTGGCAGCGATGCTGATTATTGTGGTTTGGGTGAACAATGGGGTGATGCTGGCGGTATGCGCGGCGTTAAATCAGCTTATTACTTTGGTGTGGGTACAGGAATCGCAGATGCCATGTTGCTTAACGGAAGTCATGTGCCTTTTGATGCTTGCAAATCCTGGATTGCCAAGGCCTGGGAAATGATGGCGAATGAAGAAGAGAGTTATGAGAATCTACTATCTGCAAAGGGGATTCAAGCTCGCTATGGTAAGTTGACAGATATCACAGTTGAAGAGTTGGATCAAGCTGAAATCTTTCCATGGCAAATCTACGAACGTGCACTTGTTGGAGAAGAACCGGCTTTGGAAATTGTAAGCAGCACAGCTCTGGCTCTATCTGAATTATTGTTCCATCGTATTCAAACCCTTGCTCTTGGAGTTCCTGAAACCATGCTTAGGGATGCCAGTCGAACTCTGGATACAGAACACGAATATCTCGGTGAAGTGTTTGAGCGAATTGTTATTGGACAACGTCTTGGGGATATCTGGGAGTTTAAGAAATTTACTCCGCTTCTCCTTGATCCTGTGAATGAAAAGTTAGGTCGCATGATTCACTCTTCCAGCTTGCCTGCTGAAGTGAAGTCAAAATATTTGACCAAAACCAACCGTCTGAGGGATGACTTGATTATTCATTCTGAATTGAGACATGCCCCTGCCTTAGGAGCTGCCGTCGATGCCTATCTCGAGTGGATTGAACAGTGAGATAATCCGTGTAGGAATTGTTTTACCTGAAGATAAAATCCAGGAAGTAACCATCTCTTGGTCTCCCGAGCTTAAGCTCGAGATAAATACTCCGGATCTAAGTGCTACACAAAGCATAACCCTTGTCATTGAAGAGAACGCCATTTCCTTCAAGGATCAACCCAATCTCTCAAATCAGATAGAAGTTTCGCTCAACTGTTCAGATCAAGTTGAAGCCCTGTCAACCAAATATGGTTTTCACATTCATCCCGTTGTGGCAGGGCGTGGTTTCCATTGGGAGAAGCGGATTGAAGTAGACTTACCAGGCAAACTTGAGATCAGTATTCAGGATGGATATTTCAAGGTTATCAATTTTGTTGATGTTGAAGCCTATGTAGCCTGTGTAGCCACCTCAGAAATGGGCTCTGAAGCACCTGTAGATTTACTGGCAGCTCAAACCGTGGTGGCACGCTGCTGGTCACTAGCCCTGGCTGAGGCCAAGCATCTCTCTGATGGTTATGATGTCTGCAATGATGATTGTTGTCAGCGTTACCAGGGGACGACATTCCTCACAGACCACTCACTCAAAGCGGCTATAGAAACCAGGGGTGAGGTTTTAGTCTATGATGACAAGGTCATTGATGCCCGTTACTCAAAAAATTGTGGTGGAATGGTCGAAGCTTATGATACTGTCTGGGAGGGAGGACCCGTTCCTTACCTCATCCCACTGTGGGATGCTCCTGAGCAAAAGTCGGGATATGCCGTGGATGATTTTGATAAGCACCTTGCCTATGATGATGCCTACTGTTCATCGAAAAGATTCGAAAACGTGAATCTGGCAGGGATGCTAGGGAAAGTAGATGTTTCAGGTAGCTACTATCGCTGGGAACAGGTGATGACCAAAGTGGATATCCTGAAAAATCTCAAGAAATATACGGGACTGATCTGGACCAGCATTGATGATATACGCATCATGGAACGGGGACCCAGCGCCCGAATAAAATATCTTTTCCTCGTAGGTACAGACGGGAATGGCAACCCTGCTGAGCAGATGGTTAAATCAGAGTACGGTATTCGCCAGATGTTTAGTGATTCATTCCTTTATTCTTCAGCCTTCGTCATCAAGAATGCAGAATCCCTCAGGGATGATGATCATGTCGTGCTCAGAGGAGCTGGATGGGGTCACGGAGTAGGTCTATGTCAGATGGGAGCCCTGGGCATGGCCCTGGACCATATCGGATACAAAGAGATACTTAAACACTACTATCCTGGTACAACACTGACTTCACTTAGATAATCGGTTTCTGAATCTATGCTGGAGTTTGAAGCTCCAGGTTAAAAAGTTTTTTTTAATTTTGGTTTCACCAATTGGACAAGATCAAACTGTTTTGTGTTGGTAAAAGCTTTTAACTAACCTAGTTTGAATCAACAACCCGGAGAAAAGTCATATGCATAAACGAACCCATTCTAAGCGAATTCAGTTTGCAACTGTCAGCATCTTATTGATGTTTATTCTTCAGGCCTGTGTGAGTGTTGCACCACCTGTTGTTGGTGAACTACCTCCACTTCCTGAACCACCACAGCCTGCTGAAATTGATACTACTCCCAGTGTTCAATATGCCACAGTCAAATCTGGCCTTGAAGTCTTTCTCAATAGGGGCCAATGGGATCAAAATTTGAAGTATGGGTTGTTGGCCAATCAAACCTGCGTCGATCGCAACCTGGTGCACGGCGTCAACCTTTTGCCCGAGCATATCAATCTGGTTTTGATTATGTCACCAGAGCATGGACTGTTCGGTGCTGAAAATGCTGGTGACCATATCGTTGAAGAAGTTGATCCAAGCACTGGTATAAAAGCGGTGACGACCTACCGTAAAAAACAGGCTGAAATCAACGAAATGATCGCTGATCTTGATGTGATCCTCTTCGATATTCAGGATATTGGCGTGAGATCATATACCTTTATCTATTCTATGTCATACATCATGAAAGCTGCTTCTGCCATGGGGAAGAAGGTCATTATTCTGGATCGGCCCAATCCAATCAATGGTATCCAGATGGAAGGCAATCTTCTGCTTCCAGAGAATGAAAGTGGTGTTGGTCGCTATCCTATTCCTTATCGGCATGGGATGACCACGGGGGAGTTGGCTCAACTTTTCAACAACGAGTATGGTATTCATTGTGATTTGGAAGTGGTCAAAATGGAAGGTTGGACCCGGGATATGTGGTTTGAAGATACCGGACTCCCATGGGTACCCACCTCACCCCATGTACCAGATGCTTCAACTATTCTACCTATGATCTCAACAGGTACCTATGGTGAATTACACGTTTTATCAGAGGGTGTAGGCATCACAATTCCTTTTGAGTTTTCAGGTGGACCGTGGATCAAGAACCCACATGAATTTGCACACGCCTTACAGGCGAGAGTTGGGGAAGGCGTCATATTTCGGCCAACTTTTGTAAAACCTTATTATGGTCGCTATAAGGGGCAGGTCTGTGGTGGAGTTCAGTTACACGTTAGCAATCGGGAACAATACAAACCCTATCTTATTGGATTGCAAATTTTGGCTGTTCACCAGGAACTTTATCCTGAGATAGATCTCTTTGCCAATCAAAGACTACCTGGAACAGGGTGGTCGTATATTTATCTCGGGTTCAGAAATTGGTTATGATCTTGAGGCAAGCGGTAGTACTGCTGATATCAGTTTTTACCATAATTACTTTCAAGCCGAATACATCAGCGATGATGCTCAATCTTACGCTGTCTCAGGTATGGCCAGTGGCATATTTTCTGGATTATCTGGGGTTACATTTGACAATGGATCACATGGTACTTATGATGTTGACTATCCTGATGGTATTAAACCCTTCGGTGGATTTCTAAACAATTTGCGCTATGATGATGCTGACTATACAAGTCAGGGAGGTGCTGGTATTCAGTATCTTAGAGATTATGGTGAAAGTACAGCATTAGGTGGAATTGTATATCTTGGTGTTGGGTTTGAAGCCATATATCCAGAGAGTGCCCGCAATACGATCATGTCTGTAGTGCTTGATTATCTGGAAACAGTAGATGTGGATGTTCCAGTACAACAACCCACGGACTTTCAAGTTTCACAGGCATATCCCAACCCATTTAATGGTTCCTTTGCCGTGGATATCCAGGTGCAGGAGTCCACTGATTTGATGATCAGCCTCTTCAATTTGAAGGGTCAATTGGTTCAGCAATTTGAGCGAGGAGTTAACCCGGGGAATAATCATATCACAGTAGCGGGTCTCAACAATTCGACTGTCGCCTCAGGTGTGTACATTCTCAGAATTGGAAACGAATCTCAGTTTTTTACACAAAATATTACCTACTTAAAATAGGAGCAGAAATGAAATCATTTTTTAAAGACTGTTTACTCGTATCTACTCTCCTTGTACTGTGGTCATGTGCATCCTCGCCAGCAGGCGGTCCCCAGACAGATATACCTGGTCCCCATGAGGATCAACAAATGGAGCTGGGAAAAGTGGAAACCCCTCAGGAAAAAGTGATTGTTCACACCGGTCTGGATGTGCTTGAGAAAATGGATTTTGAACCGCTCCTCGGAAAAAATGTGGGTGTGGTTACCAATCACACTGCAGTGAATAAACAGGGGCTTCATCTCGTAGATCTGCTGCATGCAAATAGTCAAATCTCTATTAAGGCCATCTTTGCACCAGAGCATGGATTTCAAGGGGATGAACAGGGTGGTGACGCCATTCCAGGTGGAATAGATTCAAATACAGGTGCTCCAATTTACAGTCTTTATGGTGCCCAGCATGAACCAAGCCCTGAAATGTTGAAAGACATTGATGTCCTCATTTTTGATATTCAGGATGTGGGCACCCGCTTTTACACATATATCTCCACCATGGGATACGTTCTCGAAGCTGGTGCCAAATACAATATTCCAGTCATGATACTGGATCGTCCCAATCCCATTGGTCGTCGGATTAACGGTAATGTGCTGGATGATGGTTTCGAAAGCTTTGTAGGACGCTACAAAATTCCCATACAGTATGGTCTTTCCATGGGTGAGTTAGCCCGCATGATCGTAGGGGAGCAGATGATCTCTGGTTTAGAAGCTCTGGAACTCCATGTGGTAGAATGCGAAGGCTGGACGGGTGATTTATTCTGGGCTGAAACCGATCTTACCTGGTTGCCACCTTCACCCAATATGCGCAATACCAATGAAACCCTGACCTATCCTGGTCTTTGTCTCCTGGAAGGCGTCCGTATTAATGAAGGTCGTGGAACTGACTTCCCTTTTGAATATGTGGGTACACCCTACATGGATGGGAAACTCCTGGCGCGAGAGCTCTTGGCCACTGGACTGGAAGGATTTACTGTTGAACCTATTTCCTACACGCCTGTAGATATGCCCGGTGCTGCCATGAACCCGCTCTTCGAAGGGGAAGTTGTCAATGGGGTTAAAATTGTGGTCACCGATCCGGATACATACAAAGCCGTTGATTTTCTGGTGCACCTCCTGGTAATCACCAAAAAGAATTATCCTGCTGAGTTTGACTGGAGATCCAGCCGTGGACCAGACCGCTTGTGGGGAGGCTCAGGACTACGTGAGATGGTGGATGCTGGCAAAACGGCCGAAGAAATTATTGAAAGCTATCAAAGTGAATTGTTTGAATTCGAAGCCATTCATTCCAAATATCTGATTTACGGAAAATAGAAATCATACTGCTTCAGATGATCACAATGTGAAGGATATCGTCATGAGTAATGCAAAACCTACCAATAAACGTTCACCCTGGACCTGGATTCCATCCCTTTATTTTGCAGAGGGGATTCCATATATCATCGTCATGTTTGTGGCTAGCGATATGTACAAAACACTGGGTATACCCAACTCCACACTGGCTTTCTGGACTGGTTTACTCTATCTACCCTGGGTAATCAAGCCACTCTGGAGTCCATTCGTTGATATGTATTCAACAAAGCGGAACTGGATTTTCTGGATGCAATTGGTTCTGGCCATTATGTTTTTTGGTGTTTCACTTTCGCTCCATTTACCCTGGTGGTTTCCCATGACCATTTTCTTTCTGTGGGGTATGGCCATTTCCTCTGCAACCCATGATATTGCCGCAGATGGTTTCTATATCCTGGGGCTCAATGAGCATGACCAGGCTTTCTTCACAGGAATACGTTCGACCTTCTATCGTTTGGCTATGATTGCTGGATTAGGTCTGTTGGGAATAATCACAGGTCTGATTATCGACAATACAGGTCTTGAGACGGTCAAAGTGGATATCAATTCAATTCCTTCAAGTGAGATCACTGAGGTAATCACAGAGGCAGATATCCTCATCCCGGATAACAATGCTGGAGAATCTAGAATTCTTATCTATCCTGAGGTCATTAATGTTCCCCTTCCTGGTGGATCCTTGGACTCCACCAACATCTTCTTTATCCTCTCTGCTCCACCTGAGGAAAATGTTGTGATGAGTTTTGGCCAGAAGAAGGGCAGTCAGGATATTAGTCTGGTGACTTCTGGTATTTTAGAATTTGATGCAAACAACTGGAATATTCCCCAGAAACAAACTCTCAAGGTCATTGGGAACTTAAGAACACCTGCAGAGGCACAATTTGTAGCCAAGGCTGGGAACGTCCCCTTTGGCTGGTCCGTATCTATTGCCTTTCTCGGTGGTCTTTTCGTGATCTTTGCTCTTTACCACAAATACATGTTGCCACGACCTGTCCGTGATATTCAAAAGGATCCTGCTAACGAGAAGGATTCATATCTGGAGATATTCACATCCTTCTTCAAGAAGGAGGGTATTGTGGCTTCAGTTACCTTTATGCTGCTCTATCGTTTTTCAGAAGCACAGCTCACCAAAATGGCTTCGCCCTTTCTATTGGATGCCCGGGAGAAGGGTGGATTGGCACTCTCCCTGACTGAAAAGAGTTTTGCCTATGGCACGGTTGGTCTGCTGGCCCTTGTCATTGGTGGAATCAGTGGTGGTATTCTGGCGTCCAGACATGGACTGAAAAAGTGGATCTGGTGGATGGCTCTTGCTATTAACATTCCAAATGCGGTTTATATCTTCATGTCCTATACCATGCCATCCAACCTGTTCATGATCAATGCAATGATCGCTATTGAGCAGTTTGGCTATGGTTTCGGATTTACCGGTTATATGCTTTATATGCTCTATGTTGCTGGCCAGGGTAAATATGAGACCGCTCATTTTGCTTTGACCACAGGTTTTATGGCCCTGGGTATGATGATACCAGGTATGATAAGTGGCTATATACAGGAATTCCTGGGCTATCAGCATTTCTTTGTATATGTCATTCTGTGTACGATTCCCAGTTTCATAGCACTCTATTTCATCAAAATCGATTCTGGATTTGGTAAAAAAATAACGGCGAAAGCTTAGTCTCACCGGTATTTCGAACGAAAGGATAGTTCATGGCTCTCTCATTCCTAGATTGGACAATAATATTTGCTTATTATTTCCCAAATGTTCCAAAGACCCAACCACTAGCTGAAAGTCATATTATGACACCTTCGAAAGGCAATTAAAGACATGCAATCTTTACACTTCATCGACTATAGCGTTATCATCATTTTCTTCCTGATTATTTTTGGAATCGCTGCTTATTACACTCGCAAGGCGGGAGAGAGTACCAAAGAATTTTTCTTATCTGGTCGAAATATGCCCTGGTATATCGCAGGGACTGCTATGGTCGCTACCACCTTTGCCGCAGATACACCACTAGCCATAACGGAATTAATTGCAAGGAACGGGATAGCCGGTAACTGGTTGTGGTGGAATATGGCCATAGGCGGTATGCTAACTGTCTTCTTCTTTTCCAAACTCTGGCGTCGTGCCGATATCATGACAGATGTTGAGTTTGTAGAATTGCGTTATTCTGGGAAAGCGGCGGCAGTATTGCGAGGGTTTCGAGCTGTTTATCTTGGGCTATTTATGAATGCTATTGTCATGGGTTGGGTTAACAAGGCAATGGAGAAGATCTTCAAAGTAACCGTTCCTGAATTTGATCCCTTTTTGTTAGTCGTGATTGCTGCTTTTATCATTGCGATCTATGCCTCGGCCTCTGGCTTGCTTGGCACAGCGCGGACTGATAGTTTCCAGTTTATTTTCGCCATGGTGGGTTGCATTGTGTTAGCCGTCATCGTGGTTCAACTTCCTGAAATAGGAGGAGTTGTAGCTTTACAGGAAAAGTTGTCTCCACAAGTTCTGAATTTTTTCCCTCAAATTGGAACAATAAGTACGAAAGGTGTTACGGGCGGTGTCTTTGCCCTCTCATTGGGTGCCTTTTTCGCTCATATAGGACTTCAGTGGTGGTCCAGCTGGTATCCTGGATCTGATCCAGGTGGTGGCGGATATGTTGCCCAGCGCATGATGTCTACCAAGGATGAGAAGAACAGCCAACTCGCCACCTTGTGGTTTACAGTGGCCCACTACACCTTACGTCCCTGGCCATGGATCCTTGTCGCCCTGGCAGCCCTGGTAATATTACCAAGAGCCCAGAGTCCAGAACTCATCGAAGTTGAGAATCCTGTTTTATACCAGCAAGTTGTGCAAGCTTACGATGATAAAGTGAATATCCATAACGGTGATACCGCCTATGAGGCTCCGGAATTTCAAGCGATGTACGAGAAATATGAAAATACCGTCGATCCTGGGGTTATGTATCCCAAACTCATGGTGCGCTATTTGCCCCCAGGGCTTCTGGGACTCCTAATCGCGGTATTTTTGGCAGCTTATATGTCAACAATTTCTTCCCAATTAAACTGGGGAGCCTCCTATCTAATCAATGATCTGTATCGTCGGTTTATGCGTCGTGATGCTGATGAAAAGCACTATGTCATGGTGTCCCGTATGGCCATTTTCTTCATGACCATTGTCTCGTTATTGATTACACGATTATTTTTAACCACTATCTCTGGAGCATGGGAATTTATAATTAATGCCAGTGCTGGTATGGGTGCCGTCTTAATCCTGCGATGGTTCTGGTGGCGTATTAATGCATGGTCTGAAATCTCAGCCATGATTGCCCCTTTGGTTATTTACCCGATAGCTCGTTGGGGTTTTGGTTTGGAATCGCCCATTACACTCTATCCCATCGTCTTTGGTACGACCATCGTCTGGCTAGTCGCAACCTATATTACCAAACCGGTTGATGAAACTCATCTCACTGCATTTTTTCGACGAATTAGACCCGGCGGAATCGGATGGAAACCAATCAAAGCCCTTGCGCCTGATGTCATTCAAGACACTGGATATGGATTAACATTTATAAACTGGATATTGGGTATTGTCCTCATCTACGCATTTTTGTATGGATTTGGACAGGTCATATTCAAAAACTATCTCGTAGGATTCATGACTGTAGGGCTAGGTATAATTACTGGCGTTCTGATCAACTATAATCTTAAAAAGGTATCTGGGGGCGCTTAGGTATGAAAAAGTCAATTATTGTATCGCTGGCGATTGGCCTGGCAATTCTGACCCTAGGCTGCAACACCAGTGTTGACCACGAATACGCTTTCCCTCAACCGGAATAGGCAAAACCTTCCCAAGGATTTCTCATTGCGGTTTGATCTGTTAATATCCAGGCTGGGATTTAAATCCCAGCCTGGACGATCAGTGTCAGCGCAAAAATTCCCTTCGCATATTAGAGTGGCAGCCTATATTGATCACGAAGTCTTAACATCTCAGAAGCAAAAGAACCAATGACAGTTACAGCTTATGCTGTGATTGAATACAGGAGGATAACTCATGGATAAAACCAAAAAAGGTATCTGGGGTTGGGCAATGTATGATTGGGCAAATTCAGCATTTGCCACCACAGTCATGGCTGGATTTTTCCCAATATTTTTTAAAAGTTACTGGAGTGCTGGAGCGGATGTCAATGTCAGTACAGCACAATTAGGTGCTGCCAACTCCATCGCCAGTCTTATCGTTGCATTAATGGCTCCCATTTTGGGCGCTATCGCCGATAAAGGTTCCGCCAAGAAGAAATTCCTGATCTTTTTTGCCTATCTGGGTGCCTTAATGTCTGCAGGCCTTTTCCTCGTGCAGGAAGGCAATTGGCAGATGGCTATCTTCGTTTATATCATGGGTATTATCGGATTCTCAGGGGCCAACATATTTTACGATGCACTGCTTCCCAGTGTAACCTCTGAGAAAAATATTGATCGTGTTTCCGGTCTCGGTTTTGGAATGGGATATCTTGGAGGAGGCGTTCTCTTTGCCTTGAATGTAGCCATGACACTATTTCCTGAGACCTTTGGACTTTCCGGCGCAGCTCAGGCTGTTCGAATATCATTTCTGTCTGTGGCGATCTGGTGGGGTGTCTTCACCTTATTCACCATTTTCTGGGTAGAAGAAAAGAAAATTGTAAATAACCTTGGCGTGGTGGCCACGATCAAGGCCGGTTTCCAGCAATATCTGGATACTTGGAAAAAAATAAGGCATCTACAGACTGTCTCCATATTCCTATTAGCCTATTGGTTCTATATCGATGGTGTCGATACCATCATTAGAATGGCTGTGGATTATGGCATGTCCATTGGGTTCGAGTCAAACGACCTCATTATTGCTCTGCTTATTACTCAATTCGTAGGATTTCCCGCAGCTATCATATTTGGAAGGCTGGGTGAAAAATGGGGTGTTAGAAAATCTATATATCTGGCGATATTCGCATATATCATAATCACCTTTTATGGTGTTCTCATGACCAAGCCCATAGAATTCTATGCCCTTGCCATTGCGATTGGACTGGTTCAGGGTGGTATCCAGGCTTTGAGTCGTTCATACTACTCCAGACTGATACCCAAGGGACAGGAAGGCGAGTTTTACGGGTTCTATAATATGCTGGGAAAATTTGCAGCAATCCTTGGTCCGCTCCTCATTGGTGTGGTAGGCTTAACCATCAAGGGAACCCTGGGACCGCTGGCAAGTACGCCAGAGCAGCAGATGGCTATCGGTCAAATTGCCTCCCGCTGGGGCATTGGATCTGTTGTCTTACTTTTCGTTATCGGTGCTATTCTCTTCAAGTTTGTTGATGAAGAAGAAGGCAAGCGTGAAGCAGCTTATATTGAGAAACTCTCAGAATAAGTTTCCTCATCCTCGATTTTTAAAAGCCTCGGATGTTTCCGGGGCTTTTTTATTCAACTCAATGTGGACTCCGATATTTATTTCTGTCCCGCCTGAACCGCTTATATTTGCACCGAAAGGATTTTACGAACATGAAAATTTTAGAACTGATCCAACTTCCAGTAGGTGTTGCTATTCGCTGGGATGATGGTGATGAAGCGTTAATCGATTATCATAAACTCAGAGATGCCTGTCCCTGTGCGAATTGCTCAGGTGAAAGTGATCTCTTTGGACATAAAACCTTTGGCTTGCCCATGCTTAAATCAGCCAGTACGTATGAATTGCAATCTTTCCACTGGGTTGGACACTACGCGGTACAATTCACCTGGGGAGACCGTCACGATGCAGGGATATATACTTTAAAGCTTTTAAAGGCTCTAGGTGAACCAGACGAAGCATAGCATGTCTGCACATCAAGACTCAAATTTATTTGCGCGGATCATGGTGGCTGTTGTAGTCATCCTATCAAGTATGGGTTTTTATAGTATAGCCTGGGATATATGGAAAGGGCAGACAGTCTCAACCTTCGAAAAACTAGTGGCTACACTGCTGATCATCTTGATTGTAGCTGCAATAGGATACGTCATTATTCAGCGCATTCAGATGCGAAAAACTGAAACCTTCAGGAGAGAAAAATGGTAGCTTGGTATTCAACAGAAACCGTTGCGGGGAAAACAATAAGTAAACATCTCGGCGTTGCTACTGGCAGCACCATACGAGCCCGAAATATTGGTCGGGATATTGTAGCCGGGCTGAGAACCCTGGTGGGTGGCGAACTTCCAGAATATACGGAAATGATGGCACATGCCAGAAATCAGGCCGTTGAACGCATGCTGACAAAAGCTGAAGAGATGGGTGCTGATGCAGTAGTGAGTGTCCGATTTTCCACAGCCATGGTCATGCAGGGAACTGCTGAAGTCATGGCATTTGGTACTGCTGTAAAATTTTAAGATACTGATATTGAAGTCCAAACTGCCCACAGGAGAGATCGTAGGTACCATTACTGCAAAACGTCTGGATACAATCAAACGAGTTGTCAGTCATCGACAATTTGACCTGACTGTCATTCTTGAAAATATTCATGACCCTCACAACGTGGCTGCCATCTTCAGATCGGCCGATGCCGTTGGAATTGATGAAGTTCAACTCCTGTATACAAAAGAGAGCTTCCCTGAATTACACCCCAAAGTGACTACTGGAGGTGGGAAATGGGTCAAACAGAATAAATATCGCAATCCAGAGAAGTTGGCTGCAGATTTGAAAGAGAGAGGGTTCAAGATATATACAACCCATCTTAGCACAGATGCAGTATCCATCCATGATATTGACTGGACTCAACCCTCTGCTATTGTTCTGGGTAATGAAAATCGCGGGGTATCTTCCGAATTGACCAAGCTGGCCGATGGTAATATTGTCATTCCCATGTTTGGTATGGTAGAAAGCCTAAATGTATCCGTTGCCACTGCTGTCGTTCTCTTTGAAGCTTGTCGTCAACGAATCGTCAGTGGGAAGTATCCGAATCCAAACTCGAGTTCAGAATTTTTAGAACAGATGACAGATGAGTGGGTAAACATAAAAATCAACAAACGCAAGAAACGGAATAGAGTTTAAGCCGACTCTCAGCAAGTAGTTTCTATACGCAAGTTCGGTGTGTTAGGCTTATACTAGCAACCTGTCACCAACCCTCATAAGGAATTCCGTTTTGGTAAGCATATCTATCATAAAGACCAACCTGATTCAAAAACTCACTCTTCTTTCGCTTATAGCATTGATGGGCTTGTCGGCCGTAACAGCAGCCCCCTATAATCAAAGTCAGACTCTGCCTGGCATGGGTACGATTGCCTACATCAATGAATCAAATGGCAGGGATGCCATTTTTATCAGGGATGGTGAAGGAGAAAATGTCATTTTTAATTGCGACTATGAGAATGAAATAGTGCTGACACCTTCAGTGAGTGGTGATGGAAAATTCATTTCTTTTCTGGTGGACAATGGCCGCAATCAAAAGGCAGTGCACATTTTGGGACCTATCCAGAAGGTAGAAGATGAATGGCAGGCAGAGGATCTCCTGGTCATGACCGTGAGAGGTGGAGCATGGCCGGTGATCAAAGATGGCAAATCAGTTTACATGTCAATGCCGGATCAGGCCTCCCTGTCTTCAGATGGTACCTCCAACATTTACTTGGTCAGTTCTGAGGAGATAGAACAGGTGAGTGACAATATGGGAATATCATCGCATATCTGGCCTCTTATCCATCCCGATGGTGAAGCACTAATTTATCGATATATACCTCAACCTGATGAAATGGGCGAAATTGATGAACCGGTAAAATCCGTGCTTTTTGATCTGAAGTCTGGAACCAGCACCATGCACTTTGTAAATCAATTTGTCTATCTGGAGCAGTGGACAGGCCTGGGAGAGATATTGTTTTCATTCAGAGATAAAGACCGGAATGGGAATCGAATTTATGCCCTTTATAATCTGGAAACCAAAGAGATATACCGCAATAAATCACGACAGGGTTCGCTCTCAAGTGAGGGCCGATTTCTGGCAACCATTCGCTCCGTGCCGGAGGGGAGTGTCAACTTTGATATTATCGTAACAGATCTGGTATCTAAAGTGGAAATCAACCTGACGCAGTCACCGAAAACGAGTGAAAGTCTCATCGGTTGGATTAAATAGTCGAATTCAGATCTTTTCTGTTTAGGTAACTTATTAATATATATTGAATTATCATTTTTTGCAGGTCAGGTAGAACACGGTCTTCATTGATCCATAAATTCCATTTAATATTTCATTTTCAACCCTTCTTTTAACAGCATAAACCTTGAGTCACGTGCGCCCCAAATTATATTACATAACTTAATTTTATTGGGACCACTAAAGATAGGAAATTCGCTGATGGCTGCTAAAATCGGAATCATAAGTGAACACAAACCTGGTGAAGGACGTATACCCCTAACACCGCTTCAAATTAAACAATTGCATAAGGAGAATCCCGGTCTGACTATCACTGTCCAACCTTCTGCGCAACGGGTATTTCTGGATGATGAATTTGCTTCACAGGATATCCCCATGTCCCAGGATATGACACCTGCAAATCTGGTGATGGCAGTGAAGGAAATCGATGTGAAGGATATCCATGCCAACCAGGCCTATCTCTATTTCTCCCACACCATTAAAGGGCAGGATTACAATATGCCCATGCTCCAACACATTCTGGATACCGGTGCTACTTTGCTCGACTATGAACTGATTCGTGATGATAAAAATCGACGCCTCGTGTTTTTTGGCCATCATGCCGGTTTAGCCGGAATGGTGAATACCCTCTGGTCCTATGGTCAGCGTCTGAAAGTCCTGGGTGTTGAAAATCCCTTTCTACAGATTAAACAGGCTCAAGATTACAGCAACCTTGAGGAGATCAATCTTTCCCTGCAAATATTAGGTTCTGAAATCAGTCGTTGGATGGCGGATAAACCTGCCGTGGTTATCGGCGTGACGGGCTATGGCAATGTTTCCCGAGGTGCCCAGGAAATCCTGGCCAATCTGCCCATGCATGAGATGAGCCCGGAGGAACTGCTCAGTGCTGATCTGGATGCCCTTGGAGGTCAACTTATCAAAGTTGTCTTTAAAGAAGTTGATATGTTTGAGCCAATAGACCCTCAGTCTGATTTTGAACTGCAGGACTATTTCGATCACCCTGAAAAATATCAGGCCAAATTCCAGCCTTATCTCAAAAAAATGCACATGCTGGTGAACTGTATCTACTGGGATACCCCATATCCAAGGCTCGTCACGACAGAAGAGATCAAAACTCACTATGCATCGGATAAAACCCTCATGGTCGTCGGTGATATCACCTGCGATATTGATGGTGCCGTTCAATTCAATACGGGGTCAACATTGAGTCCAGATCCTGTATATATCCATGATATCAACACGGGTGAACGGAAGATGGGTTTTGAAGGGGAAGGTCCTCTGGTTATGGCGGTGGACAATCTACCTACTGAATTGCCCAGAGAAGCCTCTGAGGCCTTTGGTGAGGCGCTCATTCCATTTGTGCCTGCCATGGGTGCCTGTGACTATTCTGAACCCTTTGAGAGCCTGAATCTCCCATCAGAAGTAAAAAGAGCTGTCATTGCCCATGCTGGAAAATTGACACCTGATTTTGAATACATAAAAGAATTTATGAAGGTCTAAATAAACTCAATGAACAAACACGTACTTATTCTGGGGGCTGGTCTCGTATCTCAGCCAATAATCGACTATTTATTTAAGAACACTGATTTTAACCTGACCGTCGCTGACATCATTGAGGAAAATGCTGCCAAAGCCATAGCTGGCAACCCCAGGGGAAAGTCAGCTGCCCTGGATGTGAATGATGCCGACCTACTCGGCGCATTGGTAGCTGATTCTGATCTGGTAGTTTCGCTTCTGCCATACGTCCTCCATAGCGTCGTTGCCAGGCATTGTCTGCAAGCTGACAAACATATGGTCAATGCATCTTATGTTTCAGAAGAAATGAAATCATTTGATGCCGAAGCCCGTGAAAAAAACTTACTGTTCCTCTGTGAAATTGGACTTGATCCTGGTATTGACCATATGTCAGCCATGCAGATCATCCATGATGTGCAGAAACGTGGAGGCAAGGTAGATGAATTTGTCTCAGTGTGTGGTGGTTTACCTGCACCTGAAGCAAATACAAACCCCTTTGGCTACAAATTTTCCTGGAGTCCCAAGGGTGTTCTGCTGGCAGGTAATAATCCTGCCCAATATATCGATGGGGGTACTTTAAAGGAGATCAGCGCCAGGGACTTATTCCATTCAACTTCCCCTATGGAAATTGATGGACTGGAATTTGAGGCATATCCCAATAGGGATTCGACTGCATATGAGCAGATCTACGGGTTGGAAGGCATCAATCTCCTCATGCGCGGAACCTTGCGCTATGCAGGCTGGCATAAGCTCATCCTGGCTCTAAAAGCCTTAAACCTGTTAACAGAATCTTCAGTTCCAGAAGGCCCAACGAGTTATGCTGAAATACTCGCAAAAATTAATGGGTTGAATGCGGGTTCCGTTCGGATAGAGGTTGTGGCTAAATTAGGTGTTGCAGAAGATGACGAAGTGATTGAGGCGCTTGATTGGCTAGGTCTCTTCGATGCTAAGAGTACTGAATTCTCAACAACCAAGGCCATTGACATGCTGGCAGAAGCCATGAAGGAAAAAATGGCATATGAATCTGGCGAGCGGGATATGGTCGCTCTACAACACAGATTTAAGGCAAGTTTTCCCGACCATAGCGAGGAGATTACCTCTACGCTCATTGACTTTGGAATTCCCAATGGCAATAGCTCCATGGCGCGTACGGTATCATTGCCTCTGGCTATTGCAGTAAAACTCATTCTAGATGGAAAAATCAATTTGAGAGGCGTACAAATTCCTGTGGATCCCATCATTTATGAACCCGTATTATCAGAATTAAAGACGCTTGGCATCAAATTTTCGGAAGAAATTGTGAAAAGCTAAAGCAATAAATAGCAGAATACTAGATAACATAGAATTAATGGATAATTAAAGAGGCAAAAGAGGTATTTATGGATTTCTTAAAAGAATTAGGCATTGAAGAATTTAACGCTGGTGCTTGTGTTGGAGCCGGAGAATGGTTGGCTACTGGTGGGGATGATATCCTCAAGTCTCGCAATCCTGCCACAGGTGAAGTGATCGCAAATGTGTATCAGTGCACCGAAGAGGCCTATGAACAGGTTGTAGCTGAAGCAGATGAAGCTTTTAAAGAGTGGCGTCAGGTTCCAGCCCCGGTTCGTGGAGAATTGGTTCGCTTGATGGGTGTTGCTCTACGTGAGAAAAAAGATGCTCTGGGCAGTCTGGTTTCCCTGGAAATGGGAAAAATCAAACAGGAAGGCGATGGTGAAGTTCAGGAAATGATCGACATTGCGGATTTTGCAGTAGGTCAATCCCGTATGCTTTATGGCAGTACCATGCACTCCGAGCGTTTTCAACACAGAATGTATGATCAGTATCATCCACTGGGTGTGGTTGGTGTGATTTCAGCTTTCAATTTCCCCGTAGCTGTTTGGGCCTGGAACGCCTTCCTCGCTGCTATTGCCGGTGACACAACTATCTGGAAACCATCTTCAACAGCTCCACTTTGTGGCATTGCTGTACAGAATATTTGCAACAAGGTTTTGACTGACAATGGATATAAGGGAATCTTCAATCTGGTTATTGGTCGCGGATCCGTCATTGGAGAGCGTCTGATTAATGACAAGCGAATTCCACTCGTATCATTCACCGGATCAACACCCATGGGTCGTCACGTAGGTGAAGTGGTTGCCAAACGTTTTGGCAGCACTATTCTTGAGCTAGGTGGCAACAATGCCATTGTAATAGATGATACTGCCGACCTTGACATGGCCATTCCTGCCACCGTATTTGGTGCAGTTGGTACAGCTGGACAACGTTGTACTTCAACACGCCGTATCCTTATCCAGGAAGAGATCATGGATAGTTTCGTGGAAAAACTCCAGAAGGCTTACAAACAGGTCCGTATTGGTGATCCACTCGTTGGAGGGACCCTGATGGGACCTCTCGTCGATGCAGGTGCCGTAGCGGATTATGAGCATGCGATCGGTGAAATCAAAAAAGCCGGTGGTAAGATTGTCGCTGGTGGAAACGCACTGAAGGACAGAGATGGTTACTTTGTTGAACCCACTATTGTCCTGGGTGAAAATCACTGGGGAATCATCCAGACTGAGACTTTCGCACCCATCCTTTATATCATTCCCTTCAAAACGATTGATGAAGCCATTGAACTTCACAATGCAGTTCCACAGGGTCTTTCTTCATCCATGTTCACCATGAACATGCAACATGCCGAAAGATTTCTTTCCCATACGGGTTCTGACTGTGGTATTGCCAATATCAACATTGGTACATCTGGTGCAGAAATTGGTGGAGCTTTTGGTGGTGAGAAGGAAACTGGTGGTGGTCGTGAATCTGGATCCGATGCCTGGAAAGCCTATATGCGTCGTCAGACAAACACCATCAACTGGAGTAAGGATTTACCACTGGCACAGGGTATCTCCTTCGATCTTTAAGCTCCGCTGTATAATATGTCCTTCGGCAAACTATATATTGTCTCTACACCCATAGGAAATCTTGGCGATTTCACTTTCCGAGCCGTTGATACTTTAAAATCGGTTCAACTTATTGCTGCTGAAGACACGCGCGTTTCCGGGGTTTTATTGAAGCATTATGAAATCTCAACCCCCATGTTTTCCTACCATGATCACAATAAGGAGCAGGCCACACCTGGTCTTTTGCGGAAACTGGAGGGTGGGGATAACATCGCTCTCATCACCGATGCGGGGACACCCCTTGTCAGCGATCCAGGTTTCTATCTGGTTCGTGCCGCAATCGCACAAAAAATAGAGGTCGTTCCTATCCCGGGTGCTTCGGCCATGTTGGCTGCAATGGTTGCATCAGGATTACCGTCAGATCGATTCACTTTTGAAGGGTTTTTACCCCGGAAGAAAGGTCGTCAGACGCGCTTTAAATTACTGGCTCTGGATCCTCGAACCATCATCGTGTATGAGTCACCACATCGCGTGGGCAGGACGCTCAAAGATATTGCTGAATACATGGGGGACAGGCAGGTAGTGATCGGCAGGGAAATCACCAAAAAATTTGAAGAATTCATTCGTGGTTCAGTCTCAGAGATCAGGGAACAGTTGGATACACGCAGCATTAAAGGGGAAGTAGTAATCATGATTAAAGGAGAAAAAGCGTGACCACGGATCAAAAATTTGAATATGCCAGGGATGATTTTAATTACCCCCGATTTATACAGAGAATAATGCAAAAGGCGCTAAATCTAGCTATTGAGAAGGTCGAGGCAAGCAAGCTTAATTCAGACACCATGAATAAAATTCGTTTTGGTGTTGAATTAATTGCCATTCTGGCTCTCATATTTGGATTATATTTTACCACAGCGATCATCATTGCGATCTGGTTGTTTTTAGATCAGATACATCTCCACCTTTTTGTTGATCGCAGTGTTTCCAGCAGTCGATTCAAGCATTTTATCGAAGAAGTCCCTCTCATGTTGGGATTGAGTATTCACCTATGGATTCAAGGACATTTCTGGACAGGTATTGCCGGGTTGGTGGGGATAAGTGGGATATACCTGCTGACAAATCTTCAAATGAAATATGACTTGAATGCGATTCACCTTCCGCGGCTCTATTTTTTGAGATGGGACAGAATGGGCATCTTGTTTCTATTTATATTGCTAGGATCCTGGCCTGGTGAACGAGCCTACCTCTTTGTGATTCTCCTGGCCTGGTTCCTGGCTGTTCTAAGCTTTTATGATTATATCTGGATACTCATTCAACTGGCTAAAAAGAAAAAATGAAAACAACTAAACCACTCCTCATAAGTTTCGAAGGTATTGACGGTTCTGGGAAATCCACCCAGTGCAAAATGCTCTACCATGAACTCCTGGACAGGGGTTATGGCGTTCATCTTTACAGAGAACCAGGTGGAACAACCATCTCTGAAAAGATCAGGGATATTCTTCTGGATCGCGAGAATGTTGAAATGAGCCCCATTACCGAGATGCTGCTCTATTTTTCCAGCAGAAATCAATTGATCTCAGAAAAGGTACTGCCTGCTCTTGAGCGAGGTGAAATTGTTCTTCTTGATCGGTTTGTAGATAGCACCATTGCCTACCAGGGTTATGGTCGTGATCTCTCATTAGAAAGTATTCGCAAGGTTGCAGAAGTCGCCATTGGCGCGCTTTCTCCTGATCTGACCATCCTTGTGGATACACCTCTTGATACAGCAGAAACCAGGATGGATAACCGTGAACTTGATCGACTGGAAGCCGAAAATGTTGAGTTTAAAGAGCGCACTCGGAATGGTTATCTGCAATTGGTCAAAGATGAGCCCCATCGATTTTTATTATTGGATGGTCGCGAGACCATCGAGGTGCTGAAAGATAGCGTCATTGAACGTGTTGACCAGATGCTGGAGTCTAAAGCTTGAAATTCCGATCCACCATTCTGCCCATTCTGGCATTGTTGCTTTTATCTGGATGGACTGTCACTCTGTATACTCAGGGACAGTCGGATAGGGTCGAGGGTGAGGCTTCCATGAAGAAGGTCTTTCAGACCATTCTGGATCGGTATGTTGCTGAAATTGACCCTGAGAAACTTTCCGATGCAGCCATTTCCGGTATGCTGCGTGAATTAGATCCCTATTCCCAGCATATTGATGACAATAATTCCTATCGACTGGATGCCATCACCACAGGTGAGTATGGTGGCGTTGGCATTCGGCTTGGTCGCATGAATGATTCCCTCATTGTGATATCCCCCATGGATGGAACACCTGCTTTCTTCCAGGGTATTCAAGCCGGCGACAGAATCGTGAAAATTGATTCGGTCTGGACCAAAAGACTTGATCTGGACAAGGCTGCCCGCCTGGTCAGGGGGGAGCAAGGTTCAACATTGGAACTCCTGATAAAAAGAGAGGGTGAGCAAGAATATTTAGAATTCGAGTTAGTGAGGGAATTGATCAAAGTTCCCGATGTCAGTTATTCGGGCTTGCTGCGTAGCCGGACTGGTTATGTAAAGCTTTCAAATTTTTCTAAGTATTCTGCTGAAGATCTGGAAAAAGCCATTCGCAAAATGAATCAAACCAACCTTAAGGCTCTTATCATTGATGTCCGTGGAAATCCAGGCGGTTTACTCAGTGCAGCGCTGATGAGTGCCGATCTATTCATCGAGAAGGGAGCCATACTGCTGGAGACGCGCGGTCGCATTGGTCAATCTAATAAGAAGTATCTGTCCCGTCGTCGTCCCATTGTCAGGAATGATCTCCCCGTTGCCATCCTCATTGATGGTGGTTCAGCTTCCGCTTCGGAGATTTTGGCTGGCATCCTGCAAGACTATGATCGAGCTGTTGTGATTGGCAAACCCTCCTTTGGCAAGGGATTGGTCCAGACGGTAACCAGATTGTCTCCGGATACACGACTCAAACTCACCTCAGCTAAATATTACCTGCCCAGCGGTCGCTTGATACAGAAGCGCGAAATTGCCCGTGATGTGATGTATGAAGATTTGCTCATTTCAGCGGATACGGTGTTTCATTCTGATAACAGCAGGGAGTTTGAAGGTGGTGGCGGCGTTGAACCCGATATTGTAGCCGAAGATTTACCGCTCAGCGATCTGGAACGAACCCTTTGGCGCAAACGGCTCTTCTTTAAGTATGCACTGGATTATGGCGAAGTACATACGGGACTAACTTTACCCATCCATTTTAACGATAGTGAGGTGGATAGTTTCTATGACTGGATGTCCCAACGTGAGGTCGTTCCTGAGACGAAGCTCAATCGCTGGATCAACGGTATGGATAGAGTCGTTGATTCCACCAGTAGTATTTATTCTGATGCACTGAAGTTGCAACAATCTCTGAGTGAATTGGAAGATGCCTATCGACAGGAAGCATTTCTTGATATCAAATTTCAGATTCTTGCTGGACTCGAGAGAGAAATGTCTAATGTGTTAGGTGGGAACGGAGCCCGCGTGGCAGCTTCTTTAAACCATGATCGTGTGGTATTGAAGGCTATAGAGGTCCTCTCATCGGTTGATCAGATGCAGGAAATTCTGGCCGGACCGGCTGAATAACTAATCTTTTACTTTTAAAGACAGAGTCAGGGTGAAATTCGCCAGAATTTCATCACCATATTTTTCAGGGGCTGTGACCTGTATATGAATAGGGTGGTGGTGGCGTTCGCCAGTCTCAACGACCTTTTGAATCAACGAGTCTATTTTTTCACCATCCGAGCATGTGAAAATCGCATCTGCATCCACACGTTTTAGAAAATCTGCCTGCATGTCTTTAAAGAGGAGACTGATTTTAGATTCACTTCTGCCAATCATTTGCATAGCTAGTAGTCCACCAGCCAGATCTGCACCCACTGCCAATGCACCGAAATACATACTCATGAGGTGATTGCGGGTTCGTCGTCGCAGGGGAATCTTAATAACACAATCTGTCTGATTTAGTTCTATCACATGGGGTTTTACAAAAAATATCAGGGGTATTTTGGTTATACCGAAGTATCTGATAGCCAGGGTTTGTTTCCAGCGTGTTTTCATCGTGTTTGGCCTAAATCAATCGTTGTATAGTTTCTTTTAAGTCTGCCAGTCGAAAGGGTTTGGTCATGAAATCATTGCAGCCGGCTTCCATACATCGATCTTTATCAGAAGTGAAAGCATGCGCAGTCAGAGCAACAATGGGAATTTTATTCCATTTTTCCCCAGCCCGGAGGAATCGGGCAAGATCCAGACCATCCTCATCTCCTCGCAGGGACAGGTCGAGTAAAATCATTTGAATATCATGTAGCTCAAGCATTTTCTTTGAATCTGCAACCGATTCTGCAAAATGAAGTGTATAATCCTTACTCAGGGTGAAACTGGCCAGTTTCTGAGAGTTTGGATCATCTTCGACAACCAGAATACTCATTCTCGAAGCTACACTGGGCTCTCCAAGAGTTGCAGACAGACTTTGCTCAGATAGTTCAGCTGTGGGGGAAACATATGCATCACCTGGAAAAAAGACAGTAAATTTGCTACCCACATCCTGCTGACTTTCAAATTGAATCTTGCCATTGATAAGTGTGAGGTAACGATGAGCAAGCGCCAGACCGAGTCCCATACCCTGAAAATTTTTGGTATATCCCGTGCTCTCTTGTGAAAAAACATTGAACATGTGATCCTGGTATTCATTGGACATGCCAATGCCGGTATCCTCTATGGTGATCCTCACAGAGCCATCCACTACCTCGGTGTCCAGAATGACATGACCTGAGTTGGTATATTTAATGGCATTGTCTATGAGGTTAGAAATGGCCTGAGTCGCACAATATTCATCAGAAATGATCTGTATATCTGCTTTGGGCACATTAACCTTCAGTTCCAGCTCCTTAGACAAAGCAGCGGGTTTGAAAGAAGCTCCCAGTTCCTTAACAATTTTACCCAGATCTATTTTTTCAGTTTTTAGCTCAAAGGTTCCTGTTTCAATTTGAGAGATATCAAGCACGTGATGTACGGTTTGCCAGAGCCGTTTTCCACTCATATAGATAGTCTCAAAATAACCCTGCAAATTTGCATCAGCCTTGTCTTTGACTTTTTCTTCAATCAATTCAGTAAAACCAAGGATTGAATTCAGGGGAGTTCGGATCTCATGACTCATATTGGCGAGGAAGAGGGACTTGACTTCTTCGTTCTTCTGGGCTCGCTCTTTGGCAGAGATGAGCTCAGCCTCAGTATTCTTCAAGTTGGTGATATCCGTTGCATAATAGTGGATAAGATTTTGGTTTTGCAGGAAAAAGGCTGACCAGAGCAGGTGTAAACGTTCCAGGGAGACTTCGCGAGATGGGATTTGACCCTGACTCTCATTCGAAAGAGCTGCCTTAATGTCAGTTGTAAAGGTTTTTGGCAATATTTGAAAAACCTGAGACATATCCAGGTTCATTTGATCCAGTAGTTGAATCCCAGCGGGGTTTATGTAACTGGGAACTCCATTCAAATCAACCTCAACGACGGGCATTGGATTGGCAAACAGGAAAAAGGCAAGTCGTTCAATTTCTTGTTGAGCTTTGTTGCGTTCACTGATATCCCGTACTGCGCCCTGTGCGCCGATGATTTTGTCACCTACTATTAAGGGGCTGGCACTTACCTCCATGGGGATAATTATACCCTTGCTCCTCTGTATATTTACCGACAGATTTCGAAGTGTTTTACCTCCAATTATACTCTTCAATGCTTCCTGAACTTGAGGAACCTGATCTTTTGTGGTGAGGGAATTAATATTCCGGCCAATGAGAGATTTAGGCTTAATACCAAAGCGTGCTTCGATATTTGAACTCACGTAGTCAAGGATACCCTCGCGGGTTACTTGAAATGTGATGTCTATTGAAGTTTCCACAAATCCTCTAAATTTTTGTTCACTCTCCTCAAGAATGTCCATTCTGATTTTTGTTTGAAGAAATGGAGAGAACAATTCAGGAAGTGTCTCCAGAAAAGGGAGGGCTGCTTTGAGACCAGAAGCCTGAAAACCATCCTCGGCGTAGCAGACAAGTATTGCAAAAACCTCTGAATCTTTGATGAGAGGGAAGCCTGCCCACAGGGATGGTGGATTCTTGATTTCAGAAGGATTATCGGATTTTTCCAGATAGTCACTGGCTTCAACTATGAGATGCTGTTGATCTTCAATAACTGTCTTTAGAGGAGAGTTTAAACTATGGACGGCACAGGATGTGTCAAACTCACGTTTACCAAAGACATATGGGAAGGAGAGGGTTTTATGACTGGCATCATGCAGTACCAGATAATAATTGCTGAGTGCCATATCCTCAAACAGGGTTGCGAATGCCTGCTCTGCATATTCGACAACAGACGGGGTCGTATTGATGAGCGTAGCAAGACGTTGATGCAAAAAGGCCGGTTTTTGTTTCATGTCAGTCAATTTAAGTATTTCACCTTCTCACCATTTTACTTCACCTGGAGACCGGGTTTATGAATATAAAAGTAATAGTATATTGATCCTAGACTAGTCAAACCCAGCCCGATAAGGGATGGAATGAGAGTCGTCATCAGTGTAACGACAAAAAATGTAGCATAAATCACAAATACGATGATCAAACTCCAGGGATATAGCCAGGCTTTATAGGGTCTGGAAACATCAGGATATTTCTTACGTAGCACAAAAATAGCCCCAAACACCATCAAATTAAACACGGTTGAAGTCGCTGAGAAAAAGTCGATGATGGTCTCGTAAGAATTGGCTGCAGACACTGCAAAGGTCAGTAATACTGTTGCCCGGAGAGCTTGTCCAATCAAGGCATTATTCGGGGTTTTGTGCTTTTTACTGAGAACAGCGAACTTTTTGAAAAACATCCCATCCCTTGCCATGGCCTGCCATGCGCGGGCTTTACAAAGAATCTGAGTGCTGACGTTTCTAAAGGTATTAAACATGACTGCCACTGAAATCAAGATACCGCCAGTGGCTCCAAGAGCGAGGCATCATGACTGCCAGCTCTGCATAGACTACTGCACCAAATATGGTGACGACGCCTCCCAGAACCCATACCAGACCAAAGAGTCCCGTACAGCCCACCAAAGCTATGATGGGTGCAGGGGTTCTGAAAATGCCAGATCCAATAATTCTACTGATGACAATAGAAACAGCTTCAATGAGTCCGAGATCGCGTTTGTATTCTGTCGAGTCGCCGAAATCTTGCATGGGTGAAGTCACATCAGTGGTGGACACGAGAACCTCCTGGTACGTAGAGCGTCAAGCCCAATCAATCTACGAAAAGTCAAATGCTGCTTGCTCAATCTATGGATGATGAGCGATGAATTATGATATCCTTAAATGGCTGAACAACTGCAAAATATGGATTCAATTTTACGGCCTTATTTAACAGTTTAATTCTCACGAAGCAAGGGGGTAATTATGAACATTTCAGGAGTGGTCCGGAATTACTTAAAAACATTCTGTAATTTGTCAGAAAAGTTCTGGAACTGAGCAGTACGTTTTGGAATAGACCTGGTTAAAAACAGAATCGGAAGCTCATATATTACTGATACATAGATAGTTATAAGATATACTTAAATGATTGCTCTGAGACTAGGCGATCCAGATGGACTTGATATTGGTGAACTCACGGATACCAAAATGTGATAGCTCCCGACCATAACCAGAGCGTTTAATTCCTCCAAAAGGCAAGCGAGGATCAGACACCGTCATACCATTGACAAAGACGGCTCCACTTTCAATCTGGCGAGCCAGCTTCTCACCCCTGATCAAATCATTTGTCCAGAGTGATCCATCCAGACCAAATTCCGAATCGTTAGCCACCATGATGGTCTCCTCTGCATTCTTGACTGGAATGATGGCTGATACGGGACCAAAAGTCTCCTCGTGGTAGATACTCATGCCTGCTTTTACATCACTAATGACGGTGGGCTCATAGAAGTAACCTTGTCCTGGAATGGGTTTACCACCCACAAGGAGACGGGCACCTGCATGGAGGCTTGTTGTAACCTGCTTATGCAACTTGTCCCGCAGATCTCCCCGGGCCAGCGGACCAACCTGAGTTGTGGGCAGGAGGGGGTCACCTGTTTTGAGTGTGGACATAATCTCAGCTTTTCTGGCTTCAAATTCTGCCAGGCGGGATTCAACCACGATAAATCGTTTGGCAGCAATACAGCTCTGACCATTATTGATCATGCGGGCATTGACAGCTGTTGATACACAGGTATCAATATTTGCATCATCCAGAACGATGTAAGGATCAGAGCCACCCAATTCCAGGACGGTTTTCTTTAATGCTCTACCAGCCGTGGCCGCGACACTCATTCCGGCAGCCTTACTCCCAGTCAGAGTTACTGCTTTGACGAGGGGGTTCATGATGACAGGTTCTACCTGGCTGGCAGATATCATCAGGGTTCTGAATAGATGCTCAGGAAATCCAGCTTTGACAAAAATATCCTCAATAGCCAGGGCGCATCCTGGAACATTGGAGGCATGTTTGAGTACAGCGGCATTGCCTGCCGTGAGGGCAGGGGCTGCAAAACGGAATACCTGCCAGAAGGGGAAATTCCAGGGCATAACTGCCAGAACAGTCCCGAGATGGGTTCGAAACTGACAAAACCCTTTGACGCATTGGTCTCGACAAGCTCATCTGCCAGAAAGGCTTCAGCATGTTCGGCATAGAATTCACATACCCAGGCACATTTTTCGATTTCAGCCCTGGCTTCAGCGATGATTTTGCCCATTTCCAGGGTCATGAGCTGAGCCAATGCTTCTTTTTCTTCTCTTAGCATGTTGGCTGATCGTTTCATCAATCTGGAGCGGAGTTGAAAGTCAGTGGATTTCCACTTCATCCAGGCATCTCCAGTTTTTACAATCCAGAGAGGTGTGACCAGTTGAGGCAAGATTGAAATTGATTCTTGTCTCAGGGTTAAAAGGGTTGGGATAGTTTTCGTAAAGCACGAAATCTTGAGGATTCAGGTGCTCAGAATCTATGGATACTGGACCACCTATATCTGTGAAGTCCGTACTATGATGGAAATTTTGAGAGGTATTGTCAGCAATACCAATTAGCTCTACTCGCCAGGAATGATCTGTGGGTGGTGCATCGTAACTGCCATTGCCATTGTGATCTGTCCACATGTCAACATGGTAGGATGCTCCAGCCTCCAGTGCATGCATGAAAACATATTCAAATGCTGGATCCATAATGCTGGCTATTTCCTCACGAACAATCACCGTATTGGTGGCCGCATCAACAACTCGAATTTCAAAATATTGGCCCGTATGAGGGGACATCTCGGTAATGTTCATATGCAGGGAAAATTTGGCTGCATCGCCATCTGAATCTACTGAGGCCAGATCTGCAACCCAGTTGACATTTTCCCCTATGAGAAATGAACTCCCAACTAAGGATTCAAAAGAATTTCTGGCACCGCCCCCGCCTGAACTGACATGACACCCACCGCAGCCAACGGAACTACCATTTGGCAACTGAGCCACCCGATGGTTCCTGGTTTCCAGGGAAGTGGTTCCCATTAATAAAACAAATGAAACAGGAAGCATTATTTTGTGTAGCGATATATTCATATTTCCCTCCTATGTTGGGCTTTTAGATGATTAATCTTATGATAGGAGGGGATGGCCAATGGAAGAAGATAAATAATATCACATATGCATAAGGATGATCTGGATCACCTGATTAGGCGAGGTGGGTGACTAATATCCTCAGTCCAATTCCCAGCAAAATGAAACCACCCAGGATTTCAACCCGCTGTCCCAACCATTGACCAGCAGCCCTACCGATACGGGTTGATATGGCGGAGAGGATCATGGTAATCACTCCGATGAGGAGACAGGGGAGCCAGATATCCATATTGAGCGCAGAAAAACTGAGGCCAGCTGCCAGGGCATCAATACTGGTGGCGATGCTTAGCGTTATGAGGGTCCAACCTTTTGATGGATCAACTATTAATTTATCATTATCTGTGAAGAACCCGGAAAAAATCATTCTACCACCTACAACGGCCAGAAGCGTAAATGCTATCCAGTGATCCCATCTACTGATGTAATGAACCACAGTCGATCCTAAAAACCAGCCAAGAGCGGGCATCAATGCCTGGAAAAGTCCAAAGTGGAAAGCGAGCCGGAAAACAGCTCTATAATCCTTGGCATATCCTGCTGCTGAAGCGGTGATTGAAACTGCTGCGGCGTCCATGGCCAGACCGAGTGCGATGAGGATCATTTCCATAACTGACATGGTTCATGATAAACTATTCTCTCAGGAAAGGCACTTATTTAGGGGGGAGAAATGGTAATTTTTAGAGGAGTTGCCTAACAGTCAGAAAATCCAATTGGGCAGATGAGAGCATTTTAGAAGTGATGGCATACAGTAATGCCACTAACTTTATGTGTCATGTGGTATTTTGAAGAAGAAAATATTTCCCCTGGGGTGATTCGGAATCACTCCAATTTCAGCTCCGTGAGCCGTGGCAATCCGCATTGCAATAGCCAGACCCAGACCTCGGCCTTTTTTTACGCCACTTGCTAATTGTACTCCGCGATGGAAAACGGCTTTTCGTTGATTCTCAGGGATTGTGTCCCCATAGTCCTTGAAACTGAGAGTTAAGTATTGTTCATCTGTTTCTTTGTCAATAACAAGCCGCTGTCCCGCTGAAGCATACTTCGCTGCGTTACTTACAAAATTTTTAAAAATCTCTTCAATGATGGAATTGGCTAGAATAATGGATTCGTCATGCAAATTATTTTGAATTGTCAGATTGGCTGCTTCAAGGGTTGGTGCTAATTCCTTTAATACTTCCTCGATGATGAGTGTGAGATCAAGCTCCTCTAAGTCGATAGTTCCACCCATGGCGACCGCAGCAAGAGTCGTAGCATTTTCCATTACTCTAAGGACAGATCGACTGCTTTCCCGGATGACAGATATGGCCTCTTCATCCGGAAAATTAGAAACCAGGTAATCCGACAGCCCCTCAATAACGCCAATTGGATTTCTTAGATCGTGAGTAATAATATCCAGCAGCAGATCTTTCATCACATTGGCTTGCTCAAGCATCTGATTCATATTGGTTAAATCGGCAGTCTGCTTCTTTACTTCATTTTGTAAAACTTGAGTACGAACACGCATCAATTTTAAACGATACTTTACCAGAGCATAAACTATTCCTGATACCATCAGGATCATCCCGATGATGAACCAATTTGTTCTCCAAAATGGGGAAACAATGTAGATCCCCACTTTTCGCTCCTCGTTATTCCAAAAACCGTCGCTATTAGTTCCTTTCACAGAAAACGTGTAATGACCTGGATTCAGATTAGTATAGCTTGCGTAATGTCTGGATCCAGAATAGATCCAATCTTTATCAAAACCTTCCATCCTATATGCGAATTGATTTTTCTTAGGGTAAGTGAAATCTAACGATGTAAAATTGAATGAGAAAAAGTTGTCTGCATACTTCAGGTTTATTTGCGAGAGATCTGACAAGGATGCACCCATCTGCATCTCCTGGTCAAAAATTTTGAAGCTAGTTATTTCAATCGGTGCCGGGTACGTCTGATCAAGAATTTGTTCAGGAAAAAATCGATTGAATCCATGGTTACCACCAAAGAACAGCTCCCCAGTTACCCCGATGGCAGCGGATCTTGGGAAAAATCGATTGCCTTGCAGCCCATCTGAAACACTAAAATTTTTGATAACCTTAGTATCATAGTCGAATCGAGATAACCCCAAATCACTGCTTAGCCACAACTTTCCGCTTCTGTCTTCCACAATACTAAACACAGCATCGCGAAACAGTCCATCACTTTTGGAGAATGATTCAAATTTTCCAGTTTCACGATGATAGTAATTCAATCCTTTGTCAGTTCCTACCCAGAGTCTTTGCTTGGAATCCTCGAAAATGCAATATACTGACAAGCCGTTGAGAGCATCTGATACCTCAGGGCTTTGAGCAAGCCGAATCATTGAATCCTTCTGGGGGTCATATTTATTTAATCCAGAAAATAAAGTTCCTATCCAAACGCCACCAAGATGATCACAGTACACGGCGCTGATTCGATTTGAGTACAAGGTCTCCAGATTGTCTGAATCGTATTGATAGACCTCAAATTGATCTTCATTTCGGATCCACCTGTTGAGTCCAAAATTTTGAGTTCCAATCCAGAGGTTGCCGCTATGATCTTCCGCAATTGCGCTGATATACCCATCGCTCACTGATTTATCATTCCCATCATCGGGGAGGTAATGAGTGAATCTCTGGTTTCGTTCATCCCAGCGATTGAGCCCCCCTCCCTCAGTACCAACCCACATCTGATCGAATTGATCTTCGAAAAGTACCGACACAGCTGAGTTAGACAGACTATATGGATCCTCAGAGTCTGCCACATAATGTTGAAAGTTATTCGAGGAAGGATTCAAACGGTCCAGGCCAAGGGTAGTTCCTACCCAGAGTACACCAGAGCGCTGTGAACAAATCGAAAAAATCAGATTCCCGGTTAATGTTCCAGGTTTTGATGGATTTCTATAAACATGATGGAAGATACTTGTGCGATGATAATACGCATTGATTCCGCCATCTGCAGTTCCAAACCAAAGGAGCCCGGATCTATCTTCAAAAATACACGTAATGCTCCCATCACTCAATCCAAACGGATCATGCTCATCGACATAAGTTTCGATGTATTCATCATTATCCGGATCATATCTTAGTAAACCATCCCAGGTGCCGATCCATAAAAAGCCGCGACTGTCAATAAACAGGGAAATAATGCCTTCTAATTCAAATTCATCAAGTCTGGCAAGGCCGGCAGAAAAGCCTTGAACTACACCACATGATCGCTCAAGTTTGAATAATTCGCCACTTTCCGTACCAACCAATAGGTTGTCAGAACCATCCATAACGATAGAGGTGATATAATTCGCATCGGATATGGTGTCCACAGGGTCTATCAAATACTGACGAAACAGTTGGGATTCAGGATCATAATTGAATAAACCTGATGAGGATCCAATCCACAGATGACCTTCAGGATCTTCATATAGGGCATTAATAGAAGTTTCCTCCAAGGGTGTGGTGGTCGCTTGTGAGGTGAATTGCGTAAATGAATTGCTGATTAGGTCAAATTTATATAGGCCATTCCCAATAGTTCCCACCCACAGGTTTCCATCAAAACTCTCCAAGAGGGATATGATATTTGCATTACCAGAGGAGTAACCCTCGATGATTGGGATCGAATAACTGGAGAATAATTCATGCTTTTGGTCATAGCGATCCAGCACGCCATTGCCGAGGCCAATCCATAGATTCCCGTCTTGCCGAGTACTCGTGAGTGCCAGTACTGCATTAGAGCTGATGCTATTCTCATTCCGTGAATCATGGGAGAAATTAATAAAATCATAACAATTATATTTTACGAGTCCAGCATTGGTGCCAAACCACATAAACCCCGTCTGATCTTGATGCATGGCGTTGATATAAGATTGAGGAGCGTCATGCTGGTCCGAAAAATGATCAAATTTGAAGGTATTGGTTTAACCAACCAGCCCAACGGCTAGACTCATAAAAAGGACCAATGAAAGCAAGTGTCTCAATTTCACGCGAATCTATTTTTTTAAAATTACAAGGTTATGAACTCAACCACGTAATTATCGGGTTTTGCTCTAACGGAGCTATCGATAAGTTTAAAAATTAAAATGGATTAGCCAATAAAATACTATCGCTTTGATTTTAAAAAGATCTCAGCCGATTTCAGAAGCGTAAGCCACGGTGATACGACAATGTCTGTTTGGAATAAATCCTGGACCTATCTGTCAGGGATTGGTTTTTAAAGGAAGTAAATGTCTGAAAAAGAGCTCCAAGACTCAAAACTAATCGCCTTTGAAAACACCAACTTTTAGCTTGAGAACCAGCCCAAGGCTGTCTCGTTCAAATGTTTATTATGACAAGTTACATACCCTTGTTAGGCTTTGTTCTCGTCAATGGTACCAGTGGCCTTTCTGAGGAGAAATCCCTGAGAATGTGTTCAGGAAGGGAATAAAACGAAGTTTCCGAGGGATGTAAACGGTCTTTTTATCAACCTCGATGACCTGAACTATCTGTCAACACATGCTTCAAGGCTCACTGCCTCGCTGGTATGCTTCTTTTTAGATTGCGCAAGTTTAGTACCCTCAGGTCCGAAGGCGTTATCCCTGAGATTTTTACCTTTGATTCAACTCAGGACGGCCTCAAGAATTGAAACTTCCCCCCGCATCGTTATATCAAGTGTGGACAAAAAGCCGTGGAGTGCATATTTCGAAGCGACATAACCTGAGTGGTTGGGGAAACCCATAATGGCTTGAGCAATAGAACAACTAACAATTTCCCCATTGGATTGCTTGAGAGAGGGCAGGGCCGCATAACAGCAGTTAACCGCACCATGAAAATTGACATTCATTTATTGGCGTCCCAGGCAGGTGTACAGCGTTATTACTCAGCCAGAGAAGCAGGCTTTTCTATTCGCTGTCTGAAGGATTAAACTATCCAATATCGATTGGTCTCACTCTCTTCAATTGAAGCATACCACAAGAACTAAAATCGCCTCCGTAGTGGAGGCGATTTGATGATGGAGAAGCAATGAGATCTCCGATCAGGATTGTGTCACCAGATTAGCTGTTCTTTATTTTATCTTCTAGCTGTCCTGTCAGTTGCCACAGGGACATCTCAGCGAGGTAGGCTGAATAACGCGCCTTAATCTGACTGCTTTTGGCTCGACTCAAATTGAGTTGAGCATCCCTGAACTGGGTTGAACTCACCTGACCCAGTCTAAAGTATTCAGAGGTTTGCTCAAAATTGAGCTGAGCAGAAGAGAGAGTGTTGGCTTTAAGCTCCAAAAGCTGGCGACTTTTCTCATAGTAGGCCAACGCTGAACTTAATGATTTTTCCAACTGTCTCTTTGAATCCAGCGTATTCCATTCACTGTTCTTCTGGAGGAGACGTCCGCTTTGAATGGATTTCGATTTCATCCCATCAAACAGGTTCCAACTGAGTGATAGTCCTGCAGTCGTACTCATATCAGAATTATTGAAAGCAAAGTCGATATCCGAATTAATTTGTTGTAGACCGTAAGATCCACTCACACTCACTTTGGGAAGAACTGAACCCAGGGTCCGCTTCAGATTTAAATCGGTCTGTTTTTCAAGGTTGAGGCTCAATGAATGGCTTTTGTTGGATGCTTCAGCCTGGGAGATAAGCATCGTCAGGTCATAATGACTCAGGTCATATTCGAGTGTTTTAGTCTGATAATCCTGGTTGAGATCCCAGCCAACCAGCAGGTTGAGATTCCTTTTAGCCTCTTGAAGCGCGTAATTTGATTCAATTACTGTAACACTGTCATTATCAAAGTCCACCCTTGCTGCCAGGGCGGAAAGGGAGCTGGCCATACCGCGTTTGGTCTGATCCAGAGCCTGTTCCAGACGTTGACGTGAGATGTCCATTTGTTCCAGACTGATCTGGTGCTGATCATAAGTAATCAAAATATTCACATACAGATTTGCTGCAGAGAGAAGAATGCTTTCCTCGATGATGTCTCCTTGAAGTTCACTAGCCTGGGCTTGAACATTCAATAATTGATACTTGGTGAGACCCTGCATTCCGTTGAATACCGTATAACTGGCATTCAATCCGGCTGACAGGGAGGTGTTCTCATAATCAACCTCACCTCCAGGCGTTTGATTGATCCCATTCAGCAGGGTTGAGCTGGAGCTCAAATCCAGACGAGGCAGCAATCCTGCATTTGCCAGGCTGGCAGAATTATTGGCGACTTCTCTGGAGTTTTGTGCCTGTTTGATTGAGAGATTCTGTTTGCTGGTGGCAGTAAGAATCTCATTCAGATCCATCTCAAGGGTGGGAGCGGCCCAGAGCGATAGAGACGTTGTTAGGAGAGTCAATATCATGATTAAGCGATTCATGATACCTCCTGACTTTCTGCTGCCAACTGAGCATCGATGTCTAGCTCAAGGACAGCAGCTTCCACAGATTCACGGCTAGGCAATATTCCCGTTTTGAACTTGACCCTGTAACGTTTCACATCATTGGCAAAGCTTAATAGAACGGGCAAGATCAGTAAGGTTGAGAACGTGGATACGATGAGACCATAAGCGACTGCGATAGCCATGGGGACGGTCATCTGGGCATCAGGATTATTGGCGAGAATCAGAGGAGCGAGACCTGCAATAGTAGTGAGGGATGTGAGTAAAATCGGTCTGAATCTGGAAATACCTGCCTTAAGTAGCGCATCCATGTAGACCAATCCTTCTTTCAGATTGCGATTCAGGGTGCCGATGAATACGATGGAGTCATTCACCAGGATACCAATAAGCGCAAGAACACCGAAATATGAGGGCATATCCAGGGGAGTATCATGGATAGCATGTCCCCAACCGATGCCAATAAATCCAAGGGGGATAAGTGACATGAGGATGGCAGTTTGAACAAATGAACGGAAGGTGAAGGCGATGACAGCGAACAGTAGAACCAGGATGAGGGGAATAATTTTAATCATGGATGCCTGAGCCTCTGCCTTGCGTTCGCCATGACCACCAATGGTATAATTTATGTCTGGATATTTTTCAAGAATGGAGGCAAGTATTACATCTACAACCTCAGTTTTAATCTGGGTGAGATCAACTTTCTTGTTCATCGCATCTGCTTCAACGGTTACCTGCCTTTGCCCATTGAGGTGCCTGATTTTACTCAGACTACTGGTATAATTCAAATTGGCAATGGATTTGAGCTGGAAGGCTTGTCCCTTGCTGGTGCGGATTTTCATCTCTTCCAGATCACCAATGGATGATCGATCAGTATCACTATAGCGGACCCAGATTTTGACTTCTTCAGTCCCGCGGTTGATTCGTTGGACTTCAGATCCATAGAAACCATTACGTATCTGGCTCATCACAGTTTGAATATCCAGACCCAGACTATAGGCATGATCTTTCAGTTCTATCTCAATCTCACGCATACCCTGTTGGTTGTCATCGATGACATTCTTCAATCCAGCCAGTTGGTTAAGTTCAGCTTTAAACTCTTTTACAGCCAGATTCAGATCCTGGATGTTTTCACCTTGCAATGAAATGGAAACAGCCTTACCAAATTGACTGGATTCTACATAGTTAATGCGTTCGACTTCTGGCACCTGACCTACAGCCTTACTCCAGGCGTTGGAAAATTCTGTCGATAGAAATTCACGCTCACGAGTATCCAGAAAGTTGATGGTGACGCTACCGGCATCGCTACTGCTAATTCGCTTCACCACACTGGTGACGACTTCCTTGCCTTCTTGCTCAGAAAATTTCTCACCTGTGAGCACACCATTTGCTTCCAGTTTGTCAAGAATTTCCATAGTGACACTGGTTGGTGTGCCGGGAGGCATCTGGATATCAACGGTGGACATATTCTGATTATTAAAAGAACTGCCCCCCATCTGGATGATACCACCCATAACACCACCTATGGTGATGAGGAAAAGACCTGTCACCACTGCTATGACCATACCACGGTGTTTCAAGGCATAGCGATAGACTGGGGCATAGAGAGAATCTCTCAACCAGGCCAGAGCCTGATTAGATTTTACTTCAAATTTTGTGGGTTTTCTATCTGCAGCTAGTGCACGCGAATGAGCGATATGAGCTGGCAGGATGAGGGCGCCTTCAATGAGGGAGATAAACAGAGCCGCCATGACAACAAAGGCCATCTCACGGAAAAATTGTCCAAAGGTTCCTTCGATGAGCAGGAAGGCTGAGAAGGCAACCATGGTGGTGAGGACCGCCGAAAAAACAGCAGGCAATACCTCCAGTGAGCCATCAATGGCAGCGCGAATACGTCGCTTACCTTTTTCATGATGCTGATAAATATTTTCGGCAATGACAATTCCGTCATCCACCAGTATACCTACCACGAGAATCATACCGAACAATGAGATGCGGTTCAGTGTAATATCAGCCAGTGCGGCCAATCCAAACATGCCCAGGAAGGAGAGGGGAATTGAGATGGCCACCCAAATCGCCATTCGGGGGTTGAGTGCAAGAGATAGGAAGAGAAGGACCAGGAAAAATCCAATCATTCCATTATTAATGAGAATGCTCTGCATGCTCTCGATGGAGGTGGCTGCATTGCGAAGAATCTGTGCTTGGAGCACTTCATTTCTTCCATTGAAATCTGCAATATAGGCCTTCACATTGTCAGCGGTATTGATGACATCTTCAGTACTGGTGTAATTGACTGAAACCAGAACCGCTGGTTTGCCATCTACATAAACGGCATCAGGAGTTTCAGCCCATTTCTCGGTGATATCAGCGACATCGTTGAGATAAAGGATGGTACCATCTTGAAGAGTTCGGAGAACAATGTCATGCATCTCAGCCGCGTAATAACGTTTTTGCCGAGTGCGGATGCTCAAATCTTCAGTTTCACCCCGGATGGTTCCTCCAGTGAGGTCAATATTCGCTTTGCGAACCATCCCCACAGCCTCAGCCAATGTGAGACCGTAAGCTTCCAGATCTGATTCCCTGAAGGCGATCTCAATCTCTTCCTCGGGATACCCTTTAAGCTCGATTTTCGAAATGCCATCTATAGCCAGCAGGTCGTCTTCGATCCGTAGAGCGGCATCTTTCAATTCATGTAAATCCACATCGCCGTTGACCATGAATTCGACGGCTTCGGAGCGGAATTCCCATT
>CAZDVD010000015.1:0-4381 GCA_964508765.1 uncultured Lentisphaeria bacterium
ACCCTGTTCATCAGTGTGAAAACGGTTGAAGCTCACCGAGTTAAAATTAAAACAAAACTAAAATTAAATTCTATTCCAGAGCTGACCAAATATGCCATTCGAGAGGGCTTAACCTCTTTAGATTAAAGACGAGCATTGCTCCATTAATCGCATTTCCACCTTTTAGATTACGGTCCATCTAATGTATGCATAGTTATACACTACCCATTTTTGCACCCTGACATCTTTTTATCTGGAATTTTATCAGTCTCGATGAAAGCCATTTGTAATTCTACATTAGCTAAGTAGATTTCCGTGCTATGGGAATTCTAACCATTAAAAACCTCGTTTTTTACGGCTATCACGGAGTCCAGGACTTCGAGAAGGAGCTGGGGGGTCGCTTTGAAGTGGACATTAAAATTCGCTATCCCTTCGCGCGTTGTTCATCTGAGGATACCCTGCACAAGGCTGTTGATTATCAACAGGTATATGGTGTGGTAAAGGACATGGTCACGGGCAGGAAGTATCACTTAATAGAGACTCTGGCTGACCATATTGCTGAAGCCCTTGTGGGTCAGTTTGATGTGGATGAAATGACCGTTGTGGTTCGCAAAAAGAAGGTTCCCATTAATGCAGTTCTAGATTATGTCGAAGTGGAAGTATCACGCAAGGGTAAACCGAAATGACCCAGGCTCTCATCAGTGTTGGCTCCAATAAGAACAATCCTCAAACGCAAATAGAAACCGCCTTTGCAAAAATGAATGAGCGTTTCGACAATGCCAGAATGAGCTCTTTGTATCTCACCGAGCCAGTAGGGGGAGTTCCCCAGGATGCTTTCACCAATGCTGCCATCAGTCTGGATACTCAATTGAGTGCCAGCGAGTTACTGAGTTTTTTAATGGATCTCGAGCTTCAAGCTCAAAGAAACAGGGATGTGGAAACACCCATGGGTCCTAGATCTCTAGACCTTGATATTATTCTCTATGGAGATATGGTTATATCAGAAACTGACTTAAAAATACCGCATCCCAGATTCAGGGAAAGACGCTTTGTGTTGGAACCCCTGAATGAGATTGCACCTCTGGCCATCGATCCGCACAGCAAGCAGAGTATCTCACAACTGCTGGAAGACTGTAAGGATGCAAGTTGGGTGAAACACATGGATGAAGCGCTTCTAGCCCTATGAGAAATCTTTACCATATTGCCATCGAAGGGGTCATCGGTGTTGGCAAAACAAGTCTGGCAGACCGCCTCTCCAAACATCTTGATGCCCGTTTGGTATTGGAAGAGTTCGAAGAAAACCCCTTCCTTTCTTCCTTCTATGGTGATCGCAGACGCTATGCTTTCCAGACCCAGCTATTTTTCCTCTTGAGTCGATATCGTCAATTTCAAGATTTTAGACAGACCGAGTTATTCTCAAAGCTCCTTATTACAGATTATATGTTTCAAAAGGATCGCCTGTTTGCCTATCTCAATCTGGATGAAAATGAGATGAGTCTCTATGACAAAATTGCCAGCATGATGGAAGAAACCATCACCCATCCTGACCTGGTTATCTATTTACAGGCTGATACGGATCGACTGCTTTACAATATTCGTAAGCGTGGAAGGGATTTTGAGTCCAATATTAATAGCGATTATATCGTTGCACTGAATCAGGTATATAACGAATATTTCTTTCGCTACAAGGCGTCACCGCTTCTCATTATCAATGCGACTGATATTGATTTTGTAAACGATGAAGATGATCTTTCTGATCTCCTGGAAACCATCCGGCAACCCATTGAGGGCACCAAATTTTACAACCCAATCAAAAGGTGATTTCATGCGTTTTCTGATCATTTTCATCCTGGCCTACATCACATTCAGAACCGTTAAAAATATGCTGAGTAAGGTGAAAATCGTTGAACGGGATAGCGTGGATCTGAATAACCAATCCAGTGAACCATCGGCTCATCTCAAGGTTGATGAATCAGACATCGAGGACGCTGACTTTAAAGAAGTCGAATAGTTTCACACTTTCCCCCCTGAAAATCACAACTAATTTGAATTCGTATTTGATGCTGAACATACTTGTTCACAGGCCCAATTTATCTTATAATTCGCCCCGTGAATGGTATGAGTAAAAAGCAAGTTTTCGATCACTTTCTGGCCATCCCGTCAGATCTTGGTCAAATCGAAAGAGTTCAAGACTTTGCCCGCAATATCTTGAGTACCACTGACTACCCCAGTGAAACACGACACGACATTATTTTAGCCCTTCAAGAAGGTGTCAATAACGCGATTAAACATGGGAATGGAAACGATTCCGATCATGATGTTTCTATTAAGATGACCATGTACGATTCACATCTGGAACTACGCATCCGTGATAAGGGAATGGGCTTTGACAGAGACTGTCTGGAAGATCCCACCACACCAGAGCAACGCATGCGCTGCAATGGACGCGGATTGCTCTTCATGGAAAATTATATGGATGAAATCTGCTTTGTCCGTACCACTGGCTATCACGAACTCAAGATGATCCGCTATCGATGAAAAATCGCTGGCTCTTCCTATTACTCTGGGTACTTAGTTTTAATCTGGTTTTAGCTCAACCTGGAGAACCTATAAAATATAAAACATTGGGTGTAGACATGGAATTGCTCAGCTATGGTGGGAGCCTGGGTGGTTTTTATAGCTACCATACCAGTGAAGCTCTCAGCCTCGATCTTGAAGTGGATTGGTCCCTGGTTGAAAGCAATGATACCTACACCTACTACAATTATTATGGCCAGCCTATTTCCATCAACAACCGCAATCTGAGCTTTGTGAAAGTGATGCCAGGCATCACCTGGTTTCCCTTTATGGAAACGATGCATCCATCTTTTCAAGTAGGTGGATTTCTTTCTGCAGGACCTGTCTGGTCGCTTAATACTGCCGATGATGAAGGCTTCCTGGACAGATGGGCTGACGTTGAGAGTGATTTTGCTCCCCTGGTTCGTGGTGGTGTCCAAGTACGTATTCTCAGCGGGCAGGGCTCATCATATACATTTAGAATGGGCTATGACTACGCATCTTTTGATAGGGTCATAGATTCACGTCAGACTTATCAGGGTCTCTTTTTTCAAGCAGGAATGGAGTTCATCCACCGGTGATCACCGGTGAACAAGTCTACCTGCCTGCATATAAAAGCGGGCAAACTAACCTAAAATTAGAAGGTACAGAATTTCATCACCTCGTTCGGGTGCGGCGCTTTGTTGTCGGCGCTGAAATATGGGTTGTCAATGGAGCAGGAGTTGCTGCCAGGGCATGTTTGGAGTCAATTGATGACACATCTCTGGATTTGAAGGTTGTGGAAGAACAGATTAATAGAGGTGAGCTGGAACAACACCTTGTCCTGGCGGTGGCAAACCTTAAAGGGGATCATCTCAATCTCATTGTTGAAAAGGCGACTGAACTGGGAGTAAATGAAATCATACCTTTGCTCACGGATCATACCATCAAAAAGGGTCTCAACAAGAATCGGCTCGAACGTATTGCCATTTCAGCCATGAAACAGAGTCGAAGATCGAGATGTCCTGAGATTCATGATTTGACACCCTACTCAGCTTGTGTAAATAGCTACCCCGATGCTTTTCACATGTTTTGCTATGGGTCTGATTCAAGTCTCCCTATCACCACTGCAATGGGCAAAATTGAACCTTCAAAATCCACCGTGATTTGGATTGGGCCAGAGGGCGATTGGTCAAAGGATGAAATTGATTTAGCATCCATTTCCGACTATACTTTCACGGGTCTGGGTCCCAGACGCTTACGTGCTGAAACGGCAGCCATTCACTCAGTCGGATTGGTGTCGGCGCTTCTACAGGATCCTGCATAACCCCATAAAGGAGGAGATGTGTCTCAAGATTGTATTTTCTGTAAGATTATTGCTGGAGATATCCCAGCAACGCTGCTGTATGAGGATGAAGATGTAATAGCATTTAATGATATCAGCCCTCAAGCTCCAACACATATTTTAGTAATACCACGCAGGCATATTACTGGTCCAGGTGCTTTAACAAAAGCAGATCAGGCCCTGATTGGGAAATTGGTTATCAAAGGGACTGAACTTGCTGAAGAAGTCGGATTGGACAATGGGTTTCGCCTTGTTATGAATAATGGTGAAAGCGCTGGCCAGACTGTTTTTCATCTGCACCTGCATGTCATGGGTGGCAGAGAAATGACCTGGCCTCCCGGCTAAAAACCTTTCTAATACAGGTCTTATTTGAGACTGTTTCCCCCATAGCATTTATTGGAGATCGACACACCGCATGTATATATCTGACCTTGAAATAAAGGGATTTAAATCCTTCGCTGAACCGACCAAGCTCAAGTTCGCTGAAGGCTTGACCTGTATTGTTGGTCCCAATGGTTGCGG
>CAZDVD010000015.1:4481-55816 GCA_964508765.1 uncultured Lentisphaeria bacterium
TTGTTGGTCCCAATGGTTGCGGAAAAACCAATGTGGTGGATGCCATCCGTTGGGTGATGGGTGAACAAAAATCATCGGTTCTCCGTAGTCAGAACATGCATGACGTCATTTTCAGTGGAACCACGAAGCGTAAACCGGTCAACTATGCTGAGGTCTCTCTCACCATCCACAACGACCGAGGTCTGCTGCCTGTTGAGTACACCGAGGTGGTTATCACCCGTCGTGTATTCAGAGATGGTGCCAGCGAGTTTTTCATTAATAAAAATGCCTGCCGTTTAAAGGATATTCACAATCTCTTTGTAGACACGGGTATGGGATCAGATGCCTACTCAGTCATCGAGCTGAAAATGGTGGAGTCCATCCTCAGTGAAAGCAAGGAGGAGCGTCGTCGCCTCATTGAAGAAGCTGCAGGAATAAACAAATATAAGCAGCAGCGTCGCTTGTCTATGCGGCGTCTCGATTCAACCGATATCGATCTCAATCGTGTCAATGATATCATCAACGAAGTTGAAAAAAGCGTAGGGAGTCTGAGAAGACAACTTGCCAAATATAAACGCTTCGACCGTGTTCAGGGGCAGCTGAAGGATGATGAAATATCCCTGGCTGTTTATGAAAGTATTCAGGTCATGGAAAAGTTGGCTCCCATCAAACAGAGAATCGCTCAACTCAAGGATGGCTATGGTGCCAGTGGTGAGGAAGTCAGTTTAGAAGAGAATCGGGTTGAAGAAGCCAAATCACAACTGCAGGCGATTGAAACCGAGCATCGGGAACAGCAGGAAAAGGTCAATGTATCAAATACGAATCGGATTAACATTGAACAAACCCTCCTGATTGCCGAGGAGAAAATTGCCAGTGCAACCACTGCCCTGGATCGTATTCGTGTAGAGCAACATACTCTGGTTGAGAGAGAAGAATCTGCCCATACCCTCCAATCTGAACTCAGTAACGAGAAGGCCCATATCCAGCCTCGCATAGATGAAGCCAAGGCCAAGGATGATGTATTTAAAGCTGCCTTTGATGAGGCTGTTGAAAAGTATCGCAGTGCCAAAACGGAGCATGATGTTCAGAATCAGAAGCACATGGACCTGTTAAATCGTCTCAGTGATTTGAATCACCAAAAGAGCCATCAGGAAGCTGCGTTGACTCAACACAAGAGCAGCATCGAGCACCTCAAAACTAAAAAAGAACGTCTCAACAAATCTCAAGCCGAATACCGACAAGAATTAGATCTGGTTGCTTCAGACTTCAAAGATGCGGAAACCCAATACAAAACTCTGGAAACCAGGGTGGCTGAATTGGAATCTGGTTTTCAAGAGATGCAAACTCAACTCAACGAAACCCGTGAAACCCTGGCTAAGAAAAGGGGACGTCGAGTCAGTATTGAGAATCAGCTCAATTTTTATGAAGAATTGATGGAATCTGGTGAAGGCTACTCCGGTGGAGTGAGAAAGCTGCTCAGCGAAGATATTGAAAAACTGGGTATTCTTGGGACGGTGGCTGATCTCCTGACTGTGGATGAGCGCTACGAGAAGGCTATTCAGACAGCTTTAGGTCCCTTAGCCGAGGCTCTGGTTACCACTGATCGCCAATCTGCCATGACGGCGATTCAAGCCTTGAAAGCACAGAAAGCGGGTTCAGCGACCTTTCTGCCCTTGGAGCCCATTTTAAAAGCGAAACCTAAAGACTCAAGCATTCTGACGGGCAAATATGTTATTGGAGCCGCTATTGACTTTGTGACACCCAAGTCCGGGTATGAAAACCTGGCTCAGCTGCTTCTCCGGGATGTTACCCTCGTTGAAGATGAATACCAGGCTGACTGGAAAAAGATGAATGGCCGGGCTGTAAGTGTCGATGGAACACTGTATGATACTTTTGGTCTTGTCAAAGGTGGGGCAGGTGGTGAGGGGGAGGATACCATCATCGGGCGCCAGGATCGCATCCAGCGTTTGAGGAAACAGTACTCCAGTTTGGTTGATGAAATTCAAAAGCACAGCGTCGCTATTGAAAAAGTTCATGAGCAAATCGGGAGTATGGAGCGCGAACTGCGTACCAGTAAGGCCTCACGAGATGACCAACGTCAAATTCTCCTGGAAGTTGAGCGTAAAACCTCACGTGCTCAGTATGGTATCAATTCAACAGAAGCCGATACGAGGAGTGTTGATCAGGAGATCAGTGAACTGGTCCAGGCCATTGCAGATGCTGAGGAACGCATCGCTTCATTTGCTCCACAACTGGCCGAGGCTGAAGCGGATAGGATCAGCACTGAGAAAAACATCAGTGAAATGGAAGCCTCTCTCCAGACCCTTCTCAACCAGCGCGACAAAACCAGTGAAGATGCCCAGGCCGGCCGTCTCGAGCATGTCAATCTGACCAACGAGGAAAGAAATCTGGACACACGCTTAGCCAATGTTGCCGAGACTTTGAAAGATATAGCCACACGCAAATTGGGTCTGGATGATGAGAAGCTCGAACACGAGCAGACCTTAAAAGACAATCGTGAGACCACTTCGCTTGAAAAAGAACATCTCGGAAAAGTAAAATCTGTTCTTCAGCAAGATTCTGAATTGCTGGTAGGTTTGAATGGAAAAGTCCAGGTCAAACGCCAGGCACTGAACGAGTTGGAATTGCGTTTACGGGATCATCATCATAAACGAGAAGCAGCAGCAGATGAATTGCGAGAGCTTTCTGTCTCTGGAGCCAATCTGGAAGCAAGAGATCAACACATCGTTGAGCGGGTTCAGGAAAAATACCAATGCGAATTACCTCATGAACTTGATCTTTCAGAGTTTGATCGGGAACAGGTGGAGAAACGCATACGCCGCAGTCAAAAATTTATCGAAGATCTTGGACCCATCAATATGGCCGTTCAAGATGAGTTCGATACCGAACAGGGACGTCTCAACTTCCTGAAAGAACAGCAAGCTGATCTCATGGAAGCCAAGACAAGCTTACTGGAAACCATTTCCAAGTTGGATAGAATCGCTCGTCAGCAATTCCGTGAAACCTTTGCACAAATTCAAGAGCACTTCAAGGGAACCTTCCAGATGCTCTTCGATGGTGGTGAAGCCAACCTGTTCCTGGAAAACCCAGATGACATCCTAGAAAGTGATATCATTATTAAAGCCACACCTCGCGGAAAGAAAACCCAAAACCTGAAAATGTTATCTGCTGGTGAAAAAGCACTTACAGCCATCGCACTGCTCTTTGCTATTTATCAGGTTAAGCCCAGTCCCTATTGTGTCTTGGATGAGGTTGATGCCCCCTTGGATGATAGAAATATCCGCAAATACACCAAGATGTTGGAACATTTTGCAACCCATACTCAATTTATTGTGATTACCCATAACAAACTGACCATGGAAGCTGCCAAATTCTTATATGGAGTTACCATGGAAGAGGAAGGAGTGTCCCGCCTTGTGTCAGTCCAATTTACCTAACAGACTTCTTGCTTTTCTCCTGCTTACCTTGAGTGTTATTCATGCTCAGGAAAAAGCTGATGTAGATTTTAATGTATCGCTGGATTATTCCCGCTTCTCAATTGAGGGGGGTGTTTATTTGGATGTATACCTCATGATTCCCCAATCGATTTTCACCTTTATTGAAGCAGAGTCAGGGGTAGAAGCAAAAGTCGTCTTTCAGACTGCTCTCATTCAAGGTGATGTTGTACCATACGATCCAGATCGATGGACGCGAACCTACCGTGCACCTGATCAACAGTCTGTGTCCAGCCTGACATGGGTACCCGATATCAGTAAATTCTATGTGGAACCCGGTGACTATACTTTGCAGGTTACTATTGTTGATGTCCATTCAAAAAAGAAGCAGACCATGCGCAGATCTGTTTCTCTCGAGCTTTTTCCACCCGGTGAAATGGCTATTTCAGACATCACGATTGCTTCCCAGGTCGTTAAGGCTAAGACAGAGAATGAGTTTACGCGCTATGGATATGATGTGGTCCCCAATGGGCAGAGAACATTCACTTCAGCAGCTCCCATGATGTACTATTTCTTTGAAGGATACGGTATCTCAGGTACTGGAAATTATGATGTCCATGCTCAAATTCTATCTCTAAATGGAGATGTTGTGCAAGATTTTCCGTCAAGTACGAAAAAAATGCCAGGAACCTCAGTGGTAGAGTGGGGCGGGCTAAACACCGCGGGGCTGGGTTCTGGGATATACAAATTATCCATTGAAATTACTGATGATGTCACCCAGAAAACTGCCACCCAAAAAAGAACATTTTACATCCTCAGAGAAACCTCCAGCAAGGAAAACGCGTCTGAAATTAAGGATGAATACGCTGGCTTGAGTGCCTCACAAGTAGATGATATCTATAAGGTTGCAAGTGTCCTTATGGATAAGAAGGAAAAACGCCTCTACTCCAAGTCGGATAATGAAGGGAAGAGAAACGTGTTAAGCTCTTTCTGGGATCGTCGAGATCCAACCCCTGAGACGCCGGTAAATGAGTTCAAACAGCAATTCTACCAACGGGTACAAATGGCTAATCGAGATTTCGGGTTTGGCTCAGGTGATGGGTGGAATACAGATAGGGGGCGGGTGTTAATTAAATATGGGCCTCCCAATAATATTGAAAAGCAGCAATCCTCAATTAATCAGAAACCCTGGGTCACGTGGCAGTATTATGAGATTGAAGGTGGGGTTCAATTCATTTTTGTTGATCGGACAGGTTATGGAAGTTTTCAGTTGGTACATTCAGATGCTCGTGATGAGGTTCAGGATGCTGATTGGAATAGACATCTTAAATAGTAAGGTAGAATTGTAACTGATGAAGGTACGCGCAGGGGTTGATATTGGGGGAACGAAGGTTCGTATTGGACTCGTTGGGGAGGCAGGTGAATTGCTCCTCCTGGTCGATAAAATAGCAATGTCTAAATTTGAACACGGTGATGAGCTCATGCTTGCGATTGCAAACACCATAAAGGCGCAGATAGCGGATCATTCCGATTATGATTTGATTGGTGTTGGCGTTGGTGCCCCTGGCCCCTTAAATAACACCCATGATAGTGTCATGGAAACACCCAATACACCCATCATTCAGAATTATCCCCTGGTTGCCCGTCTCCAAGCTCACTTTGATGTCCCTGTAAAAATGAATAATGATGCCAATGTGTTTGTTTTGGGTGAAGCCATCTCTGGAGCGGGTAAGGGTGAAGCCCTTGTATATGGAATTACTCTGGGCACTGGCTATGGTCACGGATTTGTCTGGGATGGTAGAATCTTGAGTGGCGCCCATGGTACTGCTACTGAATATGGTTTAGCTCCATACAATGATGGAACCTTCGAGGATTATGCTTGTGGGCCTGCCCTGGAGCGGAACTATGAAAGTATTGCCGGTGAATCCAGAACGGGTCTTCAAATCTTCAGGTTGGCTCAGGAGGGGAACGCCAATGCCCTGGCAGCCTGGAGTCTTTTGGGAAGATCGGTGGGGCATTCTCTGGTGTATGTCACTCATTTGCTTGATCCAGGAATTATAGTGGTGGGTGGCTCGCTGGCTGCTGGTTTTGAATTTTTTATTGATTCTCTTCGAGAAGTTGTTGATGCCCATTTATTTGATAATCAAAAAGGTAAGCTGAGGATTGAACCAGCTGAGCTCGGGGATGCTGCACCAGTCATAGGGTCAGCACTTCTGATTAGCTAAAAGCACTTAAAACGGTAATCATTTGAAAAATGTAAAATCCATAATTTTTTCTCCCGACTTGATTACCAATACCCTCAAAAATTTATACACTGGTGTGATAGACCTAATCTATCCGCCTCTCTGTCTGCTGTGTAATCATCGATTGGAAGAGGCAGAAATGGAAGTTTGTGCATCCTGCCTGGAAAAGTTCAAACTAATTGGAAGGCCCCATGAGCAATTTTCTGTGCCAGGAGATATTTACATTACCACGGCCTGGGCACTGTTCGAATTTGATGAACCCTTTCAACAGCTCATACATCACTTAAAATATTCAAGACGTCGCAAACCTATTGGCGTGGTGTTGAATCATTACCAATCTCAGATTTTGGATCAACTTCCTGCAAATGAGATAGATCTGGTGATATCCATACCTCTGCATCCCCGCAAGTTGCGTGAGCGTGGCTATAATCAGGTGGATGATATGAGTCGCTGGCTTGCGCATAAATTAAACGCAAAACAGGGTAATCACCTGGTGAAGCGGACAAAATACACCTCAACTCAAACAAAATTGAATGCTCAGGAGCGGATGGAGAATGTCTTGGGAGCCTTTGGAGTTACGGATGAATCTGGCCTGAAGGATAAGCATGTTTTATTGGTAGATGATGTTTTGACTACTGGTGCAACAGCGAACGCTTTAGCGAAGATTTTGGACCAATCAGGTGCCTTGAAAATTGACCTGATCACCCTCTCCACACCTCAATTCGGGAATGCTTGACTTGGTCTGATTTTTGTAGTAACTGTGCCGTGAGTTACGAGGATTGTAAAGAAGGATACAAGTATAATAGTAACAGTAGCTTTTAACATAGATTTGGAGAATGAGACATGAAACCTTTCAACAGCCCACCAAAATTAAACACATCAAGAAGATTTTCAGACAACCTGACCAGCGCCCACGCATTAACACTTAAAGCAAAGCTAGGCGAAAAAGGTAATTCCAAGGGTGGCACTTACGCATTGCCTGCATTTAATATCACAACCATTCAGGGCATCAATGCAGCCTTTGATGCATTTGAAATTCTTGGTGCCTCCGGCATTCTGGCCGTTTCCAATAGTGCCCTTAAACACTTTGGTGCCGGCGACCCTATCACAGGTCTCGAAGTTGCTGCCCAATACATTGAATCCCGTGCCAAGAGATCCAGTGTGCAGGTTGCAACCCATCTTGATCATGGTGACTATACCTCAGAAGGTGGTCGCAAGGTTGTTCAGGGTTCTGTACAACACCTCACCAGTGTCATGGCTGATAACTCAACGGATCATGTCAACAAATGTGCCCGTTCATTAGAAGAGAATATTGGCTATACCCGCGAAGTTGTAAACATGGCTCACCCACTGGGTGTCTCAGTTGAAGGTGAACTGGGTGTATTGGCCGGTGAAGAGGATGAAGATACCAAATCCGAAATTTCAAGCTATACCAATCCTGCAGATTTTGAACAATTCATCACTGAAACGGGAGTTCTCATGATTGCCCCTACTATTGGTACCATGCACGGTCCAAACAAGGGCAAGCCAGGTACAAAAGTGAAATTGAACATCGAACTCGCTCATGAACTCCTCAAGATTGCTGACCGTATACAGCCCGAAACCATCTTCGTAGCCCACGGAGCCTCAACACTTTACCCACAAGTTGTGGAATATGCTGTTGAACAACTGGAAGCTCTCGGTTCTAACATGTCTGACAAGTATGGACAGACCTGGAAAAATTTTGTGGGAACTGACTGGGAACAGATTCAGGGACTCATCGGTGCCGGTTTTGCTAAAATCAATACCGATACTGAAAACCGTCAGACATTTCTCAGCGGACTACTGGGCGCCGTAAATGAGAATGCTGCAAAGGTTGATATCCGCTGGTATGACAAGAAGACTACAGAAGCACTTACGCAGAGCTATCTGGTCAAATTGATCATGGCTGGAGATTATGGTGTCTGGCATGAACCAAAAATCAATGTAGATAAGTTCAAGTTTGATTTACACGTTGCCCTCGCTGACGCTTTGAAAAACGCTCAGTAAGCACATCTTCAGGTAAGATTATGATGCCGAAACATGTCAAAGACCTTGCGTTTCAGGGGAAAAAGGTCTTCGTCAGAACTGACTACAATGTTCCCCTGGATAGTGAAGGCAGGGTAACCGATGATTTTAGAATCAGATCATCCCTGCCAACCATTGAGTTTTTACTAGAGCAGGGTGCCGCAGTTATTCTGGCTTCCCATCTTGGTAGACCAAAGGGCTCAGTAATTCCTGAGATGAGTTTGGCTCCAGTAGCTGAGCGTCTCAGAGAACTGGTTCGAGCGGAAGTGATTTTTGCTGAGGACTGTGTGGGTGCTGAAGTTGAAACTTTAGCTGAAAAGCTGCAACCTGGTCAGATATTGCTGCTTGAAAACCTGCGCTTTCATGCTGCAGAAACAAAGAATGATCCTGAGTTTTCAAAACAGTTGGCTTCACTTGCTGATATCTATGTGAACGATGCCTTTGGCACGGCTCACAGAGCACACGCGTCAAATGTGGGCATGACTGAATACTTCTCTGACAAAGCAGCTGGTTTTTTACTCATGAAAGAAATAGAATTTCTGGTAAGTGCTATTGAGAATCCCGTGCGACCATTTACTGTGGTCATGGGTGGATCAAAGGTCAGTGGAAAAATCGATCTGCTTAAAAGATTAGCAGAAGTAGCGGACAATATTCTGATTGGTGGGGGAATGGCGTTTACATTTCTCAGTGCTCCACCCTTAAATTACAATGTGGGTTCTTCACTTGTTGAAGAGGATAGACTTCAATTTGCAGCAGATGTTATTGATCTTTGTCTTGCCAAGGGAGTCAATCTTGTACTGCCATCAGATTGTATTGCTGCCAATGAATTCTCAGAAACTGCCAAGATTCAGGAGCTACCCATCCGAGGTCTGGAAGGTGAGTTAATGGGACTTGACATTGGCGGGAGAACGATTAAATCCTTTGAGAGCATTCTGGATGAGTCAAAGACCGTTCTCTGGAATGGTCCCATGGGTGTTTTTGAAATGGCTCCCTTTGAGAAGGGCACCAAAGCCATCGCAGAGAAGCTTTGTGAAATTACGAAACAGGGTGCCACAACCATCGTTGGCGGTGGTGATAGCGCTGCAGCCCTGAGCAAATTTGGATTGGATGGTGGCGTTACTCACACATCCACCGGTGGCGGTGCGTCACTGGAATTACTAAGTGGTATTGCTTTACCAGCTTTTGAAGCTTTGAAAGGAGCTAAATAATTGAAAAGAAATAAGATAGTAGCCGGAAACTGGAAGATGCATTTCGGTCCCAAAGAGGCTGCTGGATTCGCTGAAACGCTCCGTATTAATATATTGGACACCCATGGAGTGTCGGTTATTTTATGCCCGCCATTTTTGGCATTAAAGTCGGTTTTTGACGTGGTAAATGGTAGTGAGCTCAAAGTAGGCGCCCAGAATATGCATTGGGAAGAAGCAGGAGCTTTTACTGGTGAGATCACGGGCGCAATGATTAAGGAAACCGGTGCTGAATATGTGATCCTGGGACACTCTGAAAGACGTCATATCTTTGGTGAGTCCGATGATTGGATTAACAAGAAAGTTCACAGGTCTTTGAAAACAGGTTTGATTCCCATTTTGTGTGTGGGTGAGAAGATTGAAGAGCGTGAGGGCAAAAACACTGAACAGGTGATTGCCAAACAGCTCAGAGAAGATCTTAAAGGTTTGTCAAAAGCTGAGATGGAAACAGTCATCGTTGCTTATGAACCGGTTTGGGCTATTGGTACCGGATTGACTGCCTCACCACAACAAGCTGCTGACGTACATGCCTTCATCCGTAGTGTTTTAAAGACACTATTTGATAGCGATGTTGCAGAATCCACATGGATTCTATATGGCGGAAGTGTCAAACCTGACAATACACAAGGTTTACTGTCCAATAAGGACATTGATGGCGCTCTGGTAGGAGGAGCAAGTATGACACTTGATGCATTCAAGGGGATCATCGACGAAGCTGGAGCCATCGACTAGGAGAGATACATGACATTTTTGTACATTATACTGGTTATCATTTCATTATTACTCATGATGGTGATTCTCATGCAATCCAGTAAGGGTGGCGGTCTAGCCGGTACCTTTGGTGGTGGCAATACTGCAAGCGCCCTGTTTGGTGGTGTTGGTGCAGGTAATTTCCTCACCAAGTTGACTGGTGGATTGGCAGTCGCTTTCATGGTAGTTATTATTCTTATTGGTATCCTGAATAAGGGCGGCTCATCAGCACAGACTGATTTCCAGAAAGAATTACAAGAAGAGATGATCGTTCCAGGAACTCAATTCGAAGCAGCCGCGCCTGCTGAATTGGCATTACCTGGAGAAGCTACCACCGAGGATGCTTCCAGCGACGAATAGTTTTTTGGCCGAGGTGGTGGAACTGGTAGACACGCTGTCTTGAGGGGGCAGTGAGCTAACGCTTGTGCGGGTTCGAATCCCGCTCTCGGCACAAAAATCCCTCAAAAGAGACCTGAGAAATCGGGTCTATTTTTATTTGTAGGATTATCAAGGACATTGCGCTGTTATCCTGCCTGTCAGGTCGAAGCCTCTCGGCGTAGGCTAGAGCCTGTCGAAGGACGAAATGTCCGGCACGGATAGCCGTAATTTCGATAGTCTCAGCAGTTCGTGTAAGTTCTTGGGGAGGGCTAATAAGGGATGGAGGTTTCGACAAGCTCAACCTTCAGGGGTGATTTAGCGTTTACGGATGTATACAACCTTGTGATAAAAGTGAACCGCTTCAGATTTTACACTAAAATCAGCCGTACCGCCCTCATGGCGAGTGAAAAACAAATTATCCTCTGAAAATTGGATTTTCCTGGAGATCAGGCGACCATCACTTAGACGGGCGATCACATGGTCGCCATTTTTAACGCTGGCTGCAGGGGAGATGATCATGACATCCCCGTAGCGTGAATACGGATCAATCAGAGGGTTCTGCTCCTCATCAACAATAATTGAATAGGCCAGTGGATCTTCAACATCAGGAATCCCCTTCAAGGCATGCACTGGTTTCTGACTGATGATGCCGTTTTTTCTGAAAAAATCAGGCTGGCTGCTCTGACTCCAGGTATAGACCTTGATGGTCTGGCGAATATTTTGGAGGGGAACATAGGGTCGCAGGTTACTCTGATCTTCATCTTGCCACTCAGCAGTAATCGAATCTTCAGATTTAATAAACCGGACTTGTCTGCCTGCCAATTGGGCGAGATGCCTGAGGCTATTTTTTCGAGGTACGGTTTTGCCCGTCCTCCACCGACTGACCGACGAGCTTTTAATCCCTGTTAACTTGGCTACCTCATAGTCTGACAAGCCGAGCTCATCAATGGTGTTCAGCGCAAATTCTCGAAAATTATTTTCCATGATTTTAATTTATTGAGACTCGTTTGGTTTAAAAGAAAAATTTGCATTTCTAACATATCCAGGTCAACCTTAATATTATTGCACAAAAGTAAGAAGCTGAATGAGGAATGGCTCAAGCCTTTACTATGTTGAAAACATACCATTTTACTCAAGAATCATGGACCAGGATTCATATCTTCCCAATTATTATGCTGTTTAACATTTCGAAATATTTTGTAATCAACGGGTTGAAAAATATTTAACTAACTCAATATTCACCAGTTGTATGGCTCAATAAAATCAATGACAAAGGTAAGCTTGGCAACTATATTGCTCGCCACTTTGAGCCTTGACCCAGTAGAATTGGGCGGTTTATTTTGTGCAGGTGAGTCTAGACTCACTATTGAAATGGTAAAGACCTCTAAGAGGGTGATCGACTAAAAGGATACATGTAAAATGAAAAACCTCGCTATATCTGCACTCATATTTGTTTCATTATTTGGACAATTATTGGCCCAATATCAGGATGAGATATTGGTTACCCAGGCGCGTGATGCAATCAAGAGTTTCAATATTCCCACCGCTGATAGTGCTTATAAAGCCGCTATGAAGGCTGCACCGGATAAAGAGCGTTACAACGAAATTCAGGTAGAGTGGGCAGTCTTGGAACAAATTAATGTTCGCTTGACAGACGGTAGTCGTGCCATGGCTCGTAGTGAATATGATGATGCCTACAAAAAATATACTGAGGCCATTGCTCAAATGGATGGATCTCCTCTCAATATCTGGGGACGTTTTAAAGCAGAAGCTCTATTTAGTATGGGCATGGTTCATTTTCGCAAAGATGAACCCGTCAAAGCTGCCAATAAATTCCGTGAAGCAGGAACTTACGATGCCACAGAAGACAAATATGCCAAATCCATTGAGATGGTTCGCAACAAGCATTATTCAGAAGGCCACAAATTTCTGAGACGTAAGGATTATGAATCAGCCCGTCTTGAATACGAAAAATCAGTTGCAGTGGATCCCGCTTTTGCCAGTGGTTACTACCAATTAGCCTATATTGCCAAGAGAGATGGAAACTTAAAAGCCGCTGAAGGATTTTACCTGGAAGCGGTCACCAGTGATGGTACTCACTATAAAGCGTGGTACGGGCTCGGAAACCTATATAGCGGCATGGGGAATAACGCCAAGGCTATTGAAAGTTTGAAGACATCTATTTCTATCAATCCGAAATATGAAAAAGCCTATTATGTTCTTGGAAAGGTATATGAAAGTCAGAAGAGTACGTCTCTGGCAATTTCCAACCTGAAAAAGGCTATCGAGGTTGATAAGAAATATTCCTTGGCTTACGAACTCCTTGCCAAGATTTATGTTGATCAGGAAAAGTATGATACAACAATTGCTCTTCTCAGAGGGCTAACTGGGACGACTGTTACTTACAAAACTGCCTACCATTTGGCCCAGGCTTACAATGCAAAGGGAAATTACTCTACTGCCCTTACTGCAGCCTCAACATCCCTGGCAAAAGCCACTAAGAAAAATTGGGCACCTGCCCAGATAGAAAAAGGCGATGCTCTCAAAGGTTTGGGTCGTAACAAAGAGGCAATTGCTTCATATCGACTTGCTATGAAGGATGCTCGCTGGAAAAGCACAGGCCAACACCTGATTGATGAACTCATGAAGGGCTAATACTGAATAGCTGAATGTCACGCTATAAATTTTAAAGGGCTGTCAATTTGACAGCCCTTTTTTTGACCATTTTCACAACCCTGTTAAAATTCGAGCCATATTATAGATTTCGTCTCAAGGAAATTTCCACTTTTTCCCTCGGTCATGAAGTATAAATTAAACACTCATGGCAATTCGTGGAATAGGCAGTGATATCGTAGAAGTCAGTCGTATTAATCGATTGAGAAAAAGCTATGGAAGTCGTTTCCTGAAGCGTGTTTTCACCAAGGGAGAGACTGCTTACTGTGAGTCAAAAGAACATCCTGAAATTCATTTTGCGGGTCGTTTCGCTGCCAAAGAAGCTATCGCAAAAGCCGTGTACCAGAGTGGCTATCATAAAACCATTCCCTTCTCAGACATTGAGATTCTGAATGATACAGAAGGACGTCCCATGGTATCCCTGCTCACACACATCAAGGGTTCCTGTTTGGTCACCATCTCCCATGAACACTCCATGGCTATAGCCTTCGCTATATTGGAGTATTGATTCATTGCGGGCATTCCTCTCAATGGCAGCCAACCGCGCTGTAGATGAATATGCTATAAAAACTTGTGGAATCCCTGGTAGTCAGTTGATGAAAAATGCCGGAGATGCAGCAGTTGAGCAATTGCGTCAAAGTGGCTATCTAAACAATTCACCTGAGGTAACGATTCTAGCCGGCCATGGTAATAATAGTGGTGATGGCTATGTCATCGCCTCAGGTTTGTCCAAGCAGGGTATATCAGTTTCATTGATCACCGTCTCATCTGTAGATCGGCTTAAGGGTGATGCACGCTTTCATTTTGACAAACTGAAGGACTTAGAGATTCCCATTGTTACTTGGAATAATTCTGAAGAACAGCGTAGACAGATTCTGGAGGCTGACCTTATTGTCGATGCTCTACTGGGTACCGGCATCTCGGGAGAGATCAGATCTCCATATGACGCGCTCATAAACCTATCGAATCAAAGTTCGGCAATATGTATTGCTGTTGATGTCCCCTCAGGTGTCACAGGAGATCAGGGTGACACTCTGGAGCCTTGCATCCATGCTGAGCTCACCGTGAGCATGGGATTTGGAAAGCAGAGTTGTCTGTTTGAACCAGCCAGATCACTCTCCGGAGTTGTTGTTCCCGTTGATATCGGATTCCCTGAGGATAGTTTGGAGCATGTAGCAGGAGATGTCCTTTGGCAAAATGAAGTGTCTGATTATCCAACATCAAAATATCGCAGATACAGTCACGTACACAAGTATACCGTTGGTAAAGTATTTATTATTGCAGGATCTCAAGGATTCACAGGAGCAGCACTGTTGGCCTCAACCGGAGCACTCAGATCTGGTGCAGGATTAGTAAGATTAGCTATTCCTAAATCACTGGGACCCATAGCTGAGGGTCTTTCTCTGGAAACCGTGGTCGATTATGTTTCAGAAACTGAGAGCCAGGGGATAGCCATATCCGCTCTGGCTGAATTGCAGCGTGGCTGCGAATGGGCTGATACTGTGGTGATTGGTCCTGGTCTCGGTCGAGATTCTGAGACCATACAAGTTGTGAAGGAAATAGTTAAAGGATCAAAAAAGCCGCTGGTCATCGATGCTGACGCGTTATTTGCTGTGAGTGAAGATTCTCTCATACTGTCAAAAAGACCTGGGGCAACCATTTTAACCCCACATGCGGGGGAGTTTAAGCGTCTGATTGGCAGGCAGGGAGATTACAAACCCACCTGGCAAGATGCCCGTAAATTTGCCATGGATCATGGTGTGTCAGTCCTCTTAAAAGGCGCTCCATCCCTCATAGCTTCACCTCGGGGTGACATCCTGGTCAATTCAACTGGATATGCTGGAATGGCCACTGCTGGAAGTGGTGATGTACTTAGTGGCGTACTTGGGTCACTCCTGGCCCAGTGGGGGGAAGATCCCGATACGCCAGGTTTTGCCATGTACATCCATGGAAAAGCTGCTGAAGCAAACCGCGCTAAAAAAGGGGTGTTGGGATTAATCGCCAGTGATATCGTTGAAGCGCTTCCAGAAACTTTGAAGGAGTATGGTGGGTTACCGCACTAAATATTTTATTCCTGCAATCGTCTATGTTTTGCTCATTATTTCGCTCTCAAGTCTGAGCCAGGCGACGGTATCGAAATTTACCTGGGGCATCGAGGACTTCCTGCTCCATGCAGTTGAGTACCATCTTTTTGGAATAACTCTGATCTGGGCAGTTTTACGTGAGAAATCCCTCCACGAACTAAAACCATCTTATCGTCTTGCAGTAGGTATTGGGGCTATATCAGCAATGGCTGATGAGTTTTACCAATCATTTATACCTGGCCGTTTTTCCACTGTGGAGGATGTAGTTGCAGATGTATTTGGTCTTATTCTTTCCGTCATTACTTTCTCTCTGCTAATGAAAATCCCCTTTCTGGAGCGGTTTAGACAGAATGCTTAAAAGTCTGCATATTGAGAATTTCGCCATCGTAGATGAAGCCAATGTGAGCTTCGATAGAGGTTTGAATGTCATCACAGGTGAAACCGGTGTAGGAAAATCACTTATTGTTGATGCGTTGAGTATTGCCCTCGGGGAGCGAGCGTTTAAAGATTTTATCCGTGACGGCTATCCCAGTGCTATTGTTGAAGCAGTCTTTGAAGTCAAATCATCTGAACTCAAGAAACTTGCTAGCCTGGGGATGAATATTGGAACTATTACTGTAAAACGTGAAATCAGACTTCAGGGGCATTCAAAAGTATGGATTAATGGTCAGAGCCGCACTGTTCAGGAACTCAAGGCATTGGGTGACCTGCTGGTAGATCTCCATGGCCAACATGAGCATCAATACCTGCTTAACGAAGAACACCATATTGATTTTCTAGATCAGTTTGCTGAAAGCAATGAGTTGAAGCAATCCGTTGCTGAAAAGTATCAGGCCTTGTCTGGCTTGATACGTGAGTTGCATGAAAGAGAAAAAACAGCTACCAGCAGAAACGAACAACTCCAGCTCTATGCATTTCAACTGCACGAGTTGAATGATATCAATCCCCAACCGGATGAATTGGATGATCTGGAAAAAGAACGGCGTGTCCTTGAAAATGCACTGACCATCAGTGAACAAGCCTCAGCCTTGTATAAGGAAGTTGATGGATCGGAGGGTTCAGCCCTGGACCGGCTCAATACCATTATCCGCCAATTGGAAGGTTTAAGTACCTACACCGGAACAGCAGCTACCTTTTTACCCGAAGCCCTGGCGGCTCGTGTTACCCTGCAGGGCATTGTTGATTTCGCTTCCGATTATGAAAAAGAGGTGCAGGCTGATCCACAGCGCTTGAGTGAGGTGGAATCCCGCATAAAAATATTGGGACGTCTCTGTCAGAAGTACAATCGTTCCTATCCGGAGCTGTTGGATTATTGGGAAGAGATTCGGAGTCGACTGGATAAGCAGGGTGACCCGGATTGGAGTCATGAGGAACTGATTCAATCGATTAAGAAACATACCCAAGTTTACTCCAAAGCCTGTGTAACTCTGAGTAAGCATCGCAAAAAAGAAGCTGCCATTCTTTCAAAGACAGTGGTGGAGAAATTGAGTCACCTTGGTATTCCCAGGGCCCGGTTCCAGATTGAAGTTAGTCAGGAAGAGCAGGAAAAAGGTCTGATTGGATTGGATAATCATACATACAACGGTGATGTCAGCGGGATGGACAAAGTTATATTCTGGATGCAGGCCAATCCTGGTGAGCCCTTAAGACCCCTGGCTCGTATCGCTTCTGGAGGAGAAATTAGTCGCATCATGCTCTCTATCAAATCAGCCATGTCCGGTAAAGATGGAATAGGGACTGTTATCTTTGATGAAATTGATACAGGGATATCCGGTCGAATTGCCAGAGTTGTTGGGGCAGAGCTCAAAGATTTGGGACAGCATCACCAACTCATCAGCATTACCCATTTGCCCCAAATAGCCAGTTTAGCAGACAGCCATTTTCGAGTAGAAAAACATCTTATCAATCAAAGAACAGTGACTCGGGTGAAACGTCTCGATGAAAACGAGCGCATCAATGAAATAGCAACTTTGATTGGTGATGGAGCACCTGGAGAAACCACCCTGCTGGCTGCCAAAGAATTGTTAAAACAAGAGGACTAATTCCCAATGCGAGTGAACCATACCTTACTTATTGCGGCTACAATGATATTTCTATCCTGTTCACCGGAAGCTCAAAAAGTTGAATTGAGTAACCCTGGCTTTGGGGTGATAGCCACCAGCATAGATGTTGTCGCTGAAGGTGTTGACCTCCCTGTACTGCTAAAAACTGATGACATCATTAAGGGTATCCAATTTACACTTTCATGGGATCCAACCATAGGTCAGGTGATAAAACCTGTTCTCACGGCTATGAATCCTGGCTTTACTATCTCATCAAGTGATGGTGTTCGAGGAGAAATGAAAGTCCTCATATTCAATATGAGTGGGGACGAACTTATCACAAGTGATCCCTCAATTATGACAATCCCGGTTAGAATACTTGATTCCAACGCTATTGATTTTGCAATGACTTTTAAGGATGTCATGTTTGCAGGACCCGGTGGTGCTGTGTATGAAATCCCTGTTACACACGCAAATTTGAAGATAAATCGCTAATGAGTTATATAGATCTACGCTCTGATACGGTGACCCGCCCTACGAAGGGTATGCGCACGGCCATGTACCAGGCAGAAGTTGGAGATGATGTCTATGGTGAAGATATCCTCGTCAATGAACTTCAAGCCAGGATGGCGGATATGCTGGGAAAGGAAGCTGGACTTTTTGTACCCTCTGGAACCATGAGCAACCAGCTCGCCATCCGGAGTCAGACACAACCAGGTGATGAAGTCATTTGTGAATACAACTCTCATATTTTCAATTATGAAGGTGGGGGACCGGCCCTATTGAGTGGTGTCCAACTTCATCCTCTTCTTGCTGATCATGGGATACTTACGTCAGAACAAATTGCAGATGCAGTCAGGCCAACAGATCACCACTATGCCCAGACCAAACTGATTACCCTTGAGAATACGCACAATCGAGCTGGGGGAGTTGTCTACCCCTTGCCAGTCATCGACAAAGTGGCCAGTTATGCAAGCAATCAGAATATACGTATGCACCTCGATGGGGCTCGTCTCATGAACGCCGTCATCGCGAGCAGTCTGGACCCCAGTGCTTACGCTGTCAATTTTAACTCGGTGAGCCTATGTTTGTCAAAAGGTCTTGGGGCACCTGTGGGCTCTGTTTTGGTTGGTGATGCTGAATTCATCGACAGAGCGCATCGTTTTCGAAAAATGTTTGGTGGGGGAATGCGGCAAATCGGAATCCTGGCTGCCGCTGGACTATACGCCCTGGATCATCATATTGAGCGTCTCGCAGAGGATCATCACCGCGCAAAAATTCTGGCGGAAACCTGCCGCGATTTGGGCGTTCTTGAGAATGATATTGCCTGGACCCAAACCAATATTGTTTTGCTGGCATTCCCTAGTGGAAATACCGGCGAGATGGAACTGAAATTTAAATCAGCCGGTTTGCTGGTATCAGTAGTCAATGATCATCGCATTCGCCTCGTGACTCACCTCGATTTTGATGATCAGCAAATGCGTCGCTCCATTGAAATTCTTAATAAAGTGTTAGGCTAATTTATGAAAAAGAAGATTGTCATTGTCGGCGCTGGAAGTGTTGGGTTTTACCTGGCCAAAACACTGGCTGAAATGGGGAATGACATCAGTATTATTGATATTGACCCTGAAAAGGTTTCGAGAGCGAAACAGGAACTGGATGCTCTGGTCATCGAGGGACATGGAGCTCAATCAAATACACTTGAGGAAGCTCAGGTTAAAACGGCGGATTTATTCTTGGCTGTGACCCGGATCGATGAGATCAACATCATTGCCTCTATGAAGGCGAAGAAGATGAATCCCAAGGCTAAAATCCTGGCTCGTGTCCGCAGTGGTGACTACCAGCATAAAGATGCTGTCCTTGATCTGGCAGAGTTGGGGATTGAAAAAGTTATCAACCCTGAACAAATAGCTGCTCGTGAAATCCAACATCTCGTTCAGCATGCCACTGCCCAGGAAATCATGACCTATAATCATGGGCGTGTCTATATGGTGGCGCTGACACCAACGAATACTTGTGAGTTGATGAACAAGTCTCTTAGGGAACTCGGCAACACCTATACTCAGTTGCCCTTCCGCACGGTAGCCATCGATAGAGATGGAGAGACTATTATCCCAGGTGGCGACCATGTTTTCAAACCAGAGGACAAGATTTTTGTTGTCTGCTTAAAAGATAAACTGAAAGAAATGTATCAACTCTGTGGCTACAAACAGAAGAAGATGATTAAAACCGTATTAATTATGGGTGCCGGGAAATTAGGTCGACTCGTTGCTGCCAATCTGAAAGATCAGTTCAATGTTCGATTGGTGGATCACCGCAAAGAAAAATTGCTCAAAGCTGCCAAGGAACTACCTGACGTTCTCCTGCTCCATGCAGATGGGTTAGATGTGGATTTTCTCGAGAGTGAAGGTATCAGTGATTTTGACGCATTGATTACCTTGACTGATGATGAGACAACCAATCTTTTTGCCGGTTTGATCGCTAAGAAAAAAGGTGTAGATAAAGTCATCGTCCATATCAATTCACCGGATTATTTGCCACTGGTAAAAGGGCTGGGTATTAATTCCGTAGTCAGTAAAAATCTTTCAACAGTAGATGCCTTCATGAGATATGTGGTGAGGGGACAGGTTCACTCCGTGATGATGCTGGAAGGGATTGATACAGAAGTTATTGAGCTCTCACCCTCTCCAAACAGCAAGATTATCGGGGTTCCATTAGATCAGGTAGATTTTCCACCGGATGCCGTGGTGGGCGGTATCATCAAAGGGGTACATGAGGAAATTGCTACGGGACACAGCGTTATAGAAGAAGGTGATCGTGCCATTGTTTTTGCCAGAGCTTCTCGAGTAAGTGATGTCGAAGCACTTTTCAACTAAGCGTTTTAGTCTCATACCAACACTCAATGTGTTGGCTGCCCTGACCCTTTTTATCGGGGCATCTATGGGACTTTCTTTGCTGGTGTCCCTGGCCTATGGTGATGGAGACAGCATGGCGCTCTTCGAAGCGATGATCATCACGCTTTCCATCGGCGGTCTTGGGTACATATTTACGCGGCACAACCATGTCTTGGCACCCCGGCAGGTATTTCTAAGTGTCAGTCTGAGTTGGATTTCTGCCTCTCTTTTTGGTGCACTCCCCATGTATTTTGTCACAGATTTATCCTATACGGATTGCTTCTTCGAAGCCATGTCAGGATTTACGACTACTGGAGCATCCATACTGACAGATATTGAAATCCTACCCCATGGGATTCTCTTCTGGAGGAGCTTTACGCACTGGTTAGGTGGTATGGGTATCATTGTATTTACTGTCACCGTTATGCCCTTATCCGGCCGAAGCGGAACCTTGCTCTTCGCTGCCGAGGCTCCCGGTCCGGTGAGTGACAAAATCACACCGCGAATATCCGATACAGCCAAACTACTCTATATTGTATATGCTCTCATTTCCTTTGCAGAATTTATCTTTCTGTGGATTGGTCCCATGGACTGGTTTGATTCGGCCTGTCACACATTCGGCACCATGGCAACAGGTGGTTTCTCAACTAAAAATGCTTCTATCGCTCATTTTCAAAGTGCCTATGTAGAATGGGTAATCATCTTCTTCATGGTTCTCGCCGGAACTAATTTTTCCCTCCATTATTTTGGACTGCAAGGCAAGGTTATTCGCTATTTCAGAAGTCGCGAATGGCAATTCTGGATGAGTATTATGGGGATGGCCCTGGCTTTCATGCTGACTGACCTCTTCCTCTCCTCATTTTATAATACTGACAGTGTGGCTATTCTGGCATTCAAGGCGGAACCACTCCGACAAGCTGCTTTCCAGGTGGTGTCTATGATCACTACAACCGGGTTTGTCACCGCAGATTTTGAACAGTGGTCCTATTATGCCCAGTTTATTCTTTTTGGGCTCATGTTTATTGGCGGTATGGCAGGCTCCACAGGTGGTGGTATCAAAGCAATTAGAATTTTACTATTCACCAAAATGGCCATAACTGAACTTCGTCGCATGATCCATCCCAGAGCCTACTTGCCGATAAAACTGCGCAACCAATTTGTTGATGATGATGCGGTACGGAATACCACAACATTCCTGCTATTCTTTATGGTGATATTTGTAGGTTTCGCATTTTTCCTCACTGCATTTGGCCATGATTTAGTCACCAGTGCTTCTGCCTCAATATCCATGCTAAGTAATATTGGTCCCGGTCTGGCAGATGTTGGACCCACAGATAATTATTCCTTCTTCAGCGATTTTGAAAAATGGGCCATGGCATTTGTAATGATGATGGGACGATTGGAAGTTCTCACTGTTGTTGTTTTGTTTAACCGTCATTTTTGGAGGTCCTGATGGATGTAGTAAAGCTCGAGATAAAAGCTGGAATTGCCAGGGTAACTCTGGATCGTCAGGAAAAATTGAATGCGTTGAACCAAAGTGTGCTTAATGAGCTGGAGCAAGTCTTTCTACAATTGAAAGACAATGACGAGGCTCGTGTAATAATTATCACAGGAGCCGGAGAAAAATCCTTTGTTGCAGGGGCAGATATCAGTCAGTTCCCAACCCTGTCTTCTGAAGAAGCCTACACATTCGCAAAGCAAGGTCAGGCTGTCTTTTCCCAAATTGAAGCAAGCACAAAACCAGTTATCGCTGCCATTAATGGATTTGCTTTAGGCGGTGGTTGTGAACTCGCCCTATCCTGTCATTTAAGATATGCTGCAGAAAACGCCATGTTTGGACAGCCTGAGGTAAAGCTGGGTGTCATAGCGGGATATGGTGGTACGCAGCGATTACCACGTCTCATTGGAAAAGGACGTGCTCTGGATTTGCTCTTGTCTGGAAGGATGATTCATGCCGATGAAGCACTTCAAATGGGTCTGGTCAACGGTGTGTTCTCTCAAGCAGATTTACTATCAAAGGTTGAAGAATATGCTGAGCTGCTTATGGCTCAAGGACCACAAGCTCAAGCGTTGACACTTCGGGCAGTTTATGCCGGCGTTGATGCTCCGTTAAGTGAAGGGTTGGAAGAGGAAGCTTCAGCATTTCGAGATGTGTTTGAAACCGAAGATCGTATTGAAGGCGCCACTGCATTTCTGGAGCGACGCCCACCAAAATTTCAAAATCGCTAGCTCAGAATAGGTTGCATCCTCTAGGTAGCAAAACGGCCAATGGTCTCATTCTTTTTCGTCCGAATGAAGTGCAGGTCATTGTTGATGCCAGCAAAGCGGGTCAGACCTCCCAGGATGTTTTAGGCTATGGCGGTTCTATTCCCATCGTCGCACATATATCTGAGGCGCTTAAGTATCATCCTGATACATTTGTCCTAGGCATGGCTCCCATTGGAGGGGCCGTCAAGCCTTCGTGGATGCCCGAAATTAAGATGGCCCTGGAGGCAGGATTGAATGTTTGGACGGGTCTCCACCATTTGCTGGGGGACATGGAAGAGCTGAAAAAATATCAACATCTCATTTGGGATGCTCGCAAGTCTCCTCCTGGATTGAAGGTGGCTCAGGGGCATTGGCGTGCTCGAAAGTCAAAGGTGATTCTCACTATTGGATCAGATTCCAATGTGGGGAAAATGACTACAGCACTGACCCTTCAGCAGCAATTAAAGGAAATTGGACTGGATTCAATATTTGTGGGAACGGGTCAAACCGGAATGATGATATCTGGTCGAGGTGTTGCGGTAGATGCCATCGTATCAGATTTTGTAAATGGTGCAGCCGAGGCAGAGATTGATAAGGTCGATGGCCAGGCCCCCCTTATTATTGTAGAAGGGCAGGGAGCCATCACTCACATTGGTTATAGTGGTGTTACCATGGGTTTATTGCATGGCGTCATGCCGGATGCTTATGTTCTGGCACATCAACCAAGTCGCCTTGTTGATGATTATGATCATCCCTTGCCAGGAATAAGTGAGGTCATCGATCTCCATGAAGCGTTGATGCATCCGTTTAAATCCGCAAAAGTGCTGGGGATAAATCTATATTCCAAAGATATGAGCCCCGAGCAAAGTCAGAAAGCCTGTGAGAGTATCTATGAAGAAACTGGTTTGCCAGTTGAAGATATGGTAAAAGCTCCCAAACGAATCGTCGCTGAAAAAGTGCTCCGAGATCTTTTCTCAGAAAAGAATATGTAGAAATGTGAGGAAAGAAATGTTCCTGTCTCTTAAATGGTCCCTCCAACGGATTACCACCAAGTTTGAATTCAAAATTGCCAGAAGTGCTGAAAGCTACTATGATGTTGTTATTCTGGAGCTGAGTGACGGTGAATTTACTGGATATGGAGAAGCCGCCCCCTCAAAGCGCTATGAGAAGGGTCCTGAAGCCATATTGGAACTGTTGATGGCCCGAAGGACTCAGATTCTCGAAATATCGGTTGATGATGCCGAGAGCCGTCAAGAGCAGTTAGAGCAGATGTTTCCCGAAAGCTACTCGCTTCAGGCAGCCCTGGATACGGCTTTTTGGGATTTATTTGGACAACGGCAGGGGCAACCACTTTGGGAAATATTTGGCGCAACTCAGAAGCTCGTTACCTCTTCCTATACTATCGGAATATCAGATCTCCGCATTATCCCGGATAAAATCAAAGAAGCCCAGGACTATCCGATTCTCAAGATCAAACTGGGTACAGATTATGATCACGACATTATGCGTGCCATTCGTGCTGAAACTGACAAAGTGCTCAGAGTGGATGTCAATGAAGGTTGGAAAACATTGGATGATGCCAAGCGTGGAAGTGAATGGCTGGCCGAGGAAAATGTAGAATTTCTGGAGCAACCCATGCCATCCAATCAGTTGGATGATATTGCCAGACTCAGGGAATTTTCACCCCTGCCATTGGTCGCAGATGAGAACTCTGTTCGTCCACAGGATATACCTGGTCTGGTCGGTGCCTATGATGGCATCAATATCAAGTTGATGAAATGCGGTGGTCTCACCAATGCTCGAAAAATGGTAGATTTAGCCCATAAACATGAATTTGATATTATGCTGGGCTGTATGGTGGAAACATCCATTGGGATATCAGCCATGTCACAGCTTGGTTCATTTGCCCGTTGGTTGGACCTGGATGGCAATGTGCTGTTGGCTGATGATCCTTTTAAGGGAGTTGGAAATCAGGCGGGTGACATTCTCTTGCTTGACAAACCTGGCCTGGGAATTGAGAAAATTTAATATAGTCTAGAAAAATATTTATTGTGATTGAACCCGAACTATTCAGGAACTCATTTTGAGATTTTCAACCCGAACTGCCGTTCTCTTTCTTCTCGTCATCATTATACTTGGTTGTACAACCAAACCTCATAACTCGACACCACTTCCCAAACACCATTTTATGCAGAGCGCCCAGCAGCAGGTAGCTTTCGAACTTGATACCCACCTCAATAGTCTCCCTGTTGAAATGGGCTGGTGGGGAGTTAATGTCCAATATGCTAATACGGATGAAGTGATCTATGAACGAAATTCAGAGAGAATGTTCATGCCAGCATCAAATATGAAGATGTACACAACTGCTGCGGCATTATGTCTCCTGGGACCCCAATATTGCTATGAAACCGATTTTGTGACTAATGGAACCATAGAAAAAGGTGTGCTCAATGGGGATCTGATTATTAAAGGAAGTGGGGATCCCACCTGGTTAAGGCGTTTTTATGAAGAGAATTATGATTCGGTTATGGTTCAGTTCGTGGATTCGTTAAAAGCAAGAGGGATTATCGAAATTAAGGGTAACATTATTGGTGATGATAATGTTTTCGATGATGTTCCCTTGGGATCAGGTTGGTCCTGGGATTATGAGCAGCATTGGTATGCATCTCAGATATCAGGACTTTCCTTTAGTGAAAATATAATCGACTTCACACTGACTCCAGATGTTCATGTTGGTGCTCCAGTAACTATCGAGTTTCATCCACAGACCATGTATATGAATTTACGTAACGACCTCATTACTGTCCGCAAAACAACTAAGGGCTGGAGTCACGGAAGAATTCGTGAAACCAATAACGGATGGTTTGAAGGTGAGTATTCCATTAGCGCTGGGACAAAGGCAGAAGACCTCAGCATCCACAATCCGACTCTTTTTACAGTCCACGCACTGAAGGAACGACTTACGGCGTCAGGAGTGAATGTGAGTGGTGACCCTGTAGATGTTGATGATCTATCAGCTTCCATAGACTACGAGCAAACCGAAAGATTATTCACTTTCATTTCTCATCCCATGTCCAAGATCATTGCCGGGGTGAATCGACGCAGTATCAATTTTATCGCGGAAGCAGTCCATAAAACTCTGGGAAAAGAATTTGGGGCTGAAGGTTCCTCTGATGAAGGTCAGAAAGTGCAGATAGCATTATTTGACTCTCTTGGAATGGACACAAAAAATTTAAGAATCCGGGATGGTTCAGGATTATCTTATCATAATCTTGTCTCTCCAAACACAACCACTTCTCTGTTGCAAATGATGTGGGACCACCCCTACCGCAGTTATTACATCGAATCTTTTTCGCTTGCCGGGGTATCGGGCGCTACCCGTAAAAGAATGCGGGGAACAAGTGCCGAAGGTAATGTTCGAACCAAAACAGGATCCATAGCACACGTTCGAACTTTGAGTGGCTATACATGGACTAGATCAGGGGAACCACTTATTTTTTCTATTTTAGTTAATCTGCATACCGTACCCAATTGGCAAATTGACCAGATGCAGGATTTACTAGTAGAAATCCTTTCAGATATGGAGTAAAGATTTGGAAGTAATCAGAATTAGTCATATTACTAAAGCAGGAGCTTATATTGATTAAATTATTTAAAATCATTCTTATCAGCACAACAGCCCTGATATTGGTAACATGCAGTACACGCACTCCTTGTGCTACCAATGTACCCAAGCAGAAATTCAGACGTACTGCTCAACAGCAGGTAGCTTTTGAAATTGACACCCTTCTGAATAATGCACCCACTGATATGGGCTGGTGGGGAGTAAAAGTTCAGTATGCCAATACTGGGGAAGTGGTTTACGAACGCAACTCATCCAAAATGTTCATGCCGGCATCCAATACGAAAATGTACACCACGGCTGCTGCTCTCTGCCTTCTTGGACCACAATATCGCTATGAAACTGATTTTGTAACCAACGGTAGCATTAATAATGGAGTTCTGAATGGGGATTTGATCATAAAAGGCAGTGGTGACCCGACCTGGTTTAAGCGCTCCTATGATGATAACTTTGATTCGGTCATGGTTCGTTTTGTTGATTCAATTAAAGTACAAGGAATCACTGAGATCAAGGGTGATATCATAGGAGACGACAATGTCTTTGATGACGTACTTTTGGGTGCTGGATGGATGTGGGATGATGAACATGATTACGCCTCTGCTCAACTATCAGGTCTTTCTTTTAATGAAAACTATATTGACTATAAGCTTATTCCCAGCGACGTTGGGAAACCGGTAATCGTGGAGCCTCTTCTAAAGACTTCATATATAAATCTTCATAATAATCTTACGACAGTGGATGGAAAGCCAGAAAAAAAGTGGAGGCGAGGACGAGATCGCGAGACAAATAATGTATGGCTAGAGGGAGATTATGATATTAATAATGGGGAAAAAGAAACAGATATTACTATTCATAATCCTACCCTCTTTACAGTACACGTCCTAAAAGAATATCTCATTGATTCAGGAATTAATGTGAACGGAAATCCAATTGATGGAGATGACTTATCTGACTCCATTAATTATGAGCAGACTGAAAAACTATTTACATACATTTCCCATCCCATGTCAGTTATCATTTCACAGGTCAACCAACCGAGTCAAAATTTTATTGCTGAAACCCTGCAGAAAACCTTGGGTAAAGAATTTGGTGAAGAGGGATCTTCTAAAGAGGGACTCAAAGTACAGATGGGACTTTACGATTCTCTGGGAATGGATACTGAAAATTTATACCTTCGTGATGGATCAGGATTGTCTCGCTATAATTTAATTTCGCCAAATAATTCCGTTTCTTTGTTGCAAACGATGTGGGATCATGAATATCGGAGCTACTATATTGAATCTTTCCCGCTCGCTGGGGTAGTTGGGACAATTGACGCTCGTATGATTGGAACGATAGCAGAAGGTAATGTCCGCGCCAAGACCGGTACCATGACAAATGTATCAAGTTTAAGTGGCTACACCTGGACCCAATCGGGAGTGCCCATTATTTTTTCAGTGATGGTGAATAATTACATCATTCCTACCAGCAAAGTGAGAAAATATCAAGATCAGATAGCCGTTATTCTATCGGATATGGAGTAAACATTGAAAGTGACCAAAATCAGTCACATCGCTGTAGCTGGCTCTGACCCTGAGCAAGCACGCATCCTCTATCAAGATATACTGGGACTCAATTTTAGTGGTTCGGAAGCAGTCAAACAGGAAGGTGTTACAACTCATTTTTATGATATAGGTGAATCCAGCATCGAACTTTTAGAACCTTTTTCAGCCGAAACTCCTGTGGGGAAATTTTTGGATAAGCGGGGTCCTGGTTTGCACCACATTGCTCTCGAGGTGGAGGGACTCGATGATTATGTGCTCAAACTAAAGGAAGCAGGAATTGTTCTACTCAGTGAAGAACCCAAGCTGGGAGCCCACGATATGCGAATCATATTTATCCATCCTAAATCAGCTGGTGGCGTCCTCATAGAGCTCTGTGAGAAGCGTTGAATCCCTTAAAGAAGTCCAATTTGGATTCACAGAAAAGCCAAGCATTCCTTCTGCTTCATTTTAGATTTTCACCATGAGTACGACGGAAGCCCCCTATAAGGCCAAGCTAAAAGATTTACCAACCCAGCCAGGGGTTTACTTCTACTATGATAAAAATGGTAAGATTATTTACATCGGTAAAGCCAAAGTACTAAAAAACCGTGTAAAATCTTACTTCACAGGGACTCCAGATAGTCCCAAAACTGCTCGTCTTATTGCCCGAATCTGGGACCTTGAGACGCTGGTAACCCGCACTGAAGTTGAGGCTTTGCTCACCGAAGCCAATTTGATCAAACAGCACCGTCCCCGCTTCAATATTGATTTGCGGGATGATAAGACCTTCCCCTATATCCGTATCACCAATGAAGATTACCCCCAGGTTTTTGTAGCTCGTACTATTGTGAAGGATGGATCGATTTATTATGGTCCGTATACCAATGTAAAGGGGCTCCGCGCGGCGCTGGCTGTGATCAAACGCATCTTTACCATTCGGAGCTGTAGTTACCGCATGGATGATGAATCTGTAGCTGCAAAAAAAGTCCAGTTGTGTCTGGACTATCATATCGGCAAGTGTGATGGCCCCTGCCAGGGCTTGATAACCAAAGATGAATATGCAGAGATGATCCACCGCGTTGAGGATTTTTTAAAGGGTAGAACCGACACGGTGGAAACCTATCTGGAAGAGAAAATGCAGTTGGCAGCAGAGCATCATGAATATGAGCATGCTGCTCGCCATCGTGATCAATTGGAAGCAGTCAGATCGTATGTGAGTCGTCAACGTCTCAAAACAAGTGATTTCGAAGATAGAGATGTTCTCGGAGTTGCCCGACAGGACAATCTAACCTGTGGCATCTTGATTCGTATTCGTGCAGGCAAGCTTATCGGAAAAGAACAATTTCGATTCCGTGGTACCGAAGATGAAGACCTGCCCAGCATCCTTAGCCGGATGATCACTCGCGTCTATGAAGATGCTTCATTTATCCCACGAGAGATTCTGGTGCCAGACGAAATCGCCGATGTGGATATGATTCATGCCTGGCTTAAGAATGTATCAGGAGTTAAAATTAATTTTATCATTCCTCAGAAGGGGGAGAAGAAGACCCTCCTGGATCTGGCAGATCGCAATGCTGAGCTGGTACTGAAAGATTGGGCTTTAGAACAGGCTCAGCGGGTTGAAATTGTACCCAAAATGGTTCGTTCCCTTCAAGAAGATTTGAATTTATCTGCACCCCCCAGACGCATAGAAGGCTATGATATTTCGCACCTGGGTGGCACTGAGACAGTAGCCTCACTGGTTTGTTTTATCGATGGGAAACCAGCCAAACGTGAATATCGAAAATATCAAATTAAAACGGTAAAAGGGATTGATGATTTTGCCAGTATGAAGGAGGTCATCCATCGCAGGTATACTAGAGTGAAGGCTGAGGGGCTTCCTGAAGCGGACTTGATACTTATTGATGGTGGCAAAGGTCAACTCAGTGCAGCCGTGGCGGTTCTGGAGCGTCTGGGGTTATCTCATATTCCTATCCTGGGATTGGCTAAACGGCTGGAAGAGGTCTTCCTTCCTGGAGAATCGTTGTCACTCGGCATCCCCAAAACCAGTGGATCAGTCATTTTGCTGCGTCGGATCAGGGATGAAGCCCATCGTTTTGCCATTACCTTTCAGAGAAACCGTCGAGGCAAGGCCATGGTACACTCTGCACTTGATGATATTGAGGGAATTGGACAGTCCAGGCGGGTTGCATTGATTACTTTTTTTCGATCTCTAAAAAACATTAAAAATGCCAGCGTGGAGGAGATTGCCCACGTACCGGGAATATCACTCACCATGGCTACAAGAATAAAAAACGCGTTGAATCAATGAGAGCTAATACATTACTGATGGAACCTGCCGCAGGTTGTCCCATGATTTTATACTTCCAACCGATAAAACCCATCGAACTCATTAAACTCAAGAACGCTTATCCGATTTATTTTACCTTGCGCACTCCATAGTGAGATTAATATAGAATCATCCTTGCAGAGGAACTAAACAATGGCTTTTGATTTTACCGAAAAAGAAAAAGGGATTCAGCCCCGGACCATCTGGTGCCTGGGAAGAAACTATGCCAAACATGCTGAGGAACTTGGCAACGCTGTTGAAGCAAAGCCCTTGATATTTCAGAAAGGGCTCAATGCGCTGGTGCCTATGCAGAGAACTCAGAAGCTGTTTTCTGGTCATGGTGAAGTCCACTATGAGACCGAAATAATTGCACTCATGGATCGCAATGACAAGGGGTCATTTATTACAGCAGTTGGATTGGGTCTGGATCTCACCCTGCGTGAACTGCAGAACGAACTCAAAGCCGTAGGCAAACCATGGACCTTAGCCAAATCATTTGATGGTGCAGCCATTGTCAGCCGGTTTATTTCTATGAATGAAATTCCCTCTTTGAATCAAATTCGATTTTCTATGCACTTAAATGGGGAAATCAGACAGAGGGGTGACAGCGGTCAGATGATTCTCCCCTTTGAAAAGATTCCAGCCTATCTGGAGGAATATACTGACTTGCAACCCGGTGATATTATCTTCACTGGCACACCCGAGGGCGTGGGTGTCCTCAGTCCCGGCGATGAAGTGAGTCTGGATTTGGCAGGTCACCACATGGGAACGATAAGATTTAGTTGAGGAACTGCTCCTGTTTTACACAATCAGCTCTTGGATTGTCATGCTGAGCCCTTCGGCTTCGCTCAGGATAAACTCCGTCGAAGTACTCGGGATGACAAAATATTAAAGACTTCAATTAGAAAGAAATTCTATAAATAGTATGAATACCCAAATTCCCAACGTCCGCGTACGATTCGCACCCAGCCCCACAGGCTATTTGCATATTGGTGGTGTAAGAACCGCTCTTTTTAACTGGTTATTTGCTCGTCACCATGGTGGGAAATTCATTCTCCGTGTAGATGACACAGATCAAGCTAGAAATGTCCATGAAGCGCTCCAACCCATCATGGATGGTTTTAAATGGCTGGGTATTGATTGGGATGAAGGTCCCGGAATGGGTGGACCCCATGCTCCCTATTTCCAATCCCAACGTTCTGATATCTATGCAGAGGCTGTAGCAAAACTGTTGAGAGATGGCTATGCATATAGAGACTTCTCCCGGCCAGAAGAGTTTGCTGCTGAGCGTCAAGCCGCTGAAAAAGAAAAACGCCAGTTCATTTATAGCAGAACCTGGATGGCTGAGTCAGATGAAGATGTTAAGAAGTATAAGGCGGAAGGTCGAGATTCAATCATTCGTCTGAAAATGCCCAGAGCAGGCAAATGCGAATTCCATGATATGGTTCGTGGAAATATGTCTTTTGAGTGGGGTGGGGAACAAGATCATGTCATACAGCGCAAAGATGGATCCTGTCTCTATCACCTGACCAGCGTGGTTGACGATGCTGCCTTTGAGATCAGTCATGTCATTCGAGCGATTGAGCATTTGCCGAATACACCTCGACAGATATTTATTGCCCAGAGTCTTGGGCTCGAATTGCCGGTTTATGCCCATCTTCCTTTTGTGGCTGAGCCAGGAAGTTCCAATAAGTTGAGTAAGCGCAAATTGGACAAATATTTAAAAAATAGAGACTTCAAGGTTTTGTATGACCATGGTGAAAAAATTGCTGAGAAAATTGGATTTTCAGCCTCACCGGAAACATTCAACCCTGTTATTGTTGATTTCTATCGTGAAATTGGTTTTCTCCCTGATGCCATTGTCAATTATTTACTCCTGCTTGGGTGGTCACTGGACGATAAGACAGAAGACTTTACGCGCGAGGACATGATTCGAGATTTTAGTCTGGATCGCATTAACAAAGCGCCAGCCAGTTTCGATCCCCAAAAGCTGACATCTTTTCAGAGTCGCTATATGTGGCGGCTTGGGATGGATGAAAAACTTGATATGGTTTTGCCTTATCTTGAGAAAGCAGGATTTGTTCAGTCACCTGCTTCAGAGGATGATAAATCCAAGGTGAAAGCAATTGTTGAAGCTGCCAGTGAGCGTATTTCTTTCGCCGGGGACATCCTGGATTATGCAGAGTTTTTTCAGGATGATGACAAAATCGTATATGAAGAAAAAGCCTTCCGGAAACGTCTCGTTAATGCTGAAGCTCAGCGTGAGCTATTGGTTAAACTAAGAGGCGTTATGCCTGAAGTTGAGAATTTCTCAGCTGAAAATCTCGACCAATTCCTACACGCATTTGTTGAACAAGAAGAGGTGGGAATAGGGATGATTGTCCATGCCATTCGTGTGGCAATTACTGGCAAGGCGGTTGGTTTTGGCCTTTTTGAAATTATGGCTGTTCTTGGTAAGGATAGCTGTATGAATAGGATTGATCGAGCCCTCCAACTGGTAGCTCAACAACAATAAACACTTCTCCAATTTGACTTAAATTCATCATGGCGATGCTGTTGATGAAGATGTATGTTATTTGCTGATTAGTTTTTTTGACCAAGCCCTGTAAATACAGGCCATAGATAAGAGGATAGTATGGTTGCGAATGTAAACGCAGACATTGACGAAGGTGCCGCAACAGCTCCAGAAAAATCACTAAATTTTGTTGAAGAAATCATTAATGATCATTTGAAAGCGGGTCGTTTTGGTCAGGTTGTACACACACGATTTCCACCTGAACCAAATGGTTATCTGCATATTGGACATGCCAAATCAATTGCTTTGAATTTTAGTTTGGCCGCAAAATATGGGGGCTTGTGTAACCTGCGGTTTGATGATACCAATCCCAGCAAAGAAGAAGAAGAATATGTCCTCTCAATCAAAGATGATATCAAATGGTTGGGCTTTGATTGGGAAGATAGAGAATATTATGCCTCTGATTATTTTGATCAGCTCTATGAGTGGGCTGTCAAACTGATCAATGATGGTCTGGCCTATGTCTGTGATCTTACCCTTGAAGAGGGTAGGGGATATCGTGGTACTCCCACTGAGTCGGGCAAGCATAGTCCTTATCGGGATCGGTCTGTCGAGGAAAACCTGGACTTGTTTACAAGGATGAAGGCGGGTGAATTTCCTGATGGCACGAGGACTCTTAAAGCCAAAATCGACATGGCTCATCCCAATTTTCATATGAGAGATCCTGTCATTTATCGAATTCTCCACGGTCACCACCATCGAACCGGTGATGATTGGTGTATCTATCCTATGTATGACTTTACCCATGGACAGTCAGACTCCATTGAAAAGATAACTCAGTCGATTTGTACCCTGGAATTTGAGAATCATCGACCGCTCTACGATTGGTTCTGTGACAAACTTGAGATTCACCACCCTCAGCAAATTGAATTTGCCCGTTTAAATCTGACCTACACAGTGATGAGCAAGCGGAAGTTTCTAACGCTGGTTAATGAGGGATTTGTGAGTGGTTGGGATGATCCCAGGATGCCTACCATTTCTGGATTGAGACGTCGTGGCTATACTCCTCAATCTATCCGTAATTTTTGCGAGTACATTGGTGTAGCAAAGCACAATAGCGTGGTTGATGTGACCATTCTTGAAAATCATGTCCGCGAGCATCTAAATGCTATTGCTCCACGAGTCATGGGAGTTCTTAATCCTCTCAAAGTAGTCATTGAAAACTATCCGGAAGGAAAAGTTGAAGAACTCCAGGCGATAAATAATCCTGAGGATGAGCGTGCTGGCACCCGCCTCGTGCCCTTCACCAGAGAAATCTACATTGATCACAACGATTTCATGGAAGTCCCGGTTAAAAGGTATTTTCGACTTGCCCCGGGTAAAGAAGTCAGATTGCGTTATGGCTATATCCTTAAATGTGAAGATGTGATCAAGAACGATGCTGGTGAAATAGTTGAACTTCGCTGTACCGTTGATCATGATACGCTGGGAAAACAACCCACTGACCGCCGAGTGAAAGGTGTTATTCACTGGGTTTCTGCTGACAAATGTTTGGACGCTGAAGTTCGTTTATATGATCGTCTGTTCAGCGTCGAACATCCTGATAAAGTTGAAGAAGGTCAGGACTTCAGATCAAATATTAATCCAGATTCACTTGAAGTGATCAAGCATGCCAAGGTTGAACCAGCCCTGAAAGGTGTTAAATCAGGAGAACGATACCAATTTGAACGGGTAGGCTATTTTAGTGTTGATCAAGACAGCAATGCAGATAAACCTGTATTCAACAGGATTGTGTCGCTGCGGGATAGTTGGGCGAAGATTGCTCGTAAATCCTGATCAGGGAGATGAAATTCCGTTCTGTATTGGTTCTTGCAAAGGTGATAAGCGAAGAATTATTTTCTTGGCAAGTAATCTGAATATTCTGGGGAGCTTATGAATAAAAAGTTAGTTCTGTTTATCATTCTAGGGATGCTTGTGTCGGGCGCCTTCGCCCAGGAGATTCTTCCTGTCTCCAATAACAATATTCTGGTGTTTATCGAACCATTTGAGAACCATAGTCCCAGAGCGGAGCAGAGCTGGTTGAGCCAGGGATTTCCTGGTTTTATAAAATCTGGTCTGGCTGAAACAGACTATCTGTATGCCTATTCAATCCCAGACTTTCAAAATGATCTGGTTGATAGACCCCATAAGCTTCAGGATTTGATCTGGAAATCAGTTTTCCAGAGACAAGTAGATCCCGGATATGAATCATATCTGGTGCTGGGAAGCTATGTCTATTTAGAGGGTGAACTCACTGTCCAAATGGATTTGCTCTCCTTGCGGGATACGAAGGTTCTGGCTCGTTTTCAAGATAAGGTGCCCTATACCGAGTTACTCACCTGGAAGGGTGAATTATCAGAATGGATATTAGCCAGTCTACGTCTTAAGGATGAACCTGAACCATCTTCAGGTAAGCAAGTCAAAATGCCCGCTCGAGATGCTACTCCTTTACCAGGTGTCGCTCTCAGGGATCAGCTGACCAACCTTTTTGACACAAAAAAACAGAATGAAACTGAAGATCTCCAGCGAAAATATGAGCAGCAGTCCCGCATGAAACTGGGTGCTCAACTGGAAGCCCTCTGGCATGACATTGCCTATGATCCCTATTTGGCAAATATTCATGATATCCATACCCTGCGACTGCAAGCCGAACCTGACAGTGTCTTGGTAAGCTTTAAAGTCGGGTACCGTATTAATCCACGTATCCTCGATGAAATAGAACACTTTAGCAAAACGCGCTCTGGCCTGGTGGGTACCACTGAATCCTTTGAAGGTCACGCCTTTATGGATCTGGGATATATTGATGCTGATTTCACCCGTGAAGTGGCTGGTGGCGATTGGAGAATAGTCCCAATCATCACGATGGGACCAGAGAAACTGCCCTTCCGCCGAGTCTTCTATCACTCATTCCCACGACCCATTGAGTCTCCTGGTGAGTACTATTATAACCAGGGAAAATTCAAGCAATTATTATTGGCCATCCCCGGTGTAGATGCATTGCGCATTTTCGCACAGGAAGTACAGCAGGTCTATGAATACTCCATTGTTGTGGGTTATGATGAAATCGAGAGACTTGATAAAATTCAAGTCAAATTCGTCGCTGAGCAGGATCTGGCAAATCAACTTTAAACAACCAGCTCTCCTTGAGGGCTAATCCCCAGGTAGGTAAATATGGATATTGTCTATACCCTTCTGATTGTTGCACTTACAGCAACTGTTACTTTTATTATTACACGGAAAACCCAGGGAACTGGAGATTTACAGGATCGGGAGACCATCACGCGTCTCGAGGTGGAACGCAGTAATCTTCAGGATCAATTGGAGCGGGCTGAAGGTGAGCTCAAAAAAATGCGTTCTGAAGCCCTTGAACTCCGAGAACAAAACGCGACGATCAATGTCAGACTCGAGGAATCAAAGGATAGGCTGGAGGAAGAAAAGAAGCGTCTCCTCGAGATGAAGGAACAACTCCAGGATAGTTTCAAAAGTCTATCACAAGATGTCCTTCGTGATAGCCAGAAGGAATTCCTACGTCTGGCTGATGAGAAATTTAAGGATCAGAGCAAGCAGAATCAGTCTCACCTCGGGGAAAAAGAAAAATTGATTCAAAAGTCGCTAGAGAATATGGATGGGCGCTTGAAGGATATTGTCCAACGCTCTACAGAATTAAAAACTGAGCTTGAAACCTCCAAGGATGAAACCCAGAGACTCCGTACGACAACTGAGACACTCCAGACACTTCTGGCCAGCTCACAGAAGCGTGGACAATGGGGCGAAAGGCTTGTTGAAGATATCTTACAGTATGTTGGATTGCAGGAGAACATCAACTATACCAAGCAATCCACCATGGATGATGGTCAGCGTCCCGACTATACCTTCAAATTGCCCAAGAGTCGTGAAATCAATATGGATGTCAAATTCCCTCTGGCTCATTACGAGAATTACCTCCAGACCAATGATATCCAGGTCCAGGAGATTGAGAAGAAAGCCTTTTTGCAGGATGTCCGTAAACACCTCAATGAAATCAGCAAACGAGGCTATATCGATACTGCTAAAGGCACTGTTGATTATGCCATGATGTTTATTCCCAATGAATCCATCTACGGATTTATCAATCAGGAAGATCCGGACTTTATTGGAGAGGCTCTCAGCAAAAAGATCATGCTGTGCTCTCCCATCACATTGTATGCCGTACTGTCATTGTTGAATCAGGCAACAGCTAACTTTATGATGGAGCAGCGTGCTTCAGAAATCATGAATGAAGTGGTTAAATTCCAGCAGCAGTGGGATAAATTTACTGACGTCATGGATAAAACTGGAAAGAATCTTGATCTTGCAGTTCGTCAATTCCAGGATCTGATCTCAACTCGGAAAAGGGCTCTGGATAGACCAGTTAATAAGATTCTTGAACTTCAGAAAACAGAAGCCCTCACAGCAGGATCCACCGAGCTTGAACTTGATTCAGGTGATGATGATTAGGATGAAGTCTTCGCGCTAACTTTTCGCTGTACCTTTCGGGATCGAACAACCAACCAGGTTAGTGACGTTCCTGCTGCAACAAACACAGCAGTCACGGAACCGTACCAAACCCAGACATAAGGTTTATCCAGAACCACGGCGAAATAGTAAGCCAAAGGTCCACTGACGACAGCAACTCGAATAGCCGTGATCACCAATGAAGGCACACCCGTTCCAAGCCCCTGCAGTGCCCGACCAGAAATCATCCCGATAGCGATAAGCCAGTACACGGGTGAAAAGGTTCTGATAATGCTTACAGCAACTTCATTTACGGTGGGGTCGTCCGTAAATATTTTAAAGACATAGGGTGCAATGATATAAAATAACACACCGCTTCCCAGCCCAATAAAGATTCCATAGCGTAGTCCGTCTTTAATGACGCTATTGATAAGGTCAAAACGTTGGGCACCATAGAACATACCCACCAGTGTCACCAGTGAGCTTGCGATTGCCATAGTGGGTAGGAAGAAAATCTGGTCCAGACGCCCAGCGATCTGGTAACCTGCCACCACTTCAGGGGAGTAATGCACCAGGATCCAATTGAATAGTGCACCACCCATGGACATGATGATCATGGAAAGGGAGGAGGGAACACCAATACGGAAAATTTCCTTGATATAAGTTGAGTTATATTTGAATAACTTCAGATTCAGTTGAAGGAGTGTTGCCTTCTTGAAGAGAATAACTCTTGAGTACATCACCACCGCAACCAGCATACTCAATACGGTTGCCAGGGCAGCTCCGCGTACGCCCATATCGAATCCAAAAATGAGAATGGGATCCAGGATGATGTTAACAACCGTGCTGGTGATCTGAATTTTGACTGGAGTTCTCGTATCTCCCTCTCCACTAAAAACCGAACGCAGAAAGATTCCAGTGATCATGAAGATAAATCCACCTGCAATAACCTGGAAATAAGCCAAGGTATCAGGCATTAGTTCGTCCGGTGTGCCGAGGAGAATAAGGATTTCTTCACCAAAAAGGAGACCTGCTACGCTAAATATTCCACCTATAACCAACCCCAGTAGCAGTCCGTGTTCAGCTACATTCGTAGCTGCATCGTGATTTTTGGCACCGATAAAGCGGGCAATAACTGCAGTTACTCCAGTACCCAAACCAAAGCTGATACCCATGGCCATCCAGAATAGAGGCAGGTTAAATCCCAGCGCAGCAATGGCATTTACTGAAATTCGAGCAACAAATAGCATATCAACAATACTATATAAAGTTTGGACAGCCATTCCCGTCATCACGGGTAAACCGAGTGTCCAAATGGCTTTTCTGGGATTATCTATAAAAGAATCGAGGCGAGAAGATTTTAATGGTGGGGTATTATTTTTCATTGGAACTAAATAATCAGAATTAGAGCGCGTGCAAATGTTTGTTTCCCGCATTTAAATAATGAGCCAATCTGGATCGGGAAATTTTCAATTTATCATCCTTTAATTCACGGGGAAGTTCAAAGTAAGCTACCGGAATCATATATCCAGGGAGCTGATTTCTTAGGTGATGACTGATTTTTCCCTCATCAGGAGAGCTGGATTCGGTTTCGAGAAAAGCTACGGGTCTTGCCCCAAATTCCACATCTTCCTTGGGAATGACGATGGCGTTTATGATTCCAGGTATCTTGCATAAAATTCGCTCGATATGTTCGGGCTGAATATTCTCGCCACCAGATATGAACTGATTGTCCATTCTGCCAGTGACTGTCAACTCCCCCTGAACATTGATGTAGCCAACATCACCTGTATGGAACCAACCCTCATTGTCACGCAGGTCAGTGAGGGTTGAGTTGCACAAATAGCCCTGGGCCAGCGTTTCCCCTCTCACGAGTATTTCCCCTTCATGAGAAATGATCAGGTCTCTTCCCGGGAGTACTATCCCTGAGCTGCTGAGCGTTGCTTGCCGATTGTTTTTAGTAGTTGTCGTAATTTGAGATGCCATTTCTGTGGAACCGTAGCTGGTATGAAGGGGTAGTCCAAGATTCAAGGATTCCTGAATCAACGGCTGGGGGATAGCGCTCCCACCCAGAAGTATGGCGTGCATCCCCTGAAGAATTTCCAAGCCTGATTGGTCATTTAGAATTCTTTGCAACTGAGTTGCCACCAGCGATATGTGGGTAACTCTAGACTGTTCAATTTTTATGGGGAGAGAATCTTTTTCATCTGGAACAATCACTGCAGCACCTGTTAAAGCAGTTCGAAACAGAATAGAAAGACCGCCAACGTGATAAAGAGGCAAACTCAATAGCCAGCTGTCTGATGGACTAAGGTGGATGTTTTGATTCGATCCCTTCGCGCTCGCAATGTGATTGTGGTGACTATGTTGAACAAATTTGACGTCTCCAGAAGAACCCGATGTCATCAGGAGACTGGCAGCATCAAATTCCTCAAAAGGTGGCAAGTTTTCTTCGCTCACTTGACTTGCTTCCGCATTCAATTCACTGGATGTGACCGTAGTATGACCTGGAATAGCAGCATCTGCTATGGTGAGAGTCGGATTGACATCTGTAATGATCTTGGCTATTGAAGTTTTTGGGAATCTTGTATTCAGAGGGAAAGCGACATAACCACCCAAGGTACACGCCCAGATAGAAATGATCATCTCTATGGGAGGTTGATCTCCCAGGGTTATAATATTCCCAGGTTTAACACCTCTGTGGGACAAGCCTCTAGCCAGTTGCTTGGATTGTGAATAGAGTTCAAAATATGTTAGAGAGGTATTCCCTGAGTGTAAAGCAAGGTTCGTAGCATGCCTATGGGCAGCATTAAAAAAAGGATGTTGCTGGATAGATTTAGCTTTCGTAGAGTAATTCACAGTGGCTAAAATCCAAATCCTGTATCGTTAATGGTTTTGTGGACATCCATCCATCCTCAATTGTTGCTGGAGCTTTTGTGGTTCCAACGGTGAGGGCTGAGCGAGTATCCAATCCCACCGCGATTTCCTCTCCACTGATTGAACCGGCCAACTGTGCCAGCGCAGTTAAACCGACATCACTCTCGTAACTGGAGGATAAAACAGGGAGAACTCCCTTATCCCTGGCCTGATTAACCAGGGCAATGAGTCGTGCTGTGCAGGCTATAAGAGTAGGTTTTAAAACGAGAGCACGTAAGCCAGTATATGCATCAAATGAAATCGTGGGATCCATTACATGATGCAATGTTTCGTCAAAAGCAAAGGGGACATTGCACGCATCAAAGAATCTGGGAAGCTCAACAGGGTTCTGAAGTGGTTCCTCAATATATTCAATATCCGTAGGTTCAACCGATTTACCAAACTCAATCGCTGTTACTAGATCCCAACTTCGGTTCGCATCCAGGCGTAGTTTGATATCTGGTCCCACCATCTTTCGAATTTCCTGTATACCTCTGGCTTCCAGCACACTGTTGATGCGACCCACCTTAACTTTTAGTGTTTTAAATCCTGCATTAATAGCTTTTTCTGCCTGAGGAGCCCAATCAGAGAGTGAACCTCTGATTAATCCATTAATGGGAACTCTTTCGCTTGATTTTCCAAAAATAAGCTCGCCAGGGGTAACACTTTTTATACTGGCAAGGAGAGATAGGATGGCAGTTTCCACACCAAAATAAGCCACAGAGGGGGCGATACCATCTTCCCATCCACCTCGCTTCTTTGAGTAACAGTGTGCCGCAAATTCACCAGTTGCTATCATTTTATCCAGCAGCAGTGTGGTGTTGAGCAAGGTTGTTCCCAGCGTTTCGCGGCTAAATCCGGGGAGAGGGCTAACCTCACCCATCCCAGCATGCCCGTGAGCATCAGTGAGGATTAGAATATGGCCCTCTCTCTCATGCAGGGTGATATGTTTTAAAACGAGGGGTTGCTTAAATGGCAGAGAATATTTGTAGAGTCGCGCAGAATTTAATTCAATCGGAATATCCTGAAATTGGGGTAACAGGGTGATTCCTGCAAAATTTGGTGTATGAAATTCCATGTTTGGGAAGACGCTCTTAAATCACCCAGGTGATGAGGAAAATGACAGTAAATATGATTTGCAATTTGCTGGTCATTTTTAAAACTGCATATAGCTCTGAGGACTCCCGATATTGAACAGTTATACGAACGGCATGTAGAGCCATAAGACTCGTTATCGCTGTGATTCCAATCATAGATTGAGCAGGTGAGATATAAATCAGTAAAAGGGGAATCAGGGTTGCTGCCAATATGGAAAAACCATATTCGATGACACCAAATTGTCGACCAAAGCGTGCAATAAGTGTGCGCTTGCCTACTTTTCTATCCTCCTGATAGTCGCGAAGATTATTGATGGACAAGAGGGCTATCGAGAAGAATCCAGCAGAGACTCCAGCGATAATGGCTGCAGTGCTCCAGGTTCCTGTCTGAACATAAGTTGTTGTAGCGCAGGCGATTGGACCAAAAAAGAGGAAAGCCGGCAGCTCGGCCAGTCCAAAATAGGCAAGGGGGAAAGGACCTCCCGTATATATCACACCAAATAGCAACGAGAGTAGACCAATAATCACGATAGGCCATCCTCCCAGATAAACCAAATATATCCCTAGAATAAATGAGATTCCGAAGCTGGCTAGAAAACCAATTTTTACTGTCTTTGGGGCAATTAGTCCTGATTGTGTAACTCTTTGTGGTCCCACTCTTGACTCAGTATCAGCTCCCTTTTTAAAGTCAAAATAGTCATTGGCTAGATTGGTACCGATCTGAATGAAAATACCACCGAGGAGGGCGGCGATAGCTGCCAGCCATTGAATCCCGCTTTCTGTATGAGCGATGATTATTCCCATCAAAACCGGGGATACTGCAACACCCAGAGTCCAGGGGCGAGCAGCCTTAATCCATAACTTGAAACGTGGTCTTTTGGAAGAGGTCAAGGGCGCCAGGGGTATTTTTTGAAGTCTGGTTTGCGTTTCTCATTGTAGGCATTTCGACCCTCCTGAGCTTCTTCAGACATGTAGTATAGCAGCGTCGCATTTCCTGCTAATTCTTGCAGTCCGGTCTGCCCATCGACATCGGCATTGAAGGCTGATTTTAGCAGTCGGATGGAGAGTGGGGAATGTTCCAGGATTCTCTCTGCCCAGGAAACAGTTTCCTTTTCAAGATCTGCATATGGAACCACGGTATTTACTAATCCCATATCAAGAGCTTCCTGTGCGGAATACTGTTTGCAGAGATACCAGATTTCTCTGGCTTTTTTCTGACCGACAATACGTGCCATATAACTGGAACCGTAGCCACCGTCAAAGGAACCAACTTTGGGTCCGGTCTGACCAAAAATGGCATTGTCAGCCGCAATAGTAAGGTCACAAACCAGATGGAGGACGTGACCACCACCAATGGAATATCCAGCCACCATGGCGATAACAGGTTTGGGAAGTGTGCGAATCTGCCTTTGAAGATCAAGCACATTCAGTCTATGGACACCCTCACCATCTTTATAACCAGAATCTCCTCGAATGGATTGATCTCCACCTGAGCAGAAGGCCTTTTTACCTTCACCAGTCAGGATGACCACGCCAATTTTAGGGTCTTCACGGGCATCCTCAAAAGCCTTGATCATTTCCATGACTGTAAGGGGTCTAAACGCATTACGTTTTTCTGGTCGATTGATGGTTACTTTGGCAATTCCATTGTATTTGTGATAACGAATATCGGTGAATTCACCGGCTGATTCCCACTTTATAGATGTCACACTATTCTCCTTCAAATATTTCGCTCAGAAAATGTCTCATTATCTGAGCTGTTTCCAACGGTTTTTCAAGGTGGAAGGCATGCCCTGCATCTGCTACTTGCTTGTGAATGCTCCCTGAGATTTTTCCCTGTATTTCGTGATTAAGTTGAAAATACTTACTGTCCAAAGCGCCTGTCATCAACAGAGTAGGTACTGCAATATCTTCCAGGTGATCCCAGAGTGAGGGTAAGGCCCCATTGCCCATGAGTTCTAATGCTTGACGCAATTGTTCAATGTCATTGTTTGATCGCGCATGGTAAAGTTTGTTGTAAAGAGTCCCACTATTCTTGATATCACCAAACAATCCAGCAGAATACCATTCCTCTATGAAATCAGAAAAACCGATGCGTTCCAATTTGTCCAACAACCGGGAATCATCAAGACGCCTTTGCCGTTGCTCACTCCTGGTCTTTAGTCCAGGAGCACTGGATAGAAAAACCAGCGCCGGGATTCGCTCTGGTGCAAGCTGGTGAAGATGAAACGCAAGGCGACCTCCCATGGAGTACCCAATGGGAATAAATTTTTCAATACCAGTATTCTTAAGTTGTTTTGTCAGTGTTGAGAGGATTTCTGTAAAATTTACATCCACTGGTAAAGCCGTTTCACCATGCCCTGGCAAATTGACCAAAATATTATAATAGTTTGGGAAATAAGTTTGGGCAAGTTCGAGCCAATCATTTCCAGAGCCCATAAAACCGTGCAACCAAAGCAGGGGGAACCCATCTTTGTTTCCCTCAATCCTGCAGTTCCATTCGAAGGAGGAGCTAGCTGGATTCACGGAGATTTTCAAAAATGCGTTGGTGGAAGCGGTGATTTTCTGCTCGATCTGTGGCAACTTCTATGAGGATTGATTCACCTCTATTGGTTGCTGAGGTGTAAATAGTTTGAAATTCATCCATATCTGCAGGATTTGAATATGATAAATCAAACATGGATGCTGCGTGCTCCAGAGTCAGCCCATGTGGTGTCCCAAAAAATGGCTCAAAGACATCCGATTCATTCTTAACCGGTAGAAAACTGAATATGCCCCCACCATCATTATTAACAACGATGATGATGATAGGTTGTTTGGAAATTTTAATAAGTTGGAGCGAGTTCAAATCGTGTAAAAAGGCTAAATCTCCAATAAGTACCGTGACGGGAGCCCCTGAACCAGCACCATATCCAGCTGATGTGGCCAAAAGTCCATCAATACCGCTGCTTCCCCGATTTGCAAAGATTTCTCCATGGAAATGACCTGAGGCAGCGAACATTTCCATTTCCCGAATTGACATACTGTTGGCCAGCATGAGGGAGTGGTTGCTGGGGATTAATTTTGAAAGTTGGTAACTAGTCGCCGGTTCACTGAGTTGTGATTGATTGTTGAGTAGGTGTACTAGAGAGCCAGCAGTCCGTTTTTCAAGCCTTTGCCATGTATTCAGCCATTGATTGTTCAGCCCAATTTTCGGTGCATTGAAGCTCTGGCAGAAAGCGCCAATATTGGTTATGATTTCAATACTTACCTGGTCGTTTGGATCGATTCGCTCAGGAGTTTCTTTGACAGAGACATAGTAAATAGCTGAATCATTTACATAGTTCAAAAGCCGTTTGGATGTATAAGCTCCACCAAAATGAACAATGAAATCCGGTTTTGATTGTTGAAGATCATCACTTAAAAGAGCGAGATCAAAATGATTGATGATTTGATCATGCTCACTGAATCTTAGCTGAGATTGGACATCAGGTAGAATGGGCATTTTAAAGGTTTCTGCAAGTTCGAGAATATCAGTGTTGTACTGCTTGTCCACAGATCTTCCAACGATGATGAGTCCTCGCTTCGATTCCTCAAAGTTTTTTGCGATACTCTCAATCATATCCATCTGATGTGGAAATGTCCTGATTGGCTGTTCAGTAAATCTTGAGTCCCCTTGTAGCCAGTCCTTTTCTACAGTTGCATGCTCTATTGATTGAGGATTGTCTGGTAGCAATGGCTCGCGAAATTGACAGTTTAGGTGAACTGGACCGGGGCGATTCCCGGTACTTGCATCAAAGAGCGCATCAATCAGACTCAAGATACTAGATTCTGATGTTGCTGGATCTGGAGGGGGAATGTTCTGAGTCAATCGAGGATAAACACCATATATATTCTGTTGGAATATGGCCTGGTTGGCTCCCACATCGATGAGCTCAGGCGGTCGATCAGCACTCAGTACTATGAGTGGAACATTATCCATGGATGCCTCAACCACGGCAGGCAAGTAATTGGCTACCGCTGTTCCTGAAGTGCAAATCAGAATTGCAGGGATACCAGTAGCACGAGCATGTCCTAAAGCATAGAAAGCAGCACCGCGTTCATCATAGTGAACCGTGGTTTTTGCCTTGGAGTGTCGGGCGACTGCTACGGTTAAGGGAGTAGATCTAGATCCAGGTGAGATGACAAATTGAGTGACACCCAATCGCGTGAGTTCTTCAACAAGCAACTGAGCCACATAAAGATTAGAAATCATTGATTTGGAGATTCATTATATAAATTGAATTGAGTAATTCTCATGGCTAGCAATCTAATGAAGAAGGACTTTTAATAAAGTGACAAAACAGCGTATGAAAATTACCCAGAAAAGGAGAGGGGGAGTTTAGAGATCCAGAGCTTTTAAAAATTTACTGATTTTATCCTCGATCTCTTGCCATTCCTCAGCAGGGTCTGATCCCAGAACAATTCCGGCACCTGAATAAAGTGAAACACGCTCCCTCTCAACCAGAGCTGAGCGGATACCTACCACAAATTCGGTATGATCATGACCAACAAAACCTATTGGCGCAGCATACCAACCGCGGTTGAAGGGTTCCAGGTCCTCAATTGCTTCCAGGGCAATATCCGTGGGATAGCCACCCATGGCCGGAGTGGGATGCAGAGCTTCAATTAAGTCGGCGTCGCTGGTTTCAGGATCTAACTCTCCCCTGAAATGTTTACATAGATGTTGGACATGGGAAAGTCGAGTGATCTGGACTTCCTCATCTACAACAAGATTGTGACAGTGCTGCTCCAGGACATTGCGAATCATATCAACAACAATGCTATGCTCCCTGACTTCCTTTTCTGAATTGAGCAGCGCCTTTGAGTAGCGTTCATCATCACGCGTAGTCAATCCGCGGGGACGAGTGCCGGCAATGGCTTCAGTATGGATGGTTCGTCCTTGTCGCTTAAACAGCCGTTCAGGTGTTGCTCCCAAGAAGGCATGGCCTTCATCCGCCTGGAAATAAAAATTGAAAGTATCTTCAGTCATTCTTCTTAGACGTAACAAATAGGCAACGGGATCAACAGGATCATTGAAGGTGAGCGTCGCTTTACGAGCGAGAACCACTTTTTCATATTTGTTCGCACCCATTTCTTCCAGAGCAGTATTCAGGGAGGATTCCCATTCAGCACGATCGGGGATATCCCTACGATGAAGAATGGTGCGCTCTTCCCAATCACTCATGGTGAGTTCAAACTGAACATCTTCAAGTTGCTTGATGATTGCCTCGGGTGGCTGACAATTTTCAGTGTTCTGAAGAAAATTGCAAACCAGGAAGGTTCCTTCAGCAGAGCGATGGAGCTCAAATTGTGGAATGATAAATCGATAGGCACCAAAACTCTTCCACTCCTGTGAAGGCTTGCTGCCCCGATTGAATTGAAAGCCACCGTAATAACGAAGCTCAGGGTAATTGGGGTCCAGATTCACACGCAAATCGTCAAAAAGTTTTGTCAGATCTGGCGTATCCTGTCCAGAAATTTCATGTGCCACACCCAGACCGGCCATTTTGAATTCCTGATTCCGATTGGCCCAGTAAGTCTTGATAGGTATGGATTGACAGGCAAGCCATTGCATGGCAGCTACATTTTCGACTTCAACTTTGCATCGAATCATTCGAGGCGCATCATGATCATGAGATCCCTGACAGGCATTTTGGATTTGCTCAAGCAGACGATGTTTAGCAGTTGAAAACGCGAAGGGGTCCATATTAACCAGATTTACTTTTCAGAATGTAGATGCGGGATATCGCTGAAAGCGTTGAAGTGTTTCATCGAACATGGCGACTATTTACTGCAAAGCCTAGTAGTGGGCAAACACTATTTTCGCTGCAATGATCTCTTTAAATAGTACTGCGATACCAGATTTGACCAACCCTTGTTTCACCGTAATCAACGATTAAATTCTTCCTCGTAAAGGAGGGGCAAATTGGCCTTACAGATGTTAACAAATGCCAGCATCGCTTTCGTTAATCGAGATGCTGCTTTTAAATCTGAGACGATTTCACAAACGCACTTGGGTGAGACCTTAGATGTGCTAGAAGAGCAAGACGATTGGCTTCGAGTGAAACAGGAAGATGGATATGAAGGTTGGGTAGCCAGATTTTTCGTTAAGGAAAAGCCAGCTTCATGGGAAAATCATACCTTCTATCATCATGGTGAACAAATATCATGGATATTCCAGAGTCCTGACATCCAATCCAATACCATTCGTGACATTACCCTTTTATCACGACTTCCCATCTTGACCCAAGAGGGGGGCTGGGTGCAGGTACTTCTTCCTGATGGTGTCAAGGGCTGGGTACAGAATCATCAGCGATCTTTACCCACATCAGTTGATGTTGAGCAACTTGTCCAAACCGCTTTTAGATTCCAGGGTATCCAATATTTTTGGGGAGGTCGATCTCCCAAGGGATTTGACTGTTCTGGTTTTGTCCAGACCGTATATGGTTTGCACGGATGCAAGCTTCCCAGAGATGCCTATCAGCAGGGTGAAGTCGGCACGAGAATTTCTGATGATTTTTCAAATTGGGAAGTGGGAGATCTAATCTTCTTCTCCGAGAGATCAGATAAGATCACCCATGTTGCCATCAGTCTTGGTGGAGGTGATTTCATTCATGCTTCCGGATTTGTTAAGCTCAACAGCCTTAATCCAGACCATACAGATCTTTATCTTGAGAAATATGGAAAAATATTTACTAAGACCATGAGAGTTTTATAAACGAGAAGATGATTAAATAATGAACGATGTACAAAAAGATAAAAAACCCATCCTGCTTTCAGGCATTCAACCCTCAGGGCATTTGGCTCTTGGAAATTATGTCGGAGCCATGCGGAATTGGGTTCAGATGCAAGAGGACTATCTCGGCATCTTTATGGTGGTAGATATGCACGCCATCACGGTTCGCCAGAAGCCTGCTGATCTGAGAAATAGATGTTTGTCATTTGCTGCACAATATCTGGCGGCAGGCATCGATCCAGAAGCGAATGTTATCTTTATTCAATCTCACGTACCCCAGCACGCTGAGCTTGCCTGGGTATTGAACTGTTACACCTATATGGGTGAGTTAAACAGGATGACTCAATTCAAGGATAAATCAAAGCGGCATGAAGACAATGTCAATGCAGGTTTATATGCTTATCCTGCGCTCATGGCTGCAGATATTCTCCTTTATCAAACAGATCTAGTCCCAGTAGGTGCTGACCAAAAACAACATCTTGAACTCACTCGGGATATTGCCAATCGATTCAATAATACTTATAGCCCCACCTTCAAGGTTCCTGAGCCATTTATCCCCAAATCAGGTGCGCGAATCATGAGCTTGCAGGATGTGGATAAAAAAATGTCCAAATCTGATACCAATAAGAATAATTACATATCTCTCCTTGATCCACCTGATGTATTGCGACGCAAAATCAAGCGCGCAGTGACTGATTCAGCACGTGAAATTACTTCTGATTCACTCCATCAACCAGGAATTGGAAATTTGCTGACCATCTTTTCCGTTTTGAACGATATGAAGCCCACTGAAGTTGTCGCTCGTTTTGAAGGTCAACAATACAGCGGGTTTAAAGCTGAGCTGGCTGACGCGCTTGTTGCATTTTTGGAACCATTTCAAGAGCGCTATAGCAAAATCATGAGCGACAAGAGCTATCTGAGTGGGATTCTGGATGAAGGAGCCAGTCGAGCCAGGTATATGGCTTCAAAAACCATTAGTAAAGTGTATCGAAAATTAGGATTTGTACCTGCCGGTAGATCTTGATGAAGAACCAACTCCACCGTATTGATCTTGAAATGTTTGAGGGTCCTCTGGATCTTCTCTTATTTCTTATCAAGCGGGATGAATTAAATATTTACGATATTCCCATTGCGCAGATCACGAAGGATTTTCTTGAGTTCGTCGATCTGGCAAAAGAGCTGAAGCTCCATTCTGCAGGTGATTTTGTTCTCATGGCTGCGACACTCATGAAAATCAAAGCCCGTATGCTGTTGCCTATTGAAGCCAGTGGGGATGAAGAAATAGAGGATCCTCGAACAGAGCTCATGAATATGCTGCTCGAATACAAACGCTATAAAGAAGCGACAACCGCCTTTACAGAAATGGAAAGGTTTGAGCGCCCGCACTATTCTCATATTCCAGCAGCCTGGAGTCCTCAAGAAGAGGATAATACTGCCATCCTGGAAGATGTGAAACTGTATGATATAATGCTTACCTTTCAGTATCTCATCAAAAATTATGAAGAGCCAGTCACGCATTCGGTGGCAGTTGAAGAGGTCACGCTGAGCGAACAGGTCGGTTTCCTGCATGGCTTGCTTCAGGCAAATGCCAAGCTGAGTTTTGTTGGATTACTTGAGAAGTTCGAATCCCGCTTGGTTGTAGTGGTTACCTTCCTGGCAATTCTTGAAATGCTTAGAAATCGACAGATTAAAATTAAGCAGTCCAAACTATTTGATGATCTTCTTATATCACGAGGGAGCAGCTTTGAAAATTAAAGAACTAAAACAGATTGTTGAAGCCCTGCTTATTGCAACACCTGAACCTTTGACTGAAGCCCGTTTTCATACCTGTCTGGGCGATCAAGGAAGTGCTCTACCTCTCAAGGAAGTCATCGAAGCCTTAACAGTCGATTATGCGAAGACAGATAGATCCTTTTTTATCAAAGAAGTCGCTGGGGGTTACCAGATTGTCACCAATCCGGAATTTGAACCCTTTATCAAGGGACTCTTTTCCAAATCTGGCAAACTGCGCCTCTCCCAGGCCGCCCTGGAAACACTGGCCATTGTAAGTTATAGGCAGCCAGTCACCCGTAATGACATTGAATCCATCAGGGGTGTCAGTTCTGACTCTTCACTGCGAACTTTGCTAGATCGAAAACTATTAGAAATCCGAGGTCGGGAGGATGGACCTGGTCGTGCCCTGCTTTATCGGACCAGTACCGAATTTTTACAGTATTTTGGTCTTAACTCTGTAAAAGATTTACCACGCCTAAGAGAAGTTGAAGACATTCTTGCCGAGGATGATGACGAGCTGGTTTAATCAACCAATTGATCCCTGGGGTCACATAAAAAAATATTGAGTGAAATGATGGAAAATTCAGGTGAGCTGATACGCTTCAATCGTTATCTGGCAATGGCTGGGCTGGGATCTCGACGTGTGTGCGATGATCTTATTCAAAAAGGTCTGATGACTGTCAATGGTCAGGTTGAGAACAATCCAGCAACGCGTATCAATCCATCGACTGATATCGTCGTATTCCAGGGAAAGCAGCTTGTCCTAGAACCGAATTACCACTATTACCTCCTTAATAAACCGACTCAGGTTATCACCACGACAAATGATCCTTATGGTCGAGCCACTATCATAGACTTGGTTCCATCGAAGGACAGGATCTATCCAGTGGGTCGCTTGGATTATGATACAACGGGCGCAATTATTTTGACCAATGATGGTGATTTGGCCTATACCCTGACACACCCAAAATTTCAAATTCCCAAAACCTATGCTGTACGAGTTTTGGGACAGGTCAGTACGGATGATCTCGACCGCTTACCGCTTGGCATAAATATTGAAGCTAAAACACCTGCAATCGCTGAGGTTCTTGATTACAACTATTTCGAAAGATTTACAGAAGTAAGACTCATCCTTAGAGAGGGTCGTAAACGCGAAATAAAGAGAATTTTTATGGCTCTGGGTCACAAGGTGGTGAAACTCCACAGAGAGCAATTTGCATTTTTAAGAGTAGATGATCTATCCCTTGGAAAGTACAGGGAAATATCAGCTGCTGAGATCGCAAAATTGAAGGAATTGGCACATGGACATTAAGGGGAAACGCGTATTAATCTTTGGTGGTTGGGGACTTGTTGGTCAAGCCATAGCAAAACAATTACTTGAAGAACAACCATCAGAACTCATTGTGACCTCGCTCAGGGAAAATGAGGCTGCAGAAATACAGACCATTCTAGAAAATCACCCCTTGAATCAGGGAACCAAAATTATTTCAGTCCATGGTGATCTATTTGTTCGAAATGAACTCTCCTATCTTTCCAAGGCGGACATCTATTCCAAACCTGAACAGGTTGAGTTAATGATTCATGATATTTATGATGATCTCGGTCCTGATATCATTGGCAACTCGAAGTTATACCAGATTATGGATAAACATAAACCCCAAGTACTTATTGATTGTATCAACACAGCTACAGCCTTTGCCTATCAAAATGTTTATCAGATTGTTGCTGAGCTAAGAGCTGAAATAACTGAAATCCGCAACGGGAAAACTGCTGATGATAAGCTGATTGAGACCGTAGAGAGAATTATTTCAACCCTTTACATTCCTCAACTCATTCGTCACGTACAGATACTCATTGAAAGTATGCGGCAGGCAGATACTAAACTTTATTTGAAGGTTGGTACTAGTGGAACAGGTGGTATGGGATTTAATATCCCCTACACCCATTCCGAAGACAAACCTTCAAAAATGCTCATGAGTAAATCCTCACTTGCTGGAGCCCATACCATGTTGCTCTGGTTACTTGGTCGTACACCTCATGCACCCATTATCAAGGAAATCAAACCTACTGCGGCCATTGCCTGGAAAAAAATTGGTTATGGTAAGGTGGTAAAAAGAGGAAGTCATATTCCGCTCTATGATTCTATGCCAGGTGACGCAACTGTTTTAGGTGATGCTTTGATCAAATCACCTGAACAAACCTGGGATCGTCTCGGGGATGAATTTCTGGAATCGGTTTATATCGATGCTGGTGAGA
>CAZDVD010000016.1:0-42846 GCA_964508765.1 uncultured Lentisphaeria bacterium
ATCTGTTGAGCCATGCTAAATCAGATGCATTGGTCATGCACTGTCTGCCTGCTCATTATGGTGAGGAGATTACTGAAGATGTGCTGGATGGACCGAACTCGGTCATTTTTGACGAAGCAGAAAATCGCATGCATGCTCAGAAGGCTGTGATGGTAATGTTAGCCAAATCTGCAGGTGCTGAGATCAATATTTAAGTTAAGATCTTTTCAGAGCATAAAAAAAGGCCACAGAGATGTGACCTTTTTTATTAAATTATTGAAACTATCATGGGGTTCTAAAAGCGTTAACTGCCGTATAAGTATTCACCTCATCAGTATCTTGTGAATATGCAGAAACGAACCAGAAGTACTGTCTATTTGAATCCAAAACCCACCCACTAGTTGGATATGTAATACTCATTTCAGAAGCATCCGTCGCTGGAATTGTTGATTCCCAATAATCATCAGTCAATTGTTCCTCTCTAATAATGATTCTATACTTCACAGCCTTATCAACGTTCGTCCAATAAAAGGTGGGATTAAGTGAACTAACCACAACACTTTCTATCGGGGAGATAAGTATTGGTTCTTCCAGTGGAGTGTCGGAAACAACATTTGTTGGGTCACTACCTTTTCCACCTAAATCATAGGCAATTAGTTTGTAATAATAGGTCGTACCGGCAATGACATTTTGATCATAATAATAGATGTCGCTTAAAGAGTCAATTTCAGTGGTCGCATCCGGAATAAATAGCCCAACTTCAGAGCGAAAAACTTTATAATGTGAAAAATCTCCTTCAGTGTTAGCGATCCATGTTAATTCAACATTTAATGTAAATGCTGATGGAATGTTATGAGCTTTAATCATTAATCCACTTGGTGGAGCTGGTGAATACAGGTTAAGTGGTTGAAGCGTTGACACGTTAGAAAATGGACTAACATTGCCACTTTCATCTTCGGCTGTAACTTTGTAGCTATATTCAATCGTGTAATCAAGATTAGAATCTAGGTAAAATGTCTCGGTAACGGCAATAATTTCGCTAAACGCACTTGATCCATCTGCTCTGTAAACTCGATAAAGGGTAACATCATTATCGGAAGGAGCATCCCAGACTAAATAAATTTGACCATCCCCTGATTGGTTAGGATCATAATTAATATTGCTTGGGGCTCCTGGAGCCGTAACATCATCTTCTTCTGGATCACTACATGACCACATGAACAGTCCTAGACTGATGGCTAAAAGTATCAACAGGTAACGTTTTATCATATTATCCTCCAAATGTTAATGTCTGCTAATTTAATATTATCCTGTAAGAGTCAAGCGCATTATCACCAGGTGTGATTGAACTAACAGTTATAAATGTGGATGTCTTTTAGACAAAAACGTAGACAGGTATGATCATGTCCATTGATTCTGCAAAGGTATTTTACCCGAGCCGTCGGACTTATCCTGGACGTAGTGGGGCAGGGCATAACCTGGAACTTCACCTTGAAGTTCCTTGAGAATATCCAGTCCACGCTGCTGGGGTACACGGAGATGTCCAGTACCCTGGACCATATCGGCCTGGTGAAGATAGTAGGGCTTCACTTTCATCTCAATCAGGGAAAAAAAAGATCCTTCAGGGCTTCAGCAGAATCATTGACGCCTGCAAGAAGTACACTTTGGTTCAGGAATGGTATTCCCATGGAAACCCATCGAGAGATGTGTTCGCGAGTTGTGGAAGTGATTTCCATGGCATGATTAAAATGGGCTGAGACCCAAACTGGTTTCTGCAATGTGCTTATAATTTTGCCCAACCCTAGGGTGAGCCTAAAGGGATTAACCACAGGAAGACGTGTGTGAATCCGGATCACCCTGAGATGGGGGATGTTTTCCAGCTCTTTCAAAATAGCCAGGAGTGCCTGGTCTCCCAGAGTGAGCGGATCGCCGCCCGTGAGGATGACTTCCTCAATTTCCGGGTGGGATCGGATGTAAGCATAGGCAACACGAAGATCTTCCTCGCTGGCGTTGTGCGCCGTGTCTCCAACCAGTCGTTTTCTAAAACAGAACCTGCAATACACGGCGCATTGGGCCGTTGGTATAAGCAGCACCCGATTGGTATAGCGATGGATCAGTGCTTTCAACGGCCGCGATCCGCGAGCGGGGTTTTCATCCCCAATGGGATCAATAAGTTCCTCGGGTAGGATGTTGAGCTCTTCTGAGGATGGAACAATCTGTCGATATATGGGGTCTGTTTCATCAAAGCGATTTATGAGATCAAAATAATAGGGGGTGATTCCCATTCGATAATTTGAGGTAATCTCATTGAATTGATCCCTCGAAATCTGAAGTTTACCACCAGCAGTATTTAGCCAGTCATTTAGAGTTGCCAAGTCTTTGCAGCTTCTGGCATGCTGCCAGGTCCAGTCGTTCCAACGGGGGCTGTTGAGATGAGATGTCATGAATGAGTCTAATCCATTGAGGAATGAATAAAAACGCTTTTTGGGACTAAAACGAAAAAGGTGCCCTGACCGAGATCAGAGCACCTTTTTCAAACGAAATTACTTTAGAACTATTCTGTAATGGATTCGAGGAGATATTGAGCAATATCCTTACTTGAAGTTTTTGAATCAAGTTCCTCAGCCATAATACCGTCGTTTATCATGGTTGCGCAGAAGGGACATGCTGTGGCAACCTCATCGGGATTGATGGCTTTTACATCTTCCATGCGTTCCACGTTGATGGTTTTTTCACCAAGAGTTTCTTCCAGCCACATCCGACCACCACCAGCACCGCAACACAGACCTTCATTTCTGGATCGGGGAAACTCTTCCAGTTTTACACCGGGAATAGCTTTTATCACATCTCGAGGAGCTTCATAAATATCATTATGGCGACCCAGGTAACATGAGTCATGATAGGCGATTTTGGAATTGTTGGCTTTCGAGGGACTCAGTTTGCCCTCATGGACAAGCTTGGCTAGAAATTCAGCATGATGAATGACTTCGTAATTTTTACCCAGGGCTTTGTAGTCATTTTTAAGCGCATTGAGGCAATGGGGGCACTGGGTGATGATTTTAGTCACGCCATAGTTATCAAATGTATCTATGTTTTGTTGAGCCATCATCTGGAACAGATACTCATTCCCCAAACGGCGGGCTGAATCACCAGTGCAGGTCTCTTCCGTTCCCAAAACAGCATAGTCAACCCCAGCCTGGTTCATGAGTTTAACCATGGCTTGAGAGACTTTCTGTCCCCGGGCATCATAGGCACCGGCACAACCAACCCAATAGAGGTATTCAGCTTTACCCTTCTCACGCATCTTCGGAACCTTGAGGTCTCCGATCCATTTCTCACGATCCTGGGCAGATTGCCCCCAGGGATTGCCATTGACCTCCAGATTTTTAAAGGTAGCCACAGCTTCTTTGGGGAATTTGCTCTCCATCATGACCAGATCCTGACGGGCTCGTAATATGTCAACCATGGGCTCATTGGCGACTGGACAGACTTCGACACAGTAGCCACAACTGGTACAGGCCCAGATGGCATCTTCAGACAACATCCAATCCGTCAGACGATCAGTAGAGTCTTCACCTTTAGCGAGATCAGCGACATGATCTCTTATATAGTAACGTTTATTTACCTCTATGGCAGATGGTGACAGTGGTTTGCCTGTGATATAGGCCGGGCAGGCATCCTGACAGCGGTTACACATGATACAGGCGTATGCATCGAGAATATTTTTCTGGGGTAAATGCTCAAGAAGTGCAGCACCGTATTGTTCCAGTGATTCATCTTCGAAATCAATGCTTTCAAATGAAGCAGCTGTGTGCTCATTCTTAGTAATCATATGATTAAGCGGTCCCATGAAGAGGTGGGCATGCTTGGTTGTGGGGAAATAGGGGATGAAGGCCAGGATTAAACCAATGGCCAACCACCAGGCAACATGCTCATTGAAAACTAGCGTTCCATGATCAAACCCGCTCCAAAGTGATGCAATGGCAGAGGCGGCAGGTTGGAAAAGGTCACTTTCAGCTTGAGCCAGTTCAAAGGAAGCACCGACGAGCCTGAATCCCACATGGAAGAAAATGAAGAATGCCACGAGAGCCGAGTCACTATACACACCCTTGCGGGCTTTCTTGTTGAGCATGACTGTTTCATTGATATGTAAAGCAGGGTCATTTTGGACAAAGCGTCTGAAGAGGAAATAAGTGACGCCCAATAATACAATGACGCTGAAAATATCAACAAAGAGGCGGTAGATATTGCCTGCTATGGAGTCGGGTAGGAAATGAAACCCGCTGAATAGGCCATAGATGATGTCAATGAAATTGACCAACATATAGAGGATAAATCCCCATGAGACACCCGTGTGCACAATGGTTGCCAGAGGTCGGGTCTTGTATAAGGGTGTTCCCACGAAAGCAAGGATGGCGGAGGGGATACGCTTAAAGACCAATTTCCAGTCGATGGGCTTCCCTCCTCTACCAATAATCTTGAACATGTTACTGAAAGTGGTGCGAGTTGCTCCCAGTGAACCCAGTAAGACAAGTATAAAAACCGCTTTTTCCCAACCTGTTAGCATGAAAATTATCCTCCGTAATGCCAGCCTGTCTCAGAGAGACACATGGCTTTTTCTTCTTCCTTTTGAATACCTGAATCGATGACCTGAGAGATCACCACATGATGATCACCCTCTTCAACGATGTTTTTAACTTCACAAGCCAACCAGGCAGGGCTGGATTCAAGTATGGCACCACCCAGCTCATGTGCTCTGGCAGGGAAACCACCAAAGGCTTCACCTTCCCAGGACCCTGGTTTAAAAAAAGCGCTTGCCAGGTCTTTATCATCTTTGCGAACAAGACTAATAATAAGATTTCCATTTGTATTTACCGCTTCATATAAGCGGCTATCTGCTTTGATAGCCATGGTCACCAGGGGTGGCTCAAAACTACTCTGAGTAAACCAGGTAACGGTTGCTCCCACGGCATCTTCGCCCTTCCCTGAGGAAACGATAGCAACGTTGTGATGCAGTAATCTTAATGTATGTTTTTTTGATTCTAAGTTGAAAGTCATGATAGGTCCTTTTATTATTTAGAACTAATCTAGTCAGACGCTTGTCATATATCAAATGAAAGCCCACCCATCAAAAATGAGTAGAATTTATGTATAAAATATGTTGAGGACTAGTTGCAAATATTGAACCGAACTCAGTCAAGTTTAGCGGTCCAATAGATATTTATATATTCGAAAATGCCTGAAGTAAAAGTTGGGTATCTTCATCACGTAGAGCATGGATTTGACCCTGGAGACCTAATCTCCAATTCTTGGCAGGCCATTTTCTAAAGTGAAGTAGTTTATCGGAGAAATCCGACATACTCATCCATTTCTCTTCATTCAAAATGATGTGAGGGGATATTTCGAATCTCCAGGGGTAACACTCTTCAGGGTCCTTGCCCAGATTTACCCATATTTTATCTGAAGCTTCTGTGACAAAGGAGGCGACCCTGACAACCGCTGCCAATTTCTGTTCTCCGGTTATATAATAGAAAAAGTAATCTCCAGGCTCAATCTCATGGGCTTTTTTACGATGACGCTTCTTTAACCCTTGCAGAGTAAAATTGAGGCGGGATGTAATTTCCAAATTCTGTTTTGATGAAATAGTGAGCCAGCCGGACATGGACAACTATATGCTCACTTTGACTGTGGCCGGTTCTGTCATTGATCCTTGAATGTTCAAGGCATGATTGGCAGCATGATGACGTAGGATATGGTAAATGAGTACTTCTTGATCTGGAAGCCCAAGCTTTTTAGCGATTTGTTCTATACTTAGATACTCCGTGCTGTCTTGAAGCAAGTCAAGGATGTTATTTTTGATTTCAAGAACCCTACCTGCCGCTTTCTTGCCTGCTTCGACACCAGGTTGATGGTAAGCATTAATATTGATAAGCGTGGCATAGAGACCAACTGCACGTTCGTAGAGGGCAATGAGGGCTCCAATACTACGGGGAGAGACATCCGGGATGGTAATGGTGATAGATTTGCGGTCGCTTTCGCTGAGGGCAGTCTGTGTCCCTTTGAAAAACCCGAATAGATAATCACCACTACTATTTTGATCATCCACAAGGATAGAGGAACCCTGTCGGTCAGAAAGGACCTCTATAAAGGTGATAAAGAAGTTGTTCAATCCATCGCGCAATTGCTGGACATAGGCATGCTGATCGGTTGATCCCTTGTTCCCATACACTGCTATCCCCTGATGTACAATATTGCCCTGTGTGTCAAGGCGCTTCCCCAGGGACTCCATAATCAGTTGTTGTAAATATCTGCTGAAGAGGAGGAGTCTATCCTTATATGGAAGAATAACCATATCCTTGGATCCTGCTCCCTCACCCAGAATAAACCATGCTTGAGCCAGCAGAGCTGCGGGATTCTGGGAGATGTCTTTGGAACGAGTGATCTCATCCATGGTGGAGGCTCCTCCTAGTAAAGCGTCAATGTCAATGCCCAGGAGAGCGGCAGGGAGGAGGCCCACAGCAGACATTACCGAGGTTCTACCACCGACCCAGTCCCACATTGGAAAAATGGATAACCAGTTATTCTGGGTGGCTAGATTGTATAATTGACTACCCTCACCGGTTACAGCAATAGCTTGTTTTGAAAAATTGAGTCCTTGATTATCAAACATTTGTTGGGTTTCCAACATACCATTCCGGGTTTCAGCTGTGCCACCTGATTTTGAAATGACAATCACGAGAGTTTCTGACAGCATACCAGATATGTTCGTGAGTACACGATCAATTCCATCAGGATCGGTGTTATCAAGAAAGTGAATTTTTAGACCGGTTTGGGGATCAAGAGCTTCAGCAATGAATTGAGGTCCCAGGGCAGATCCACCAATACCTATTAATAAGATATTGGAGAAAGTCTTATTTTTAGAATTGAGTATCCGTCCGTCGATCACATCAGATGCGAAAGATTTTATGCCACTAAGCGTATCTTTAATTTGTTGGTTTATCTCATTAGATGGTGCCAGGGAGGGGTTTCGTAACCAATAATGACCGACCTGTCGGTTCTCGTCAGGGTTTGCAATAGCCCCATTCTCAAGGTCTTGCATCTCCATAAGAGCATTTTTCAGTGCTGGTTCAAGAAGATTAATATCAGAATCTAAGAGCGTCGCATTATGTAGATCCAGATAGAAATTTAGGCTGTCATTGGAAAATAATTTATCAGAATAGGTATGTAATATTGAAGATGCAGACATTGGTGAATTCCTCTGTAATTAACGATAATTAATACTTCTCCAATATAGAATGGGGGTATGCGAGTTGAAGAATAATCTTAGTCATAGAAAATAAAAACCCCCTTTTAAATAGGTATTTAAAAGGGGGCTAGTCAGTGGAGATTATCCGATGCGATAAAATCTGACTACGTGTAGTGAACTTTAGAAAAAAGCAGTCGTAGAAAACCTGAAAAATGAATTGAAATTGCAGAGTTTAATCTCAATTCCGGCTATTTCTGTTCAATTCTACGCTCAAAGATCAAAGCTATCAACAACGCCATAAATTAACGTTATGTGGATGTATTACTCAATTGGTGTGCCAATGATATATATGCAAGGGTTACATATTGTTTATTATGGATATAGAAATTTACGGTGATGGCTCCACAATAGACGGAAATATACGTATAGATATATTATTATATCAATATGTTATAGTACGAATTAGCTCAAGACCAATAATTACTATATGGATCCAATAGGTTATGACATGAGAAGAAGGTATACGATTGGGATGCCTGAGTTGACAATGAAACCAAGAATCAATGAGAATTTATGAGATGGATTAATCGTAAATATCTTCCCTAAGTGTAAGAATCATATGCAGGGAGAGGGTGAGAAAAGAGACTATTAGAAATAGTAGAAAGTTGATTAAGCAAAACAATTTGTTGCGCCACAGTGAGTTCCCAATTCAGGAGCTGCAACTCAGCATGAAAAAGAGGCGACCAATTTGTATTATAGAAATACAAACGATAATATCACTAAGGCACGTAATGCTAAACGCAGACATAAAGAATTAGATGATTAGGTCATCTAATTGGAGAATATTATCCAAAATATAAAGAATATTATAACAATATTTCGAAACCCAAAACCACAATGACATTACAGTTAACAAAATGCTAAAGGCATTCATCATTTGACCCAGAGGGGGGGACAAGAGACTAGAAATTTTGACTAACATGGAGAAACTATTGCTGTAGAATGGTTTCAAGAAAAAATGTGCATTCACGAATTCACTGAAGGAAACCAGCGATAAGAATTAAACCTTTCGGTAGTATGGTCAGTATGGAGAACCCAAAGAATAATGATAAAAAAACTCACAATAATGAGCAGTGGAATTGGCTGTTTTCTGGAAGCAGTAAAAGTGCTACATGCAAATATTAATTATGGCATACAATAAAGAGGCATAAATTAAGCAAGAAATTAACTCCGAATTTGTATGACAAATCTAGAGTCAATGTTAAAATATTCTTACTGGATGCACTGTAATATCAGTCATGGAAAAATGTCATATCTGAGAGATTGAGCTTAAAAGAGGAAGGCAAAATTATCCTCATTAGAAGCATGATATTTTAGATTTCTTAACGGGGACAGAGTCCCGCAGTATCGTCTGCATTGACAAAAAAGAATACGCTCCCAAGACCAAATATATTTACAAATTACCACTCTGTTTACGTCTGAAATCCATGAAAACATGATCCGGGAAAATGAGGCTCATTTCGGGCGTTGTAACAAAAATATGCGAATGATGACACTTCCTGTCAATAAATTCTGACACAAAAATTCCTAGTGACATAAACCATATCCATAAGAATGCCCTAAGAGCATAATAAACATACATTAATAAGGTGTAAAATGTTGTGGCATATCCTTTGACTTATATAAGGAAGAGATTATGAAGACGATAAACAAAACAAACAGTAGCCGAACATTGAGAGAGAGAAAATCGATCTCAAAAAATATCAATGGCTACAAAACATCCAAGGCAAGAAATGCCGGAATGAATGCAGCTAAAAGCAGCTTGACCGGAACTTGGAAAATTAGCAAAAAATCAGTTCGAAATGAAACCATTCAGATGAATATGACCAGTACCGATGTGAGAAATCTCACTTTAGAACTGGTCGAAAATTCTCCTTTGTCAGAGTCAGTAAGAGATGGCAAAATGAGCAATTCAGTTGGTAGGAAATTCGAATTGAAGGAGAGAAAAATGAAAGATGTGTTAGGCAATATATCAAAATACGCATTATCTGCTATTGTGATTCTTTCTGTTGCTTTAGGTCAAGGAACTCCAAAGCTGGATATCCGCATTGAGGATCAAAAAGTCAATCTGTCTGAAGCTGAAAAGAAAGATGCTTCACTGGTTTCCTACATCCCGGGAGACACCGTTCGTTATGTGATTATCGCCTCAAACATCGGCGATGGTTTGATGACGAATCCTGAGATTGTTGATCCGGTTCCTGCTGGTGTGACATATGTCGCTGAGAGTGCTAGTGGTGCAGATACAGAAATTTCCTTCTCAATGAACCAGGGCAGTACCTACATGGCCTGGCCCCCATACTACACCGTGAGGAATTCAAAAGGTATTCTGGTAAAGCGGGAAGCAACGCCAGATATGATTACACACGTCAAATGGCATATTTCAAAAAAGCTTAACCCTGGTGATGCCACAACTATGGAATTCCTCGTGGTGGTGAACAAATGAGTATTAAAAATTTTAAGAATAATGATTCCAATCTGGAATCGAAAAATATCAATCAACAGAAGCTAACAAAAGGAGGGTTTAAAATGAAACCTACACGCTTCTTAATCGTTGCTCTTGTCCTGATGGGATTAGTTGCAACAACCAGTGCCGCGACACAAGCGTTCACTGATATTACAAACCAGGCCTTTGGTAACTACCAAGATGCCAATGGCAATGACATGGATGAGGTCGAGTCACTAGTTGTCACCACTACTGTAAGTCAAGTAGCTGGTGTCAGTCTGGGTTCAAACCTGGCCAACCCCATCTCAGCAATGGACACAACCACGTATGCTGTCACATTGTCAAATACTGGTAACTACGAAGATACATTCGCAATCGGTGCTACCGGTTCAGCAACAGGTGGTACCTTTGATTTCAATGTGTATCACGATGTTGATGCCAGTGGAACAATCACTCTTGGTGATACAGTAGCTACGTCTTCTGGTCTTGTCGCTTTTGAAAGTGGCTTGGCCCTTTTGATTCAGGTTATTGACGCAACTGTTGACGGTGCTGATCCTGGTAATGTCCACACGGTTACTTTGTCTGCAACTTCCGCCTTTGATGGGGGTGTCACCAGTGTTGTTGAGCTTGTATCTACTGTTCAAGCTGCAGCTGTAACAGGTGAGACAACTATCATTGGTGATAATACACCTGAACCAGGCGAGCCTATTACGTACCAATCATGTTTTACCAATGGCGGTACTGAGCTTGGTTACAATCCAGTATTCACGACAACCATGCCATCCAATACAACTCTTGATGTTACTTCAGTTAAGATCAATGGTGGCAGCGCTATTACGCTTGTCCCTACTGCATTACCGCCAACCTCTGGAGATCTGCCCTATCACTATAACACAGCAGATAGGATACTAACTCTAGAATTGAATGATCTTACTACCTCAGGATCCACAAGTGCAGTCTGTATCGAGTTCACAGCAGTTGTAAATGATCCATTAGGTGCGGGAGAAAGTATTGATTTTCCTGCTGGTAGCCCAAAGCTCACCTATGAGAATGGCGATGGCGATGAATATGATCCAACTGTGCCAAAAGAAGACCCAGTGACCTTTCCCGAAGACGGAGTTGAGGCTGCTCAGACTTTTGGCGTATCTCTGGATAACGGTGCTGGCAGTTATGACTTCACCGGTGATCCAAGTGATACACTGATTGTTGACTTTACCATAACCAATGATGGTAATGGTACTGATAATTTCACATTTGGTGATACTACTGATTATGTGACATGGGTCTTCTATGCAGATACTAACGAAGATGGTGCTCTTTCTGCTGGAGAAAAATCTGCCGGTGCTCTTACTGAGACTGGTGATTTGACTACTGGTCAGGTCGTATACTATATCGCAATTGGTACTATCCCAGCTGGAACAATTGATGCTGCCGAAGATACAAGTGTCCTGGCTGCCATCTCACAGGGAGCAACCGGAACCGTTACTGGATCCGATTCCAATACGACAACATGTACTGCTCCTATCCTTACCCTGGTTAAGAGTGTTTCACCTACAGGCAACCAGCCTCCAGGTACTGAACTGACTTATACCATTGTTGTTGCTAATAGTGGTACAGGTGTAGCGACAGCTGTTGTTGTGACAGATGCTATCCCAACCAACACAACATATGTTGATGAAAGTATGACTGTGGATACAGTTGCTGATGATGACGATGATGTCGTTGATGGTGATGAAACTGTAGACAATGCTTTCGAGGCAGCGAGTTCTGTACTCTATGACTTTGACACGATTCCTGCTGTCACTCCGTCAGACGATGAAGACATGCACACACTCACCTTCAAGGTAACCATAGACTAAGGTTATTGAAGGTCAGTCGTGATTATTAGGTTCAAAACCCTCCATACGAATCCCGTGAGCGGTAGATGAGACGATTTCTCGCCTTAGTCTCCCTCATGGGAGCCGTGGTTTTTGGTCAGGTTCCAGTTGGTACCGAGATCATAAATGTTGCTCAATCATCCCATCAGGATGGTAATGGAGTAACATTTGTGGGTTCTTCAAATGAGATCGTTACGATCGTATCTGAAGGGTATCAACTGGCAATCTCCAAAACCGCTAGTGCAACTGTTATTGCACCAGGCGAGAGTTTGATCTATACAATCACTGTAGAAAATACGGGAAATATTCCCCCCGCACCGTTTACCATCACAGACACACTGAGCTTAGGCCTTGATATTGTTTCAAGTGCTCCCGAGGCCAGTGTATCAAATCAAGTGGCAGTATGGAATGTCGCCAGCATTGCTGGTGGCCAGACACTGGTATTTGAGCTTGAAGTTCTGATAGATGAGAACCTGTTGGCCGATGAGGTCGTATCGAATACAGCCTGGTTGGCCGTTCCTGATGGTTTTCTTCTAGCTAGTGAATCAGCTGAGGTAAATATTGGTGCACATTCAGACCTATTGATTACAAAAATGGTAGCTGAAGATGTCTCATTAATTGGAGACTCTCTATACTATACTATTAATGTATACAATACTGGCAATATCCCATCAACTCAAACCATCATCAATGATGAACTCCCAGAACATGTTTCATTTATAAGTGCTTCCCATTCGGGCGCAATTGTGGATGGTACCGTTTCCTGGAATATTGGTGAAATGATGCCGGGAGATTCAGTTAACGTCTCCCTTGCTGTTTTAGTGGATGCTGATATGCCAGCCAATTCAGATCTTACCAATACTGCAAATGTTGAGAATGCACAGGGAGTTTCAAAAAAAGCTTCCGTCAGCTCCTATGCCAATCCCTGGATCCAGACCATTAGTAAATGGGCTGCTGATGGGGAATATGCCTTTGGAGATACCGTTGAGTTTACGATTTCTATCGATAACTCTTCAGCGGATCCTGTGTACGCTATCTCTGTGGCTGATACGCTTCCAGAACCCCTGGAATTTGTATCTGCATCAAATGGTGGCGTTTTCGAAAATGGTGCAGTAGTCTGGACACTGGGAACTTTGAATGCCGGGAATGATATTACCCTGAATATAGTAACAACGGTCGGTTCACTTCTAGAAGCCCGACCTGAAATCACAAACAGAGCTTGGATCTCTACAGTCAATGCTGGAACAAGCTGGGGTGACCATATTGTATCACTGGCAGCCTTCCCAGAATTGGTGTTAGAGAAACGATCATCTGCTACTGTCCAGGCAGGGGATTCACTGGTTTACACATTTATAATGAGTAATACTGGAAACTCAATGGCCCACGATGTGGTCCTGAGCGATACCCTTCCTGCCCATGTTTCATTTGGTTCAACCTCTGGTGATTTTACTTATGATGAAGCAACTCATAGCATTCTCTGGAATGTGAATGTGATTGCCTCAAGTGCCACCGATTCTCTGAAATTAGTCACATACGTTGATTATCCAGTTGTCGATGGTACCACGCTTGAAAACACTGCACATCTGTCTTGTGTTGAAGGAAGTATTTCCCACTCAACTTCCATTACTGAAATTCTTTCTGCTCCAGGTTTATTCCTGAATATCAGCGGAACGAGCACGGTTGTGGCAGGAGACACGATTCAACTCAGGCTTGATTATGGCAATATGGGAACCGAAACAGCTACTGGTGTTATTCTTAGTGATACACTGGGAACTGATCTGGAATACCTTAGTGCAACCCGTGAACATACTTACGATCCTGAAACTGGAATTGTTACCTGGAATCTAGAAGATTTGACTCCTGGTGATATTGATGTCATCGACATCACAGCTAAGCTTCGTGACGATTTCATCGGATCCGCTACCCTTCCGATTTCTGGTCTCCTGACTTGTGATCAAAGTGCACGGAGTGTTGATGTACATACGGTCATTGTCCGTTCACCAATTATGGACATTAATCTCGTAGGTGATACCTCTTTAATCGAAGCAGGTGAATTTATCACATATGACCTTTCCTTTGAGAACAGGGGCGATACAACTGCAATTAATGTGGTTGTAGTTGACTCACTCCCAGAGGAAATTGAATTCCTGAACGCTACTAATGGTGGTGTTTATGATTCTACCAGTCACTCCGTGACATGGTATATCGGTGATCTTGAACCGGTTTCACAGGAAGGCACTGCAGGAAAAGTCAGTGCTGCCTCCTCTCGTGAAACCAGTCATGTCTCTATAAGAAGCGAACCTGCGAACGAGTTTGCCATTGATGTGAGGGTGATCTACCCGCTACCCAATGGCTTGGAATTACCAAATACTGCCTACATCTATTCAGATGGGGTTTTACAAGCTACAGCAACCTGGTTAGCCATTGTACAGGCTGCTCCTGTATTTGTATTTACAAAAACTGCAGATATAGAAGTCTTTCCTGGCGATACCATCCAATATCAACTGGATGTAGCCAACTGGGGAACCGATCATGCCAGTGGTGTCAGCATTCTGGACACACTCGATTCTCGAGTCACTTTCCTGAGAGCAACTGGAGACTACATCTATGATGCAGGCTCACATTTACTTTCATGGTATATAGGACCGCTCAATGTTGAGCAAGCTGAAAGCTTCCAAATTACAACAACTGTAGTTGAAACGTTGGCTAATGGTGAACAAGTTGGAAACCGTGCCTGGTTGGTTTCAAATGAATCAGACGCTATTCCTGCTGAAGCAATCACTACCAACATTCTTCCACTCAGTATTGTTGTAGATGCAGAACCTAGAACCATTCTAGGTAATGGTTCTTCTACATCAACTTTGGCTGCACACGTTTATTCCTTCCTTGGCAATCCTGTCCCGGATGGTGTAAATGTGAATTTCTATACTGACTTGGGTACTATTCCTGATTCATTAAAGATCACGTCAACTGTTGATGGTGTCGCTTACAGTACCCTGGTTGCTGATACAGTGACCTTCGAATCTGTAACAGCTACACCTTACGCGAGAGCCATTTTTGCACCAACCGAATGGGCTGATGATACAACTCAAGTCACATTCATTATTGGTGCTTTTGATGGAGTTATCTACAATTATGAAGGTATTCCACAAGAAGATGTAAGAGTCGAATTACGATGCGTTGATACAGGTGCCTATGCTGGTCATGATAGCACCAACGCAGATGGTAGTTACCTCATTCCGATTTATCAGGATGATCTATATCAGATCATTTATACACTGATTGGAGCTGATGGTATTCCTTACGAGACCATACAGGAAATTGAGCTTGTCACACCAAGCGAAGGTACGCTTGTTACCAACCTCAACTCTGTTTCTGGATGGATCTATGACGAGCTTACGGGTGAGGTTATACCTGAAGACAGCATCCTTGTCATAGTGAACGGTGAAGTTACAGACAGCACCGCTACACTGGGGAAACCTTCTGATCATCATATGGCGGATTCGACATATACTGATTCCACAGGTAAGTTCTTTTTTACCAACCTCTTCCCAGGTAACTATACTCTGGAAGTTGTTTATAATGGAATTAGTTCGTATAGCGATGGTGGTCTTGATGTCAATCTAACCACCCCCGGTCTATATGTTGTAAATGCCAACATTACTTTGAGAAGTTCACCCTTCTATATGGTTAAAACGGTGGACAAGATTGAAGCAGCTGTTAGTGATACACTCCATTACAGACTGGACTTTGGTACACAGGATGTCACTTTTAATGATTCAGTATTTGTAACTGACTATCTGCCAGAAGGACTCGAATTAATCGAAAGCACAATTGTTACTGATGAGAATACAATTTATGGTGGTCTGGATCCAATAAGCAATGAGATGAGCTTCAGTAGAAGCGATATTCAGATTGGGGACTCACTCCATATCGATTTCGATGCCAGAATCACAATTGATGCCGGTCTCGGATGGATTGAGAATAAGGCACTGGTTGCCAGTACCATTGATAGTACCTGGAGTGACAGGAATACTAATTCAAAGGCGAAGACGAAAATCATCTTCCCCTTCCTGAAAGTGACCAAACAGAGTAATCGTCGTGTTATCGAAATCGGCGATGTTATTACTTATACAATTAAAATGACCAACACCAGTGCAGATGACATTATCCATGATTTTGTTGTGGAAGATGTGCTGCCATATGGATTTAAATTCCGCAAGAATACCAGTCACCTCGATGATTCCAAAATTGGTGATCCAACCCTTCAGGAAGTAGTAGGTAAACGTATTGCAATGTCCTGGACAATCGGTGATACCTTACAACCAGGTGAAACATCCACAATGAAATACCGTATTATTGCTGGTATGAATAGCCGCGAAGGAACGAATACAAACGAAGTCATGGCCAGGGCTCACACCCTGCTAGGTTTCCCTGTTATTTCCAATCTGGCTACCGCCGATGTTGTTGTCAAACCAGGGCTCTTTAGTGACCGTGGTCTGATTATCGGAAAGGTTTATTATGATACCAATGCCAACGGAATACATGATGAGAATGAAGAAACAGTTAAAGACGTAGAACTCATCATGGAAAATGGCGCCAGAATCATCACCGATGAATATGGTAAATATAGTGTGCCTGATGTTCAAGCCGGAATGCATGTCATCCGCGTCAACGAACGTACACTTCCTGCCCTGAGTGAGATTGTTCTCGATTCTCCAGATTATCTGGGTGATACTCAGAGTAAGATGGTTCGTGTAGCCGCCGCAAGTATTGCTAAATCAAATTTTGCCCTGCGCCAAGCCTCCACACCTGGTAAACTTACTGGAACCGCATTCTACGATATGAATCGTAATGGCATTTTTGATCCAGATGAAGAAGTACAATCAGATATTGTCATGGTATTGAATGACTCAAAAGCCATCATGACTGATAGTCTGGGTAGATTCATCTTTAAGAAAACAACCCTGGGCGATTTGACCTTACATGTTGACGAGAGCAGCCTGCCTTCATATGGTAGACTCTTCGTAACTGACTCAACGCTTGATTCTCTCGGAATGGCTGCAAACATGTGGCATGCGACGCTTTATTCAGGTGATAGTGTTAATATCAACATTCCATTAGAAAAACTTGAACTTTTCAGCGTGCTTAGTAAAGAGTCAACTCTGGAAATGAAAACAGAGATGCTCACTGAAGAATTTAGACTCCTCGTATACAAACCCTGGAGCCTCCTGGTCAGAATCGGATTTGTTTCTGGCTCAGCCACACTGCAGAGTGAAATTTTTAATGAACTCAGAAATATTGGCGATTTGATGAAATGGCAGACCCAGATCAACCTTGATATCAAGGGTCACACGGACCACCTCCCACTTGCATCTGGAAGTGCCTTTGCAGACAATCAAGCGCTTTCAGACGCCAGAGCACAGGCTATCAGAAATTATCTCGTACAGACCATGGGTATCAGCGAATCTCGCATTACTGCCGTTGGTATGGGCGCTGCTGAGACGATTGCCGACGGAAGTACTTCTGAAGGTCGCGCTTTGAACCGTCGCGTTGAGATGGTTTTCTACAATGCTGCTGAAGAAGATTCTGAGTTTAACCAGCTTGAGTTCATGTACGATATCAAATACACCGGTGAAGTCGCTGTCAATAGTGTACGTTTCCACCAGCAACTACCTCCTGGCTTTATTTATAAGCATGGAACAGCAACCCTGGATGAAGTTAATCTTGAGCCAATCAGCGCAGTTGACAACAAAGATACCTGGAGTCTTGGCGATTGGAATGCTGAGAAACATGCTGAGTTTGATGTTGCCATGAAACCAGATGATTATGAATTAGTACAGAATACTGGTGTGGTTTTAGCTCATCTTGAACTTAGAGACGAAGATGGAAATGTGATTGTAACTGATACCCTTGAGACTCGCATTTCAACCCTCGTTGAAACCCTTTCCTTTAACATGATTCTTGAGGGAACTCAGTTTGATGTTGGCTCAGCAGATCTCAAACCTTCTGCCGAACCAAGTCTGCGTAAACTGGGTGACTTCCTTTCATGGCAACCAGATATCGAGATCGTCATTGAGGGTTTTACCGATGATCGTGGAAGTCTTGAATTCAATATGTCTCTATCTGAGTGGAGAGCCACCAGTGTAAAAGATTTCCTTCTTGAAAATTACAACTTGAATCCTGAGAACATTCATACTCATGGATTAGGTCCTCACTATCCTGTTGGCGATAATGAAACTTACAGGGGTCGTGCAACGAACCGTCGTGTTGAAGTATTGGTGAATGCAGAAGTGGGTGAAGCTGCCCTTCTTGAACTTGATATTATTAAAGAATCATTGAAACAAAAAATTGTTATCCCAGTAGATGCTTTTGAAAGTATGTCACCTGATTCAGCTCTGAGTATTCCAGCTAACCAATCATCCACGATATTGCTGAATATGAGCTACCCGGCCTATGCCACTGCTGATTCAATTGCTATTACTCTAGCCCTTCCTGATGATTTAGAGTATGTTGATGTTGCCGGTACCGTTAAGACATGGGGACAACCATTAGAAGCTGGTGGCCTAGAAGTGGTCTCACCAGTACAGATAAGCGCTCCAGAAGGTGTTGTGGGCGTCCGCGAACTCGTTATGAGTGTTCAATTATTTAAAGAAGGACAAGCATTGTCCAGCAATATTGAGAAAGTATTGAGCGTAAATTTATTAGAATCGGAATCTGGCGATGAATAGACTGTTTTTAATACTGGCGGGTCTACTCTTATCGACGACACTATTTGCTCAGGTTCTTATACTTGAGCCCAAAGACAATGCTGTTAGTAAGCTGAATAATATTTCAGTAACTGTTGCTGGTAAAGCCGGTGCTCCTGTTAAATTATTTGTGAATAATGTTGAAGTAGCCAACGACATTTTAAGAATTGATGGATTATTTGATTTCATAAGTGTCAGTGTCCCTTCTGGACCAGTCACCCTTCGGGCGGAAGCCATTGGTGCTGCAGACCGAACATTCACCGCCCAAAAAAATATTCATGTCCTGGGCACCGTGAGACAAATAAAAAATGTTTCAGGGGATATCATTCAGCCTGCTGATGGTAGAAACATTGGTAAGTATAAATTTGAGTTATCCGATGAGTGGGGTTATCAGCTTCATGATGTGAGGGTTGTGACCGTGAAATTGTCCTCGGGAACCTTGATAGATAAAGATTATGATGAAAATAGCTCGGGGCATCAAGCTAAAGCTGTAGAAGGTTTCGTTTCGCTGAGTATTCAGTCAGGAACTGAACCCACTGAGCGTTCTACTCTGGATATCCAGGCGGGGGGGTATGGTCAACAGTTCAATGTAAGCTATACTATTCCGGAAGAACCTTTGCTCCTGGTTGGTGTAGCCAGTGGAACTCTATCAACCTTAGGCCTGGATCAGGATCCAAACGACCTCCCTCATTTTGGTATTATCGATAGAAATAATACCCAGCTTGGAGATAATATTCTCCTGGGTGGCCGTACCGCATTCTACGCCAAAGGAAGTATAAAACCTGGACTACGCTTGACTGCTTCTCTCGATACTGATAGAGGCTACCTGGATCAGCTCTTTGTCGATGTCGATCCTCAGGAACAATATCCACTTTTTGGTGATGCCAGTACCATTACCTTTGATGCTCAAAGTCGGTCAAAATTATTTGCCAAACTTGAACAGAATGAATCATTCCTCTTGCTTGGTGATTTTAATACCAATATGACAGAGACCGAATTTACTGCCTATAATCGTACTTTTAACGGTCTGCTCGGTTCCTATCTATATAAGAATCATCAAGTCCAAGTGTTTGCAACTGCTACTGATCGCTCCATGGAACAGGAAGAGATTCGAGGGGAGGGAATCAGTGGATTCTACTACCTCAATAATGGTAGTATCACGCGTTTTTCTGAAAAAATCCGTATCGTCACAAAAGACCGCTATCATCCTGAGACGGTTTTAGAAACGAAAAACTTGACCCGCTTCTTTGATTATGAGATCAATTATGTGGATGGAACCTTGATGTTCAAACAACCCGTTGCATCGCTTGATGGCGCAGGGAATCCAATATTCATCGTGGTTTCATATGAATTCCAGGGTGCAAGTTCCAGATCATGGATTGGTGGATTCCGCCACAAAAGCAAGTTGGGACCCGATGAAAAGATTATGGTTGGTACGACATTCCTCGCTGAAGAGCGTGCCACAGCCAGCTATATGCTATATGGTGTGGACGCTATCGTACCAATAAATGACAAGATCACAGTTTCTGCTGAATTTGGACAATCTCGCAAACCAGATGAATTTGTTGATAGTGTCACTGTTGGAAGTGCAATCAAGACCGAAGTTCAGGCTAATAATGTGTATCCGGGATTAAACCTCAAGGGATATGTCCGCGCAGTTGGTGATGATTTTACCAATGCCTCGCAGGTGGGTGCCGGAACAGAACGTGGGTCACTCAAATATGGTTTGAATGCAAAATATGATTCCAAGAAATATGGCAAAATCACCTCTGAATATTATGATCAGACCGGAACCATGGGGACGACCAATACGCTTGATAGCCGTGTATTTAATATGCATGTGGAACGGCGCATAAAAGAAAATTCGATGCTTAAGCTAGGATATGAGAATGCCCTTAGAGAAAAATTTGATGCTTCAGATAGTCTGTTAAGTGAAGATCATTCCAATCTCATTAAAGCTCAGTATGACGTTTTGCTACTACAGCATATCAAGGCCGTATTTGAGCATGAGCAGAATCTGAGCCTAACTAACAGGACCAAACCTACCAATACCAGTATTGGACTGGTGTATCCAATTACCGAGCAACTTGAGGTCTATTGGAAATACCGCTTTATCCAGGGTACTGGGGTGAATCGTCAGAGCGTGCTGGGCTTCAGGTCCAGTGTGGGCGAGAACACCGATATCGAAGGTAAATATGAAATCGGTGGGATAACTGGAGAACAGCGCAATAGAGCCACACTCGGTTTGAAGAATAAATGGTATCTGCGTGAGGATCTTGTTGTGAACGTTTCCCTTGAAAATACGGCGACTGTAGATTCATTTGAAATTCCAACACCCAGTCACCAGGCCATGGCGCTATCGTTTGAGTATCTCCCGGAGATGCCCTGGAAAGCCATTGGTAAGTATGAGGTCAGGGATGATGTTAACAGCCTCCAGCGGGTAATCACTCTCGGTGGTGATATGCGTATTTTTGCCGGTTTTGGAACCATTGCAAAATTGGATCACTGGGAAAACCGCTATAAGATTGGTAACAAGGGTTCACAAACCCGTGAAAACTACCAGTTTGGTGTGGCATTTAGGCCACAGGAATCAGATCAGATCAATGCTCTGGCAAAGATGGCTTACGTTTCAGATCGTAACAGCCAGATTGCTCTGCCAATCCGACAGGACCGCTATATTTTCTCTGTGCACTCCTACTGGCAGATTAATAGACAAATTGGTTTGGCTTCGCGTTTTGCCACCCGCTTTGTACTAGATGATGATGCTACCTTTGATGAGGGTGTGAGTACACAAACCTATTTCTTCCAGTCCAGGGTTGAATATGCCTATACAAATGAATTGAGCGGTATTCTTGATGTTCGACTCATCCATATGTCTCCAACCCAGGAGAATGCTTTTGGTCTTGCAGCTGAAATCGATTATCTGGTTTATCAAAACATTCAATTCGGCGTAGGGTACATCATGAAAAATTATTCAGATGCTGATTTTAGCTTTCTGGATTATCAGTACCACAATCTGTATTTTGCCCTCCACGCCAAATTCTCTGAGGATATCTTTAACTGGCGTTAATACCCTGATTCCAAAACAGCTTTAACAGGTTATAAAAATTGTGGGTAAATGGATGACTTCTTGAGCAGGGGTTCCATTCTTATCTTTCATTCGATTTGGCCGAAATTCATCTATCTTCTCACATGTTTGCACAACTACATATCGGTACCTGCAGTTGGAAGTATCCATCCTGGAAAGGACTGGTTTACGATTCGAAGAAACCGGAAAATTTCCTCCAGGAATATGCTAAGAAATACAAGTCTGTAGAAATAGATCAGTGGTTCTGGTCGCTCTTCGGAACTGAAAAAGTGGTTCTACCTAAGGCTGACGTCGTGCAGGAATACGTCAACTCTGTACCAGATCATTTTCGTTTTGTTGTCAAGGCACCGAATAGCCTGAGTCTTACTCACTTATACAAAAATCAAACTGCAGGGCAGCTGGTGGAAAACCCCCATTTCCTTTCTCCTGATCTATATCAGACTTTCCTTAATTCTCTCAGTGTTATGCACAAACAGGTTGGTGCAATAAATCTTCAGTTTGAATACCTCAACAAACTCAAGATGCCTTCACCTCAGTTATTTTTGGATCAGTTTATTAATTTTCTGAAAAACATAGATACAACGATCCCGCTTTGTATTGAAATCCGAAATCCGAATTTTCTAAACTCAAATTATTTCCAGACCTTGTCTGAACATAATATTGGGCACACATTTTGTCAGGGTTACTACATGCCGGATATCCAAGAAGTTTACAATAAATTTGCCCCCTTACTTAAAGGGACATCCATTATTCGACTATTGGGACCAGATCGTCAGGGTATTGAGAAAACCACAGGGAAATCATGGGGCAAAGTGGTTGCCTCAAAGGATTCCGAAATCCCTGGCATCGCAAAACTGGTGAGAAAAATGGTGGATCAGAGCGGGATGGATATTTATCTCAATGTGAATAATCACTATGAAGGTTCTGCACCAGTTACTATTGAAAAATTGTTACAATACTTATAAAAACCAGTAATTTTCATTGTCATTAAAGCCTGAAATATTAAGCTAATAGTCTGAATACAAAGTGGGGAAGGAAATGCATTTGCAGTTACGAATTGATGTGGAAAAATTGGCTTCTCCAGGCTCGCGCAAGGTGGGCAGTACTGGTCACCAGGAAGCTCTGGAATATCTCAAAGACCGTATGACACAGATTGGGCTTGAGCCCTATTCAGGCCATTCATTTGAACTTCCATATAGGGTTGAATCGACCCACTATACAAACCTGGCTGGGATTTGGCCTGGAACTGATAGATCCCTGAAACCTATTCTCGTGATTGCTCATTATGATACGTGCGGAGATCAGCCAGGGGCTGATGACAATGCTGCAGCCATCTCCATTTGGCTTAATGTGGTAGAATCCTTCAAAGATCTGAATTTGCATCGAGATATCCTGGTTCTATTTCCAGATGCAGAAGAACCACCACGATTTTTATCCGAGCACATGGGATCTATTAATTTTTATGAATCACAACTGCAGCATCCTATCCACGCAGGACTCGTGCTTGATCTCGTAGGGCATAATGTCCCCGTCGAGGGTATGGAGGAAATGCTTTTTATATTTGGAGCAGAGAGCCATCCCGACATGGCTGAGGTGTTGATTGATACACAGCTACCTGAAGGTCTCAAGAATATTGCCACCCTGAATCGCTATGTGGGAGATTTGAGCGACCATCATATCCTGCGTGAGAATGGTGAAGCATATCTGTTTTTCACCTGTGGTCGCTGGGAACACTACCATCAGCAAAGTGATACACCAGAGCATCTGAACTACACCAAAATGGCGAGAATTAGCCAGTACTTGGTCACCTTGATCCAGCAAGTTGATTCAAAAGATATTAAGCAAAAAGGTTCGGATTATGATCCGGTTGAAATGGAATTATATCTACTTAAACGATCAGTGGGACCCTATCTGCAACAGCAGGGTATCGCTATGAATACCAGAGATGATATTCAGAAATTTGTATTGAACTGGATCAATCAATACGAATTATAATTTAGTCAAATATGTATTCCTTAAAGCCGCTGGTCATGGATTCTTTGAATGAGCCATCTGCTTCTCTGGTAATGAGTAAACCTTCAGCATTATCCATATTTTCTAACCATTCCAAGCCCTCTTTTGGTCCTAAAACCATTACAGAAGTTGCCATACCATCAGCAAGCAGACAGGTATTCGCAATCACTGAAACTAAGGCCAGATTGTGAGCAATTGGGGATCCCGTTCGGGGATCAATGGTATGCGAAATGCGCTTCCCTTCCACTTCACGATAGTTGCGATAATCTCCACTGGAAGCGATGGCATTATTGGTTAATTGAATAACATGCTGTAGATCAGCACCTGGCGCTCCACCCAGAGTTGGTCGGTCAATCCCAATTTTCCAGAGGTCACTTTCTTTGTTTAATCCGCGCGTTACGATTTCTCCACCAATCTCCACAAAAATGTTTTCATGACCACGTACCATGAGGAAATTGGCTATATAGTCCGCGCCATCACCCTTTGCTATGGCACTCAGATCGATGGTGATCCTGGGGTCGGATTTGGTTAATAATGAATCTCCAACTTCAAGTTTGTCACAACCGGTCAATTGGAGCCAGGAATCTATCTCTTCAACAGTAGGAAATCGATTCTCACCGGGTTCAAACCCAAATCCGAAGAAATTTACAATGGGCATCACAGTTATATCAAAGGCACCGTCAGAAGCTATGCAAAAATCTTGACCAGTTTTTACGATTTGGAGTAGTTTTTGGGACACTGGGATGGGATGAATACTCGCATTTCGATTAAAACGAGATATTTCACTCTGGTCCTCATAAGTAGACAGAATACGATTAAAATCGATCAGAGCGCTATCCACACTTGTGGCAATGGCAGACCTCTCCTTGTTATCGATAGGGTTCCCAGTGATAATAATATGGTATGTCGTTCCCATGGTTGAGCCATTAAAGGCAAACTCAGCAAGGTTTTCTCTCTTACCATTGCAACTACTCAGGGAAAGGAGGAAACAAGCGAGTAAAACGTTAGGAAGATATTTCGAATTCTTTTTAAAATTTATATTCATAACTGGACCTCCTGATTGGCCACAAATCTAACAAAAAAGGTTCGGATAACCCGAACCTTTTATTGTTGTAATTATGTACAGCGTTGAATTAGAAACTATCGTAGTCTATCATCTCTTTTTCAACACCCATATTATAGAGCATGTTGTCTACAGCATCCACCATCATGGGTGGTCCACACATGTAGTATTCAATATCTTCAGGTGCTTCATGCTTGGTGAGATAGCTGTCTGCTACGACCTGATGAATAAATCCAACAGGACCGTCCCAGTTATCTTCTTCAAGAGGATCAGACAGGGCAACATGATAGCTGAAATTTGGAAATTCTTCAGCCAGCGCCTTGAATTCATCATCATAAAACATTTCGCGTTTTGAGCGAGCACCATACCAGAAAGAGATCCGACGGGTTGAACGCTGGGTCCTCAATAGATCAAAGATATGACTGCGCATTGGTGCCATTCCAGCTCCACCACCGACATATAACATCTCACGTTCGGTCTCTTTGGCAAAAAACTCTCCAAAGGGACCACTTACCATCACCTTATCACCAGGTTTCAGGTTAAAGATATAGGAAGAAGCCAAACCAGGAGGAACATCCATTCCAGGGGGAGGACTGGCAATACGCACATTGAGCATCACAATATTACCCTCAGCTGGATGGTTGGCCATGGAGTAGGCTCTGAAAATGGTTTCATCCAACTCAGAGTGGTAGCGCCACATGTTGAACTTATCCCAATCGCCTCGATACTCATCTTCGATAGCAAATTCAGAATAGTCCAGTTTATGAGGGGGGATATCGATTTGAATATATCCACCAGCACGAAAATTAAGATTTTCACCCTCAGGCAGTTTTACCACAAATTCCTTGATGAAAGTGGCGACGTTTTCATTGGAGACAACTTCACACTCCCATTTCTGGATGTTGAAGATCTCGTCTGGAATACGAATATCCATATCCGATTTAACTTTTACCTGACAGGCCAAACGGACATTATCTTTTATCTCCGAACGTGTAAGGTGTGGTTTTTCAGTGGGTAAAATCTCACCTCCACCCTTGTCAATTTGACAGGTGCACATACCACAAGTGCCTACACCACCACAGGCAGAAGGCAGAAAAATCTTTTCTGCAGCCAGAGTCTGAAGCAGGGTAGAACCTGCAGGTGTATTGATGGATTTCTCATCATCACCATTAATCAGAATCTTAACATCACCTGTGCTCACCAGTTTGGAGGTTGCATAGTTTAGAATCACAACCAAAATTAAAATAGTACCTGTAAAGACGAAGGTGCTAAGCAGAATTAAACCAAGAATGCTCATATTTCCTCCTTTACAGATTGATGCCGGAAAAACTCATAAAGGCCATAGCCATGAGTCCCGTGATTAACATGGTAATACCTAAACCCCTCAAGCCTGCTGGAATATGAGAGTATCGTAATTTCTCTCTAATGGCTGCCATCGCTGCGATAGCCAATAAAAATCCAGTTCCAGAACCAAGCCCGAATACGGCAGATTCAACAAAGGTATATTCTCTTTCTACCATGAAGAGTGAGGCACCCAGAATGGCGCAATTCACAGCAATGAGTGGTAGAAAAATACCCAAGGCACTATATAGAGCTGGACTATAGCGATCGACGATCATCTCTACTAATTGTACTAGAGCAGCGATTACCGCAATGAATGAGATAAAGCTTAGAAAGCTTAAATCTACATCTGGTAGGCCTGCCCAACCAAGAGCGCCAGGAGCTAGTAGGTAATGATTTAGTGCCCAGTTAACGGGAACTGTAATCACTTCAACAAAGATAACGGCGAGTCCTAGACCAATAGCTGTGTCAACACGTTTGGAAACAGCCAGGAATGAACACATTCCCAGGAAGTAGGCGAGGAGGATATTATTGACGAAGACTGATTCAACGAATAAACTAATTAGATTTTCCATCATTCACCTCCTATTCCGTTATCCCGGTTATGGTACGTTGCACCCAGATGATCAAACCAAGTAATATGAATGCCCCCGGTGCCAGCACCATGAGACCCATATTCTGATATCCCGCAGCATAAGCTGCATCAGGAATGAGCTGGAAACCAAACAGAGTACCCGACCCCAGAATTTCGCGACCGAAAGCCACGGTAATCAGGATCATACTGTATCCCAGGCCATTTCCAATTCCATCCAGGAAGCTGGGCCAGGGTTTGTTTTGTAGTGCGAAAGCTTCGGCTCTTCCAAGCACAATACAGTTGGTAATAATCAGACCAACAAACACGCTGAGCTGTTTGCTGATGTCATATAGGAAGGCTTTTAAGACCTGATCAACCAGAATAACCAGGGTGGCAATAATGGCCAGCTCCACGATGATTCTGATATTCGAAGGGACCTTGTTCCTCACCAGCGAAATCAGCACATTTGAGAATGCTAGAACGAGGATTACAGCGATGGACATAACAATGGCTGTTTGCAATTGCACCGTTACGGCCAGAGCAGAACAGATACCCAGAACCTGTGTGGCAATGGGGTTGTTGTCCATGAGTGGATCCTTGATGAATCCCATATTCTTTTTACTTAATAGACTCATGACGAACCTCCTCTGGTGATATTGAAGTAGGGCTCGTATTTTTCCAGAGTTGCTTTGATAAATTCATTCAATCCATTACCTGTTAAAGTGGCGCCACTGATACCATCCACTTTGTGTTCGATACCTTTGGCACCATCTCGAATTTTGCCTTTAACCACTTCAACCGAGACGATCTCGCCTTGGCTGTTAAGAATAGTTTTTCCTTTGAAGCTTGATGTAAACCACTCTTTATCGATTTCGCCACCCAGACCAGGCGTTTCGGCATGGCTGTAGAAAGTGATACCTTTCACAGTATTGAGGTCACTCTCCAGGGCGATATAGCCTTTTACTGTCGACCATAAAGCTTTTCCCTGAGTAGGTAGGCAGTATGCTACAATTTTCCCTTTATCCTGTCGGGTATAAACAGGAAGGAGGTCAGGATCTTTTTTAGGATCAATATCCTCAGCAATCCGACCTTCCACTTCCTTACCCTTTAGGTCAACAACGAAGGTCTTCACATTTTCATCATAAAGTGACAAAAGCTTGTCGGCTTCCATATCCCGGTTGTCTACCAGGCCAAGAACGCTCAATATATTGTACTTGATATCCAATTGGATGTTCTGATCCTGGCGTTCTTTCAGCAGTGTAGCTGCCGATGCCAGCAAGACACTACACACCATGGTTACAGCAGCTGCAAAACCCAGGGTGTATGCTTTGGTGATACGAGGCTTACTTGCCATAATTCAGCCTCCTTTTGATATTCGCCTGAACCACAAAGTGGTCAATCAGGGGTGCAAAAACGTTTCCAAATAAGATGGCTAACATCATGCCTTCAGGATAGGCCGGGTTGAATACACGGATCAGGATCACCATGACCCCAATCAGAATACCATAGACCCATTTGCCAGCATTAGTTCCTGCGGCAGAAACGGGGTCGGTAGCCATAAATACCATTCCAAACATGAATCCACCCATAACGAGGTGATAATGAGCAGGTAAAGTGCGCATACCTCCAGCGACATTTCCACCAAAAAATTGAACAATCAGGGCCATGCCATAAGCTCCCAGGGTCGTGGCCAGCATGATACGCCAACTCGCCACACCAGTAATGAGCAGAATGGCTGCGCCTATCAGGATAGCGATGGTCGAGGTCTCCCCAATACTACCCGGTACAAATCCAAAAAACATTTGATTCAGAGAGAAACCTGCGCTGTTCAATGCGTCAACTGCTGGGCCAGGAGCGGCGGCAGCGGCTGAAAGTGGTGTTGCACCCGTATAGCCATCAATAGCTCTCCATACACTATCGCCACTAATGTTTCCGGGGTAGGTAAAGAATAGGAAAGCACGCGCCGTTAGGGCTGGGTTTAGCAGGTTCATACCAGTCCCACCAAAGACTTCCTTCCCAATAACCGTTCCAAAGGAAACCGCTACAGCAACTTGCCAGAGGGGAATGGTCGGTGGTAGGGTAAGGGGCAGTAAGATACCTGTTACCAGGAAACCCTCATGAATGTCATGGCCGTTGATATGACCAAAAATCATTTCCCATCCTAAACCTACAGCGTAGGTCACGACAATAATGGGGAGCAATTTTAGAAAGCCAAACATAAAGGCCGCAAATAAGCCCTCGACACCTGCCATATGACCCACATTGTAGGAGCCAACCAGAATGCTGGGGACCAGAGCAAAGATAACGATGCCCATGAAGCGTTTCATGTCAATGGAGTCCCTAATATGGGGCCCTGTTGTGGTACCGTGTCCAGGTGTGAATAACATGGTGTTAATCGCACCAAACATGGGATGGACAACCTTGAAAGGGCCTTCCTTGATCTTCACATCCAGATTTGCCAGAAATTTTTGAAGAGCTTTCATTTCGATCAACCCTCCTTTTCCATGGCTTCAATACCCTTTTGAATGATATCACCGAACTCAATCTTCGAGGGGCAGATATAACTACACAAAGCGAGATCCTCCGCGGCAACCTCATAGATGCCTAATTGTTCCATGAGTTCAATATCGTCAACCAGAATGGCTTTACAGAGATGAACTGGCAAGACATCCATAGGGACAACCTTCTCATATTCACCTGTTGAGACGAAAGCACGTTCTTCACCATTCATATCAGTGGTTGGAGCAAGTTTCTTTTGGGGTGTCAGCCTGGAAAGGAACATGGGCCAGAAACTGTTGGCATTTAGACCCAGACGTAACCAGCCAAAAAAGCGTCGACCCTCAAGCTCAGGAACGATGGTGATCATATCATCATAAAAACCCACAAAACCCTGAGCAGCGCTTTTTGCACCTGTCAGTACATTACCAGAGATGACGCGTTGGGTGTTGTTGTCAATTTTAGAGCCGACAAGATCACTTACCAGAGCACCTTCAGTTCCCTTGACATAGTAGCATTTCTCTAATTCTGAACCAGTCAAGGCATAGGTCTTTGATGATGGATATTCACCCATACTCAAAAAGCTGCCAATCTGTGCAATATGCCGAGGGGAGAGGTACCAGACTTTTTCTCCGGCTAGAATACGATCGATATGGTGAATTTGTACGCCGACATTTCCTGCAGGATGAGGACCTGAGAATTCATGCAGCTCTACACCTTTGATTTTGGAGAAAAAGGACTTGGTCTTGGCTGAAACTGACAGATGAATTTTACCTTCCGTCAGTTTTGAAATGAGTTGAATACCAAGCTGGAATTGTTTCTCCAGACCATCTAGCAGCATATCAGATTCTGCCTCCAGGGGGGCCGAGTTCACAGCCGAGATAAAAATGGCCTTGGGTGAGACATCAATATCAGCAATCTTGCTAAATGGACGTTGTCGAAGAACAGGCCAGAGTCCGCTGTTAAGCAAAACCTCCTTGGCCTGGCTGGTGGAAAAGGCGTTGACTTGATCTACAGTATAACTCTTAAATTTTTCGGTAGCATCTCCAGCGACATCAATAATAATACGTTGGATAACGCGTCTTTCGCCACGGACCACTTCACGTACGGTTCCAGCAGCAGGTGATCTAAATAGAATCTCGGGCTTTTGCTTGTCAACGAAGAGAATTGACCCTCGGCTGACAGAATCTCCAGCTTCGACTTTCATTCCGGGGCGCAACCCGCGAAAATCGATGGGCTGAACCGCAACCGCTGTGGTTTTTGGGGTTTTTTCAAGACGTCGTTCTGCGCTACCCTGCAGTGCTATGTCATAGCCCTTTTTTAGTTTAAACACTCCCATTAGAATGTGTCTCCGTATTGGTTTTATTCACTTTATAGATGCCTGCAATCTGAATACAAGCTCTCTGAAGTGAACCCATTTTCGAAAGGTTTTATGTACATTTTCATAGAGCACTTGTCAAGGTGTTCATTAGAGCTTATACATACTTTACAAAATATATGCCATAAGAATTCAATTTCTTTCAAAAAGGATGCTAAAACGCATAAGTGCCAAAGAAACGCACCGATTCATTTGAATAAGAAATTTTCCAACTCACTCATTTTTTCTGTTTTCTTCAGGACTATATTGAGCAATGGTGATCACGCATCTAAAACCGGAATCCTACGCAACCTGGAAAGAATATTACTGGACCTATCAGAACAAATTAGCTGAACTCCATTACATCCCCCTCTTCGCTAAATGGGGTGTTTCTCTGGCGGGTAAGCGGGTCCTGGATGTAGGTTGTGGAGATGGTGGTTTTACCGCCGCTCTTGCAGAAGCTGGAGCAGACTGTACTGGAGTTGAAGTCCGAGATTTTGGTTGGGAGTCAACGCTTCCTAATTTGAGATTTATTCAACAGGATATTCTCGCTGATGAGGCTCAATCTGTCCTGGGTGCTGACTACGATATCATCCTTCTCAGGGATGTTATCGAGCACATTTCATTGGAGAGTAAACACCAGTTTATGGCTGCCCTGCAGAAGTTCACCTCCTCTGAAGGCATTATTTTAATGACTTTCCCCCCCTTCTATTCACCCTTTGGTCTCCACCAGCAAACTTTTCTGAAATCATTCTTAAAAAAGTTACCATATTTAGGTTGGATTCCAGGTCCTGTTTTGGATTTGCTGCTCAAAATATTGGGTGAATCTGACAAAGCCCGAGCCGATGTAAAAGAGATACGGGAATGTCGAATGACTCTCAGAAGATTCAAGAAAATGGTGAGAAAATTAAAATACCCTATTGAGAATGAAAAACATTACCTGATTCGACCTTCCCACGAGCTACGCTATGGGTGGAAATTACGAGAATCAAAACTCTCAGGAATACCCATTCTGCGAGAGATATTTATTTTGGGATCAGCATTTAAATTATCCCTGCCTCAGGATTAGGTATCCTTCAATACCTGCCCCGTTTTTGGAGTAGGCTTATTCGGTAATCTGTCATCAGAACATCGCGCTAAGAAATCGATGAAACTCATTGACCACCCCTGGTCGGTCGTCTATCTTCGGCGGCTTTATGTCAATCCCATTTATTGAATATGTAATGTATTATATATAAGAGGGATATGTGAGAGCATGTAGTTGGCAAATCAGGAAATTGGAGTTATGCTAGAACAATTGTCGCAAAATCTGGAAGGCGTTTTCAAGAAACTTCGCGGTCAAGGGAAGTTATCGGAAGCCAATATTTCAGATGCTATGCGGGAAGTTCGGCGTGCTTTACTTGAAGCTGATGTTAACTATAAAGTCGTTCGAACTTTCATCAACTCCATAAAGGAAAAAGCGCTCGGTTCTGAGGTCCTGCGTTCTATCACGCCAGGTCAACAAATCGTGAAGATCATCCATGAAGAATTGATCGTCCTTCTCGGAGAAAAAACAGCAGACCTGGAACTTTCTGGAAGTCCAGCCATTATCCTCTTGGTGGGTCTTCAAGGTTCAGGAAAAACAACCACAGCAGCAAAACTGGCCAGAAATTTACGGAAAAGCGGACGTCAACCACTCCTGGTGGCTTGCGATGTTTACCGTCCTGCGGCTATAACCCAGCTACAGGTGCTTGGAAAACAATTGGATATCCCTGTTTTTGCAGATGAAGGTAATCAGGACGTTGTTCAGATTGCCCAGACAGCAATTAGAGAATCTGTACGTTATCCTGCCAATGTGGTTATTGTCGATACTGCTGGTCGACTACATATCGATGCTGACATGATGGATGAAGTCAAACGGCTGCAACAAGCCCTGAAGCCTGCAGAGACCCTGTTTGTGGCAGATGCCATGACAGGACAGGATGCTGTGAATGCAGCAGGAACCTTTGCGGAAACAGTGGATCTAACAGGTGTAATTCTTACCAAACTTGATGGTGATGCCCGTGGTGGTGCAGCCTTGTCTGTGCGTGAAGTTACGGGAAAACCCATCAAATACATTGGTGTTGGAGAACATCTGGACAAGCTGGAAACTTTCCACCCAGACCGTATGGCTGGTCGAATTTTGGGGATGGGAGATATTGTCTCCCTCGTGGAAAAGGCACAGCAAGATATCGACGTTGAAGAAGCTACTATACTTGAAGAAAAAATGCTTAAAAGCACCTTCGATCTGGAGGATTTTAAGCAGCAGTTAAAGCAGCTGAAATCCATGGGGTCCATAGGGGATTTAATGTCTATGATCCCTGGAGTTAAGGGAATAAAAGATGTTGATATTGATGAAAAAAGGTTGACTAGGATTGAAGCAATTATTAACTCTATGACCCTTGTAGAAAGGCACCGTCCACAAATACTTGATGGGAGCCGCCGTAAAAGAATAGCAAGAGGGTCTGGGACAAAGGTTCAGGATGTGAACCAGTTGATAAAGCAGTTCCAGTCAATGCGGAAGATGATGAAGAAATTTGGAAAAATGAATAAAAGGCAGTTAATGAATAATCTGCCTATGGGATTTTAAGGAGAACACCTTTTGGCTGTTAAAATCAGACTGAAGCGGATGGGAAAAAAGAAACAACCCTTCTACAGAATAGTTGTTGCAGATTCACGCGCCCCTCGCGACGGAAGATCTATCGAAAAAATTGGACATTATAACCCGATTCCAGATCCAGCAGAACTTGTGATCAATGAAGAACGTCTCTTTCATTGGATGGATCAGGGTGCAAAGCCCAGTGATACAGTATTTAGCTTATTACGTGGACAAGGACTGACACTCAAGTATGAGTTGAAGAGCCGTAATGCAGATGAAGCTACTATTAGCAAAGAAATGCATAAATGGGAACTTGCCCGCGATGAGCGTGGCAAAAAAGTAGCTGCAGTCGAGTCAGCCAAGCTGGCCGCCGCTGAAGCTGCGAAGCAGGAAGAAGAAGACGCTGCTAAGAAAGCTGAAGAAGTAGAAGAGGCTGCCAAGAAGGCCGCTGAAGCTGAAGAAGCAGCAAAAGCTGCAGAAGTAGTTGAAGAAGTAGCCGCAGAAGAAGAAACTGTCGAAGCACCTGCTGAAGGTACGGAGAAGCAAAATTCTTAATAAGCTGAAGAGACTCCTTACCGATGATCAGGTAGATTCGACAACCGACGGAGGTATGACCATGAAAGAGTTCGTAGAGTATGTAGCAAAAAGTCTGGTTGACAATCCGGATGAAGTTGAAGTCAATCAAGTTGACAGCGAACGGGTGACCATCTTCGAATTAAGGGTAGCTAAGGAAGACATTGGTAAAGTAATCGGTCGTCAGGGCCGGACTGCCAAAGCCTTCCGGACATTATTAGCTGCGATTTCAGCAAAGGCCGGTACCAACCGCGCCATGCTCGAGATCATCGAATAAGGTAATGTATTCAGCTGAGGTGAATAGAACTGCCATTGGTGTGGTTCGTAAACCTCATGGTATAAAAGGGGGCCTCAAGGTAACCCTGTACAGTATCGACCTTGACATGCTCCAGAATCTGGAGCAGCTTTTTGTAAATACGGGTGGTGAATGGAGACAACTCACACTGAGAAATAGCCAGGGTTATGATGACTTTGCCATTCTCAGTTTCAACGAAATTCCGGATCGAACTGAAGCCGAAAGTTATCGCGACAAAGAAATATTTACTCTACGTGATGACATGCCGGAATTGAGTGGCGACGAATTTTACATCGATGATCTCATCGATTGTGAGGTGGTAGACGAGAACAATAAAAGTCTGGGGAAGGTGACTGAGATTATCAACCCTGGAGCTCATGATGTCCTGCTTATCAAGCAAGGTGATTCTGAGACTCTCGTCCCTCTCGTTGATGAATGGGTTGTTGAGATCGATCTAGATGGTCGTAGAATTCAAGTAAACTCAGTTGAGGATGCGTGATGATTATTGATGTCATCACAACTTTTCCAGAGACTCTGAATGCCTTTCGCGAGATGGGTATTACAGGAAGAGCCTTTGATAAAGGTCTGGCTGAGATGAAATGCTGGGACATTCGTGACTTTGCAGATGATACCTATAAACACATTGATGATGTGCCTTATGGGGGAGGAGCCGGGATGATTATCAAACCGGATCCACTGTTCAGAGCTTTTGAAGCTGTTGAGAAACATCGCAAAAATGTTGGTCATCGCATTTTTCTCACACCACAGGGAAAACCCTTTCAGCAAGATGATGTTGAAAGACTGGTTGAGACTCCCCATGTGGTTTTACTCTGCGGTAGATACAAAGGTATTGACCAAAGAGTAAGAAACGAACTTATCGATGAAGAAATCAGTTTGGGAGATTTTGTACTCTCAGGTGGTGAGATCGCAGCCTTTGCTGTCATTGATGCCATGGTTCGTTTGCTTCCAGGTGCAGTCAGTGATGATGAATCTACAAAATCGGACACTTTTCCTGTTGGATTATTGGACGCACCGTATTATACCCGCCCCGCTGAGTACCGGGGAATTAAAGTACCCGACGTGCTGCTCTCTGGGCACCACGCGCAGATTGAAAATTGGAGAGAACAGCAACGTCTTGAGCGAACAAAAATTAAGCGCCCAGACTTGTTCGATAGATATATGAGAGGACTGGAGGAAAGTAATGAACAAAGTAGATAACCTGGTTGCCGGGCAGCTAAAAACGGATTTGCCTGATTTCAAACCTGGTGATACTGTTTCAGTTGATGTAAAAGTTATTGAAGGCCAGAAAGAAAGAATTCAGGTCTATGAGGGTAATGTTATTGCCCGAACTGGTAAAGGCATCACTGCTACATTTACAGTAAGAAAAATTTCAAATGGTGTTGGTGTTGAGAGAATTTTCCCTCTTCATGCCCCCACTGTTGCAGGTGTGAAAGTATTGCGTCGCGGTAAAGTTCGTCGCGCCAAACTATACTACCTTCGCAAGCTGCGCGGGAAAAAAGCCAGAATCAAAGAAGCACGCGATTTCTAAGATTCTATCTTTTCCAAACATTCAAAAGGCTGTCCATCGGGCAGCTTTTTTTATTTTTACCACCTAGCTTAACCTTGCGAAGGTTTAGAACCTTCGCAAGGTTCGCAGGACATAGACGGAAACCTTCGCAAGGTTCTCTCAATTTATAATGGCTTTTATCACGGGTATGAATTAAGGTGCTTCCATGCTAGAGAACTTGACCCTACTTAATCTTGCCGCCGTCCTGCTCATTGGTGCCACTGCAGGCTTTATCAATGTGTTGGCTGGAGGTGGGTCCTTTTTAACCCTGCCGCTGCTCATCTTTTTGGGACTACCACCCAATCTGGCCAATGGCACAAATCGTCTTGCCATTCTTATGCAAAACAGCTTTGCCGTCGGTCGATTTATGAAGAAAAAGGTGAACCCCGGTAAGTTTGCCCTAAAGGCAGCCCTGTTTACAGTTCCAGGTGGGATTATCGGTGCTTGGTTGGCTACTCTGGTGAGCAATTCTCAGTTTAAACTGAGCCTGGCTCTGGTGATGATCGTCATGTCACTCTTTACTCTTTTTTCCTCAAACCGTCAGAAGGGTGATCCTCTAGATCCAGAATCCTATATTGGTTCCTGGCTCGGACCAGGTATAGCCTACTTTTTTGTGGGAATCTATGGGGGTTACATCCAGGCTGGTGTAGGATTTCTGGTGTTATCAGTTTTATTGTGGCAGAACATCAATCTGGTTCATGGAAATGCCGTCAAGCTGACCATCATTTTCTTTTTTACGGCAATAGCATTAATCATTTTTGCCTGGAATGGTCAAGTCAATTGGGCCATGGGAGCCATGCTTGGTGTGGGGAGTATCATTGGTGCCTGGCTGGGAACCCATGTCGCCATTAAAAAGGGTCATCATTTTATTAAGCATGTCGTTACCGTTGCGGTCATCGGATTTGCAATTAAACTATTGATAGATATCTAGAGAATTAGTTTAACCACAGAGAGCGCAGAGCTCACAGAGATTCTTTTCTTTAGATCATACAATGTGAGTCTTTTAAAAGTTATATTATTTGTCCCGAAATGATAAATGTGATGTAAAACTGTTTTCATTTCCAAAAATTTTTAGCGTGTCACCCTGAGCGGAGTCGAAGGGTTCAATTCAGGGGCATTTCATAACATGATATAGAGAACAAGTCGATGAATTCTACATCCAAATCAATCAATCTCACAGAATTACCCAGCGTGGATGCCTTGCTCCAGCTGGTAGCAGATATAGATTTACCACATAACCTCAAGAAAAATGAAGCCAGGACATTACTTGAAAGTATTCGAGCTCTGGCAGCCAAAGGGAAATCTGCTCCTCCGGGCAAACTGGAGACAAATTACAGAACTAGATTGTTCAAAATACTCCATTCATTTCGCAAGGTGATTAATGGAACCGGTGTCGTCATTCATACCAATCTTGGACGTTCTCCCCTCAGTTCTCAGATGCTTTCCGCTATGGAGGATCTCAGAGATGGCTATGTCAATCTTGAATTGGATCTCGATGATGGTCGCCGGGGCAATCGCCATGATCACTTGAGACCCTGGCTCAAATCTATCAGTGCTGCTGAAGACGGTATTCTGGTCAACAACAATGCCGCTGCCGTCCTTCTGGCCCTGAACACACTGGCCGATCGCAAGGAAGTCATTATCAGTCGTGGCCAACTCGTGGAGATAGGTGGTTCCTTTCGCATCCCAGAAATTTTACGGAAGGCCGGATCTAAGTTGGTGGAGGTGGGTACGACCAACCGGACACATCTCAAAGATTATGAGGAAGCCATAACCCCCAGGACGAAACTTTTACTCTGGGTGCATACATCAAACTACAAGATTTCGGGCTTTACCAAGGAAGTATCACTACAGGATATGGTTTCACTGGGTAGGGAATATTCCATCCCGGTTATGGCCGATCTGGGGAGTGGTGCTTTGGTTCCCATCGATGAATTTGGACTCCAGAGAGAGCCACTGGTATCAGAGGTGATTGGTGCTGGAGTAGATATCGTGACCTTCTCAGTGGATAAACTGCTTGGTGGCCCTCAAGGGGGCGTGATAGCTGGTAGACAGGTCCTCATAAGGAAGATTGAAAAGAACAACCTCCTGCGGGCATTACGGCCGGATAAGACACAGATTCTACTCACCTTACAGGCTTTAAAAGCCTTCTCCAATGGTCAGGAGGGTCTTACGGCCATCCCCGTGTATCGTGATCTACTTACTCCAGTTGAAACACTTAAGAAAAGAGCTCAATATCTGGTTGATAATATTGAAAATTCAAATTTAACCCTCACGGTTTTTGATACGGAAGCCCAGATTGGATCAGGAGCATCACCCTCAGAGAAAATGCCCTCAGTGGGTGTTGGTCTCAGGCACGCGAAAATGAAGGCCACTAAGATTTCAAGTTGCCTACGAGCCAATGATCCCGCCATCATGGGACGCATCGCCGAGGAGGTCTTCACTATTGATCTGAAGGCAGTCCGAGAAGATGAAGATGATATTATTTTTCAAGCCTTGAATAAACTTTAGCATAAAGAATCGATATTTAAGCTGAGTCGATTGATCGATTTACTCAAAATCTAGGAGCACCTGAATATGAGCATATCCTCTGTCTGGCAATCTCGTATAAAAGCACTGGGACCCGGTCTTTTATGGGCTGGAGCCGCAGTAGGGGTATCTCATTTGGTTCAGAGCACCCGAGCTGGTGCAAATTATGGTTTTATCATGTTGTGGGTGGTCATAGTGGCTAATTTATTCAAGTATACAGCCTTTGAGTTTGGACCCCGCTATGCAGCCGCAATGGGTGAAAGTTTACTGGATGGCTATAAGAGAGTGGGGAAATGGGCTATTGTGGCTTTCCTGATTCCAACCTTCGGAACCATGTTTGTCCTTCAAGCAGCAGTAACCATAGTTACTGCTGGTATTGCTTCAAAAATATTTGGTACCAGTATGAGTCCACTGGCCTGGAGTGCTGTGATATTAGCTGTTTGTGCCGGTGTACTCACTATCGGAAAATATCCGGTCTTGGACAAATTGATCAAGATTATCATTATAATTTTGAGTCTCTCAACTATCGTTGCTGTTCTCACGGCATTTGGACACGGGAGCTCGGCAAAGGTCGATTTTATTCCACCTCAAATCTGGAGTATTGCAGGAATATCCTTTATGGTGGCCCTCATTGGGTGGATGCCCTCTGCCATTGACATCTCAGTCTGGCATTCCATATGGACTATGGAAAGAGCTAAAGAAACTGGGTCTCATCCTAGTTTGAAGGACTCCTTATTCGATTTTAGACTAGGTTACTTTGGAACAGCTATCCTTGCCTTGGGGTTTCTAAGCCTGGGTAGTCTCATTATGTATGGTACCGGAGAGACATTCTCTCCTTCTGGAGGCAAGTTCGCCGGTCAATTCATTACCCTCTACACCTCAACACTGGGGAGTTGGAGTTATCCCATCGTAGCCATAGCTGCCCTAACCACAATGTTCAGCACCACGCTTACCGTGACAGATGCCTTCCCCAGAGTACTGAAACGTTCCACAGAAATCGTATTCCCAGATAGGTTTGAAGGCAAGAATGATAGGTCGCTGTACTGGATTTGGATGTTGATTGTACTAGGAGGAAGCCTGGTAATTATTGGGCTCTTTATGAGTGGAATGACTATGCTGGTTGATCTGGCCACAACCCTGGCCTTTTTAACAGCGCCCATTCTGGCGTATATCAATTATCGGGCTGTCACAGGACCCTGGATGCCTGATGAAGCAAGGCCTGGCCCAAAACTATTGGTGTTCAACTGGATCAGTATGACTTTTCTGGTAAGCTTCGCCGCCTTCTTCCTGGTTTGGCGATTCATATTGAATTAAGAATTAAGAATTAAGAATTAAAAATTAAGAGTTAAAGTAGGAAGTAGGAAGTGAAAACTAAGAATGACTTAATAGAGCAAACCCAAAAAATCAACTTTGCGCCCTTCGCGTTCTTTGTGGTTAAAAAAAAGGCAATATGCAAAAAGTAATCGGACTCGCTGGTCATATCGACCATGGCAAAACAGCTCTCGTTAAAGCCCTCACAGGGGTGGACACCGATCGCCTCGAAGAAGAGAAGCGACGCGGAGTCACCATTGATATCGGTATCGCCTTTTATAGTGATGATGTCACCTTCATCGATGTACCAGGCCATGAGAAATTCATCAAAAATATGGTAACGGGTGTCAGCACGGTTGATGCAGCCATGCTGGTGATAGCCGCAGATGATGGTGTTATGCCCCAGACCCGTGAACACCTCGACATATTACACATTTTAGGAATCAGAAAAATCCTGGTTGCACTGAACAAGTCTGATCTTGTTGATGCTGACTGGCTTGAGTTGGTTTCTGATGAGGTAACCACGTATCTCACTGAACGAGGTTATCCAGGTACGCAGATTGTGCCTGTCTCAGCAGTTACTGGAGATGGGGTGGAGGACTTGCGAAAGGCTCTGGATGAAGTCATTGCAGGGATTAAGAGCCAGGATCGCCAGGGTGTCTTTCGACTGCCCATTGATCGTGTGTTTTCAGTCAAAGGCTTTGGTACGGTTGTCACAGGAACCGTTTTGTCCCACGAACTGAGAAAGGGGCAAAGCGTGGAACTCTTTCCACAGGAAAGCACTTTTCCAGTCCGGGGCCTTCAGTCTCATCACCACGATGTGGGTAAGATCAAGTTTGGAGATCGCGGAGCCATCAATCTTGGTGGTGCCAGTGTTGAGGAGCTGGGGAGGGGAACCTTCCTGGGTAGCCCCGGTATGTTTCAAACTGGACCGACCTGGGTAGCTGAAATGAGTGTTTTGTCTCACTGGAAGAAACCCGTTAAAGAAGCTGATCGTGTCCACGTGCATATTGGAACCGGGAAACGTGAGGCTCGCATCCATCTGCTGGAATCCAACCAATGCCAGCCCGGTCAAACCATGCTGGCTCAATTTTTCTTTGAAGAGCCCATCTCTGCTGGATTTAAGGAAAAGATGGTGATCCGCTTTTTGTCTCCTGAGGAAACCCTGGGTGGCGCTGAATTATTGTGGGCCATGGATCAGAGATTGAAGAAACAGGACAGGCGTCTTCCCATTCTAAAATCTCTCAAGACCAATGATCTTTCTGATTTAATAGATGCTTCCATGGAGTTTTTCGAGCGACCATTGAGTCGGCGAGAAGTTGCCCGATACCTGAGTGTTGCTGAGTCCAAGGTGCATGCCTTGCTCCAGAAATCTGAGGATTATAAGAGCCATCAGGATCGCTTTATCAGGCAATCATTATTTAGCACAACATTGACCCATATTCAGCACATTCTGGAAAAATATCATCAGCAGGAACCGCTGGGGAAGGGATTACCCCGTGAAGAGCTCACTGATCTGGGTAAGGCCAATCGCGAATTTATCTTGGCTGCGGCGCTTCAAGAGGGGATACTCAAAAATCAGAGTGATCTATGGCAACTCTCTGGACATCAGGGTAGTCTCGACGCTGGAGATGAGCAGGCAAAACAGAAAATCGTAAATCTCTTCAATGAATCCAATTTTTCATCACCTGGAATGGAGGCTCTGCAAATATCTCTCAGTCCTCAAGAAATCACGGTTTTGAAATGGATGATTCAGCATAAAGATTTGGTACGTGTGGATAAAGATTTTTACCTGCTCAGCACTCAAATAGCTCTTTTTATTGCTGCTCTCCAGGATTGGTTCAGATCAAATCCTGAATTGACTGTGGCTCAAGTTCGGGAGATCATCCCTACGACCCGAAAATATATTCTTCCTATGCTGAACTATGCAGAACGTAAGGGCTTGCTCCTTCGTGATGGGGATGTCCGGCGCTGGGTCGGTGAGGAATTGTAGGTTTTAGCTAGAAGACAGAAATCAGTAGACAGTATCCACTACTCATGATTGGCAGAGCCTAAGCGCGCTGGGAACGCTCGCCTTACTCCGCTATCAACTCCGTTTCGTAATTCATAATTCGTAATAAACGACTATATTGATTGAATGTCAGCAAAATCCAAAAAACAGGACGACAATACTACCCCTCTCATGCGGCAGTACCTGGAGATCAAATCCAAGTACCCTAATATGGTGTTACTTTACCGAATGGGTGATTTTTATGAGACCTTTGGTGATGATGCCAAAGTGACCTCAAAAGTTCTGGGTATCACACTCACCAGTCGTTCCAATGGCAAGGCTGCCAAGGTGCCTCTCGCGGGATTTCCCTATCATGCTCTGGATACATACCTTTACAAATATATGCAGGCGGGATTGCGGGTTGCTATTTGTGAGCAGGTCGAGGATCCCAAGCAGGCGAAGGGGATTGTAAAAAGGCAGGTTGTTGAAGTGGCCACCCCTGGCTCAGCTATGAGCGAACAATTTCTGACAGCTAAGGAATCCAATTACCTCGTTTGTGTCTATGCTGGAAATAAGCAGATTGGTCTATCCTTTCTGGATGTCTCCACCGGCAAATTCAGTGTTCTGGAACTCCAGCCCAATCAGTTGAGAGCCTTTCTGGCAGGTTTGGCACCTCGGGAGATTCTACTCTCCGAGGATGATACTAAATCTGAATCCTATCTCGGTCGCGGTAAATGGCTGTTGACGAGAGTTGAAAGCTGGGTTTTTAATCCAGACTTTGCTATGAGTGAGCTCACCAAACAGTTTAAAACCCAGGGTCTCAAGGGTTTTGGTATGAGCGGTATGAAAGCTGGTACCTCCGCAGCAGGTGCTATTCTGTACTACCTGCAGAGCTATCAGGGTCGAGATTTAAAGCATATAACAAGTATTCAAAGTCTTAGTGCTGATGATTGGATGACCATTGATGATGATTCGCTGAGAAATCTTGAATTGTTCCGATCACTGCGTGGTGGTGATGAGGGTACACTCATTTCAGTGTTGGATGAATCGGTAACCTCAGGGGGAGGTCGTCTTCTCCGGGACTGGCTCCACAAGCCCCTTTTGGACAAAGAGCGCATTGAGAATCGTCTGGATCAGGTGCAGGTCTTTTTTGATCATTCAGAATTACGCCAAAATTTGCGTGATATACTTAAACAAATTGCTGATCTAGAACGTTTGCTCTCAAAATTAAGCTCAACCCGGGGTTCAGCCCGTGATTTATCTGGACTGAGAAGCTCCATCCAACTATTACCTGAATTAGCCAACCTTCTTGATGACAAGCATATCCATAATATTGGTCTCCATGTTGAAGCCTTGCCCGATGTCAGTTCTCTCCTTGCTGAGCTGGAACGTCTTATCGTTGATGAACCCCCAGTATCTGTCAAGAATGGTGGTCTGATTCGTGATGGTATTGATCCTGAGCTGGATGAAATTCGAGGGATTGCCCGCAATGCCAAGGCCTGGCTGGTTGATTTTCAAGTCTCGGAGCGCAAGCGATTGGGAATTCCATCCCTTAAAATTGGCTACAATAGAGTATTTGGCTATTATATAGATATCACCAATACCCATAAAGACCTGGTACCTGAAGATTATATCCGCAAACAGACCCTGGTTAATTCAGAGCGTTTTATTACTGAAG
>CAZDVD010000016.1:42946-49642 GCA_964508765.1 uncultured Lentisphaeria bacterium
GAAGATTATATCCGCAAACAGACCCTGGTTAATTCAGAGCGTTTTATTACTGAAGAACTCAAAGAGTATGAAGAAAAGGTTCTCCACGCAGAAGAACGTTATACCGCCAGGGAATTCGAAATATTTGATGAGCTAAGAGGTCAAGTTCTCACTCATGCAGTGAGCATTCAGAACATTGCCGATTTTATAGCACGATTAGATGTGGTAAGCACCTTTGCTAAAATTTCCTACGATCGAAATTATTGTCGCCCAGAACTGAATCAGAGTCTTGAGATAGAGATCAGCAATGGACGTCATCCTGTCATTGAACAACTTTTACCCGTTGATGAAGCCTTCATCCCCAACGATTTGCTTATCGATGCTTCAGGTGATCAAATACTCCTGATTACAGGTCCCAACATGGCTGGTAAATCCACCTATTTGAGACAGATTGGTCTATTGGTTTTGCTGGCTCAGATCGGTTGCTATATACCGGCTGATAAGGCCAGTATAGGCATGGTGGATAGAATCTTCACCCGTGTGGGTGCCTCTGATAACCTGGCTGGTGGTGAATCTACCTTCCTCGTTGAAATGAATGAGACAGCCAATATTCTAAACAATGCCACTCAACGCAGCTTGATCCTGCTGGATGAAATTGGTCGAGGAACCTCCACTTATGATGGTCTGGCCATTGCCTGGGCACTGATTGAATATTTACATGGAAAAACAGAACAGGCCGCCAGAACGCTCTTTGCGACGCATTACCATGAACTGACCAAGCTGGAAGGCATTTTGCCTCGTCTGAAAAATTACAATGTTGCAGTAAGGGAGTACGATGAGAAGGTCATTTTCCTGAGGAAGATTGTTCCTGGTGGAGCCAGCCGCTCCTATGGAATCCATGTGGCCCAGATGGCTGGAGTACCGCTACCTGTGATCCAGCGAGCCAATGAAATCCTTTCCGATCTGGATTCCGGTGAGATTAGTGTAAGATCTGATGAGATCAAAGAATCCCTTCCAACGTTTGACACCCACCAGATGTCTCTATTCGACAAACAAGAACGCATTCTCCGCGACAAGCTCAAAGGTCTCAAACTGGATCAGATGACACCCCTGGAAGCCATGGTATTGCTGGATGAGATGGCTAAGAGCATTGACGAAGATAACTAGTACGGAACTATGACTCATGATGGCGCGTAAGCTTTTTATGAAATATTTAACACTCCTTATCATTCTCCCTGCCTTGCTCATGGCAGAATCAGTTTCATATGGTGAAGATCCCTTTGTAATGGGAATGTCCATTGATGCCTATGCGCTTGGCAATATCAAGGCACTTCCCATGGCGAACCCAAGTCCTGGAGCCAATGTAGCCTTTCTGAATAACCGTATTCAGAAACTGGGATTTCAACATACCGAAGGCTTTGGGGGTGTCTATCAAACGGATGTTCTCAGTGGCAACAAGGACAACTGGTCTCTTGTATTATTCCGTGGTGGGGTAAGTGGCATTCCAGATACCCGCGATGCATTGCTGGATTATGGCACGGATGGGGTTGTTGATACGAATGATTCAGATGGGACTGAGAATAACGGTGCACTTGATCCGGGGGAGCGTTTGAGCATCAACTCTATAAGCTATTTCAGCACCCAGCAGTTTCTCGCCGAATTGGGTTATTCTTATCTGCTTAATCCAAAGCTGGCCGTACATGGTACAGCCCGCTTGCTCTATCATGATCTCTATACTGAAAGTGGCTTCGGTGTAGGTTTTCATGGTGGTCTTCTGTACCAGCCTATTGAGAAAATGCATCTCGGAATAGAAGTGACAGATATCCTGAGCACGACACTGTTCTGGAGCACCGGTCTTACCGAAGTTTATGCACCCCAAATCTTTTTAGGCGCTGATTATTATTTAAGCTTTAAGAAAATTCCCTTTATCATTCATCCCATCGTTCAGGCAGAAGTGTCATTAAGCGGTGAACAAGCCGAACTCAATCAGGGGTCCTGGGGATATGCCACTGGTCTGGAAATTGGATTTCAAGATCAGCTATTTATTCAACTGGGGCGCAATGCACTGGATCAATTCCAGGTCGGGGCTCGGATTCGAACAAAATATATAGATCTACATTATGGCACTGGATTTTCAGAACTAACCACCATCGCGGGTCAAACACACCGGGTTGGTGTTGGGCTCAATATAGGTGAGTTTGATTTATTTTAATGGTTAGCCAGGGCTATCCAATTATTGCAACGATTTAAATTAGTTTACATGTAGGGAGGACGATGATGGTACTCGATCGCCAATCAGCCTGGGAATTGCTCTGTGAATATACATTGAGCGAATCTTTGAGAAAGCATGCCCTTGGCGTAGAAGCCGCCATGCGTGCTATGGCCAGCAAATATGGGGGTGATCCCGATGAATGGGGCATCACGGGTCTGCTTCATGACTTTGACTATGAAAAGTATCCTACGGCTGAAGAACACCCCTTCAAAGGTGTCGAAATTCTCAAAGGATTGGGTTACCCCCAGGACATCCTGGATGCCATTATGGGTCATGCTGAATACACCGGTGTGGAACGAAAAACGCTCATGGCTAAATCTCTATTTGCCGTAGATGAGTTGGTGGGATTTGTTTTTGCTGTGACCTACGTTCGCCCCAGCAGGTCCGTTCGGGAGGTGGCACCCAAATCAGTGAGGAAAAAGCTGAAGCAGAAGTCTTTCGCCGCCAGCGTCAATCGAGATGATATTGTTCAAGGTATACTAGAACTTGAGCTTGATGAGAATGAACACTTTCAGTTTGTGATTGATGCGTTGATAGAAGTGGCAGAGGATGTGGGGTTAGCAGGCATAGCTCCTGAGTAAAAGTATCAGATCACCTTTGTAATTAGGGTTCTAAACTCACTCAATATCATAGCAGTCGCTCCCCAGATTTTATGACCATTCATCTCGAAGAACGGGATTTCCCAGTCCCTATTTTTATAGTGTCGCAATTCGTATTGAATATCCCACTCACAGAGTGATTTTATTGAGACAGTGAATATCTCAGCTACTTCACGTGGTTCCGGAATAAAGTCAGGTTTTCTACGGGTAAATCCGACAACGGGTTGAACAAGATGATTGCTCACAGGGATAGGAAGCACACTGGTCATCCCGATTATTTCAACCTGTTCAGGCAGAATATTCACCTCTTCATAGGCTTCTCTCAAGGCTGTTTGAATATCGTTTTCAACACCATCTCGGCGACCTCCTGGAAGGGCTATTTGTCCACTATGGGCAAAATCATCAACGGTTCTGCGGATCAGAGGAAAAACCCACTCTCCATCTTGTTGATACAGAGAAATCAGCACGGCGGCAGGATGTAAATTATCACTTAAGGCCTCAAGCTCCCGACCCTCAGGCATAAGGTGCTTTTGTGCCTTCCAACCTGGTAAGGGCTGTTTAAGTAGCTCACGCAGTTTGTGAATGAATGAATCCATCAGTCAGCATTCCGAATCATTTTCATTGAAAGTCCCAATACACCACTCAATGTAGCCCCCACTCCGATAATGAGGAATATTATACCTGGTGAAATCCATTCAGCCAATACACCAGTTAGAGCCACTGAAATGGACATCATACCAATCACAGCCAGGTTGATCATGGAGAATACGCGTCCCTGCATATGACCAGGAACCAGGGAATGTATCAGGGTGGTTCGGGTAATCTGTATAAATGGAATACCGAGAGAATGAATAAAGATGATTGAAATGGTTAGCCAAAATGGATCAATTCCAATTTGTCCCACGAAGAATAAAGGAATGAATGTGAGACCATCATAAATCATTCCCAACATGAGCCAGGTACCCTTTTTATATTTTTTTGCATAGCGGTATACAAATACGGTGGCGATGAGCATCCCGATTCCATAGCTGGATTCAATAAAGGCAAAATCCCGGCCGGTTCCATCCCAGACCTCTTTGATGAGCAGAGGGGTACCTACCACAGCGGGACCCATAATAAAAAGATTATTTAAAGCAGTAATAAGAACGATCCAGAAAATTCGTCGATCCTCATGGATCACATAATTCAGTCCTTTTTTAAGCTCGGTGAGATGTCGGCTTTGATAGGTGGTAGCCCTTTTCTCGCCGCGCTGATAGGATATCAACATGATCAAGAAAAAGGAGATTAAAAAGGTGCCGGCATCCAGAAAGAAAAGATTGACCAACCCAAGGGTTGCGAGTAGCATTCCTGCACCGAATAAGCCCACAAAATAGGCGAGGTAGCCTGTGGACTGAATCAAAGCATTGATTTTCAGAAGTTGTGATTCATGAACCAACTCCGGGATGATGGCATCTCGAGATGGATTGAAAAGCGTTCCAAAAGAGGCTGCTGAAAAGACAACGATGGCCAGGAGCATGGGTGTGAGCATATCCAGAGTGTAGAATAGTGGGATAAGCAGGATGAGAAAAAACCTCGCGAGATCACTGATCAGCATGAGGGTTCTGCGGCGATAATGATCTGCTAAAACACCTGAAAATAAGCCAAAAATGAGAGCTGGGGCCGTAGCTGCAAAAGCAATAAAGCCGGTTAGTGAGGGGGAACCAGTCAAATCCAGCATGAGCCAAATCACCGCCATATGCGTCATACTATCACCGGCTTGAGAGATCAGCTGGCCTAACCACAGAAATGAGATATTACGATTGATGAAAGGGGGCAGTTTGCTAGCTAGATACGCAGCCACAGAGAATCAGACCTTTAAATGTTAGAATGATCGGTATGAAATGAAGATCTTCCGTGTCTCAGTTATCCAGATATGCTGGAATTATTTGAGTGAACGAATAAACTCCTTGGGAATTTTTTCTAGATCTTTGCGCTTAATACCATTTTTATAAATATCCACAATCTCTGGAGTTATCATGACCAATAATTCCGTTTTTTTCTTGTTCTTTTGTGTGGATTTAAAAAGCTCACCAAGGATGGGTATGGATCCTAATACAGGGACCTTCGATACAGTGACTACATCAGATTCCTGCATCAGACCTCCCAGTACCACGGTCTGGCCATTTTTAACAATAACTTCTGTTACTGCGCGTCTCGTGGAAATAATTGGGATTCCATCAGGAGTCAAACCCTGTTGGAAGTTCGCCTGGGGTGAAAGTTTGATCGTAACCGTTGAATCATTATTTACATGAACAAAAATGGTCAGCTTGACGGTCGCATTTTTGAATTCGTAGGAGGTCATTCCAAATTCATTCAGTTTTGGATAAGGTATCTGGTCTCCAACTTCGATTTCAGCCTGCTTATTGTCCAATACCATGAGATGGGGGGTGGACAACAAATGCAGATCATTCGTTTGGGAAAGCATCCCCAGGACGACATCGATATCGGCGGCAATAATACCCATGGCAAAACCACCAGTAACATTTGCAGGAGTAGGCTCTGTGAGGGGTTGGACGATCAGGTCCCGCAAACCGTAGGTGGTTTCGAAGACACTTTGAACATCACCGTTATTGGCTTCCTGCTTTGTAAACCACTCAACTCCTCGATCATGATCCTGAGTAAGTGAAATTTCTACAATAGCACTCTTGATATGGACTTGATCAGTATGTGTATCCAGAGTCTCCATAAGCTTTAAAAGCTCAGTTATTTGGCCTGGAGTATCCTGAATGATCAGCGTGTTTGTCCTGATATCACCGTATACCTGACCCACCTCCGGTGTCACAAAAGGTGTCAGTGCTGCTGCCAGATCTTTTGCCTCAGAAAATTGACAAGAATATGAGACAGTTCGGGTTGGGATGGCAATATCTCCCTTATTGGTTACAAGATATTTTCCAGACGTGCCGAGTTGTTGAAAACCCAAATCATATAACTCTGTCATGATGGATAAGGCTTCCAGAGGGGCAATCTCCTTTAATTCCAGAGTAATTTTATTCGTACGAATTTCTGGGTCGGAGATGAAAATCATGCCACTCTTTTCGCTGAGAATCCGGAGTACGTTTTCTAGCTTAACCTCTTTCACAGAAATAGAGATTTTCTCTCCACTGGTTTGCGTTAAGGCCAGTAGGGGAGTCAACACAAGCAGAAGCGTACAAGCGAATCTGATTATCTCGTGGTAGTTTTTGCTCGTTCTCATATTACTCTCTCTCAATAACAATGGAAAAAATATCATCACTATTTCCCAGCACGATCATGGTGTCCTGTATAGTCTGGACGATGTATCCACCGATTTGGTCACCCTCAGCATAAATATCGTTGTTCAAGATAGCGTAGGGAGCTGATCTATCCCAGATAATACCATTGATCGTAATTTTGGGGCGTACAATACGTTTTTTACGCCTGACTGGTTTCTTGGTGATCTTCTTTTTGGTGGTCTTGCTCGCAGTCTTCTCCTCTTTGGGTTTTGGAGGAGGAGCCACATAGACTCTTACGAATGGATTCCGCAATTTTGTGAGGTCTGCTTTTGCGCTGAGTGTATCAATGGCTTCTATAAAAGCCAAATTTTCTATAGACTTGGAAGAGACCGTTCTTATTGTGGTTTGAAGTGCTTCCAAATCCAAGGCGACGGTATTGCCAATTTTTCCAGAAACCTCTGCTGAAAATATTTTATCAAATGTGCCAGTAAACCAAAGAACTGCAGAACCAAGAATGATTACGGCCAAAAGAGCAATCAAGAGTGTGGTGTTTTTATTTTTCACTTTTTAGCCTCCTTTGAAACCAACACGGAGAGAGTGAGATCATAGCGGGCAT
>CAZDVD010000017.1:0-45723 GCA_964508765.1 uncultured Lentisphaeria bacterium
AGTCATCATTGCCAAAAAATGGACCTGCCAGGACCAGCTTGCCAGCCTCAGCCATTGCGCCGATGTTTTTCAAGTGAGCCGCCTGGAGTTCACTCGCCTTTTCTGGCGACTTGTCGCGATTGGGTCTCCGTTTGAGAAAAGCAATGACGTACTTGCGCATGCCATAATCATTGGCACCATATTCCTGAGCTTTTAATGAATCAAAGGGAGGTTAATATCCACCTCGAGCGTGTATTTCATAGATACTACTTGTTGAAATCCCCGATTAAGATGCCCCCGCTTCGGTTATTAAAGTCGAATGAATCAATCGCTACGCGACTTCGACTTGAAAACCGTATCCTTTGAAAACGTAATGATATCACTATATCCGTTAAAATTTATAGACTGTTTTTTACGCTGATCCAAATCTTCAATCGTGACCGGGCCATTGGCATCACTCATGCTTTCAATGACATCAACATACACCACATACAGAATCTTCTGGTTCTCAAAATAGAGTTTTTTCTTTTTATGAGCGAGAAACTTGCCCGAAACCATATTCCCTGCTGAGTTGACGATCTGAATATGATCGACTGCCAATGGAGCGTTAATAGTGGGAAGGGGTCGGCCAGAAAGAACTGGAGTTAAGGAATCTGATAGAGAGTGGGTCAGCGTGGTTTGAATCAAAGATTTTGTACTTTCCATGTTCAAACTCATAGCCTGATTAATATACGCTACCGTTTTTTCCTCGTTATCTTCCGTAATAAAGTTGATGGTCCCATCGGGGATGGCTTCATCCATGAGGGCTCCCAATACACCAAACATAAGACCAATTGGTATCTTGCCTTTGGGTCCCTGCCAGTCAATGGTGATATCACCTATATAGGTCATTTTAGAGCGGTCGCCCACCACAAAGCCAGTATTGGTTTTGTCTAGATTGATGAAGTTTTGCATATAGGAGATACGCGAAACATGATTCAATCCCTGGGGAAGCTTGGTGATGATATAGCCGTCATCCTGACCACGATAGGGATATTCTCCAAACATGATCTCATTAAATAGAATGACAGTTTCTCTGGAAACATCTTTGCCATTGTACAAAACAGTGAGTTTCCCGGCAACCAGACCTTCATCAGCTGCCAGGTCGAATACTTCCACCCTTCCTGATGATACACAATTACCGAGCACCAATAGGCTTATTACGATTAACCCCAGGCGAAGATGTCTTTTTAACAGGTGATCAAAATGTCCCATAGAATTACCCCTCTTACAGCTGTCGGTACGAAGTCGACAATCATTCTTTTGTACTATGCTATATCAGACCCAGGTTGAGCTCAAGCTCAGCTAAATTCTTAAAATTTAAAAAAGGATACACACCGGTGTAGGCGCTTCAACCTGACTCACGTATTTCAGCAGTCCGGAAGCTTGATCTCGTTTCAAGGTCACAATATTATTGGTGTGCTGGTTGGCTACGAGGATAAAATTCTCGTCAGGTGACAGAGCAAAATTTCGAGGACCTTCGCCTCCACAGCCCTTGTTGCCCAGAAGCTTCAAGGATCCATCTTCATTCACCTTTAACACGGCAATGCTGTTATGTCCGCGATTTGATGTATAGACAAAATTGCCATCGGTGGAGATGTGAATATCCGCACAGGTGTTTGGCTCAGAATATCCCGCGGGCAGTGTGGAAACTGTGGATCCCATGCTGTAGCTACCATCTTCATTCCGGTCCAGACGGGTCACGCTGCTGCTGAGTTCATTGGCTACATAGATCCATTTTCCATTGGGATGAAAAGTTAAGTGTCGCGGACCATCACCGAGATTCAAAGCCAGCTTTTCAGGTGTGGAAGGAACCAGCTTTTGTGAAGCGGAGTCAATCGTTGAAAACCACAGTTCGTTGGTCCCCAGATCAATTGAAATAATGCCGCCATCCACAGGATTAAACCAGGTGGAGTGAGCATGAGGTGCTGCCTGTCTGTCGGTGGTGCCCTGGCCAGTATGTTGTTGGATATCCAGAAGTTCGGTGAGGGGACCATCATTTTCCAGTTTTAGCAAGCCAACATTTCCGCCGGTGTAGTTGGCAGTGAGGACATAGCCTTCTTTGTTGACATTCACAAAACAGGGATGGGCTCCACCAGAGGATTTGCGATTGAGGAGAATGAGCGTGTCTTCAAAGACCATGTAGGATTCCACAGTACCGACATTTTCATCATTTTTAATCTCGTTAATAGCTACCAGGAACTTTTTGTCAGCAGATAAAGCGAGATAAGATGGATTCTCAGACATGACTGCCAGTCCTATTTGTCTCACACTTCCAGTAGCGTTCAGCTCGAATTTATAGATGCCCTGGCTGGCACCATCGGTGTAGGTACCCAGATAAAACGATTGATTTTCTTGTGTGTCCATGGTTTCCTCCTTGATGCTGTGACAGCCCGACAATACAAGGAGAGCTGTGACACTAAATATGTATAAATAAATTTTCATGATGATCAATATAGCCGAAAAACAAGAGTGCCACATAAATATTGAAGGGGATATCCTGTGCTCTTTGTTATGTATCCGAAGGCGAACCACATTACTTTATAAAATATTGATTTAACCTTTTTCCAGGGATGTCGTATCACATAATAGTATGAGCCCTCAAGAAATCCAAACCACCGATGCTGAATTGATTCTGGAATGTCAATCCGATGACCAGTCGGCTTTTCGATTGTTGGTAGAACGATATCAAACCACAGCCTTTCGTTTTGCCTTTCGTTTAACCTGTGACACGCCAGAGGCAGAGGATTTATGCCAGAAAGCTTTTCTCCGTGTCTGGAATTATCGAAAGCGTATCAGGCAGGAATCACCTTTCTCCACACTTCTTTACACCATTATAAGCCGGCTTTGGATAGATCATGTGAGATCAAAAAAGCGCTGGTTCTTCACCAATAAGTTGGATGGTGACCTTGTTGATCCCGGTCCATCTCCTGAAACAAATACCATCAATCAGGATCTGGCTCAACGTATCAAGACGCTTAGTAAAAAGCTCCCCCCCCGCCAGCAGCTCATCTTTACGCTCAGGGATTTTGAGGATTTAAAAATCCGTGAGGTGATGGAGGTGACAGGTCTATCAGCAGGTAGTGTGAAGACCAATCTGAGTATAGCCAGACAAAAAATTCGCAAGCAATTACACAGTATAACAGGACCAAGATCATGAAACATGAAAAATGGATCAGAAATATCCATCTCTTTCGCGATGGTGAATTATCTCCAGAAGAGGAGCAGGCTTTAAGCTCCCACCTCTCGGAGTGTAAACATTGTTCAGTAGTGTATGAACAGGTCCAGCTCGACTGGATCAAAGTAATGGGTGAAACTGCCATGGAGCCAGTCTTGCCACATGCTGGGCGATTAAGCGATGGTATTCTTTCTGCTATCCGAAAGGATGAGTTTCAAACTTCTCACTCCAGAAAGACAGCTCAAATTGAAAAAGAACCCTTCTTTTTGATGCCCGGTTTTCGTTTGGGTCTCCAGGTTACCAGCCTGGTATTTCTAGCTATCTTTTTCATTGAACAATTTCAAGTCACCTATTCAGTACAACGACTGGAACTCCAGCTACAATCTCAGAATATTCAGCCCCGACATGCTCGCTTAAACATGATTCCCCCCCTGTTTAAGCAAAAATTCGTTGGGATTGTGAAAGGGCAGGCTGAGAAGTTGGGATTGCCCTCAAAAAAAATTGAAATAATGCTTCATAATATGGAATCAGGCTCCTTTGACAACGAAATCCTGTCCACCAGGAAACAAGACCCTACCCTTTTGCGGAAATGGATGTCAGATCAATGGAGTACAGCCAGATTTAATGATATGAAAAGGTATTGGAGACAAAGATGAAATATTTAAGAGTTGCTATTGTGATGATTCCCTTGTTGATGGTTTCCTGTCTTGAAGTGGAAACCACCAGTAAAGTGAATATGGATGGAACCATAGACAGAACCATTCAACTGAAGGGCTCTGCCGAGAGTATTTCAGAAACGAGTTTTAATATTCCACGCCATGATCTGGCCCTATGGCAGGTCACACAGGATTCAGTGGGGGATGATAAGTTGTTGTATCAAGCCTCGGCGACATTTGAGTCGGTGGATGCGTTGAATCGGAGCTTTAAGATCAACACCAACAGCCCGGGAGTTCAAATTATTGCCACGCTTGCCCTCAATGAAGGTTTCTTTTTCACACGCTACTTTTATTCGGAAAAGATCTGGGCTGACTTGCCAGGACCTGACCTCCCCATGGAACCCTACTTATCTCAGACAGAATTAGAAGCACTTTTTGAGAATGAGTCAGAGGAAGGAAAGGGAGTCCTGGATAGTGTTGAAGCAGCTCGGATAGAGGCACAGTGGGAACGCTATATAGAGCACTTGGTTTTTGAGGATTTTATTGTCGAATTGCGAGAAGGGGGAAGGCGTTCGGGTCATAGCGAGGAAGTTGATAAGATGATCAAAGCAGATTCTGATTCACTTGAAAGTGACCTCAACACCACAAATTATCATGATGAAAACCTCGTCTGGAAATCAATTCTGGGAGCATATATTAGTTCTGAAATCATCGATGAGATCCACACTGCAAATCCAGAAGGTTTTGATGGTTTTTATCAGCGCTGGCAATTCTTCGAAGAAGTCCTCATGGATGACTATCAGTTTAGTGTAGAGATGCCCGGTGTGATTCGGAAAACATCAGCCCCTGATGTTCGAGGAAATCGTATGAGCTGGGACCCAGAAACGATTAGGCTGTTTTTTGGAGGTATTAATCTCGAGGCAGACTCTTCAGTGATCAAACCCTGGTCTCTGATAATCGCAGGATTGCTACTATTACTTACCTTGATTGTAACGGTAGCGGGCTTTCTCCGCCACCGAAGCAGGTGATGCTTATAGTGCCTGAATAACCTTCTGGAGTTTATCCTGAATCTGCTGGGTCATTTTATTGAGTTCGGCATTATTAACAGATGACATAGATGCCACAGGGTCAACTGCAGCAACTTCAATACTCCCGGCTGCCTGCTCAATAACCACGATGTTACAGGGCAGAAAGACACCAATTTTATCTTCAGCTTGTATGGCCTGGTGGGCATAACTGGGATTGCAGGCGCCCAGGATGGTGTATTTCTTAAAATCAACATTGATCTTTTTCTTCAGCGTCCCTGATACATCAATTTCACTGATTACTCCAAAACCTTCTTTGGCCAATTCAGTCGTAACCTTTTGTATGGCTGTTTCAAATGTGGTTTCAGATAGTATGGTGTTTGAATAATAACTCACAATTTTTCCTCTAAAAGTTCCAACAATATTTATGTCGCATCATAGCGTCTATATCTCAGACACTCAAATCGATATCACGTTACAATTAATGCCAGTTGACGTGCCAGAAACCCCAATAATAATCAGCGAACCATCCATACTCCAGGCCGTGAATGATAGCAGGTTGCATGCATAAATAGCTTGACTATATTCTATTGCACTAGTACACTAAAGCCATCATGAAGAGCTTAATAAATATGCCCCACGTTTTTAGCCCGATTCAGTCTATCCGCTGGCATTGCTAAGTCATCTGATCTAACCCTCCTATTCTCTTAAATCAACACGCAAAAGAGTTAATCTCAGGAAATGCTAAATGTTAAAACTTGACCATATATCCACCCCGGCCCTCCTTATTGAAAAAGATGGGCTGATTCGTCTGCAACGGGGCGAACTGCACTGCTTGAAAAACCTTGATCTGCTCGCAGAATTACAATCAAACCATTCTGGTACTATTGCCTTTGTTGTGCCCTTCTGTACAGCCCGTGAGAACCAAATGGAAGTCCTGGGTGAGGAGGATATTTTATGCCTGGCAGTTGATGAGGAGCAGACCATCTCAATGTCAGAGATCGACCAGCTTACACAATTCAAAGACATTGCCTTTAAGCAAAATTTTCAACCCACCATCAGTGACCAGGATTTTGCCGAAGAAGTCAAAAGAATTCAAGAGGAAGAGATCGCCCATGGCAAGGCCTGTCAGGTTGTCTTTTCCCGCAAGTTTGAAGGTCAGCTGGAGGCTATGTCACCCCTGGTGCCCCTGATTCTTTTTCATCGCCTTTTACAGCAACAGGGTCAATACATCACCTTTCTCTTTTCAGATGGAACAGGTCACTACTTTGTGGGGGCATCCCCGGAACGCCAACTGGAAATTCATGATGAGAATGTCATTAAGAACCCCATTGCCGGCACCATGCCCAAAGAGAGTCCGGAAAAATTTGTTAAGCAGCTCAATTCATTTCTGGAAGATCAAAAGGAGATCAACGAGTTATCTCAGATTCTGGATGAGGAACTAAAAATCATGTCCCAGATTTGTCCCCGAGGTGGAAAAATCTTGGGTCCCTTTCTACGAGAATCAGGGGCGGTTGTTCATACGGAATATCATCTGGTCGGTCACTCGAAAAAACCCGCCATTCAAGCACTGAGAATCTCTTTACACGCACCCACCCTGGTGGGGAGTCCCCTAGAAAGCGCCTTTCGTATCATTGCCAAAAGGGAAACTGAATCCCGACGCTATTATGGCGGCGAAATTGGGATCATTGAAGAAAATGGAGACATGTATAGTGCCATATTGATTAGAACAGCAGAAATTTTTAAAGATGGACGGATTGCTATCCAGGCTGGAGCGGGAATCGTTCGTGATTCCGATCCCGTGAAAGAAGCAGACGAAACCAGTGCCAAAGCAGCCGGGCTGACGAGTGCCTTGCGAGGGAATAATGCTACCACAGGAAAATTCCTGACATCAGAACTATTAGACCAGGTCAACCAATCGTTGACCCAGCGGAATAGCACCTTTTCATCTTTTCATTTTGAAGATCAGATTGGACATCGCGATCTGAGTAATCTCCACCAGGAAAGCATAACCATCATCAATAACGAGGACAATTTTGCACATATCCTCAGCCATATCACCCGCTATCTGGGATATGATACCCAGGTTGTGGATACCTTCGATTATGATGTGATCAACGACAGCTCTGATCTGGTTGTTTTGGGGCCAGGACCAGGTGATATCAACGATAAGAAGCATCCACGAATGCAGCAGCTCCTGCAAATCACCAATATGTTAGCGGCAAGAAACACACCTACGCTGGGTATCTGTCTTGGTGTTCAAGCCATGGCCAAATGCATCGGGATGCCGGTGACGCGCCAGTCAATCCCCACCCAGGGGATGCAAGTAGAGATTGATCTTTTCGGAAGATCTGAAAGGGTTGGTGTTTACAATTCATTTTCACCCCTGGCTGAAAACGTTCCCCCAGGTTTTGAAGTGAGTGTGCATGCAGACAATCGCGTGATGGCCTTGAGAAGTGAAAATATCTATGGCTTTCAGTTTCATGTGGAATCAGCCATGACTCAGAACGGCCTGGAGATTCTTACTGAAGCATTGGACTCCCTCATGGGAATTAGAGAGAGACGCAGACTGAGTTTTGAATCATTTGTAGAGAAAAGTGTCTCAGGAAAACTGAATATTGAAGCCCAGAAGGAATTCCTCCTGGATTTGAATCAACATGGTTTTTCAGGAGAGGATATCGCAGATCTGGTAAAAGTCTTCTATAAACAAATGCCTACAGCTCTGAGTCTACCTGGAGCGATTGATCTTTGTGGTACCGGGGGGTCAGGGCTTGCTCGAATCAACACCTCAACTATATCTGCTATTATCGTGGTAGCTTGTGGCGTTCCAGTTGCCAAGCATGGTAACAAGGCAGCCAGTGGTCGCTTTGGAAGCTTTGATCTGCTGGAAGCCATGGGTATGAACATATTGGCTGAAAAACCATGTCTGGAATCACTATATGGTGAGTTGGATCTGGCCTTTATTTTTGCCCGAAGTTTTCACCCTGTATTCAAACATTTTGCCCAGGTGAGAGGCGAGTTGAAGACCAAAACTATTTTTAACCTTTTAGGTCCTCTCCTCAATCCAGCAAATCCCCAATACCAAATTATCGGAACCTCCAACGAGGATGACATGGAACTCCTCATCGAAGCCGCCAGAGCCCTGGGAAAAACCAAGGTGATGGTGCTCACGGGTGCCGATGGGCTGGATGAAGTCACCCTCACAGGGGAGACCATTGTCATGACTTTGGAAAATGGTGAAATTACCCGGTCTGTTCTCACGCCGGAAGACTTTGGGTTGGAGCGGGTTGAGTTTTCAGCTATCTCAGGAGGAGATGCTGCTTTCAATGTGAAGATCACCAATGAGATCTTGTCGGGCACTTGCCAGACGTCTCACCGAGACCTGGTGTTGGCCAACACTGCTCTAGCGTTGAAATTTATGGGAAAGGTAGATAGCCTGATCGAGGGTGTGGAATACGCCCGAAAAGTTACTGAAAATGGTGTAGCAGATCAGCTTATTCAAAGCTACGCCAGATTGAGCACCACCCCGGATATTCTCCTCGAAATTGCAGACCACAAGCGTGATGAAATTGCTTCTCTCAAAACATCACTTCCCCTGGAAATAATCAAAGCAGGTCTACAACCTTCAGATCGTGATTTTAAAGAAGCTCTTGCGAAGGGAGGGGGGTTAAATCTCATTGCTGAGATCAAACAGGCATCGCCTTCTGAAAATCAAATTTTTCAAGGTTCATTTTCAGCCTCAGAAATTGCTGGTGTTTATGAGCAGTCTGGCGCGGATGCGATCTCGGTGCTTACAGATGAAAACTTTTTCAAGGGATCTCTTGAATACCTCAAACAAGCACGGGAGGCAACGAATGCTCTTCCCCTGCTTATGAAGGATTTTTTCATTGATGAATATCAGATATACCTCGCCAGATATTATGGTGCTGATGCCATTCTGCTCATTGTGGCTCTGCTAACTAAGGAACAAATCAACAGCTATATCGACACAGCAAATTCTCTAGGAATGGATGCCCTGGTGGAAGTTCATAGTCAGGGGGAGCTAGAAATCGCCCTTAAAACCAGAGCAGATATTATTGGTGTTAACAATCGCGATTTGCACACTTTCGAAATAGATACAAAAACATTTATTCGTCTGTCCTCTCAAATTCCAGATACAATAATAGCAGTGGCAGAAAGTGGCTATACCCCGGCCAGCACCAACCAGGTTCAGGGGTTTGCCAATGCCATTCTCATTGGAAGCTCTATCATGAGGAGTGAAAACCCGGGGGCTGCTATCCGAGAGATTAAGATTCCTCGGAAAAAGTTTAAAGCCTGTGGAATTCGAACCCAGAAAGATGCAAGCTATTGCGATGAAAAGGGAGTTGCATTTATAGGGTTGAATTTTGTCCCCAGCAGCAAGCGACGAATTGATGTTGAGATAGCCAGGAGAATATCCAATTCTCTCAAAAACAGTTACAGTGTCGGTATCTTTCAAAACCAGCTTGTTGACGAAGTGAATCAAATAGCTCGAGAGGTGGGTCTCGACTTTATCCAGCTTTCAGGCTCAGAAACTGTGACGTATTGTCTGGAGATGGCTCTGCCTGTAATTAAAACATTGGGGGTGCAAGAGCTAGGTTCTATGGAAGCGTATAGCGAGGTGGTGAACATGTTCATTGTTGATGGGACGACGCCAGGTTCAGGACAGGGTTACGATTATTCCAAACTCAAGGATTTCAGGCCCTCCAAACCCTTTCTGGTGGCGGGCGGGGTTAACACCGACAATGCCCGATCGATAATAGACACGCTTCCTCACGCAATGGGTCTGGATGTTGCCTCCGGTATCGAAACAAATGGCGAGGTAGACCAAAGAAAAATCGATGGAATGGCTCAAGAAATAGAGGGATGTGACCATGGATTACAAAACCACGCTCATTAACAAAGACGGACATTTCGGTGCCTTTGGCGGACGTTATGTCCCGGAGATACTCGTACCAATCATGGATGATCTTCGCGATGCCTTTTTTGATGCTGTCGAGGACGTAAGCTTTGTTGAGGAGCTAATAAAATTGCATCAGAATTACACGGGTCGGCCGACGCCGCTTTACCATTGTGAAAATCTATCGGCAAAACTGGATGGTGCTCAGATTTTTATGAAGAATGAAGGGCTGCTTCATACGGGAGCGCATAAAATCAATCACTGTCTGGGTCAGGCTCTTATCGCCAAGCGGATGGGCAAAAAAAGGGTGATTGCGGAAACTGGAGCGGGGCAACATGGCCTGGCAACTGCTACAGTATGTGCAAAATTTGGTCTTGATTGTACAGTGTACATGGGTGTAAAGGACTATGCCCGACAACGTCCCAATGTTTTCTGGATGGAGCAGTTGGGAGCGACAGTGATTCCTGTAACAGATGGCGACCAAACGTTGAGAGATGCCATCAATGCAGCTCTCAGAGACCTCATATCTCAACCAGAAGAAACCCATTATCTTCTAGGAACAGTTTGCGGTCCTAACCCCTATCCAGTCATGAATACCTACTTCCAGAAAATTATTGGCGAGGAGGTTCGGACTCAAATTGAGGATCAAACAGGCGGTTCGCCTGACTATCTGGTAGCCTGTGTTGGTGGTGGGAGTAATGCCCTCGGTTTATTCTATGATTTTTTAGATGATGAACAGGTCAAAATGATTGGAGTGGAGGCTGGTGGAAAGGGAGTTGACGGTCAAGATCATGCCGCACGCTTCCATGGTGGATCTGTTGGAGTAGCCGAAGGTTTCAAGTCATATTTCTTACAGAATGATGATGGTCAACTCTCTAGCACCCATAGCATTTCAGCAGGATTGGACTATGCTGGTGTGGGACCGCAAATTGCCTATCTACAGGAATCCAAAAGGGTGCAGTTCTCGTATGCGAAAGACGACGAGGTTATTTCAGCGTATCAACTTTTGGCCCAGACAGAAGGCGTGTTCGCTGCCCTGGAATCCAGCCATGCCGTTGCAGAGGTTATCAAGCTAGCTCCTACGCTAAGAAAGGACCAATCCATCGTTTTTAATTGTTCCGGCAGGGGAGACAAGGACTTGTTTATTGTTACCAAAGAACTCAGGGATGATGGTTTTCAGGAATTTCTGGCTGACGAATTGAGGGCAATGCAAAAGGATTCCAGATCAGTATGAAAAAGCTGAACAAACAATTGGAAAGAATCAAAGCCTCAGGGAAACCGGGCTTCATGATGCATATGGTGGCAGGCTATCCAGATCTGAATGCCAGTGAAAAAATTGCCCGACAAATCCTGGCGGCTGGAGCCGATTTCCTGGAGGTTCAAATTCCGTTTTCTGATCCCGTTGCTGATGGTCCGGTAATCGCAAAAGCCAATGAGCTGGCTTTGAGTAAGGGGATGACAGTGGAGGACAGTCTGTCCATGATCGAACGGATTGCTGGATCTACCGACAAACCGATTCTGATTATGACCTATTTCAATATCGTTCATCACTATGGTGTTGAGCAGTTTTGTAAACGAGCCCATGAATTAGGGGTGCAGGGTCTGATTGTTCCTGACTATCCCTTTGATGAGGAGTCTGACAATTCACTCATAAAATATACTGGAGAAAATAATCTGGCTTTCATACAGGTTATCTCGTCCACCACTCGAACGCATCGAATTCAGAAGATACTCACAAACGCCACCGGCTTTGTTTATTGTATGGCCAGAACAGGCACAACAGGTCGTAAAACAAAGATCAATTCACAAACGATAGAATATTTAGAATTTGTGAGAGCCAACTGTGATTTACCACTGGCGGTTGGTTTTGGATTATCAGAGAAAACCCAGGTTGATGCTCTCAAATCCTATGCTGAAGTCATGGTGGTAGGGAGTGCGCTGATTAAGGAATATGCAGACAAGCCATTGGAAGAGGGGCTTCAAGGGGTCGCAAGGTTTATGGCCGGATTAATGAAACCTTAGGCTTTTCTCAGGATAAAGTATGCCAGGTTCATCACCAGGGACAAGCCTATGAAAAGACCTGTAAAAAAAAGGAGAGTATTGAAAGATGGTCCAGGAAATAGGTATTTATTAGAAAACATGTTAGACCCAACACCAATGAAATTTGTCCGAGACCAAGGAATAACTCCAATCGTTTCATCACCATAATTCCCTTATAAGTTTTAAATAAACTATGAATCATGCGATTGATTGCAAGCAGTAGAGATGGTAACCACGGCTTGAATCAACAATCTTAAGTGTTCAATCTTCTTACAATGGGGTTATTTTCTAGGCCATGAGTCTTTTTAATAATGCCGAAAATCCCCGCACCCTGCCACCCCTGGCCGAACGTATGCGACCCAATACCTTGTCGGCATTTTTGGGACAGCAGCACCTTGTTGCTGAGAATCGACTCCTGGCTAAAGCGATTCAAGCTGAGCGACTCTTCTCCATTATTCTCTGGGGACCTCCTGGTTGTGGAAAAACCACCCTGGCCAAGATCATTGCCAGTCAGGTAGAAGCTCATTTCTATGAACTTTCAGCTGTTTCTGCAGGGGTCAAGGATGTTCGTGAAGCCATGGCCAAAGCCAGAGCCAACCGAGAGCTTGGAAAACCCAGCATCCTGTTTATTGATGAAATTCACCGCTTTAACAAAGCCCAGCAGGATGCCCTGCTTCAGGCTGTAGAAAACGGGGTCATCACACTCATTGGGGCCACCACAGAGAACCCCAGTTTTGAAGTGATTTCACCCCTTTTGAGTCGTTGTCAGGTACTCAAGCTGACATCCCATAGCAAAGAAGATCTCGCTAAAATCCTTGAGCATGCCATCGCTGAAGATCTCTTTTTAAGTACGCAAAACATTCAATTTGAAGATAAGGGTAAAGATCTGCTTCTGGAGTCTGTCTCTGGAGATGCCCGCCGGTTGTTAAATGCCCTTGAGATAAGCACCTCTGTTGCCACCCCAGATCGTGATGAAGATCAGATTATCACCATCACTGAAGAACATGTCAGGGAAGCCCTCCAGAATAAGCATCAGCTCTATGATAAAACGGGAGACTATCATTATGATGCCATCTCAGCTTTCATAAAGAGTGTTCGTGGCAGTGATCCTGATGCATCCTTGTACTGGCTTTCTGTTATGCTGGAAGGGGGCGAGGACCCCATTTTTATTGCGAGGCGATTGATCATCCTGGCTTCTGAAGATGTCGGTAATGCGGATCCCCAGGCTTTGACACTGGCCACCTCAGGGTTGCAGGCAGTCCATGCCATTGGCATGCCGGAAGGGGCTATCGTTTTATCCCAGGTAACCACTTATCTGGCTTCAACGACCAAAAGCAATGCCAGCTATATGGCCCTGAAAGCCGCCCAGGAAACGGTGCGGGAAAAAGGCGCAAAATCGGTTCCCCTGCACTTACGCAATGCACCCACCAGCCTCATGAAAGATCAAGGATATGGCAAGGGATATCATTATCCCCATAATTCTCCCGGTCACTTCATCGACCAGAACTATTTTCCTGAAGATATGGAAAACACTCAATTTTATCGACCCAGCACCGAGGGTATTGAAAAGCGTATCTACGAACGTCTCGTTACCCTATGGGCGTCGCGCTTTGAGGAACCTTCTGGATCGTAGACCATTCAAACTCTCATGTACTTCTTCATCCGACCATTCGCCCTGCGCCTCATTCTCATCTGCATATTATTGCCTTTGAGTGATACTATGGCTCTAGCAGCTCGAGGGGAAAAACTGGAGCTTATCAGAGCGGACAAAATCCAATCTTTTAATCGGGGCGGTATTACTTATCGACGCCTGGTAGGTGATGTGGTTATGCGACGTGGAGACACCCAGCTCACCTGTGATGTGGCCGAATTTCAGATGGAGAGGGATGAGGCTCTGCTCACGGGTCATGTGACCATCACGACTCCGGAATCAAAGCTCAGTAGTAAGACGGCTCGTTATACCGGGAGTGATGAATATGTAGAGCTCCTGGGAGATGCCCGTTTCGAGGATGATCCCTTTGTGGTTACCGCTCAGAAACTGGGCTATTACATCGACCTCAAAAAGGTTCTGGCGACAGATCAACCCGCCCTGGTGGATAGTGGCTCCACACTGATGGCAGATACCATTTATTACTATGAAGACAGTCAACTTGGGGATGCCCGAGGGGGTGCCTCCATGGTAAATACCACGGATAGTCTCAGTGTTGCAGGAAAACATTTGTTGTACTATTCTGGCAAAGATTCTCTCCTCAGTTATGGTGATGCTCAATTCAGGAAATGGTCAACTGAAGACACTACCTTGCGGATAGACTCAGACAGTCTCAGTCTGGAAGAAGGCTATTTCTTTGCCTGGCAGAATGTTGAGCTCCGCAATGGAGATGCATTGGGTACCTGTGGCCAGGCCGTCTACATGCAGGATGATGATGTCGCCATCATGCGTGATGACCCCGTACTCCAGGAGGAAGATTTTGTTCTAAGTGGAGACATCTTTAATCTACACATGGATGAGGGTGACCTGAAATCAGTTTATGTTCCCGAAAACCCGCATTTCACCCAGAAGAAAGCATCTGAAGACACCACCTTTACGGACTGGTTGGATGGCAAGGTCATGGCTGTAGAATTCAGCGATGGACAACCCCAGACTGTGACCCTCATTGAAATGGCTACCTCTTTTTTCAACGTGATTGAGGAGGGGCGTTACAAGGGTTCAAACAAAGTCAGCGGTGATACTCTGTTTATCTTGCTGTCTGATTCCAGTATCTCTGATATCACGGTCACTGGTGGTGCAGAAGGAGAGTTTAAACCAGCCCGTGGCAGTACAGATATAGATTTTCCCATCAAATATTGGGCGGATCATATTGCTTATAGCATGCAGAATGAAACGACACAGCTTAAGACCAATGCCTCAATTGATTATGGTGATATGAAACTGAAGGCCGGCCATGTCGGTGTTTACTGGCGTGAGAACCTGTTGCGAGCCCGTAGCCTGGTTGATACTCTCGGCTCTAATGACTTTCCGGTATTGTCTCAAACGGGACAGGAGGATTTTAATGGTCAGAGCATGGTCTATGATCTGAAAACCCAGCGAGGTAAAGTGGCTGCAGGGCGAACCAAGATGGATGATGGTATTTACTACGGTGAAGAATTAACCCGTATTAATAAAGACATCTATCTCATGGAGGATGGTTACTATACAACTTGTGATCTTGAAGATCACCCTCACTTTTATTTTTACAGCAAGCAGATGAAGCTTTTTACCGATAAAATTATCATTGCCAAACCCGTCGTTCTGTATATTGCTGATATTCCACTCATTGCTTTGCCTTTTGCGATTTTTCCCCAGAAAAAGGGGCGCAGTTCAGGCTTCATTCTACCATCCTATGATTATCGACCTACCAATGGGGGCCGTGCCCTAAAAGGCTTTGGCTACTATTGGGCCATCAATGACTATTCCGATTTTAAAATGACAGGAACGTTCTGGGATCAATACGAAGAGTTCAACTTGAGAAGTGTCGTGCGCTACAAAATGCGCTACAAAATCAGCGGTACCTTTGATGCATCAATGGTTTCCGACCGTAATGCCTTGGATGATCCCATGGAGTGGAAGTGGAGGCTCAAATTCAATCACTCCCAGACCATTGACCCCAGTTTCACTATTCGTGCAGATGGAGAACTCTCTGGAGATGCCAATTTCGACAGAAACTATAGCCATGATCAGAATGAACGTCTAAACACCAAATTGCATTCTGGAATTTCGATCAATAAAAAGTTTGAATCCATCAACAGCACGACCTCCCTGAGTGGAACCTATGATGAAAACCTCCAGGTTACACGTAGAGTGGGGGAGGCACCGGAATCTGCCGGGATCAGTCTGGCGGGACCCACATTGGCTTTGCCATCATTTCGATTTAGCCGTGCCTCATCACCCATTATTAAGGTGAAAGGAAATCAAGAGCGTTGGTACAACAGCTTTCGCTGGAGCTACAACAACGCATTTAGCAATCGTAAAAAATGGAGTTATCTTTCCTATGATAACCCCGATACTGCAGATGTTGATACCCTCTTGTGGCAGGAAAATACAGTGGATACACGGAGCTGGAATCACAACATGAGTCTTTCGGGCAACACCCAGGTGATGAATGTTGTGAAACTGGTGGGGTCGGTTTCCTACAAAGACGCCTGGGGCTTTAAGTATCTTGATCCCGTGTTGACTGAAAATGGGCTGGCTCTTGTTGATACAGGTTCTGGAGCCATTGAAACCACAGAAAATGAAGGTTTTATTCGCCGGGGAACCTTTAGTACCAGCGCCAGCCTGAACACCAAGTTGTATGGAATATTTCCCGTACATCTCGGTCCTCTCCAGGCCGTCAGACACACTTTAACGCCTTCCGTTTCTCTCAGTTACACACCTGATTTCTCAACTGATTTCTGGGGATATACTGAATCTCTTACCGATACAACAGGGGCAGTCCAACGCTTTGATCGATTTGCGGGAAGCGATTTAGGGGCCACATCAACCAGAGAAGCTTTAAGAATGAGCTACAGATTGAATAATGTTTTTGATTACAAGCTGTTTACGAACGGAGTGGAGAGTAAATCCCAGTTTTTGACCTGGGGCATGGGAGGCTCATATAATTTCAAGGCAGATTCTTTGAAAGCCTCTGATATTTCTAGTAGTATAAAGGTTAATGTAGGTAAATCCTTCCGCCTGAGTCCCAGTATGACCTATGAAATTTATGAACGCGATTCAACAGGAACCCATAAGATAAATAAATTCCGATCTCCGCGAATGACTCGAGCAAGTTTTAGTTTTGGTTTCAAGTTACAAGGGAATACCCCTGGTGGATTGCGATCTAACCCACGTGACTTGGTTTCAGAAGATAGCCTAAACGCAGATTCAGCCGAGGGTTTCGATGAGGATTTTGATTTTGGAGGTTCTCGGGCTCCCGTGAGCCGGCCCGGCCGAAATACGGCCGCCTGGACAGCCAATTTTAATTTTAGCTATTCATATAGCCACCAGAACCCCCTGGATGAAGCCAAACAAACCTTCAATCTCGGAACCAATTTAAAGTTTAATCTCTCTGAAAACTGGGCGGTAAATTATAATCCCAGATTTAATCTCATGGAAAAACGATTGGTCAGCGGCTCTGTAGGTGTTACCCGAAATCTGCATTGTTGGAAGATGACATTATCGTGGACTCCCATGGGAAGATGGGGAGGTATAAACCTGACAATCCGCCCCAATGCATCCCAGCTTCAAGACTTGAAAGTCGAACATACTTCGCATAGAAAATATTAAAACGACTATAGTCCATTCCAGTTTAACGCTTTAAACACAGTCACATCAGTACTCAAAATTTACAAAGAGGTCTATGCAGAATAGACGTAGATTTTTTTTCATCTCCGATTACTTTTAGAATAAGCATTTTAAAAACCATAATTTCGGAGTGTCTGTTGTCCCAAGTCATTGAGTTGAAAGCTCACCCGCTCGTCTCACACAACCTGGCCATCCTGAGAAGTAAAGACACTGACAGTCAGCGCTTTAGAGAAGCTGCCCAGCGTCTCAGTACCATGGTATTGGTGGCTGCTACTGAATCTTTAAATACGGTCGAACAAACGATTGAAACCCCCCTGCAGAAAACCACTGAAATGGTCTTTGCAGAGGATATTTGGTTTATACCCATTTTGCGGGCCGGTCTTGCTATGGTAGATATAGGACTCAATCTTTTACCAGATGCCCATGTTGGCTTTGTGGGTCTCTTTCGGGATGAAGCCACTCTGGAGCCTCAATACTATTACAAAAATTTACCGGATTATTCAAAGTCAGCCCATAGCTGCTTTCTCATGGATCCCATGTTGGCTACCGGCGGTAGCGCCAGCGCAGCCATTGATCTGTTAAAAGCTCAGGGGGCTACAGATATTAGATTGCTGACTTTAATCTGTGCACCGGAAGGTATAAAAGAAGTCTTTACAAAGCATCCTGATGTATCCATTTTTACAGCTTCAGTCGATGATCGATTAAACGATATTGGATATATTGTCCCCGGTCTTGGGGATGCCGGTGACCGATATTTTGGGACTTGAGCTCTAAGTTCGGCCCAAAAAAGGCGGAAGGGAGGACAGTCCGGGCGGACTGCCTCCCCTCCTATCTCGCTAGTGCAGGACAGCGGAGATATCTTCATCAGCTAACTATTCGATAAAGTCGGCCTCGGCGAACTCCTCGATACTGAAATCATTTTCTGGATCAGCGTCCATTTGTAGGATGAATTCCACAACCTTTTTTTGTGCTCCCTCTACCTGCTTGCGAGAAACGGGTCCTTCTTTGGGTTCATACATGGCCTGCTTCTTTTGAGGCAGGTTTTCTACAACCCTATCGGTTAATTCTTGATCCTGACCCTTAAGAGCGAGGGCAATATCATCTATATCAAGACTGTTGAATACATCTCTGAGGATATTTTCCGAAAGCATGGGCACATTCTCAAAAGTGAAATGATGCTTTTTCACTTCCTTGGCCAACTCTGGATCTTCCTGGGAGAGATAATCAAGAAATTGTCGTTGTTCTTTGGCATCCATGGTTCCCAATAGACCTGCCATAGCTTTGCCGCCACCTTCTGAATATTCAGCTTGAGATGGAATCTGTTTGGCTTTTTCTCTAAATTCTGAAGCAACTTCCAGAACAGCCTCTAGCGGGACGTCCTTTATTTTTCCAAGATCGACCATTGCTTCAGTTCGAATTTCAGTGGGTAATCTCTGGAGAAGACGACCCTGCATTTCTGTAGGAATCTGAGCCAACAATATGGAAACAGAACGAGTTGGTTCTGAACGAATCAGATAGGCGAGATGAACTTCAGACATCCCGTCCAGAAAAGCAAATGGTTGAGATGTGGCATCCTTGGATTCTGCAGCAAACTTCTTGGACATGAAGGAGAAATAGAACTCTTCAAGGACCATCTTCTTGAACTCAAAGTGTACATTTTTGACTTGTGGTACACGCTGGCGGACCGCAATGATTTCCTGATCGGTCAAATTTGGGAACAGCTGTCCCGCAAGACGCGCTCCCAATATATCAAAAAGAATTGCGGCTTTATCAATACCGGCTAGTTTTTTTTGATTAGCCATTATTTTTGCCCCTTCTTTTTCTTTTTACCATTGGATTTTTCTTCTTTCTCAGCCTCGTCTTCTTCCTCTTCAGCTTCACCAGTATCCTGTAACCAGTCCTTCACAATGCTGGAGGCTGAACCAGGTTTACTTACAGCCAGAGAGACGACTGACTTCTTAATACTATCCACTTCATCCCGCAATTCTGGATCAACTTCAGGTACAGGAATTTCTTCCTCTTCAGGCTCTGGTTTGGCTTCGGGTTCAGGCTTTGGTTCTACTGTGGCTTGAGCCATATCCTGTGATGGGGGGAGCTCTGGAGCTTGACGACGGCCACCCATGAGGGCACCGATAATCACAGCCAGCCCGACCAGTACAGCAGCACCAATAATGAAGAGCCATAAGAGGTCATCTTCATTCTCAGGCAGCATGGTTGCCTGGAGTCTCTGGTTTTCAAGGTCATCCATTTTCTGCTTGAGTCTGTCTTCACGATCTTTGATGGCTGATTTTTCTGCTTCTCTGCGTTTTTGCTCGAGTTCAAGCTTCAGACGTTGTTCTTCTTCAAGATCAACAGCTGATAATTGATCTTTAAGATCGTCCAGTTGCTCAGAGAGTAGTGCTAACCGCAATGAGTCCTGGCGTAAACGATCCTGAGCTTGTTCCTGTTGGGCTTCAAATAATTGTCGACGTTCTTCAGCGAGACGAGATTCTTCCTGTTCGCGTAAGTCTCTTAACTCGTTTTCGCGTTGGGTAATCCGGACTTCTTCCTGTTGACGAAGTCGAGCCAGCTCAGCGTCATGTTCTTTCTGCTTGTCGGATTCTTCCTGTCGGATACGAGCCATCTCAGCCTCAATGGCAGTCTTATTGGCCTGGTCGAGTTTCATTTGCTTTTGCTGAGATTCTAAATCTTTGATACGCTTGTTTTCAGTATCTTCTTTTTGACGTGCCTCAATGGCAGTCATCTTTTCAGCAATAGATTTCAGAAGAAGCTGTTCAGTATCAGGCTTGTCATTGGTGACACCCTGAAAATCAGCTGTCATAACCTGTAGCTTGTCACCGCGTTCACGGTTGAAATGGGCTGCGATCATGGTTACGGTACGAATGTTTTCAATTATCTGAGGGGAGATGGGGTCTTCCAGGATAACGGTCAACTCCATCTTGTTAACCCGCAGACTTGGACCGCTGATACTGGCAACAGTGTGACGAGATAATTGTGGGTTGTTACTTTCAGAATAGCTGACAAGATTTTGGTTTTCTGCTACTGTTTTAGAGACACTTTGAAGGTCTTCTTCCAGGATGACTTCGTTTTCCTCAAGAGACAGCCTTGCTTCAGCAGCAACTTCAGTTGAAGTAGTATCAGGTATTTGTGCTACTTCTTCCAGCTCTTCATCAGCCGCATAAACTACATCTTCATTGGTGTCTTCTTCCACCGCTACTTCTTCTTCGTATAATTCAAAACCAGGAGATTGAATTCCAGGAAATCCAGGTATATCAGAGGGTACATCAGTTTTTATGGGACGCTTTTTAAGAACGGTCCTGGTCTTTTTTACACCACTATCTTCCGTTGTGGATCTGGAGGATTGACTGATACCAGGTGTTTTGCGCAGGGATTGCTTGAAAATTTCTTGTTCAGGACTGATCTTCCCCTTCTTTGATCCAGGTGCTTCATAAACAGTTGTATATTTATGAGTTGGAGTTGCTTCCATAACTACGTTTACATTGACGATGAAATTCTCGTGGCGCAGAATACGGTAAACTGCATCACTCACTCTTTGATGAATGGTATTCTCCAGCAGAATTTTTTGAGAGAGCACCTCTTTATTGGTGTCCGGTAGTGCAAACACCTGAGAGATCAACATCAGTGAGGTAATGATACCGCCTGTTATGATGTGTTTAAATGCTGGATACTTCATATGCTTCTCCTCGTTTCTAGCGCTGGTCCTTATTAACCGATCGTTAGAAATGTTATATCAACGCGTCTGTTCTTCGCTTTGTTTTGTGCTGTGTCATTCGCCACTTTTGGTGCTGTATCTCCAAACCCAATGGCGCGAAATTTATCAGCGGGAATTCCCTGGCTGGTTAGATATCGAATCACCGCACTGGCACGGGAAGCGGAAAGCTCCCAGTTGGATGGAAATTTGGATGAACGAATGGGATCATTATCGGTGTGACCTTCTACCGCAATGGCATAGGTCGCCTTCTCCATCGTCCCCACTAACTTCACCAGAAAGTCCATAATGGAACTTGAAAGGGTTGCAGTTCCAGAACCAAAAGCTAAATCACTGGCGATTTCCAGGGTGACTCCCCGAGCGTCCATACGAACCTTCACCTGACTCTGGAGCTCTTGCTCCACGACAAGTTTTTTTACTTCTTTATTGATTTGACTCAACGAAACTTTTTTGCTTTTTTTCTGATTGGTATCCCGGGTTGAATTTCCGAATTGTTCAAGCTTCACAGGATCGAGCGTGGACATGGCAAATAAAAGCACAAAGAAAGTCATCAGCAAGGTCATCATATCAGCATAGGTGGTAAGCCAGCCGCCCTCGTCTTGTTGTTGCTTCTTTTTTGGTGCAGTAGCCACTTAATTAGTCCTCGTATACCCTGTCACGTGGAGCAAGATATGAGTTCAGAAATTCTCTAACCAGAATGGGATGCTTTTTAACCTTGAGCATTACAATCCCATCAATAATCATATTTTGAGTAATATTTCGTTTGTCTATTCGAGAGCGCAGTTTTGCTGCGACGGGTAAAAAGAAAAGGTTGGCAAAGAGGGCGCCGTAAAAGGTCGTTATCAAAGCAATACCCATGGATTGACCCAGCTTGGCAGCAGGATCTTGATCAGCACTAGCACCATCAGCGGGAGCTCCCATGGCAAAAAGCATGGCTACCAGACCTACCAGGGTCCCAACCATACCAAAAGCAGGGGAGAATACCCCCATGGTCTTAAATACGTTGGCTTCGGCATCTTCACGAAGTTCCCGGTTGACAACACGGGTTTCCATGATGATGCGGATATCTTCTTCAGGAAGACCATCAACAATCATCTGTACGCCATCTTTCAGAAACCAATCTTTGATGCCATCGGTTGCTTTTTCAAGATCTGCAGTACCCTTACGAGCAACAGCAGCCAGTTCCACTAATTCACGAAGTGTGTCACTGTCATTATGTGTGTCACCCTTGAAAACAGCCCAGAGATTGGTATACAGTGAGAGTACCTCTTTAACAGGGAAGGCCATGGCAGTCGCAGCAATAGTACCACCAAGCACAATCATGAGAGACTGGAGATCCACAAAGGTCATCACACCGTTTGGGAGAACCTGAGATACGCCAAATACCGCGTATCCGATCAAGCCTGAACCGAATAATAACCCTATAATGGTTGCAAAATCCATATGCTAATCCTTTTCCTGTTAATCCCTTGCGGAAACGGCTGAACGCAGCCGGTTCTCGTTTAAAGCACGCAGGATATTACGTACTTCGTCATATCCGGGGTCGATCTGAAGAGCAATGTTCCAATTAATGGTTGCTCTGTCGATCTGATTAAGCTTGTAATAGATGGATCCCCGTCTGGCATATGCTAAAGCCAGGTTTGGATTGTATTCCAAAGCTTCATTAATCTCAACCAGTGCATCATCATATTCTTCGTTGTAGAACAGGCGCAGTGAGCGGGAGAGATGTTTCAAAGCCTGGTTGATCCGGGCATCGGAAACGTGGCGTGCTAGCTGAAGCGAGGCCACGGAGTCTTCCAATACCTGATTTCTTTGTTCTAGATGTTCCACCATACGATTGAGTTGTTCAATCTCAGCGCTTGACATTCTCAGTGAGTCTCTCAGCACCAGCAGTTGACGTTCCTGAGCTTTGTGCCAGCTTGAGTCAATCACTGTTCGCATGGGCAATCCGTCTTCGGTGACAACACCAGAAACCTTGATACCGCCACGTTGCTTACTTGCTGCTGATTTGACGCGAGGCAGGAAATAATCCAGTCCAATTCCTATACCGGGAGGGTTCTCACGATCCTCACCGAGATAGGGTAAATTTTGCATGTTGGAGAAACCGACATTGATGTGGTATTCCTGGGTCAAAGGTACTTTAATACCGGCGTTGATACCCACACCGTCCCATTCAATAATGAAATCAAGACCACCACGGTCAGCCATAATGTTGGTGTTCAATAAAAGACCAAGAAAGAAGCCAATACTATTATCTCTGGGTGTTTTGGTTGTATCAAAAGAGGTTGCTGTACTGTCAATAGTGAGATCATATTTTCCAAAACTGGAACCATAACGTCCAGAGCCAATACCTAGATAAGTTTTGAGATTATACTCGGAAAAACTATTCTCGCGACTGAGGAGCATGTAATAGGAAAGGTTGCGGACTCGCTCTTCAAGATCAGTTGTATCCGAAGACGTATTAGATATACTGATGTCATTCACACCAATTCCCACAGCCGTTTCACCGTAAGTCAGTAGTCGGTTTTGTATATGTAGGGCAATATCGTTTTCATTACCTGCTTCACCAGATTGAATAGCTGACAGACCCAGGCGGAAGTCACGGGTAATATCCGTCTCCAGAAAGGCTCCCTTGTTCCAGTAATCGGTCTCAAAAGCACCACGGGTGGACTGACCAGCAACACCAAGACGCAATAAATAGGATTCATTGTACAGGCTGGATGTTGGAATATGCATCATGGGTCCAGGTCGTGAATAATTCAGGGTCGTTTGACTGTACACTGATATGCCTGAAGCTACGATAACAAAAATAAGTATATGTTTTAACGTTTTCATATGATGATCTCCAGGATCAGCCTCTCATCTCGTATCATTCCTGCACAAATCGTCTGGCCAGGGTCAAATATTCACTCCCTGGATGACGTGAAACCAATTCTTGAAATGCCAGTTTGGCTTCTGGAAGACGATCCTTGTTTTTGAATGCCAGACCGATCATTACCAGAGCATCGTCCAGCTTATCAGAATTCTCGAAGCGCTGCACTTGTTCAAATGCGCTAATCGCTTCATCATAGAGTCCTTTTTCAAAGTAACAACGGCCAACCCAATACTGAGCATTGGCACGCATCGTAACATCAACACCAGCTCTCACGATGTTGTTAAAATCTTCAATGGCCTGGTAATAGAGTTCCTGATGGTACTTGGTGAGACCGCCTCTGTAGGCAGCCTGCTCTTCGCTGGTACTCAATCTTGCGCCGCTATATGGCTGTGCTACAGAAGTCGTGGTGACAGACTTATGTTTCCAAGGTGTGTTCAGTTCAGCAAAGACGCTATCGGAGGTTCCGCTTTCACCAGGTACAAAATCAGGGGTTTTTCTGGCATTTTCCTGCTGACCAACCAGACTGGTAATGCGGGTACTCAACAAGGCACGATCAGTTTCTCCTGCAGCTTTAATCTGATAAATTTCAGTCTGTAGGCTGTCAATCACCTGGGTCTGATACCTTAAACGAACTTCAGTTTCTGCCAGCTTGTGCTGATAGCGGTTTAATTCTTCTTCCAGTTCCATCTGCTGCCCCATGAGTTCCAATGAATCGACGGATACCGCATTGAGTTCGGGACTAACACGACTACTATCCTCTATCCTCAGGCCAATATCGTAAAACAAGCCGCTGGGATTGGTTTGACCAAAAGCAGCCAATCCAATCAGGAGGATGGTCAGGATGATATATGGGCGCAGTGTTCGCATTATTCTCGTTCTAGCGATTTCCCTTTAGGAAGTCTTTAGCTTGACTTGTCAACTCACTATCTGGATATTCGCTAAGAAAACGTTCCATGTTTTCCCGTGCTTTCAAATAGCGACCAAGTTGCTGGTAGCTGATGGCAATTTTGAAAAGAGCATGATCACTCTTGTTATTTTCATCAAAGGTGAAAACTTTTTTGAATTCAGTGATAGCAGATTCAAAATCTTCTAAGGAATAATAACATTCACCAATCCAGTACTGGGCATTGTCTGCATAGGCACCATCAGGTTCTCGAGTGATGAGAATACGAAATTCCTGGATGGCTTCTAGAAAGTCATTATTGAAATAATTATTAAGAGCATCGTTGTAGGCCATGCGATAATCAGCATTAAATGTATAACCCCGGGCCTCAGGTTGAGCAGCCGTAACTGGTTTATCAATGGATGGAGGTGGGGGAGATACAATAACTGTGGTCTTAACCTTCAGAGGTTCATGTTTGGCTTCAACTGGAGTGGGCACTGGCTTAACAGCGACCGTTTTCAGATCAACACTGGTATGGGTTTCCATGGCGAGTTGCTCAATTTGAATTTCCAGGGAGTCGTTGAGGCGTTCTAAATTTTTCATGCCCATCTTCAGAGAATCAATTTCCCTGATCAAGACATAAATATTGCCTCTCAGGTTGATGATATCTGGATCGCGGGGGGTGGCAACCAATTCAATAACCGGTTGTTCAGCTTTCTCATCCAGCTTGGTTTGATAGACAGCAATTTGAGTATCCATGGCAGCAATGCTGGCTCTGAGAAGCTCAACTTCTTCCCTGGATTCACGGAGCTTAACCACTTCAGCAGAAAGCGCCTTCATCTGAGATTGCATTTTCAACTGCTCAATACTTGGAGCAGGTGCAGCAGGCTCTTTTGGCGTACAAGCCATGAGTCCCATAAGGGTTGCCAAGGAAAGGGTTAATATGAGTGGATGTTTAGATATCATGCTCTTCCCAGTCAATGGAATAACTATATCCTATAAATGAGCCAAATGAGTTGGGCACATAAAGTTCAAATTCGCCACTGGCACCAGGGAATAGGGAGGTGTCGGTGTTTACTCCACTGGAAAACACATGATGAGAGCCCTTGACAAAGGCTGTAAGTTCACGGGTATCACCACTCCAGTTAATTCTAAAAAGAAAGTTTACTTTAACAAAGTCAGCTCTGCGACCGCCAATATTTTTGACTACACCAGAAAGGATGGTATTACCACTGCGGTCCTTGCGCTCTTTGACGCTGCCGGAGAGAACCACATTTCCTGTGTATTTACTATCACGGGTATCACCTTTAACATCTTGAGTACTGGCCATACTGGCGCGATCACCATTAATATTCATGGGAACACCACCGCGACCCTTATTATCTGCAGCAGTCACAGCAGGGGCATCATCTGATGTGGGAATGTTATCCACAATGCGTAAGACCTGGTCCCTTGAAACTGAAAGCACGCCAATGAGGGTTTTGACCTGGATGTTATCTTTATCCTGATCAACGACATCTCCAAACAGCTTGGTGCCATTCTCTAAATGTACTTCTTTACTATATATACTTAAGGGGTTCGTCCATACTTCACTTTGAGTCTGAAGTTCAGTCAATTTCTTTTTAACATATTTTAATTCGGCAGCCAGACGTTTGACTTCGTAGTTGATTTCACTTGTGACGAAATCAGCAGATTCGCCAGCTTCCGGTTTTTTATTTCTAAGTTGATCCAGATTGTAGATCAGGTTATCAGCTTGCTCACCACTCTGCCAGGCAGATTCATCCGTGCCCTGAGCATCTACACCTGCAGACTCAGCACGATTTGTTGAATCGCCAAGTGCTGACTTTTTGTCCCAGGACTCTTCTTCCGGTTTAGATTTTCCACCGAACATTGAGCACTGTACAAATGTCAGGGTTAGAGCCAATAACAGTACTTGTAAGCTGTATCGCTTCATACGCAGCCTCTTCCGACTTAACATTGCTTCCAATTTTATGCGGAGTGTAACCTGTCCTGCACCGCATTCGTATAGAATTTAGCGAGCCGTTAAAATCTTGTCAAGAGAATACAACTGTTTTTTAGGCACTTATAGCGACTACTTAAGAAAATGCTTTAAGTGATACCACATATTGTGGTTTTAAATGGGGGAGTTTCCGTATCTTGTGGAAAAAAAGGGTCAAAAAGAGGTGTTTTGGACAAAAAAATCAACAGTTTAAGTGACTTTTCTCATTTTTTAGCAAAATTTTTGCTTGGGTGAGGGCAGGCGACGAAGTCAATAATTCAGGGATGGATGCAAGGGCTTTGCGATAGGGTGCCCAGGAGGCTGCTTTTAGTGCTTCATCCAGTAAGAGCCATTTGAAAGCATCATGCTCGCCACTGAGTAGGGGATCTTTGTAGTCAACCTCAGCTATAAAGGCAGGGACATGAATGATATGGTCCTCAGTCTGGAGATAGTATGTGGAGACATGGTCGAGGGCATAGAAATTCTGTGGTATATAACCTGTCTCTTCTTTCAGCTCGCGCAAACCCGCTTCCCAGGCTGTTTCGCCCGGTTTGATTTTACCTGCTACGGGTTGCCAGATTCCAGGGTAGCTATTATCAGGGGCACGTCGCAACAAAAGATAATGGCAGCCGTCATTTGTTGGGGTGAAGGGGAAGACATCTATGTATTTCATCGGAGAATATACATTATTCATAACCTTGCGAGGGTTTTAAACCTTCGCAAGGTTAGTTAGCACCCATGGTTTTTTTGAAAATAACCACCGAATCTCCAATGAATTCAACTTGAGCTCCCCAGCGCTTAGCCAGCCAGGTCATGGTTTCTGGGGAAAAAAAGACAACATGGGTCTCATCTTTTATGTAGTGCCAGCTTCCCAGATCAATATCTGGCATTCGCAAACTGGTCATGATTCCCAGAAAGCCCTGGGGTTTCAAGCATGCCCAGAGACGATCCAGTTCCTCCGCGGGTTTATGAAGATGTTCAGCGACTTCTGTTGTGGTAATGAAATCATACATGGTCTCGAAAACACGCTGCTCTGGAGCGTAGAAGGTATCATAGTGAGCCATGGAATGCCCCTGCTCCTCAAACATGAGCTTGAGGAGTGGACCAGGACCAGATCCAAAATCAAGACCGCTGGAGTTGGATGTAATTCGATTGATCATGGGCTCACTCATCTTTTGGAGAAAATTACGATAGCTTGTGCTCTCAATATCATTCTCGTGAAGCTCGTAACGTTTGAATTCCTCCTCCCTGCTCAGATGTGAATCGGGGTGTGCAAATACCAGATCACAGATGGGACAATGGAGATATTCACGAAATGCATCAGAATGATAGTGAGAGGTATCTGGATGTGAGCAAAGTGGGCAGGGTGGGAGATTCATAAAAACCTATATAAACACCAAGCGGAGATTGAATCCCCGCCTGGAAGTAAAATCGGTGTATCTGTCTTTTCTTAAAATGGCAAAGGCTCGTCGTCATCTCCACCAAAGGGGGTGCCGCCGCTTGGAGTTGAACCACCTGAAGGTGCTCCGCCACCATAACCACCGCTATTGGGTGCGCGTCCACCACCTCCGCCACTGCCAAGAGATGTCACAGCATTGGCTACAATTTCAGTCGTATTCATTTTGACACCATCTTTGTTTTCCCATGAACGAGTCTGAAGACGACCCTCTACATAAACCAGGGCACCCTTGTCAAGATAGTTCGCTACAAATTCAGCTGTTTTGCCGAAAACGACAACTCGTGACCACTCAGTTTCGTCCTTATAATTGCCATCTCTGTCTTTGCGGGACTCTGTTGTAGCAACGCTTAAGTTTACAACTGCCATCTGGCTTGCAGTATATTTTAACTCGGGTTTTTGACCGAGACGACCTACCAGGATTGCTTTATTTACACTATTCTTTTGCATGTTTCCTCCACTTGACCCTTCTGGGTCGTTCAAATATGACTAATGATCTAATTAAATATTGAGGGAACTGATCCATTTTTCTAAATCAGCAATAATCCAGGCTTCAATTTGATACCCTCTGTGTTTCAGGGCGATTGCTTCCCAGACTCCTCCCGTGACGTGCGCCCAGGGCTCCTTGAAATTTTGGAGATCTTGATCGTCTCCCAAAACCGCAATCATTTCACCATCTCCCTTGTAAACTGAAGACATATCTGGAAACCGGGGGCCTTTGCTTAGATCCACTGGACCAAGTAAGGGGTTGCGATTTGATAAATTAATGTGGTCCTTCACCAGTTGATTGGTGTCCAGTGCTTCAATTCCCTTGAAAAGGATGATTGCTTCTCCAAGATTCAGCTCATCCAGAGCAGCAACCTGTTCCCGGCAAACTGATATACTTTCTTCAGAATAGGCGATGATGCTTCCCTCGGGGAAGACCTGATTTAATCTGTCTTGGAATTCAAGGGCGCAGAAGATGATGGGAGTTGAAATCATTCCTGATTGAAGTCCTCATTGTCCAGGATATTGATCTCAGGCTCAGTGCTTGCTTGTGCCAAATCTTCTACGGTGAGATCATTTTTTGAAAAATCTACAATCCGTTCATTGCTTAAGACAGAATCTCCTGAGAAGGATTCATTATCATCTCGGTTTGAAAATTCTTCCTCGAGAATCTCAAGGTTGGAGCGAAGACTGCTTTTCAGCTTAACCAGTATGGAATCACGTTGCGCAAGGAGTCTACGAATTTGCTTTCGAATTTCTGACAAATCCTGGTAAGCTGCAAAGAGTTGAGCTTCTTTCTCAGTATTGGCTTTGCGAGCAATTGTATCTGCCTCATTCTGAGCATTTCTGATAGTCTCCTGAGCGGTCTTCTGTGCCAGGAGTAATGTTTCTTTGAGGCTGTCCTCTACATTCATGTAGGTGGTCAGTGCGAGTCGGGCTTCCTTATTCTCAGCATGAATTTCGTTGGACTCCTTGATCAGAGCCTCAAGTTCAACAGCCATTTCTTCCAGAAATTCGTTTACCTGGTCCTTGTTGTACCCCAGAGGAGATTGTTTAAATTCCTGATCTCGAATTTCTTGTGGGGTTAGACGTCCCATAATTGTCTCCTCATTTAATATTCCCGGGCTCCGAAAAGTGCAGTTCCCACCCGTATATGGGTGGCACCCTCTTCGATGGCGATTCTAAAATCACTGGACATGCCCATAGAGAGAATGGCAGGTTTCCCGCTCGTTCCAACCTGTTTTAGCACTTGTTCTTGAATAAGCTTCATTTTTCTAAAGGCTTGCCTGATTTGATCAGTATCCGATGTGAGGGGCCCAATGGTCATCAAACCCTGGAAATCCAGATTAGGCTTTTCAGTACAGTAAGCAGCAAGTTCCAATGCTTGAGTTGGTTCAACACCTTCTTTGTTTGCCTCACCAGAGATATTGATTTCTACAAGAACGGGTATGCTCAAATCTTGAGCTCCAAATCGTTGATCCACAGCATCAGCGATGCGAATGGAATCAATGGTATGGATAATATCAACCCGACCTGGTAGGTATTTTACCTTATTACTCTGGAGATGGCCGATAAAGTGTCTGATGATGCCATCTGGATTGAACCCTGGAAATTTATCTCGAACTTCCTGGGCTCTATTCTCTCCAAAATCACGCAAACCCGCATCATAGGCCTGCTGCATATCTTCCACAGGTTTCCGCTTGCTGACACCAATAAGTGTGATGTCTTCAGGGGACCGGCCAACCTGGTTAGCAGCTTCAGCTACTTCATCCTGTATCTGGTTCAGCCGATCAACAAAGCTACCCATGGAACAACTCCTTTATTCAGCTGGCGGTGTTTCTCCCTCACCGTCAAAGATATCCTTTTGCTCGACTTCAGGCACTTCACCTTCAGTAGAGTCAATTTCAGCCGGGCCTTTCTCTTCCTGTACCCGTGTCACGGCGGCAATGGAATCACCGACATCAAGACGAATCAATTTGACACCCTGTGTGTTCCTGCCAATACTGCGAATGGAGGAAACAGGCTGACGAATGAGCACGCCACGACTGGTAATAATCATGAGATCATCATGATCCACAACTTCCAGGAGGGAAACCATACTGCCGACCTTAGGTGTGGTCTTAATCGTGATTATACCCTTACCAGAGCGATTCTGAACGCGATAGTTGATCACTTCGGTTCGTTTTCCAAAGCCATGTTCAGAAACAGCCAGAACGGTGCCTTCGCGACGAACAACAATCATACCTACGACATGATCATCATCACCCTTGAGCTCAATACCCTTGACACCCATGGTCTTGCGACCCGTGGGACGAATATTGGTCTCACTAAAGCGGATAGACATGCCATTTCGTGTTCCCAGGATGATGTCATTTTCACCTGAGGTGATTTGAGCATCAATGAGATGATCATCTTTACGAATGTCAATGGCAAAAATGCCACCCTTCATGGGACGACTGTATGCTGTGAGAACAGTTTTCTTGACTAGACCCTTGGCAGTAGCCATGGTGATGAACAGATCTTCAGAATATTCTCTTACTGCAATGTAAGCCTGGACATTTTCACCCTGGTCTACACGCAACAGATTGATCAATGCACGACCCCGTGTGGCTTTTCCAGCCTGAGGTATTTCGTGAACTCGCAACCAATGACATTTTCCACGATCTGTGAAGAATAGGATGTAGTCATGGGTGGATGCTGTAAAGAGATGCTCAATAAAGTCTTCATCTCGTGCTTTCGCTCCAGCAGAGCCTCGGCCACCTCTATTTTGGCGACGATACCCGCTCACTGGGTAGCGTTTAATAAAACCATTGTGAGTGATGGTAATAACCATCTCTTCTTCAGCAATCATATCTTCAATGGTGAAGTCCTTGGCGTCAAAGACGATTTCTGTACGACGATCGTCACCATAACGATCCTGGACGTCACGCAATTCAGTCTTAATGATATCCATGCGGAGACCCACATTGTTGAGAATCTCGTTCAAACGGGCAATCAGCTTGAGAACTTCAGTATATTCATCAATAATTTTCTGACGTTCCAGACCAGTAAGTTTCTGGAGACGCATGTCCAGGATAGCCTGGGCTTGAATTTCTGATAATTCAAATTTTGATACCAGGGAAACTTTAGCTTCAGGTGGATTTTTGGAACCACGAATGGTCTTGATAATCGCATCAAGATTATCCAGCGCAATTTTCAAGCCCTCTAAAATATGTGCTCTCGCCTCAGCTTCTCTGAGTTCGAATTGAGTCCGTTTAACCACAACTTCATGGCGGAACTTGATAAACTCAGCAATAACTTGTTTCAGGGTCAGTACGCGTGGCAAACCATCAACCAAAGCCAACATGATGACACCAAAAGTCTCCTGCATTTGAGTATGCTTGTAAAGCATATTCAGAACAACTTCTGGAACTATATCACGTTTTAGCTCAATCACGAGACGGATACCGTCTTTATCTGATTCATCACGGATATCAGAAATACCCTCGACCTTTTTGGTCCGAACCAGCATGACAATCTTTTCAATGAGTGAAGACTTATTGACCTGATATGGAATTTCAGCAATGACCAGGCTGAAGCGACCATTCTTGTGTTCTTCAATATTGGCACGGGCGCGAACAGTTATTTTTCCGCGACCCGTTTCATAGGCTTCTTTGATACCGGCCGCACCATAGATAATTGCAGCGGTGGGGAAATCAGGACCCTTGATGTGGTTCATGAGCTCAGAAACTTCAATCTCAGGATTGTCAATTTGAGCCACAATAGCATCCACGACCTCGTTCATATTGTGAGGGGGAATATTGGTTGCCATACCCACAGCGATACCGCTGGAACCGTTGAGAAGCAGATTCGGAATAACTGCCGCCAGCACTGAGGGCTCTTTCAGGCTTTCATCAAAGTTTGGTGTGAATTTCACGGTCTCTTTTTCAAGATCCTTGAGCATTTCACTGGAAATACGCTTCATGCGGGCTTCTGTATAACGCATGGCTGCAGCACTGTCACCATCAATGGATCCGAAGTTACCCTGACCATCTATCAGGGGATAACGCAGGGAGAATTCCTGGGTCATACGTACCATGGAATCATATACAGCAGAATCACCGTGAGGGTGATACTTACCCATAACGTCTCCAACAATACGAGCGCTTTTTCGATAAGCTCGATTATACCCAACACCCAATTCCATCATTCCATACAGGATGCGACGATGAACGGGTTTTAAGCCATCCCGGACGTCGGGTAGGGCACGTGACACAATCACCGACATGGAATAATCCATATAGGATTTTTTCATTTCCTCTTCGATCGATGTGTTCAGGATGTTCTGTCTCTGAATCTCCAACTCAATACCTCTTTATTTCTGTCTTAATCAAATTTATTTGTTTCATATCCATGGCCGTCATCCCGAGCGGAGTCGAGGGATACGATCCAAGTCCCAACCTACTTACCCCTCGACTCCGCTCGGGGTGACAAGTTGAGATTGCAGGCCATTAAACATCAATATTCGTTACATATTTAGCATGGGACTGAATAAACTCACGACGTGGTTCAACCACATCACCCATAAGGGTTGAGAAAATTCTATCGGCAGCGGCTGCATCATCCAGGTTGACACGCATCATGGAGCGAACTTCTGGGTCCATGGTTGTATTCCACAATTGATCAGGATTCATCTCACCCAGACCTTTATAGCGCTGAATCTTGGCGCGAGAGGGATCACCCCCATCTGTCAATTTCTGAATGGCAATATCACGCTCATCATCATCATAGCAGTACTTCTCTTTTTTACCCACACTGACTCTGTACAGTGGAGGCATGGCGATGTAAACATAGCCATTGATGATTAACTCTGGGAGATATCTAAACAGGAATGTCAATAACAGCGTACGAATGTGCGCCCCATCAACATCAGCATCAGTCATAATGACGATCTTATGATACCGCAATTTTTCCATATCAAAATCTTCTTTAAAACCTGCTCCAAAAGCAGTGATCATCATCCTGATTTCATTATTTCCAAGAATCTTGTCGATACGAGCCTTTTCGGAGTTGATAATTTTTCCCCGAAGAGGTAGAATTGCCTGAAAGCGACGATCTCTTCCCTGTTTGGCAGAGCCACCAGCAGAATCTCCCTCAACCAGATAAATTTCACACATAGCTGGATCCTTGTTAGAGCAATCTGCCAGTTTTCCAGGCAAATCACCGCTTTCAAGGGCGCTTTTACGACGGGTCAACTCCCTGGCTTTACGCGCGGCATCACGAGCCTGGGCAGCCATAAGACTTTTCTCAATAACCCTTTTTGCAATAGCCGGGTTCCGTTCCATAAACTCATTCAACTGATCGCTTACGAATGAATCAACAATACCCTTGATATCACCATTGCCCAATTTGGTTTTGGTTTGACCTTCAAATTGAGGTTCTGCTACCTTGATGGACATGACGCATGTCAGCCCTTCACGAACATCATCACCACTTAGCGTGGTATTGGTCTTCTTGAACATATTATTACGGGTGGCATAGTTGTTCAAGGTTCTGGTCAGGGCAGTTCTTAGACCGGAAAGGTGTGTTCCACCCTCAATGGTATTAATATTATTCACATAGCTGAGAATAATCTCGTTATAACTGTCGTTATACTGAAAAGCCACATCAATTGGAACATTATCTTTTTCACCTTCGAAAGCAATGACCTGCGGATGGAGAGGATGTTTATTCTCGTTTAAATAATCAATGAATTGCTTCAACCCACCTTTGTAGAGATAGGTTTGAGAGCGTTCTTCATCAACGCGTTCATCTTTCAGGTGAATAGTTAGACCTTTATTAAGGAAGGCCAGCTCACGAATACGATCTTCCAGAATATCCCAGTCAAAAACATGATACGTAAAAATAGTATCATCAGCCGTAAAAATGACTTTTGTACCTCTTTTTTTGGTTTTCCCTGTAATCTTCATGCCTTCGGTCATGAGACCCTTTTCAAAACTGACCTCATATGTGGAGCCATTACGGTAAACTTCAACACTTAGGTGTGCTGCCAGTGCGTTTACTACAGAAACACCCACACCGTGGAGTCCACCAGAAACTTTATAGGAATCCTTGTCGAATTTTCCACCGGCATGGAGGGAGGTCATAACCACTTCAAGTGCAGGTCGACCTTCCTCTTTGTGCATATCAACTGGAATACCACGACCATTGTCTTCAACGGTAATTATTTCACCCTTGCCAACGGTCACGTAAATTGTATCACAATATCCACCCATGGCCTCATCGATGGAGTTGTCAATCACCTCATAGACTAAATGATGAAGACCACGCTTGCCCACATCACCAATGTACATGGCGGGGCGTTTGCGGACGGCCTCAAGACCCTTTAGGACGGTAATGGATTCCGCACTATAACTTTTTGCTGCAGGATTTGTTTGATTGTCACTCATGTAAACTTGATATCCTTAACTACGTTTTTTGCTAATGCTTCATTAACACTGTTTATCAAACTATTTTTCATAAATACGAGTTCATTACGCCAAACTGGCGAACTTACTTTCACATACATCACACCGTTTTCAATGCGTTCTGCCTCACTGATATCTGCGATTCTCTTCCCAACGATCTCAGCCCAGCGGGAGACAGCCATATTCTGCTGGATCGCTTTATTAATACCCAGATCATTAAAGAGTTGGGTAAATACATTTCCAATACTTTGTGCCTTAGCCATTGGCCTGCATCTTTCCGGCATCAATAATTTGCAGGGTATCCCCCTCGAGTTCCAGACCGTGATGTCTCAAATCTGCCAGGTCTGTGGCGGTGATAAATATCTGATGTCCGCCGCGAAGACTCTCCACAATCATGGTGCTGCGCTTGACATCGAGTTCTGCGAAAAGATCATCCAACAAAAATACCGGCGGTTCACCCAGAAAAGTTTCCAGAAACCGACCCTCAGCAAATTTGATAGCTACCAGAACCAGTTTGTGTTCTCCCTGTGAGCCAAATTTTCGAAGATCCTTGGTGTTCAGGTAAAAAGTGAACATATCTCGATGGGGTCCGCGGGTGGTGGTGCCTTTGCGCATATCTTCAGCCAATGAATCCTGATAGGCGTTGCGATAGAGACCTTCCAGCTCACCAGCCGTAGATCTCACGTTTGAGATGAAGGCCATTTTCACAGCTTTCTCCTCTTCAAGCTCAGCATAGGCCGCATAGAGAAGTTTTTTAAACTCAGTGATATGCTTGCTCCGAGCTTCGTGGATGTGGGCAGAAATTTTGGCTCGCTGATCGTCCAGTGTCGATATTTGAATTCTGTCGACAGGAATACCATCATTGGCATAACTCTGTAGCAAGGCATTGCGTTGTTTGAGGAGGCGGGCATAGGTCTGTAAGTTTTCCAGGTAGACAGCATCAACCTGAGACAGGAGTTTGTTGAAAAACAAACGTCGAATTTCAGGGGAGCCAAAGGTTAACTCACTATCTTCAGGAGTCAGGGAAACCAGCGGGAAGCGACCAATAATCTGAGCCCGGCTGGTAAGGTTTTTACTATTCACACTCGCCAACTTTTTCCGGGTAGATTCCACCTTCAGACGGACTTCATGGTCGTTTTTGTGGTGATCGGTAAAGACACCCTTCAATTGATATCCGACTTGACCATGACGGGAAAGATCTGCATCCAGACGGGTTTTAAAACTGCGGGTATAGGCCAGACTGTGAATGGCTTCCAGAATAGTGGTTTTTCCAGCACCGTTTTCTCCATGGAGAATATTGGTAAAGGGACCAAATTCCATGGAAACCTGTTCGTATTTACGAAAATCAATCATCGTAAGCGTCTTAATCAGCATACCTGAGTGTTGGATGGGGCTATAGCGTTAATCATTACGTATCGATTCAATACCTTATCTTTGCCGGTAAACAAACCGGTCAATTTCTCCCTGTTTTAGAATCAGTTTGACGACCGGCTGTCCTGCCAAGATACCTATCTACCCCTGAAGCCTGATAGGCATCAAGAGCATGACTAATTCTTCTTTATCTGCCTGAACTTCAGGCAGTATCAATCCAGGACCAATTTCAGAACCCAGCCTGAAGACCACGCGATCCGTTTCAACATTCTTGAGCATATCCTTGAGATAAATTGAATTGTATCCCAGGGTCAATTCTTCACCATCATAGTCAGACAGAACCTGCTCTTTAGCACTGGTGCTGGCTTCAGGATCTTCAGTAAACACCTCGATGTAGCCAGGGTGCAGTTTCAAGGCTACCTGGTGTGTCGTGCGGTTTGAAAAGATGGACACGCGACGGACAGTGGTGACCAGATCTTTACTGGAAAGTGTCACTGTCTTATCGTTGGTGGATGGAATAACAGATCCGTAATCTGGGTATTGCTCATCAATCAGGCGGCTGAAGATGGTGGCTGTCTCTGTGGCAACAGAGATGTATTTTTCCCCAACGGATAGATTGATGGTATCGCCATCATCGAGAAAGGACTGGATCAGAGATAAAAATTTTGGTGGAACGATGATGTTGGCTTCAAAATCAGCTGAGGCAAAATCCCGGTTCGTGTATTTCACCAGGCGGTGACCATCGGTGGCAACAGCACGAATTTCATTATTTTTCAATTCAAAAAGAACACCGAGAAGCGCTGGCTTTAACTCATCTTTCGAAACAGCAAAGACCGTTTTCTCTACGGTGCGTTTTAATACTTTTGATTTGATTTCAAGACTTTGGGCTGGACCCAATTCAGGAGCTTCCGGGAAATCCATTGCTGGACGTCCGACGATCTTGTAGGTACCCCCGGTTGTAGAGAGTGTCACGCGGTTGTCATCTGACCAGGCAAAGGTCAGCTCAGTATCAGGCAGTTCGCTGGTGATTTCCTGCAGAAGACGGACAGGCAGTGCGACAGCACCGTCATCGTCTCCAAGGACATTCAGGTTCAGGGTATAGGTAATTTCGATATCAGTACTGCGCATAGAGAGAACATTCCCTTTCACGGTGAAGAGAATGTGGTTGAGAATGGGCATGGTTGAGCGGGTGGGGCTTACGCGAGCCACCTTTTGCAAGCCGTGTAAAAGGGTTGACGAGTCAACGGTAAATTGCATGGTTTTGATCTCCGAATGTCGGGTTATTCACTGTCCTGTTCAAAGCAAACCAAACTAAACTTCGAACGGGCTAATTCAAAGCTTGAACCTGTACAAATTAGCCGGGAATAGAAATTTTTCGCCCAAAACACCCCTTTAAAGGCCGTGAAATGACCTGAGGCAGGACTGACCCAGGGTAAAGTGGGACATTTTCATGGATTTTCCGTTGTATCGTTCGACTTAGTGCTATGATTGGAAGTACTCCTTGTTGAGACCCGATCATGGCCTAGTTTTATAGCATCAGGTCATAAACAATGTGAATGGGGCGTTTTCTGAAAAATTTTATCGCGCGATGGTTTATAAATAACCCGATCCGATTTAGATTATTTCTGGTCTTTATCGGTATTCTGGCTGGCGTGACCCACCCCTGGTTTAAAAGCGACCTAACGGCAGAATTGTCTGAGGCAAAAATGCTGTTCATGCTGGGCTTCTCCACAGTGACTTTCACCTTTATGCTGACCCTTTACCGCATGCTGCAAAAACTCTTTCGTAAGGGCATTGAAGTTGAAGGTCGCAAAACTGATTTTGATGAGCGGACGCTGGTGAGAGCTGGAGGTCTGTTCTGGTTTATCCCTTTTGGTTTGACATTACAGGTATCAACCTTTAGCTCTGTAGCCACCGATCCACATTTTGGGAAAGTGATGATCATCCAGGGACTGGCAATAAGTCTGGGTGCCTGGTTATCTCAGATTATAAAAAAGTAAATCGATGTGATGGGTCTTTTGAAAAGTCCTGTATCAGGTTATTTTCTGTCTGCTAACCTCATTTCCTGAATAACCTTTTCTTTTAATCCAATGAAGTATCATTTTATAAGATGGAAAATGCCATGTATGTTGAAATTGTCTTTCCCCTGAGTCTTGATCAGGCTTTCACCTATTCTGTTCCGGAAGAGCTGAATGATGTGGTTCAGGTAGGTCAGCGCGTGATCGCTTCTCTGGGTCGACGAAAACAACAAGGTATGATCATCGGTGTCAAATCTGATCCACCAGCGGATTTCACCGGCAAACTTAAAAGCTTTGAAAATATCATAGATCCTGTACCGGTTTTTGATCCCCATCTCATCAACCTCCTGAAATGGATGAGTCGCTATTATTTCACACCTCTGGGTAAAGTGATCCAGTCCGCTATCCCTTCGGATGCCCGCATGAAAAAGGAAGTCATTATCCAACCTACGGCTCTCTTGCATGGGACAGATGAATTCAGCAAATTTTTAAAAGCAAAGGGGGTGGTTCGTCTCTCCACTCTGAAAAGAAAGTTCGGTGCTGATGTTGCCGTGAATCAGGTTGGCCGGCTACAACGACAGGGTGTTTTGGAACTTGAGAATGAGTTTGAATTCAAGGGAAAAAGGGCCTCCAGTTATCTTGTCATACCGGATCTGGGACGAGATTCAGAAATCCCAACCAATGCCCGTGCTCAACAAAAAGCTTTTGATATTCTCAACGATTTCCCTGCTGGAATTCCCATGGACAAGCTGCGGGATGAGTATGAGGTATACCGTCCCATTATTCATAAACTCGCTGACCGGGGTCTGGTCACGCTACAGGAAATCGAACCTGATATCGATCCCCTGAAAGACTATCACCGACCGCCACCAAAGGTGATTGAACTCAACCATGAACAGAATATCGCACTGAATGAAGTGACCCGTTCCCTGGACGATCGTGCATTCACTCCCTATCTGCTTTTTGGTGTGGCAGGGAGCGGAAAGACTGAAGTTTACTTAAATGCCACAGCCCATGCGCTGGAACAGGGTCGCTCTGTCATCGTCCTCGTTCCTGAAATCGCCCTGGCACCTCAAATTGCATATCGCTTTCAATCCCGCTTTGGAAATATTGTAGCACTCTGGCATTCAGGTCTCAAGGGGGCTGAAAGGTTGTGGACTTGGCAGCAGATCCAGAAAAACAGATTTACCATTGTGGTGGGTGCCCGCTCAGCAGTATTAACACCCCTCAAAGATCTGGGCCTTATCATCGTAGATGAGGAGCAGGAAAACAGCTACAAACAGCAGGATAATGAGCCACGCTATCATGCCCGTGATGTGGCGTTGGTACGCGGTCAGGAGGAAAAGGCGGTTGTCTTGCTTGGGACAGCAACGCCTTCTCTAGAAACCTACTACAACCTGACCACCAATCGCTATAAAGGGTTGCATCTGACCAAGCGCTGGGAAGGCGCCAAACCGGCTCTAGTGGATCTGGTGGATATGGGCGCTGAAAGGGAAGAAACACGGGACTATGCCAGCCCCTTCTCAAGAAAACTTGTTGCGGCTATCCACGAGACACTGGAAAATGGTAAACAAGTGATTCTGTTTCAGAATCGGCGGGGCTATGCACCTGTCATTACTTGTAAAGATTGTAACTGGACCATGACCTGTCCCCACGATGATATGTCTCTGACCTACCATAAGATTGGCAACAAAATGCGTTGCCACTTTTGCGATTTCGAAGCACCAACTCCAGTGAGTTGTCCTGAATGTCGTTCCCTTGATCTGAAATTTGGAGGGATAGGTACGCAGATGGTGGAAGAAGCCCTGGAAGCCCAATTTCCAGATGTCCCAGTTTGTCGTATGGATATGGATACAACTCGTGGGAAAGGTGCTCACACAAAGTTGCTAGGGGATTTTGCTCGTGGGAATTACAAAATTTTGCTGGGAACCCAGATGATTGCCAAGGGTTTGGATTTTGAAAATGTCACCCTGGTTGGTGTGATCAATGCGGACTCAGGTTTGCATTTTCCTGACTTTAGATCCAGGGAAAAAACCTTTCAGTTGGTGTATCAGGTATCCGGTCGATCTGGTCGCGGGGAGTTCCCAGGTCGTGTCGTTGTGCAAAGTTGGATGCCTCAGGATATTTCCATTCAATGCGCTACCAAAAGCGATGTCAAACTGTTCTACAACGGGGAGCTAAATGATCGTGACCAGCTCCAATACCCACCTTTTTCACGAATGATTTCCTTTGGATTTCAAGGGCGATCCCGCGATGCGGTAATTCGTCTGGCAGAACATGCCGCGGCCTTGTTTAAGAATCAAAAAGTGGTTCAACTGTTAGGCCCAGCGCCCGCTATGATTGAAAAGAGTCACATGGGGTTTCACTGGAAGCTGGTTTTGAAAACGTCCAAATCAGATGATCCTACTGGTGGGGCCCTACGCCAGGCTGCAGGACATGTGTTGCAAACCACACAGGACAAATATATCAGGGTAACTGTGGATGTGGACCCCTATCAAATCCTTTAATCAATATTTTCAGATTCTTTTCTTGGTCTTGGTGGGGCTTTTTTCAGCAGTCCCCCTCTCTGGCCAGGCCCTGTTTTTAAGATCAGGCAATCTCTCATTGATGAGTGACAAGGGAGACTCAACGCTTCTTCTAACGGCTGTCGATTTAATTCGGGAGGAGCAAAAGCACTACGAAGCACTATTTGGTTTACGTCTTGAAGAAGAACTGGAAATTCGGTTTTATTACAACCCGGATAAGGTGGGAACGCGGTCACACTCAGCACCATATTGGAGTGCTGGTATTGCCCGAGCTGGATCAGAAATTATAATTTTCGGCAGGAATCGAAGCCAGTGGCTTACCACCTTGAAACACGAGCTCTTCCACGTCCTCATCGGGCAAAATGAGGTAAGTATACCGGTTTGGCTGAACGAAGGTCTGGCGCAGTGGCATGCCGGTCAGATGGACTGGGGAGGATTTATGGAGTTGGGGACCTCCACAGCGCGAGGAAACCTCATTCCCCTTGTGGACCTGGATGTGATTTTGAGCTTCAATCATAAACGCGCGAGTCTGGCTTATGCTCAAGCTTTGGATGCCACACTATTTTTGATCAAACGCTATGGCGAGTCCATTCTGCCTTATTTACTTCGTCCAGATGAACTTGGGTTCAGGGAGCGTTTTAAGGTTGAGACAGGTGAAGATTTGATCAGTTTTGAAATTGCCTGGCGTGAAGAACTGGAAGAGCGGTTCTGGTTTTTCAATATTTCCCGGATTCCAAGTGTCCTCTGGGCGCTTTCACCTTTGATTGTAGTGTTGGCCTGGTACCTCAAACGCCGGAGAGGGAAGAAAAAGCTCGAAGAGTGGAAACAACAAGAATCCCACCAGGACGAACCGAAATATTTCGCTTAAACTTTTAGCAGCAGCTATCGGGGGCACAACAGGGAGATTTTCGTGAGGCATATCAGTGTATGGCTAATAGTTGGAATATTATTTGGTAGTGTGATCTCAGCTCAATCAACACCAGATCCCCGGATAGAGCAGGCTCAACAGTTGGAGGCAAAAAAAAAGTTTAAGCAGGCCTTTAAGCTGTATGAGAAAATCCACAAAGACGCCCCCCAGAACACTGGCATTACCTATAAACTTGGTGCCATGGCCCACACAGCTAAAAACTACAAAAAAGCCATAAAATATTATGAGAAACTCACACCCAATGGCAATCCAACTGTCCTTTATAATCTGGCCTGCTCTTATGCCATGTATGGAAAAGAGGGGCAGGCTCTGGAAGCCCTGGAGGCTGCGGTGGAAAAAGGGTTTCAACAGCTCATACTCATGAAAACAGACCCCGATCTGGCCAGTATCAGGGATAGTAAAGCATTTATGGCCATTGCCAGTTCGGTAAAAGCCGTTGAGAATTATCCTGAAGCTCAGAAATTTGATTTCTGGGTTGGAGAGTGGATTGTTTACGGGCAGAATAATGCCCGGGTTGGGGAGAGTAGCATTCAAAAGATACTCAATGGTAATGTCATCCTCGAGAATTGGAGCGGAGCCAGTGGTTTTACCGGAAAAAGTTTTAACCATTACCATATAGAATCAGGTCGCTGGATTCAATACTGGGTGGATCAAAGCTCTGGAAGGATCTATTTCGAGGGGAACTTTGATTCTGAACAAAACGCCATTGTTTACCATGAACAAGTGGATAAGGACTCCGAGAAACCACTACGTCGTCTCACCTTCTTCAACATCTCGCCTGATAGCGTGAGACAATTTTCACAGCTAAGTTCAGATTATGGAAAAAACTGGAATGTGGAATATGATTTTATGTATGTTCGAAAACCCTAAGGAATACGCATGCCCCAAACGATAACAATTGTTGGATCTACAGGTCTTATTGGATTACAATTTCTCAAGAGTATCGGTGAAGATGATTACCAGGGAGTCACAGCGATTACCCGTCGCGATATTCCCAGCCTGTCTGGCAAATCATTTATTCACCAGGCAAAATACGACTTCGCTGATCTCGAAAACATGCGCGAGGATCTGAAAAGTGATGTCCTGGTCTGCACGCTGGGAACCACGATTAAAACGGCTGGATCACAAGAACGATTCATGGAAATCGATCATGATATTCCCCTGAATCTGGCGAAAATAGCCAGGGAGGAAGGTTGCCAAACCTTTATTCTGGTGTCATCCATGGGTGCTGATGCAGGCTCTAGCATCTTTTACAGTCGTGTTAAAGGTCAATTAGAGGAAGCTTTGGCGGGTGTGGGATTTCCCCGGTTACATATCCTGCAGCCCAGCATGTTGCTGGGCGCTAGACAGGAAAGTCGTCGAGGTGAATTTATTGGCAAACTCATCATGCAGCCCCTGTCCTTCTTCATTCCCTGGAAATACAAACCTATCCAGGCGAGCACTGTTGCCGCAAAAATTCACGAACTCATCGGGATGAATGATGAAGGAATATTCACTTGGTCTGGGAAAGCCCTCTTTCATAAAAATTGATCCAGAACACACCGAGTCGTCTATTGTGAGCACCAACACAACAAGATGATTGATATCTCCACATATTTACCTCAGACGGGGCAAAAAGTGGAGGTTTTAGAAATGGATGATAATAAACAGTACGGCTTTCAATTATTTATTCTCATAGCCACGCTGGTTTTGGTTGCAGGTATCACCAGGCTCTAATGGAATCCTGCTATCTTGAAATCGTCAACCCTGGGGCTTACCGCCTACCTTTATAGAGTACTTCGGGGTAGATAAAGTTGCTTCCAACCTTGACCTGATAAATCTTGCCCATTTCATCATACTGAAAAATCACCAGCTCCCCATTTCCGTTTGATCCAACCATGCGGAAGGTGTCTTTCCCTTCAGGTGCAAGCTCAATGACTTCACTTCCCGGGTTGTCTTCAGGGGGAAAGCACAGGGTGCTCATTACCAGGCGTTCATCTTTGATTAATACCACGGTATAATAAGGACCGGGTTCTACATAAGTGCCCGCATATTTTTTCCAGCTAGGATCAAATCCGGGAATGGCACCTGAAGGAGCAAAGGCTCTCATAATAGCTGGTCCCATATAATCCAGGATGTAACGTGCCAGAAAACTCGGCTCTCCATCGTCAGAATTGGTCAGTACAACGACACCGACCTTTTCCTCTGGAATGAACATAATTTGTGACCGATTTCCTCCAACCCAGCCGGCATGACCATTTACCGTTTTACCGTTTCGTTGCCAGACGGACCAACCCAGACCCCAGGCGCTGGACCAGTTTGATTCCAAAAATTGAACACGGTGCATTTCCATCAAGGAACTTCCCTTTAACACGGCTGAGGGTGAATTATCATCCTCGCGAAACTGGAGACTCACATAGCTAGCCAGATCACCCACGGTGGAGGCCAGACTCGCTGCTGGCGCAATCCCTTTGGTGTCAGTGTATTCTTATATTGTGAGTAACACCTTCCTGTCGATGGGAATAGGGGGTGACTAATAATTGTTGGTAACTGTCATCGGGAATTACTGAACTTTGATCCATCCACAGGGGCTCCAAAACGTGAGTTCGGACATATTCCTCATAACTCACGCCAGAAACAGCTGATACAATTTCACCTGCCAGTGACATTCCCAGGTTTGAATACTTTATTTGGGTTGATGGTGGATAAATGGTTTCCTGGGTGGCAAGGGTTGCCTTGATCTGGTCTAAGGTGGGAAACTTGTGGTCCGTCCAGTATGGAAAGTCAGCTTCCCGGGGTAAGCCTGATGTGTGGGTTAAAAGGTGACGAATCGTGATGGGCGGTTGACCAGGAAAGCGTTGGGAAATATCAAACTAGGGTAAATACATTTTCACAGGGTTATCCAGGCGCAGCTTTCCGGCATCTCTCAGCTGCATCAAAGCAGTAGCTGTAAATGTTTTAGTCATGGAGGCTATGCGAAAGGGGTCCTGGTCTGTGAGTGGGATCTTCTGTTCCAGGTTTGCATAACCAAAACGCTTAGTGTAAATCAATTCCTGATCGTAAACCAGTCCGATATTGATACCAGGGATATTCCGATATTCCTGTTGAGCATTAATCCAGGTTTCCAAAAGCTTCAAATCGCCTTGAATAGCTGAAATACCTGGTTCAGCTTTACTCATTGAAAAATAAGTCAAACTCAACAGTAGCACTAGAATTGTAATAATCAGATGCTGGTGTTCCATAAACTCCCCCTCCAGATGAAAAATGGTTATGCAGTGTTAAATATAAGCTTTGTTAAGCGGAGAAACTCAGCAGGACTGAGCTGCTCAGGTCGCAAGTTTAGGTCGAATTTATCTTCAATACTGTTTTTGTCTTTTAATACCGACTTCAGGCTGTTACGCAGGGTTTTCCGGCGCTGATTGAAAGCGGTTCTAACCACCTGCCGCAAGTGAGGTTCATTCTCAGCTGAAACAGGGTTTTCTTCATCAAATGAAAAGCGAACAAAACAGGAATCTACATCAGGTATGGGAAAAAAGACATTGCGACTGATATCGAATAAGTATTCGGTCTTGGCGAATAAGGCGGAGTAGACCGAGAGGATGCCATATTTTTTGGATCCATGAGGGGCAACCAATCTTTTACCCACTTCTTTTTGCATGAGAAAATGAACATCCCCAATACGCTCGTGGTGTTCAAATGCCTGGAGTATTAGTTGAGATGTGATGTAATAGGGAATGTTTCCCATAAGTCGGAAATTGCCCAACTCTGGGGGCGGTGACCATTTTAAGAAATCCAGATACTCAAATGAAAAGGTGTCTAGTTCTTTTTGAATGGGTTCAAGATATTCACCCATACGAGGGTCAATTTCTATGGCA
>CAZDVD010000018.1:0-43535 GCA_964508765.1 uncultured Lentisphaeria bacterium
CATGAGCTCGGGCTTTTTGTAGCGCTTCAGTTGTGTGATGAGCTGCTTACTCTGGCTTAACAGCTCCGGCGTGGAAAATAGATCAGTGGGCGCTGGCTCATCAAAGTTGACACTTTTGGCTGGTGAAATGAGGGTAATCATATTTTATCCAGTTAATGAATTGATCGTGTGATAATGGCACTATGCTTCACAGAAGACCTGTACCTGTTCAACAGCAGCCGGCGCTGTTGGGGCATATCCATCTGCACCAATGCTTTGAGAGAATTCACGACTCACAGGAGCTCCACCAATAAGAATTTTGGTTTCCTTCAAATCGGAATTAATTCGAAATGTCTGTACAACTTCCTTCATATTGTTCATGGTTGAAGACAGCAGGGCTGACAGACACACTACAGTCGCTTTATGTTGAATTGCTGCTTCGAGGAAGCGTTGAGCTGGCACATTCACTCCCAGATCAATGACTTCATATCCGGCTCCAATGAGCATGATTCTGACCAAATTTTTGCCAATATCATGCATGTCACCCTTCACTGTACCGACAATGACGGTCTGTTGTTGGCGAGCTTCTGAATCGCCTGCCAGATGCGGTTTCAGTATATCAATGGCAGTTTGCATCGCCTGGGCTGACATGAGAACCTGAGGTAAAAACATTTCATTGCGTTTGAAGCGATCACCTACAATGGCCATACCAGGGAGGAGTTGTTCGTCCAGAATCTGTTGACTGTTGATCCCATCGCTGAGCAATTGGTTTACATCTTGCGAAATGGAAGCCACATTACCCATAAGGATAGCTTGTTGAATGGAATCAGAAGGCATTTACTTCAACTCCTTATGAGCGACAGCATACATCGCTTTCAAATTTTCAGGCTGGCAGTATGAGGCAACGACATTGCTGGTACTCAGAATAAAACCACCATCTGTTCTCGCATCAAGAATCAAATTGCGTGTGGTACGCTCAACCTCGTCCACGTTCCCATTGGCAACTAAGTCCACATCAATGTTACCCATAAAGGCGAGATCTTGTCCGTATTCTGCTTTAAGTTTGGGGATATCCATATTGGCATTGGGGTCACATGATTGCAATACATCAATGCCACAGTCTATGAGATCAGGAATGACGGTCCTCACGTCTCCATCGGAATGAAAGAAAACAGGCAGGTCTCTCTTCTTAATTTCAGTCACCATATCCTTGAGGATGGGGAAGTAATCACTCCGTAAATAATTTGGATCCACAAACGTCCCTGTATTAAAAGCCAGATCGTCGGCGATAAGTATGGCATCAGCACCGGCTTCAGCACTCATCAATGCCAGAGATAAATTAGCATCTATGAGTTTTTCATAGTACTGTTTCATCGTATCCCGGGCTTGAATGGTCCACATCATAAAGCGCTCAAAACCCAGCAGCTCATAACCAAGATCAAAACCAGCATTCAGGGTTGCCAGTACAAAATAATCAGTAGTGTCTTTCCACCTCATGATCTGAGAGGAATCAAATTCACTCACATCTGGAAGCCTCCAGGATGCCAGCTCTTCTGGGCTATGGGCAATAGGGTTTACAAGTTGAACTGTTGCGTCAGGGGGTTGTGTATGGGTGGCACCCCAGAAGTTTTTAAAGGTCTCAGTACCCCAGTCCTCATGGATTCCTACCATCTCTACAGGAGGACCTGAGACACGGGCACCTACAATATCGGCTCCCAAAAGGTCACGCATATTTTTATGATTTAAGAAATAGGCATCTGCCCCATGATCATATTCATCCCCTAGAACAGCCTGAATGATGACATCTGTATAACCGCCACCAATCTCTCCAATGGGGACTCTGGATGTCTCAATCCTTTTTAACGCAGATAAAACTCTTTCTCTTCCAGTCATGGGGGCAAACTAATTAAAAAGGATTAACGGGGATAGTAGATAGTTGGTACAGAAAAGTTTGCAACCTGCCCTGCTGATAAAACAGTAGATTTTAACATGGACCTGAACCATTGGTCGAAATAAAAAATTACTTGAAACCTTTCTGCTCATCCGGCATAAAAAACTGTGACAAATAAATGGAGACCTCATGAATACACATAAGTTACTATTTGCACCACTCATTTTAATCGCTCTCGTTATTCCCAATGATATAAATGCAAGTGACATTGGCGTTGCCAAAGCATTGAGCAATGCTTTCGCTGATATTTCCGAAGAAGTCTCACCATCCGTGGTGACCATCACCAGTGAGCATGTATATAAACATCCAGCCATGGATCAATACAAGGGCTTCCAGGAGATGTTTCCCAAACAACTCTGGCCTTTGTTTCCTGATGGTGATCGTGAAATGAAAAGCACTTCTCTGGGTTCAGGGATTATCATTAGCGAAGACGGCTATATTCTTACCAATAATCATGTCGTTGAAAAGGGTGAAAACATTAAGGTCCAAATCTCGGACAATAAGGAATACGACGCAGAAATAATTGGAGCTGATCCCAAAACTGATGTAGCCTTGATTAAAGTCGATGCAAAAAATCTAAAACCCATAAAAATGGGAGATTCTGACAAAATTAGGGTAGGGGAATGGGTCCTTGCTATAGGTAGCCCCTTTTCTGGAAGCTTGTCCCAAACAGTGACTCAGGGCATAGTCAGCGCGACAGGTCGTTCTTCTGTGGGTCTCAATGATTACGAGAATTTTATTCAAACCGATGCCGCAATCAATCCCGGAAATTCTGGTGGAGCTCTTGTGAATCTGGATGGTGAACTGGTAGGAATGAATTCAGCCATTGCCTCTCGGAGTGGTGGGTATCAAGGTATTGGTTTTGCAATTCCTATCAATCTTGTCAATCGAATTGTAGAAGACCTTCGTTCCAGTGGACGAGTGACTCGGGCCTGGTTGGGTGTGTATGTTGAACCCGTCGATGCTACCTGGGCAAAAACGCTGGGTATGGATATTGCCAAGGGAGCTCTGGTGCAACAAGTTGTAGATGGAAGTCCCGCCGACGATGCAGGCCTAAAACAGCTTGATGTAATCATTGAATTTGATGGCCATGAAGTAGAGAATTCTCGGAAATTGCCCATCCTTGTATCCACGCAGAGACCCAATGAGAAAAAAAAGCTGAAGGTTTTAAGAGAGGGAAAGATAAAGACTATTACTGTCAAACTGGGTGAATTGCCTGACGAAGTAACAGCCGCTGGACCTCTGGGACCGCAAAAATCAGATATTGGGCTGACTGTAGAGACAGCCAGCGCAGAACGCTTGCGCTTCTATAATCTATCACAAGGTAGTGAAGGTGTCCTGATTAGCTCAGTCGCAAGAGATAGCGAGGCCTACAAGAAAAATATTCGCACGGGTTATCTCATTCAAAAGATGGGTCCCAATGTGAAGAATCTTTCAAAAGTGACTACAGCAAAGGCCTTTGACAAAAACATGCAGAACTACAATGCTGGTGATACCATATTGATTCTGGTGCGACGGGACAATTCCAACACCTTTTTTGTCGCCCTCACCATACCTGAATAAGAGGGTGATGTTGAAGATTCATTTCTAATCTGAGAGTTTCCTCAAAACCCATGAGACCCCGGAACCCACATTGGTATTCTGGGGTCTCTCATTTTACAGAGTCATTCGCAAATCCTGAAGATTAAATGCCCAAATCCAGCAAAAATAAGCCTTGAAAACTTGCTAACAGAAATATGGGGATAACATTGACTTGGCGAAAATGCGGCGATTATATTGCGCGGCTAAAAATGGACTAATAGTTGGCATCGAAAGCAACGGGAAATTAAGACAGGAATAGACAGAACCATGATGAAGGAAGTATCCAGCAAAGTAGATTTTATCGCCCTCGAACATGACATGCTCAAATTTTGGGAAGAGGAAGATATTTTCAATAAACTCAGGGCTCAGAACGCTGGGAAACCACGTTGGTCATTTCTTGATGGTCCTATTACAGCCAATAATCCCATGGGTGTTCATCATGCCTGGGGTCGTACCTACAAAGATATGTATCAGCGTTACCATGCCATGTTGGGAATGGAGCTGCGCTATCAGAATGGCTTTGATTGTCAGGGTTTGTGGGTGGAAGTTGAAGTTGAAAAAGAGCTCGGTTTCAAATCCAAAACTGACATTGAAGAATATGGAATTGAGGCCTTTGTAAATAAGTGTAAAGAACGTGTCCATAAATTTTCAGCCGTTCAGACAGAACAATCCAAACGGATGGGTTACTGGATGGATTGGGACAACTCTTACTACACCATGTCTGATGAAAATAACTACACCATCTGGGCTTTTCTGAAAAAGTGTTTCGACCGTGGCTTTATCTATAAAGGCTACGATGTCATGCCCTGGTGTACCCGCTGTGGATCTGCTCTCTCTGAGCATGAAATTGCTACGGAAGGCTATAAAGAATTAACTCATACTTCGATTTATTTGAAGTTTCCTCTCAAAGATCGTGAGCATGAGTCCTTACTGGTCTGGACAACCACACCTTGGACGCTTTCATCAAATATTATGGCTGCAGTTCACCCGGATCTCGACTATGTCAAGGTCAAACAGGGTGATGATATTTACTACCTCGTGCACGGTCGGCTTTCCATTCTACAGGGTGACTACGAAATCCTTGAAACCATCAAGGGCAAGGATATGCTGGGTTGGGAATATCATGGACCCTATGATGAATTACCCATTCAGCAGGATATCCATCATGCCATTATTTTTTGGGATGAGATTTCTGAAAATGATGGTACTGGAATCGTCCATATTGCACCTGGTTGCGGTAAGGAAGATAATGCCTTGGCTAAAGAGCTTGGTTTCCAGGTTATTAAACCCATTGATGAATTTGGTGCCTATTTGGAAGGCTTTGGTGAATGGTCTGGTAAAAATGTCATGGACATCAGTGATGCTGTCATTGATGATCTTTCGCAAAAGGGATTGCGCTACAAACGTGAGCCCATCACCCACCGCTATCCCTGTTGCTGGAGACATGGTACTGAACTGGTCTTTCGTCCCGTTGATGAATGGTTTATACGCATGGATGAGTTGCGAGGGGAGATTGCAGAAGTAACTAAAAAAGTCGAATGGATTCCATCCTACGGTAAAGAGCGTGAGCTGGATTGGCTCAAAAACATGCATGACTGGATGATATCCAAGAAACGCTATTGGGGTCTCGCACTCCCTATTTGGACCTTCGAGGATGGTTCATTTTATGTGGTGGGTTCTGAAACTGAATTAAAAGAATTAGCCGTTGAGGGTTGGGAAGATTTTGAAGGACAAAGTCCTCATAAACCCTGGATTGACCATGTAAAAATCAAGCATCCTGAAACAGGTCTTATTGGAACCCGTGTTCCCGATGTAGGCAATCCCTGGCTTGATGCTGGTATCGTGCCTTACTCAACCATGGAATACAGGAAAGATCCAGAATACTGGGAAAAATGGTTCCCAGCTGATTTCATTGTAGAATCTCTCCCCGGTCAGTTCCGAAATTGGTTTTATGCTATTCTGGCCATGAGTACCGTTATGGAAAACAAACCACCTATTAAGACCATCATGGGCCATGCTCTTGTTAAAGACGAGCAGGGGGATGATATGCACAAATCAGCTGGAAATGCCATCTGGTTTGAAGATGCTGCTGAAAAAATGGGTGTGGATGTCATGCGCTGGATGTATGCCTCTCAAGTACCTGTCAATAATCTAAATTTTGGCTATGGTGCAGCTGATGAAGTCCGTCGCAAGGTTCTTACTCTGTGGAATACCTATTCTTTCTTCGTGACCTATGCACGACTCGATGAGTTTGACCCCATGTCCGCTCTTGATGAATCGACTCTGACAGAATTAGACAGATGGATACTGGCGCGCTTGAATCAGCTCGTTGGCCAGGCTAGAAAAGATTATGACAGCTATCAGGCTGACAAACTTATGCTCAAGATTAACCGCTTTGTAGATGAATTGTCCAACTGGTATGTCCGTCGCTCCAGACGTCGTTTCTGGAAAAGTGAAAATGATACCGACAAATGGGCTGCATACCACACGCTCTACCAGGCATTGGTGACGATTTCAAAATTGATTGCACCAGTTTCACCCTTTTTCACCGAAGAAATGTATCAAAACCTGGTGGTCGCTCTGGATCCCGAAGCGCCACAGAGCATTCACCTCTGTAGTTTCCCTGAAGTGGATGAACGTTGGTTGGATGATGCCCTTCTACGTCGTGTAGATGTGGTTATCAAAGCTGTTGAGTTGGGAAGAGCAGCCCGTAACAAAGCTAACCTCAAGGTCCGTCAACCTCTGGCGAATATCTCAGTTTATTTCCCTGGTGAGCAGGAGCGGTCCTATGCCAAGAATCTTGAAGCTCAGATCCTGGAAGAGTTGAATATCAAGACCTTGAATGTAGTAGAAAATGCCGATGCACTGGTTCAGTACGATATCAAACCAAATCTGGGTCTGTTGGGACCCAAATACGGCAAGGATATGGGACTGGTCAGAAACCTGATCGTTTCAGCAGATCCCCAGGAGCTTCTCAAACAATCCAGGGCTGGCGAAAACATTACCTTGAGCGATGGTAAGAATACTTTTGAACTTCTACCCGAGGAACTGTTTATCTCAACCATTGAACCTGAGGGTCAAGCCGTGGTAGAGGAGGCTGGTGTCGTCGTAGCTGTGGAAACTGAACTTTCCGAAGCTTTGATCAGCGAGGGGATGGCCCGAGATTTCATCCGCAATGTGCAGAACATGCGTAAAGACGCTGAATTTGATGTATCAGATAGAATCAGCATCTTTGTTGAAGCCGACGAGACACTGAAAAATATGATACAGAAACATCAGGATTATATCGCTAATGAAACCTTGGCAGAGGAAATCAACTTTAATGCTAAGGAAGATGTCTTTCAGGCACAATTCAAAATCGCTAAAAGCACCTTCACTGTAGGAATTCAGCGCTATTAAACAGTTGTTGAAATACCTGAGTATTACTGCCCTACTGGTGGTACTGGATCATGGCACAAAATACTGGGCCATTGTCGCACTAAAAGGCAAGCATTATTGGCCGGCTGATGGTGATCTCTTTCGGTTGGATTATGCCGAAAATTACAATATGATTTTTAGCATGTCCTTCATACCGATGCCACTAGTGAATGTCATGGCAATTGGTGCCATAGGACTACTCTTTTATCTCCTCTATCAGTATAAAGACAAACACGTTTTACCCAGTGTGGGTCTTGCCTTTATTTTGGGTGGAGCCTTTGGGAATATCCCGGAACGTCTGATTAGGGGATATGTCGTAGATTTTATCAGCTTTGATTGGCCGGACTGGCTCTTCTTTACCCGCTGGCCAACCTTCAACATTGCTGATAGTGCTGTCAATGTTGGGATGGTTCTATACCTGGGATATGTCTTTTTTATCGAAGGAAAAAAACAAGCCCAGGCCCCAGCCAAAACGACTGTTGAGCCTGAAGATTCCCCTACTTCCTGAGCAAAGATCATTTTAAAACAATCCGTTCAATAATCTTTCTATTCTGAAGCTATCGCGCTATATTTGCCGAAGCAATTTCTAAGTGCAGATATTGAAAAAAATCCACCTTTATAGCACCCACTCAATTTCAAAACTAGTTAGGAATGAGTAAAGCTGATTAATCAAGCTGATCAACACAGTTCGACCCGTGAGACCTTTGAAGTAACTATAGATCACTTCCAAAGGCCTGTTCGTATTGACAAATTTTTGTCAAGTCGCTTGCCTACCCACATCACACGCAACCAGGTGCAAAAGATGTTGAAATCTGGGAAAATTCAAGTGGATGGAAAGCCGGTAAAGGCCAGCCATCTTGTGGAATCCGGTGAACATGTCACTGTAGAATACGAAATACAGTATGCCCCAACTCTCTATGCAGAAAACATCGCTTTGGATATTGTCTACGAAGATGACTATCTCATTGTGGTGAATAAACAACCTGGACTCATTGTTCATCCCGGGGCTGGCAATGCAACTGGTACTCTGGTTAATGCGTTGATCTATCATTGTGAGCATCTATCTAATGATAATGGACTGCTCCGTCCTGGCATTGTGCATCGTCTGGACAAGGATACTTCAGGTTTGCTCATTTCAGCCAAGGATAACAGCATCCATGGCAATCTCCGCTCCCAATTTTCAAAACGCACCATTGAGAAATATTATTATGCTCTTGTCTGGGGTCAATTCGATGAGGATAAGGGTGAAATTGATGCTCCTATAGGTCGTTCACCAAAGAACCGCAAAAAATTCACGGTGATTGACACAGGGAAACCATCTCTATCGCGATATGAAGTCATCGAACGCTTCGAATTCCTGACCCTGGTCAGGGTGAAACTTGAAACAGGGCGTACCCACCAGATCAGGGTGCACATGACCCACGATAACCATCCCATTTTTGGTGATCCCTATTATGGTGGTCGTAATTCAAAAATTATCACCCTGAATATGCGCAACAGACAATTGGCGGCCCGTCTACTGGGAATGCTCAACCGGCAGGCTCTGCATGCAAGACGCCTGATATTTAGACATCCCATTTCCGATGAGCTTATGGATTTGCGGGCTCCCATGCACGCGGACTTTAAAGAGGTTCTGAAAGTTTTAAGAGAGGAAAGTCAATATTTATGAGTTCCCTCCTGGAGATACAAATCGATCATTTTCTGTCATGGGTAGAGGTGGAAAAACGCTATTCCCCTGAAACGCTGAGGGGATATCAGATTGATTTGACCCAATTTTGCAAATTTCTATCTGATTATGATGTGGAATGTTTGAGTAAACCGAATCAGATCAATCGAGGGGTTATTCGTGGCTTTTTAGGCTATCTCTCAGGGGAGTTGAACCAACAGCCCAGATCGGTGGCCCGGAAACTGGCTGCGCTAAAATCCCTTTTCAAATATATGCATCGTGAAGGCGTTGTGACATTGAACATTGCGGCTTACGTACATACACCCAAACTTCCAGGAGTTATTCCCTGCTATTTGTCAGAGAACCAAATTGGTGCCGTATTGGATAAGCTGGGAGAGTCGGATAGCTGGATGGGCAGGCGCGATCTGGCAATGGTTGAATTGTTTTACTCCACAGGGATGCGAATTTCAGAGTTGGCTGGCCTCAAGATTGGTGATTTGAATATTCAGAAAAGTACAGTCACTGTGCTTGGAAAAGGCTCAAAGCAAAGAGTCATTCCTGTTGGACAGTATGCCTGGGAGGCTATTGAAAATTATCAATATGCGGTTAAGCATAAATTTGGGGTAAGAGAGAGAGATGTGGCTCTATTTCTAGGAAAGAATGGAACTCCTCTGGGAACAAATGGAATTCGTCTGCGGGTCAAAAAGGCAATTCAGGCGATTGCTGAACTTAAAAAAATGAGTCCCCATGTACTTCGTCATACTTTTGCTACCCATCTTTTGAATGCAGGAGCTGATTTAATGGCTCTGAAAGATTTATTAGGTCACGCGAACTTGTCAACCACTCAGGTGTATACACATGTGCAAGTTGACAAAATGAAGAAAGCTTTCCAAATGGCCCATCCCAGGGCAGCAAAGAAGTAAAATGTTAACAACACACCATAAAGCAGGAGGAGCTAATGAAGGTAAACATCGTCGCTCGGCATTTTGACATTTCAGAGAAAACACGGGAGTATATCCAGGAGGAAGTAGATCACCGTCTGGATTCCGTTTATGATCGGACTGTTAATTGCAAGATGATCGTTGATAAGGTAAAAAATGGTTATATTGCTGAGGTGATTTTGAATGTACCAGGTGAAACGTTAACGGCCAAAGAGACATCAGATGATCTCTCAAAATCAGTGGATTTTGTGGTTAAAAAGATGAGAAAGCAACTTACGAAGCACAAAAATAAATGGAAACGTCCCGTCGATCCGGATAAACAGTTTGTAGAATCCTTCGACGAAGAGTAAATGAGACCAGAAAGTAAAAAATAAAATGAGACCTGAGGAAAAAAAACAAGAGATAATTGTTGGTGTTGTCGTTCTGACAATCCTTGTGGCTATGATCATGGGAATTATGTGGGGAAATAAGGCCGACATCTTTTCCTCAAGGAGTTATTATACGGTTCGGGTCGCTCGAGCCAGTGGGCTGGAAGAGGGCGACCCGGTTACCGTATCTGGAGTACCTAAAGGAATTGTTGATGACTTTATTGTTAGAGAAGACTCCGTAGATATAATTATTGGTGTTGATAAAGACATCACGCTCTATAGTGATGCATATGCCATCATTTCAAATCAAGAATTATTGGGTTCAAAAAAGGTTGAAGTAAGCCCTGGAAGTTCAGGCAGACTCCTGGGTGAGCAGGGTGTATTCAGAGGAACCTTTGCAGGTGGTCTGGAAGACATTTTTGAGACCACAGGTGCCATCTCTACCGATTTTCAAACCCTGTTAGGGAATTTCAATAAAACCGTTCTATTATTAAACAAAGCCATGGAAGAAGATGTGCAGGCTAGTCTTCATTCCATACATAACACTTCCAAATTAATTGATTCACTCATGGTGGCAGATATTCAGCCAGGACTTTTGGCCATGAAAGGTGCTCTGCAACAAACTGAACTGATGGTAGACGCCAAGCGGGAAGATATTGACACTATTGTAACAAATCTGAAAACCGTTTCATTTACACTCAATCAGGTGGTTGATGAAAACAAAAGCAAACTCAAAAGCTCCCTGGCCAGCCTGGATAAGATAGGGGAGGACCTGAGTCGCCTGAGTGTGAGACTGAAGGATCCCAAATCAAGTTTGGGAAAATTGACAAGTTCTGACTCGCTCTATCAACGATTAGACAGCATTTCTTACAACATAAATGAGATTGTTAAAGAGATAAAAGATAATCCTAAAAAGTATCTCGAACATGTGAATGTAAACGTAGACATGTTTGGCGGAGGAAAGTAAGCAATGAGAGCAGTTATCCCTGCAGCAGGCATTGGAAAACGACTCAGACCGCATACCTTGAATGTTCCCAAGGTCATGATCAACCTGGCTGGAAAACGTTTGATTGGTCACGTACTTGATGCCGTTGAGGGCGCCGGTGCAGATTCAGTTTCTATCATTGTGGGCTACAAGGGTGAACAGGTGGAAGAATATGTGAATAGATTTTATTCACACCTGCGTCTTGATTTTCCATTTCAGGCCGAGCGAAAGGGTCTGGGACATGCCGTTTTAGAGGGGCTTGAAGATAAGGAAGAAGGTGTCCTGATCTTGCTGGGTGATACTGTTTTCGATGTGGACTTCAAACAGTTCGTAGGAAACAAAAATAATGCTATCGCTGTAGTCAAAGTTGATGATCCTCGCCGATTCGGTGTGGCTGAAATTGATGCAGAACATCGCATTAAAAGATTGGTTGAGAAACCAGAAATTCCCAAATCTGATCTGGCCTTGGCGGGGATGTATTACATTCAAGATCAACGCATCCTGAAGGCAGCCATTGAAAAACTCATTGAAGATGATATTAAAACCCGTGGCGAGTATCAATTAACTGATGCTTTACAGCTGATGGTTGAAGACGGAGAGCATATTGAGGCTGTTGAAATCAATGGTTGGTATGATTGCGGAACCAAGGAATCTCTGCTAGATTCTCACCGTTTTTTGCTCAAACATCATTTGTCGACTGGGCATAGCAATGGATCCATTATTCACCCACCTGTTTTTATTCATGAGGAAGCCAAGGTGAGTGATTCGGTAATTGGTCCGAATGTCACCATTGATAAAGGTGCTGAAATTTGTAGTGCGATATTGACAGAAACAATTGTGGGTAAAGGGGCTGTTATAAATAACATGATCCTGAGCCAATCTCTTATAGGAGATCATGCCCTGGTTGAAAGCCAGAAGCGAGTAGTCAATGTTGGTGACTACTCAGAATTGAAATTGAATTAATTTTTTTCGAAGTTCTGATAGGGACTTACGATTAATAGTAAAGTTGGAGTGCACATGTCATATTTGTTTTCATCAGAATCGGTAACAGAAGGTCACCCGGATAAAGTCGCTGACCAGATATCCGATGCGATTCTTGATGCCATATTAGAAAAAGATCCCCAGGGTCGTGTTGCCTGCGAAACGTTTGTTACGACGGGTCTGGTTATGGTCGGTGGCGAGATTACCACCTCAGCCTATGTTGATATCCAGCGTATTGTCCGGAGAACGATAAAATCTATTGGTTATACAGATTCCATGATGGGTTTTGATTATAAGACTTGTGCAGTTCTGGTAAGTATTGATAAACAGTCACCTGATATATCACAGGGGGTTGATGATGATAGTCACGAGCAGGGTGCTGGTGATCAGGGGATGATGTTTGGCTATGCTACTAATGAAACAGATGCCTTTATGCCTATGCCGATATACATCGCCCATGAGCTGACCAAAAGATTGGCTGAAGTACGTAAGAACAGCAAGCTGCCCTATCTTCGCCCTGATGGTAAATCTCAAGTCACTGTTCAATACAACTCCGAGACCCACCTGCCTGAAGCTATCACTGCAGTGGTGATTTCAAATCAGCATGAAGATGGTGTTGATGTAAAGGGTCAGATGTATAATGATGTACTGGAGCATGTCATCAAGCCGGTCTTGCCAGCAGGTCTGGTGAACTATGACACACTTAAAACTTTTGTAAATCCCACAGGTCGTTTTGTGGTGGGTGGGCCCCAGGGAGATACTGGTCTTACAGGACGTAAGATTATCGTGGATACCTATGGTGGCTATGCCCCCCATGGTGGTGGCTCCTTCTCTGGTAAGGATCCCAGTAAAGTTGATCGCTCAGCTACATATATGACGAGGTACATTGCCAAAAATATCGTTGCTGCCAAAGCGGCCCAGCGTTGTACCGTTCAGTTGGCTTACGCCATTGGCGTAGCTGAACCTATCTCTATTCTGGTTGACTCACATGGTACTTCAGAGCATAGCAATAGTGAGCTTGAAGCCATGGTGAGGGAAGTTTTCCCACTGAAACCAGCCGAGATTATCAGCCATCTCAAACTGAAGCGTCCGATTTATCTGAAGACGGCTTCCTATGGCCATTTTGGCCGTGATGAATTCCCCTGGGAAAAAACCAATCTGACTTCTGAAGTCACGAAAGCATTAAAGAAATAGAAAAAGCGTTAACCGCAGCCACCGCCTACGGCGGGGTTCAGAGCGCAAAGAATTAAAAGGGTAATAAAAAAAATATATGGAAACAAAGACATCAGGCTCCGCTCAAGAGCTACGCCCCGACAAGATAGATTACAAAGTTGCTGATATAAACCTGGCCGCCTTTGGCCGTGATGAGATGCTTTTGGCAGAAAAAGAGATGCCAGGTCTCATGGAGCTTAAAAATCGCTATGGAACTTCCAAGCCACTCGAGGGAGCTCGCATAGCTGGATGCATTCACATGACTATCCAGACGGCAGTCTTGATTGAGACGCTCATCGCTCTGGGTGCAGAAGTCCGCTGGTCCAGCTGTAATATATTTTCAACCCAGGATCATGCCGCGGCTGCTATTGCCGATTCAGGTGTACCTGTTTTTGCCTGGAAGGGTGAAACAGAAGAAGAATACTGGTGGTGTATTGACCAGACACTGGACTTTGATGGTAAGGGACCCATTTTGCTGCTGGATGATGGGGGAGATCTCACTAAGGTGATTCTGGAGCAACATCCTGAAATGCATGCTGAGATTAAAGGTGTTTCTGAGGAGACCACCACAGGTGTTCATCGTCTTTATCAGTTGATGGAGGAAGATGGATTACCCTTTCCGGCTATCAATGTGAATGACTCGGTGACAAAATCCAAATTTGATAATAAATATGGCTGTCGTGAATCTCTGGCTGATGGCATCAAGCGTGGTACGGATATCATGCTGGGTGGTAAAAAGATCGTCATTGCCGGTTACGGTGATGTAGGCAAGGGCTCTGCTCAGTCCATGTCGGGTTATGGTGCTCAGGTATTCGTAACTGAAGTCGATCCCATCTGTGCCCTGCAGGCTGCCATGGAAGGCTTTTCTGTAGTGACTATGGAAGAGGCTGTTGAATTCGGTGATATCTTTATTACCACGACGGGCTGCAAAGATGTGATCCGTGGTGAGCACATGGAGAAGATGAAGGATAATGCCATCGTGGCCAACATTGGTCACTTCGATCATGAAATTGATGTCCACTGGCTGGAAACTCAACCTGGGATCACTGAATTCAATATCAAACCTCAGGTTGATCGTTTTGAATTCCCTAATGGCAAATCATTGATCCTGCTTTCCCGTGGTCGTCTGGTGAACCTGGGGAATGCCACAGGTCACCCCTCCTTTGTCATGTCCACCTCATTTACCAACCAGGTCCTGGCTCAGATAGCCCTGTTTGAGGGTCGTGTAACAGCGGGTGTTCAGGTATTGCCCAAGGAGTTGGATGAGGAAGTAGCCAGACTGCATCTCGCTCATCTTGATATCAAGCTGACTGAACTCACTGATGATCAAGCAGATTATCTGGGTATCAAGAAAGAAGGTCCTTTCAAACCGGATCATTACAGGTATTAGAGAAGGGTTACTCCAATCAATTTTCAAAAACTTAGAGGACGATCAGCAGGTTTAGTACTGGCCATATTGTGGGGCGTTCTCGTGCTACAATGTGATTTTGGACTCCCGACAAAAGTGGTTTTGCCAGCCTGGCAGATGACTTTGACCATTCCATTGGTTTCTGAAAATTATCCCTTTGATGGACTGCTAGCATCGGATGAAACTGGGACAATCCAGGTTTATGGAGATTCGGTAGACACGGATGGTGACGGGATCATGGATATTTTACTGCCGGATACACTCTCAGAGTATCCTGGAGGTCTCTATATAACACTGGAGAATGACTTACCACCCATTACGATTCCTGAGGATATGTTTGTAATTCCCGGTCAAGATCCCATGGCGCTGGGAGTGGGACCCATTGATATTGGATCTCTTCTACCATCAGTTCTGGATGAAGGGATTCATTTTGGACCGATAGATACGGTAATCAGTATGGCAGATATGGGATTTGAACTTGAAGATTTATTTATAAGTAGTATTCCAGATGCTGTCTGTGATGACATCTTTGCGACTCGTTCAGAGACAATTTCCTTCACTTTTGGATCTGCAGACTCAAACTTAAACTCAAGTGAAGATGTTTCCATACCGGGGTATACAAGAACAATCGTTGCCCGTATTCCTTCCGAAGACGGCGGTGGGGATAACTGTACAGTATGTCCATCTCCACCACCCTCATTTATATGTGATTCCTCATATACATATGAAATGACCGCAGCTATAACTATTCCTGAGCCGCTACAGTTACCTGGGATACGTCGGGCCGAATCATTATTACCCGATCCCTCAAGTTTACCTTCCGATGTACCCATAGAAAGGATTGAATCCGTCACAATATCGACCGGAACCATTAGCTCTACGATAAATAGCCAAATGCCTCTGACTTCATCAAATACAGGTCTGATTGTTTACACAAAACGTGCTAATGGGCTCACTGACACACTTCATAACCATTTTTTTAATACGATATCCCCATATATGACAAATGGCGAGGACAGTACTCTGGTATCGTCACTGGATGGCGTAGCTGTTTTTGATAGTCTCATTGTTGAATTTGGAGGCACGATAAACGCTTCCAATGGAGATACCCTCTTTTTCCCTGAAGATGTTAATCCATTTTTTCATTATAATTTCTCATTGGAAATTGATGGCTTTGAGAGTGTCCAATTAAATATGCGTGATACCACCATGTCCATATATCAGGATATGAATACAACCTCGCCTGATGCGGCTTTTAGTGTACAGATCGTGAAAGCTACATTTAAAGACGGAGTGGATGACCCAGATACCAACCAGTTGAGTATTTCCCTGGAAAATCAAATGGGTCTGGATATTGATATTTTGCGCATCAAACTCCGAAACTTTTACGAGCATCAGGATAGTCTGGATGCTGGAGCCTATGAAGTTTTATCCTTTGCGCTACCCGATGGAGAGACCACCGATACTGTGGTAGTCCTCGACGGACATCTGCTTAGTAATCTGACTGGCGATGATACGCCCCTGGATTCACTGCTGATTGAGACGGAAATTCAATTTAGCTCAGATGGAGGTCCGACTACGATTCCATATCCACCGCCACCTGAAATGGCAATCGATGTCAATGTGTTGATGACTGCATTGAGAATTAAGGATCTAACAGGTCTCTTTGATATCAGTTTTGGATTAAGTGATCAGGAACAGCCCCTGAGTCTGCCAGGTCTCGTTGGTGGGATTACTTTTCAGGAAGCAATACTGGCCATCACAATGAACAATGAGTTTGGTGTTTCGCCTGGCTTAGGTCTTGAGGTGAAGGGTTTTAGGGATGGTGATAGTGTCGTGGTGGCACTGGACCCGGATTCTGTAACTTTTCAATCGGGATCACCGGATCTGCCTGTGTCAACTGAAGTTCGGATAAGCCGTAAAGATGTTAGACGGACAGTAGGGGGTGTAGAAGAAACTGTTCAACACTTCCCAGAGGACGACAACATCGTCAACCTCATGGCCATGATGCCTGATATCGTTTCGGTGGGCGGTGATGCCAGAATAACACCTGACGGTCTTACTTCAATCACTGCCGGTGCTGAAATTTCTGGTACGTGGAGATTTGAAATACCATTTTATCTGAGCATCGCCTCAGGAGGTGTGGAATTTATGCCGCCAACATTTTCGAAAATGGCCGCTCTTAATTCAAGCACCATCAAACAATTAGTCGGAAGCAATGGTGTACCCGACGAATCTGACATGCTAATCAGCTCCACCATCAATACCATAATCTATAGTGATATCGGACTTGGGTTTGGCTTGGAAATTCTGGTGTCAGACATTCAATATTTCCCATTCTACAGTTCTCTTGAAAACCGCGTTCTGGTTTCTGCGGATCTGGATGATGATGGCTCTGCTGATACCCTTGATTTGAACCTGGATTCACTCATTTTGCATCCCCTTGTAAAGACGCTTCAGCTTGAGATCCCAGCGGGTGTTGCCGATCCAAATACAGGTCTCGTCATTCCAGGGATGGAAAGCTCAGGTCAGTTTAGCTATTCTGCCGATTTCAATCTGACCGATACTGAAGGTGATTCCACTTACGGAACTCTGAAACACAAGAAATACGCGTTCCTCGACACGTTTGTGCTTGCCAAATCAGAAACTGGTTTTGTCGATAAATATGCCGCACTTGATTCTGTGGGCTTAGATTATCCAACCGTAGCGGATTCACTTTTCAATTTAACTCTCAATAGTAGTGGCACCGAATTATGGCTTATTCAGGATGTGACCGCATATGGTGAGCTAGGTTGGCTGGTCGAGCCCAAAGATCATTATATTGCTACAAAATTTATACTCGAAGAGACTCCTAATCCTGCCTTGCTCCCATTCTCCGCTGGAATTGACGTGACTGCATTTATGCAATTTATTCTCAACTCTGGTCCCATGTTCAGTAGTGCAGATGAGGACACAACTCAATGAGAAGGTCAATCTCCATACTCATCACCACACTTTTACTGGTAGCTTCCGGGTATGGCCAGGCACACATCGATGCCAGAGGTCTTGGTCTTTGTAATGTGTATACGGTATCCTCACGAGGTATTTCTGCAATTGGATATAACCCGGCTAACCTGGGATATACTGAAGATCTCACTTTTAGTGCTGATCTTTTGGATTTTAAAATTACAGCCTTTAATAATTTTATGTCGCTCGCCCTGTTCAATCAATATTTCTCAGGAGATAAGGATGGCAATCCTATTGATCTTGAGCAGAAAATGGTGGGTAGTGAGCGAACTCATAAGGATTTCCTGCTTTCAGAAATTTCAGAAGATGGTTTTTCTTTTGGTATGGGGGTGAGTGTTCCCATACCACTTCTCAATGTCTCCGTTGGTAATTATGCCTTCACTTCAGGTGTAGAATATTACATGCAGAATTCATTGCCGACTGGTATTTTTGAGATTGTCATGGAGGGGAATCAGTTAGGCCGATCATTTGATCTGTCGCTGACTCAAGATGTTCTCATGGTGACAAACTTTGGCTTTTCATTCGCGGTCCCGTTTGAGAAGTATAATGTAGGAGCCACCATCAAGTATCTCGCAGGAATTGGTTTTGCCGGCGTAGACTCTTCAGGTGGTGCCTTCAGTACGCGTCCCACGGGTCTCGAATCTGATGGATTCTACCGTTACACTCGGGCCATTGGTGGGAATGGCCTGGCTATCGACCTGGGGTTTAATACACGTAAAATTGATAATTGGCAGTTCGGTTTTGCCATTAACAATGTCATTGGTTTTATTAACTGGGGCAATGATGACAATTTCATAGCCAAGAATATTGGGATTATTGAAGCTATTGTGCCTGTGCGTGACTTGTTACAGATTTCTTCTGACAGCACCACCTTTTCAGCCAGCACCCTATACTCCATGGAGATGGAGGGCGTGAATGTGACGGGTGCTCTGGCGAATACAGACAGCCTCTTCAGGCTTGATGAAGAACAAGTACCCAGGCCAGACAGCCTGCGCATGAATTATCCTGCCATGTTTCGTCTTGGCGGGAGTTATCAGTACAAGAATGACTTTATCATCATGGCCGATCTCTCTGCCGGTTTAGATGATTATTATTTTGCAGACCGATCCTGGAGATTGGCTCTGGCCGCTGAGTGGATTCGCTTTCCTATAGTTCCCATCAGATCAGGTATGGCTTTTGGTGGCCCCTACGGAAGTGAAGCCTCCGTTGGAGCTGGAGTACACCTTATCTGGTTTGATGCTGACATCGCCTTGAAACTCTTAGGGGGCATGTCCTTTGCCAATGCTGAGGGTATTGAATTTGGAATCAGTTTTCAGTTTAAACGCTAGTTCTCTGCTCAAAATGCATCTAGTTTTACTATCAATTTATCGATTATAAAAGGGAGATATGAATATGAATAAAAACGTTGGCTCTATTGATAAAATTGTTCGATTAATCTTGGCTCTGGGTCTCTTTAGTCTTTTCTTTTTTCTTGAAGGAAACGCCCGTTATTGGGCATTGGTAGGTTTGGTACCTCTCACTACTGCCCTCTTGAACACATGCCCACTTTATTGTCTTTTTGGGCTCAGTACGTGTCCAATTAAAACGAAGGAATAAATCAGGTATTAAAGGATCGACCCGGATTTATCCCAATTGAGGATTACTTTTTGGCAGTTTGGAAAAACAGCCATCCCCCTGCAATAAAGAGAACCACATTCCCAAACCAGACTGCAAAGGCGGGGTGAACAGAGCTATTATATCCGATTTTCTGTCCTCCAATAAGCAGGATGTAGTATACAAATAAAGCAATCACACTCTTTCCCACGCCCACAGCTAGGTTCTCTCTGGTACCCTGCAGGGCAAAGCTGATTCCTAGAAAAATCACGATAAAACCTGTCATCACAAAAGCAAGTTTAAAATGAAAATCGACCACCCAACGATGGGGATTAAGACCCAGTAGTTTTTTCTTTTCAATAAAATCCACAAGTTGAAAAATGTTCATCTCGTTAGGTCGGATTTGCTCCTTAACGATATCAGCGGGCGTCAGGGTGATGGGTAAATCATCACTGAGGTTCATCTCTGAAAACAATAACTTCCCCTCAGCATCAAAGCGACGATTGAGTCCTTCCGTTTTATTCCATGCCCGGAGGGAGTCAACCCACACCAGCTTTGCATAATCCCATCGTTCAGTGATGCCAGAATCCTGATAGGCCAGAATAGAAACATTGCTACCCTTATTGTTGGGGACATCATAGGATTTAATTACCATGATATTGCCATTCACATCCTGGCGAACGACTTCCTTCATCTTCCGGGGACTTCTTTTGGGCTTCAATATATTGCGGGTGATCTCTTTCTGCTGATGATTGAAAGGCATGACCACCAGATTTTGAAAAATAAATTGGAAGATTGTGAAGAGAATACCGAGAATCAGTAAGGGCCTGGCAATACGGAGCATGCTGATCCCTGAAGCACGCATAGCTGCAATTTCATAATTTTTATTGAGTGTACCGAGAGAGAAGACCGTAGCCAAAAGCATACTCATAGGTAGGGCCATATCTATAAAGTAGGGCAGGCTATAACCATAATATACCAGCATGAGCTTCGCGCCAGCACCGGCATCTACAAAGTTGTCAATTTTCTCGACAAAATCCGCAATGGTAAAAATGCCTACCAGACCAATGAGTACCGTCCACATGGTAGAGAAAAATGCCCGGATCACGTATCGATCTATAAGAGAGAATAAGCCCAAACGTGATCCCTAATTGCGCTCCTGGACAAAAATGGTTTCAATACGCGTGGCCGTTGAGGATGAGATGACATAGCGATGGGTTTCTGTGATGAACTGTTCGTTCTTCTGAGGGATATGTCCTAGACTTTCAATGAGAAATCCAGCCAGTGTTTCATATTCACCTGGAGGAATTGCAAAGTCATGTTGCTCATTTAGCAAATCTACTTCAGCATTTCCTCTGATAAGTAGTCCCTTCTCAAGCTGTTGAACTGCTGAATCTTCTTCATCAAAGGCATCGGTAAATTCACCGAACAATTCCTCAGACAGATCTTCCATGGTAACCAAACCAGCAGTGCCACCATATTCATCGATGACGATGGCAATCGATAGACTTTTGGTCTGCATCTCACCAAGCAGGTCATCAGCGGCTTTGGTTTCTGGAACAAAATAGGCCTCTCGCATGACCTCGCGGAGCTCAGCGGCTCCCCTGAATATATCGTGTAGAAAAACGATTCCCTTGATGTCATCGGTGGTTTCTTCGTAGACAGGTAATTTCGAATATCCAGACTCCATGAAAGCGGTCTCAACTTCACCCATGGTGTTATCGATGGAGACAGAGGTCATATCCGGGCGGGGAGTCATTACCTCGCTGATAGACGTATTCTTAAAGGTGAATATCCGGGCGATGGTCTGGCGTTCATGCACATCCACGCCACTTTCTTCTCTGGGATCATTGAATAGGAGATGCAATTCTTCAGAGTCAAGTTTGGTTTGACTCTCAACGTCATCACTCCCCAGAATCTTCTTTCTATAAAGGGTTAGCAGGATGGTAATAGGGTATAAAATTACCTCGAAGATTTTAACGAACCGTCCAAAAAATAGCATGGAGGCATTAGGGAATTCCCTGAAGAGTGTCTTAGGTATTATTTCACCAAATATCAGAACACTAACAGAAATAATCAGCAAAATGATCCACTCATTGGGAATGACCTGGATAAGCATTACTGTGGTAAATGAGGTGGTTAGAATATTGGCGATGTTATTTCCAACCAACGTAGCGGTGAGAAACTGCTCAGGATTCTGGCTGGCCTTCATAGCGGATTTTGCACCACGCACTTCACGTCGTTGCCAGACCTCAAGCTGAAGTCGATTTGATGAGAGCAGGGCAATTTCTGCCCCGGCAAATATGAAGCTGAGAATCAGGCCGATGACGGCGAGAATGATCTCAATCATTTGGATAAACTATTCGTTGGAAAGTTATCAGTCATTTTCTCGTTCAACATACAAACAATATAATTTGATTCAAGCTTGAACCATAGGTTGGTCTTGAGATCTGCAAGTAAGTTGAATCAGGCAAAACTGTGTACGTCTTGAGGTTTAACCTTAATCTTCTCTTCATTATTTACGTGATACTCAAAATTCGAGTTTTATCAGGCCCCAACACGATTATTCTATAAGCCTATGGTATTTTCCACAAGATATTCTGACTGCGAAACTCAACTCACACTTTCCTGGAATGAACTTCAGACTATGGAGCAGAAGCAAATGTTTCTCCTTGGAGTCATCGTGGTAGCCACAACCCTCAATGATCAACTCATGTTATCAGCCTGGATTAAACGTTGTTCTGGTATTCTGGACGAAGAAGCCATAGAGGAAGCCATCCTTCAGACGCTCCTCTTTGCAGGATTTCCCAAAACCATTGAAGCGCTCAAAGAATTAAGAACTCATTTTCCGGTAAAGCATGCCGCTAAACACGTTGATGATCACGAAAAGGCTGGAGAAGCAACCAGTCAGATCATTTATGGTAATTATCATTCAAAGCTGAAGCAGGTCATGGATGAATTGCATCCTGATTTAACCAGATGGATGATTGAAGATGGCTATGGACGGGTTCTATCTCGTCCTGGACTCAAGCTTCAGGAACGGGAAATATCGGTTCTGGCTTCTCTCATGACCTCAGGGATGCTCAATCAGTTCCGGGCTCATGTTCGAGGGGCTTTGTATGCTGGTTTATCGAGGGATGATATCATTTGGTTTACGAACACCTTCCAATGTATAATTGCCGCCGACTTGAGAGCTGACTTCAATCAGGTACTGCAAGAGATGTTGGCTTCATGATTAACGAGTAAGAGCCTGAAAAGGCCATAAATTAGAGATAAGTTTTATGGTGGAAGCACTAAGAAAATGACATTAAAATTAGGCAAACTTTTAACCGAGCAACGCAATCCAGCTAGCATGAAGCTGGACTCGTCCTCGATTCGTGATATCCTTGGAATCATTAACAGAGAAGACCACATCATCGCCGGCAGAGTAGCTGAGCAAATGGATGATATTACCAAGGCAACCGAACTGGTGGACCATGCTTTCCGGCATGAGGGGCGCTTGATTTATGTGGGCGCAGGGACGTCAGGGAGATTGGGTGTTCTGGATGCCTCTGAAATTCCACCCACTTTCAATGCTAGCCCTGAACGAGTCCAGGGATTTATTGCTGGTGGAGATTCTGCATTGCGCACTGCTGTGGAAGGCGCAGAAGATTTTTCAGATGATGGTCACAAGCTTGTCGATGATATCGGCGTGACGAAAAATGATGTTATCATGGGTATTGCAACCAGTGGAGTAACTCCTTACGTGCTGGGCGCATTGGAGCGAGGGCGAGAATTGGGAGCTGGGACAGTGTTTTTCACTTGTACGGATAAAAGTCACATCGATATCAATGTGGATGTTCTTATCTCCGTGCCTGTGGGTCCAGAAGTGATCACTGGCTCAACCCGCATGAAATCAGGTACAGCAACCAAAATGGTTCTCAACATGATTACGACCACAGCCATGATCAAACGTGGCAAGGTTTACGAAAATCTCATGGTAGATTTGAAAGCCACCAATATCAAGCTGGAAGATAGAGCCCGTAGAATTGTTTCAACGATTACCTCATGTAGTTATGAAGAGGCCACAGAGCTTCTATCAAATGCTGATAATTTTGTTAAGGTGGCGCTGGTTATGCATAAAAGCCATGCTTCAGCTGATGAAAGTCGACTATATTTGGATCGATTTGATGGCAACGTGCGTGAGGCGGTTGATGAACTTGAAAAAGGCCATAAGAGCTAACCACTCTGAAATAGAGTAATAAACATCTTGGATTCACAATTAATTTTAATGTCAAATTATTGAAACAGGGAATAAAGAGAGTTCTGCATAACATTTAACTCTGTGCTCTCCGTGTTTTCTGTGGTGAAAGACTAAAGTATGAGGAAAATTTTATGAATGTAAATGATTTTATTTTTAGAGAATATGATATTCGTGGGGAAGTTGCAGTAGATTTTCCCGAGGAAGTAGTCGTTGCGCTGGGACGTGCCTTTGCCTCAATTGTTAAACGTCGCGGTGGCAAGAAAATTACCCTATCAGGAGATGTGAGACTCACCACGCCTCAGCTCAAAGAATATTTTAAAGCAGGAGCACTATCCACTGGTATCGATGTGATGGATATCGGTATTCTGCCCACACCGGGAAACTATTTCAGTGTCTTCCATTTTGATGATGTTGATGGTGCCTGCCAGATTACGGGTTCCCATAACCCACCTGAGTTTAATGGTTTCAAGCTAACCTATAATAAACTCGCATTTTTTGGACAGGATATTCAGGACATGCTCGCCCTCATCAAAAATGATGATTTTGAAGTAGGCAGCGGTACAGCTTCTGACTATGACTTGTTACCAGAGTATATGGATACTGTGGTTAAGGGTATTGATCTCAAACGACCCATGCGCATTGTCGTTGATGCTGGAAACGCTGCGGGAGCACTCTGTGCACCGGAAGTATATGAGAGAATGGGCTGCGAAGTCACCGCTCTGTACTGTGATGTGGATGGAACCTTTCCCAATCATCATCCCGATCCAACCGTTCCGGCGAATCTGAAAGATCTTCAAGATGAGGTGAAACGTGGTGGCTATGATGTTGGTATAGCTTTTGATGGAGATGCTGATCGTCTTGGTGTTATCGATGAAAAAGGTCAGGTTGTCTGGGCTGATTATCAGATGATTCTTTTCGCCCAGGATATAATCAAATCCAAAGATGATAAGATCATTTTTGATGTGAAATGCTCACAGGCACTTGAAGAAAAGATTCTGGAATTTGGTGGAACACCGGTTATGTATAAAACAGGTCATTCACATATCAAATCTCATATGAAGAAACTCAATTCACCCTTCTCTGGGGAAATGAGTGGTCATCTCTTTTTTGCTGATCGATATTATGGTTTCGATGATGCCATATACAATGGTGGTCGCATGCTGGAACTGCTTTCCAAGAGTGATCGCCCCCTTTCAGAGATGGTGGATGAGCTACCCAAATATTATTCAACACCTGAGATCAGGTTGACTTGTAAATCAGATTCTGAAAAATTTGAGATTGCTGAAAAAGCAGCCAATTATTTCAAAGAGAACTATGACTGTATTGATGTAGATGGTGTGCGTATTCGATTTGGAGATGGCTGGGGTCTGGTGAGGGCATCAAACACACAGCCCGTTCTGGTTGTCAGATTCGAAGCCAAAACGCAGGAACGCATGGAAGAAATCCAAACCTTGGTCATGAATAAGATAGAGGAGTTTGGCGAGGTCCACCTTGACGAGGGACATTGAGCACATAAGCGAGATAATCTGAATTTTGCTCAAGAAAGATGATATGGAAATTGATGTAAAAAGCCGACTTCAGGAATGGCGCTCAGCCATATCGCAGCATCTACACAATCCAAGTTTTGATGCCGAACCTGTTTATCTCTCAGAACCGATGAGTTATGCTCTCAAAGCTGAAGGCAAAATGCTGCGACCTGCATTGTGTTTGGCAGCTGCAGAAGCTGTGGGAGGTGATTGGGAAGAGGCGGTTGCTGTGGGAACTGCCCTTGAAATCTTCCATACCTTCACACTGGTTCATGATGATATCATGGATGGAGATGAACTCAGACGAGGGATTCCAACTCTCCACAAAGCATTTGGTGACAATCGGGCTCTCCTGAGTGGAGACACTTTACTCCTGTATGTATACCAACTTCTCGTTGATGTTGATGAATCTATATTTCACCAGGTTTTTCGGGTTTTTAATGATGGTGCCATGGATGTCTGCAAAGGCCAGGGCTGGGACATGGAATTTGAAAGTAGTGAGCTAGTTGAGCCCCAGGAATATGAGATGATGATTGACCTCAAAACCGGAGCCCTCATCAAGCTTGCCTGTCATCTCGGTGGGATTATTGGTGGTGGCAGTGATACCGCTATTGAAGCCTTGTCTAGATTCGGATTACTTCTGGGTAGAGCTTTTCAGATGCAAGATGATTTGCTGGAAGTGACTTCCTCAGCAGCTACCATGGGCAAAAGTTTGGGTAGCGATGTGCTCAATGAAAAAAAGACCTGGATCTGGATTGATCTGAAATCCAGGTTGAGTGAAGCTGAGCTGCTGGAGTGGCAAACTGTTCAGAATGGAGGTCAGCTGGAAGACCATCACCGTGACCAGGTCAAACAATGGATGATCGACCATGGCACAATCCAACGGGCTCATGAGTTGATAGAATCCTGGATATCTGAAGCAGATGCTTTGATAAGCTCATCTTTGTTCAAGAATAATGCGATGCTAAAAGCTTTGTCTGACATTATTCTCAACCGACAAAATTAACAAACGCTCTCATTTCAGTCTTGCAAGCTCCCTGGAAGTGTTAAAGATCACAAGTTTACCACAATCCCCTTCTGTGTGATGAGAGTGTTTGACATTTGACTGTCTTTGGAACTAAGTTTGTCCAGGTGATGAGATGATAGAAGTCATAGTCAAAAATATCCTGTTTTTTGCCCAGGCCGCAGCCCCTGGCTATACCCTGTTTCTTCAAACGAAGGATAATGACGAGCGTAGCTTGCCCATCGTCGTTGGACAATTTGAAGCTCAGGCTATTGCACTTGCGCTGGAGCAGATCCATTTGGATCGTCCCATGACACATGATCTCTTGTCCCAGGTCATTTCCAATATGACGGAAGGCTTGGAAAGTGTGGTCATTCAGAAACTAAAAGAGGGTACTTTTTACGCTGAGTTAAATGTAAAGAATGAGCAGGGTATTGAAAAGATTGATGCCCGTCCCAGCGATGCTATCGCCTTAGCTTTGCGTTCAGGAGTGCCTATCAAAGTATCGCGAGAAGTTTTTGATGAGGCTTCCATATCCATGCCCATTACCCAGGAGGCGGAGGAGAAATCTGAGCCGTCGTTGGCTGACAATGTCAGCGAAATTACCCACAGAGCAGAGTTACGTTTTGATCTGGAGCGTGATCTAAGAGAGGCAATCTCTACAGAAGATTACGAAAAGGCAGCTATAATTAGAGATAAATTGAACGCGTTGTCAGTTTCTGAAATGCGTGGTTAAGCTCAGTCTAAATCTGAAAGTTCTGACTCAATCTTTTTAAGTGTTTCTGCTGACAGTTTATCACTGGGGTCAGAATCCTGCTTGCTGGAATGTAGTTTTTTCAGAGCGTATCCCAGTATAACCAATCCAACGAGACTAAAGAGAACCACCATCCAATAAGAGACCTTACCAACGGTTTCGCTGGCTTTGGGTGAGGCAAGGATGCGGTTGCCGTAGGGTTGTTTTGTACGAGGGTCAATAGAATTCCTGAAATGGTCCAAGACTTCGTCCGTCGTTTTACCCTCAATGAGCAAGCGGCGAATCGTAATTTTGGCTTCTTCAGTCACCTGGTTTTTACCATGCATGTAGATGGGACCACCAAAGCAACACGTTGCCATGATATTCTTTTCCAGGTAAATCGCCTGCTCATTTTGCTTGTCAGTGAGCTTCTGATTGTAGAATTCATAATCTTGAGCACTTAACATGCTCACCAGGGCTATCAATAGGATAATTGTCTTCGTTTTCATGTGGAGAATCTAGACAAGAAAATAGGGTTCTCAATGGAAATTCATTGTCGAGAGGGGGATTGCGAAGCAATTTGGAGACCTGAAAATTGTTTCGCAAAAATAAGGATATGTTATGTCACTCATCATTGTTGGATCACTCGCCCTCGATACCATTGAGGCACCCACCGGCTCAGTATCTGATGTTCCTGGTGGATCCAGTAGCTATTGCTCCCTGGCCGCCAGCTATTTTACGCATCCAAATATTGTCGGTGTGGTTGGGAATGATTTCCCCGACTCAGTAATTGCACTTTTCAAAGATCATCAGATAAATCTTGAAGGTCTGGTAATTGAAGAAGGCAAAACCTTTCGATGGGGGGGACGTTATGCCGAAAACTTTGATGATAGAACCACGCTTTTTACCGAGTTGAATGTTTTTGAAACCTTCAATCCTGTTTTACCAGATACCTACAAAGATGCAGCCTATGTTTTACTGGCAAACATCCATCCCGGTCTGCAGCACCATGTGCTCGATCAATTGGACGCTGATTCATTCGTTGTGCTTGATACGATGAATTTGTGGATTGACACGGCACTTGAAGACCTGCTTTCTCTCATAAAACGGGTAAATATGCTGGTGATCAATGATGAAGAAGCTCTCATGCTGACTCAGGAGCGCAATTATAGAAAAGCCGCCAGCAAACTTCAAGCAATGGGAGCAGAATGGGTGGTCATCAAAAAAGGTCAGCATGGTGCCCTCCTTTTTCATGAGGATCAGATTTTTAGTGTCCCGGGTCTTGTTCTGGATGAAGTGAAAGATCCTACTGGTGCAGGGGACACCTTTGTAGGGGCCCTCATTGGCTATCTGGATCAGTCCAAAGATCACTCCTTTGATAACATGAAGTTGGCCGTGGTTTTTGGGTCGGTTCTGGCATCCTTCTGTGTCCAGGACTTTTCAGTTGATGGGATTACCTATCTGGAAGAAGCGGATCTGGAAGAACGCTATGATGAGTTTGTAATAATGAGTCAATTCTGAGGAAATATTTCATGAATTTTAAAGCTACACTAAGATGGTCTCATCGACTTTCACTCCTGGTCCTAATAATGCTCAGCGTTACTTTGTATACCGGTTGTGAAAATGAAGATGATCCTGTTGCCTGTAACACAGTTGACGAAGCAGGTGAATTGGTCGAAGCAACTTTTCAACTGTCACTTACTCCAGCGCAAGTCGAGCCTTATCTCGCCCCGTTTGGAGCTCCCCTCGGTTTTTCCCTGACCCATAGCGCTGATGCTTATAAAATTCACTATAAGACGCGTGATATTAATGGCGATCTGGTCCTGGCTTCGGGCGTCATGTTTTTGCCCCAAGGTGTTGAAACCTTGGACCTGGTAAGTATCCAGCATGGAACTGCCCTCAAAAGGGAAAACACCGGATCAGTGAATCCCTTTTATGCCATGGATGGAATCATGTTTGCCATGAGCGGGTTTATGGCAGTCGCCCCAGACTATATTGGTTTAGGAGTCTCAGAGGAAATTCATCCCTACCTCCATGCCGAACTTACTGCGAACGCTGTGGTCGACATGCTGCGTGCTGCCAGAATCTATGCCTGTGACAATGATCTTGAACTAAATGACGAGCTCTTCTTGGCAGGCTATTCTGAAGGTGGATATGCCACCATGGCTGCCCAGAAGTTTATAGAGGCAGATTATTCAGATGAATTTCAGCTGACAGCTGTAGCCCCGATGTCAGGTCCTTATGACCTCCTTGGTTCCACTCGCAACTTCCTGAGCAGGGATACTTATGATATTCCAGCTTTTCTGGCCTATGTGGTAGTCGCTTATGATGACATCTACGGCTGGAATCGTCTCACTGATATTTTTAATGAGCCCTATGCCTCTATGCTTCCAGGTCTTTATGATGGTAGCCAATCATTGAGCGATGTGAATGATCAGTTTCCAACTTCCCTGGATTCTCTTTTTAAAGCGGATTTTACCACTGCTTTTCTGGCGGAGCAAGAAGTTGCTGTCCAGCAGGCTCTGGAAGAAAACACACTGCTAGATTGGGGACCTGTGGCACCTGTCCGGTTGTACCATGGAACCGCTGATAGTACGGTTTCCATTGATAATACCCTCAATGCATATGCTTCTTTACAGGCTAATGGGGGAACGAGTGTAGAATTGGTGACCCTTTTAGGGGCGGATCATACCGGTGGGTTTATTCCCTCAATGATATTGGCTGAGGCATGGTTCGATAGCATAAGAATGGCGAATCAATAGCTTATAGTTTTGCTAGAACTCCAGCATTGATTTCGGCAACTTTTTCTTTCCCAAAAAGTGTTTCAATCAGTTTGAATGAAAATTCCATGGCGCTACCAGCTGCCTGCCCTGTAATCAAGAGATCAGCAGTTTCTACTCGCGCTCCGGTGTGAACGGCTGTTGTCATGCGATCAGCCCAGGCGGGGTGAGAGGTAATGGTTTTGTTGTTGGTTAACCCAGCTTTCTGAAGAACTGCCGGTGCTGCACAAATGGCAGCCGAGGTCTTGCTGGCAGCGGCCTGATCTTTCAAGAGTTTGATAATGCGAGTGTCCCCCATGAGGTTGGGGGCTCCCGGAACACCTCCAGGGAGTACAACCATCTCAAAATTTTCATCTAGCACCTCATCCAGGACGGTATCAGCAATAACTTTGAGACCATGTGAACCCTGAACATTACGCTTTTCCAGCGAGGCCACGATCACTTCAGCTCCAGCTCTACGGAGAAGATCAATAATTGTGATGGCTTCGATTTCTTCAAATCCCTCTGCCAGGGGTACCAATATCTTCTTCATGTTTCGCTCCTAAAGTCCAGGTGTTCGGTAGGTTTCCAGTATACGTGACTTCTGGTATTTTGAGGTCTTTACTCGTTTCCCATTCTTGTCGTATAAATAAACCAACTTTGGTTGATGCTTATCGTTGTATTCATACACTGTTTTTTTTATCAACTCAAGATGACGGTTTTTCTCTACCTCGACGAGGAGGTGCCCATATTCATCATACCTGCGTGAGATGAAAACACCTCGGTCCTCATCCAAAATTTCTTCATGTTCGCGAAATCCTTTGACGGGATGATAACTATATCTGTAGAAGGCGAGGAGTGAATTGTCTGGCAGATAATGATCTTCATTCACAATCTGAATTTCATCATTATAAATGGTTAACCAGTAGTCCCTCAATTCTCCTGTGGGGAGAAAGAAGTTTCGGCGAGACATATCAAGCCGATGCTCATAATCATAATGATATTCTGTTGAACTTTCGATCTTGTGACCCAGACCCCAGGTTTCCTCTAAGTAAGCCTTTTGATTTGCATCATAGTAGATGGTCATTTTCTTTTCCAGGGAGTGAGATCGAGTGAACCATTGTTCTTCTCGTTTTGTTACTCTACCCTTCTCGTAAAACCATTCCCGTGAAATCCTTGGTGGACCACTATCAAAATATTCTGTACGTTGAAGTCTGAGTAAGACCCCTTTTCGAGTGTAGGTATAGCTGCTTTTTTCAGTAAGATTTTTGCCAGATGAAAAATATTTGGCTGAGGTAACCTGACCTTTGTCATTGCGCTTCACCTCAAAATAGTCACCCCTGACCGAGTTGCGTTCCTTGATGTGGTTTAGAAACTGACGTGTTTGAAGATCACCTTTTTCGTAATAGGAAATTTTCCCACTACTGCATCCGCTGATGAGCAGGATGATAAAAATGAGGCTGGAAAGTCTAGTGATCACTTGGTAAACAGATAAAAATAGATAGCTGACCTACGGGCATCAACGAGTTCGATTTTGTCAGCGATGACAATTTCATCAGCAATATCATACAATTCATAACGGTCTGCTTTTTGAAGATTATGATAAAATGTGAGAACTTGATTATCACTGAGCCCATCAATAGTAATGAGGCGAGCTTGGTCTAAAGATTTACCTTCACGAATCAACTTGACGGCTGATAAATCTATAGAGCGTGCACTAATCACTTCTAGCGCTTCTGTGGAATCCGCTTCAGTGTCATGACTGGCAGTTTTCTGAGTCACCTTAGGCTCTCGCATTTTCTTAGCAAGGGCATAGCGTTTGCCAGGATCTTCCAGCTGTTTACTGATTTTGATAATGTCCTGTGTAAGTCGGTCGATTCTTGCCCTGGATTCAGCCTGTTTTCTCCTCAGGCTAAGCAACCTTAAGCTATCCCGTTTGCTAAAACCTGTACGGGGTGAATTCATTTCATAGTCGAGATTGTGAGATCGGGCTTGTTCTGCCTTGAGCTTTGTCACCATCTCGCTGAGTATATCGATCTCCCGATGTAGTGTTCTGACCTCAGAATCCCTTGATTGCGATAGAGCAAACAGGGGTGCTAGAATCATAGCTATTAATAAAATTGATCTGATAATATTTTTCCTGTTCATATTTAACATAACCCAACTCTCCTCAATGCGATGCCTTTAAGCTAACATAGCAGGTAAAACTGAGAAAGTATGAAATGCACCTGCAATGTATGATTCAGATGAGTTGTTTCTCATACCAGTATTTCTCTTCACCATCATCCAGGGCAGTCTTTATCAGAAGATACCCGTTCTTTTTTCCCAGATTTATCATTTCAGGAAATCGATGAAAGGTGGTGAAATAAATTTTGTTAATCCCTAATGATTTAACATGTCCTTCCTGATATTCTAGAAGCGCCTGGGCAATACCCTGGCGACGAAAATCTTGATGTACGCCACCCAACCAGGAAAAGAAGGTGTCCTTATTTCAAATGACATAGCCCATTTTAAAGCCCACAGGATCATTTCCCGCATAGGCTATGAGCAGAAGACCCTGCTGCTTTCGAACCTGCTCCAGTCTTTGCTCAGTCACTCTTTTCACACCAAATATCATTTCTTCAAGGAGATGGACGATATGAAGTTCAATATCTACTGAGCGTATGTCAATCTGAGTTGAAATTTGCTGCACTCCTTTAATAATTGCCATTGTGAAAAAAGACTTACCCTGTCCACATTTCTATCTAAATTTAGACTTCCGTTATGAGTAAACAAAAGCCAAGAATACCGCAAGGTACCGAATGTCTAAACTGTGGTTCACCCCTCAGCGCTCAATTTTGTCCAGAATGCGGACAAAAGAATAAGGATTATAGTCTCACTTTTAAAGATTTGTTTTCAGATTTTTTGGAAGAACTCCTGGATGTTGATTCCCGGGTATTGAAATCCCTGCGGTTGCTATTCACCAGTCCAGGCTTCCTGACATCTGAATATGTAAAGGGCCGCAGGGTGAGCTACTTACCTCCCGTGAGACTCTATCTTATTGCCAGTGTGCTATTCTTCCTATCTTTAACCCTGAGTACTCTGCTTCCCAGCGTCCAGAACAATGAGTTTTTTAAAGAGCTCACGGAGACAGGAGATATTGATAACGCTTTGGAAAATGTGCTTGAATTCAAGCCGAATTCTTTGGCTCCTGATGGGATAATTACAGAAGGTTCGGGCTTGGTCCCCGTGCACCCAGATAGTTCTAATTCTGGGATGACGGTTTCCCTGGGAGAAGGTCAGTTTGATGTGAATGAAGGGGATTTTCTATCCACCTTTAGTGATAATTTTGCAAAAATGATGTTCTTGCTGCTTCCAGTGGCTGCTCTGCAATTGAAAGCGCTATATTGGCGCAGAAAAAAGCTCTACATTGAGCATCTCGTTTTTAGTCTGCATGTTCATGCTTTTATTTTCACTATCCTCATTTTAACGGTGATACTAGATTATAAGTTGACGATGTGGCTTGTGATTATCGCCAGTTTGATCTATTTGTTTATGGCCATGAAAAATTATTATGCCCAATCTTATCCCAAAACAGCATCTAAGATGCTTCTCCTGCTTTTTAGCTATGGGCTAACTATTTTACTGGTGATGACTCTGACCCTGGTTGTTACCGCAGTTGGTCTTGTCATGGGCAATTCTGGATAATTAATCTTCTGAGCCATGTTTGAATTCTTAACCCAAACCTTTAACGCTTCCCTTATTGCCGTGACGCAATTATTCCTGTCATCCGTGGTGACCACGAATCCCTGGTTTGAGGGGCTTGATCTTCAGTATTCAGGCGTAAAACATGAGATTGTCTGCAATACCAAGCTGGCTGATTCCTTTACGGAAACCCTGGATGATGTTTTGCTATCCGGGGAAAATATAACACTGCATTTTAGGTTTGAACTCTTTGTTCCTGGCGAGGCTGCACCGCTACAGATGAAAGAAGTTGTGAACGGTTTTCGTTTTGATAAAGAGACAGAGAGTTACTATCTGCTTAACTCTGAGACAAGAGAGCTGGAGCGATTCTTTACCATTGAGGCAGCCAAAGACACCTATATTTCAGTATCCAATCTGGTCATTGTGAATACGGAAGCCCTATCTGGCGAGCAGGAGTATTTTGTTAAAGTAACTGCTTTTCTTGATCCGATTAAGCTGGATGATATGAGTGAATCGGTGAACTTGATGTTGCGTTGGGCTAGTGTCAAACCGACGATTGTATCAGATAAATTCAGGGTTCAAGCTAAAGCCACCTAAGTTTCCTACTCAGGAATCTCAACAAAAAATAGTTTCGAATCATGACGCGCTCGAATGTTGAATTCGCTCAAGTTTGCAGGTGTGATGAAGGAATGACCTCGTTTAAATACACAGGTGCAAGAGTTATTGTTTCCCTCCCAGTGTAAACTCATCTCGCCCTCTATCATCAAAAACATGGTGAGGCTCGTACGTGAAGTGAAAAGTTCGCACTCTCCTTCAGGTAAATCGAGAGATTTTACCCTGAACTCTTTTGTTGGTGAGTTGTACTCACTCACATATCCCCGCTTTGTTGGAATGATACCATAGTTGGCAGACTCATCATAGACGAGAATGTCCTGGAGTGCTTTTGCATCACAAAATTTATTGGTTAAGCCCAATCGGACAACATTGTCAGAGTTCGCCATGCATTCAATGATATTCCCTTTTAGGTAAGCATGGGGGACACCAGGGGCCAGAAAAACACACGCTCCTGGTTCAAGATGAATTCGATTTAAGAAGAATATAAAGAGAAGTCCGATATCCTCAGGTCCGTGACTATCGAATAGCTTTAAAAAGAGTTGATCGGTTTCACTGACGTTGGTTTTTGCCTTTAGACGTTGTTGGATGAGTCTATTTGTGTTTGAAATCGACGATCCATTATTTTCCAATAGCTGAAATAGCCTCTCAACTCCCGCCTTAAGATTTGCAGAAGTCTCAGCTTTTCTCACTAACAATGATTTTAGCTCAGGGCAGGTTTCCAGCAATCTTAAATATTCCTGATTCGAGATAAAACCAAGGAGGGCGTCGAGATGATCCAGGGCAATGGCAATCTCAGGCTTGTGATTATCATCTGGATAATTCTGGGGGTCCATTTTGTGCAACTTCTCAGCCTGTTGTTTGTTAGGGTGAGCCTGGATGCTGAGCGCTTCTCCTGCAGACAGTACCTTAAAGAGATAGGGTAGTGTGGTATGCATCTCATTCCCTGCGAGTCGTTCCTGGGGATTCTCTGAAATCCAACTGGAGAAGCTGAGGGGACCTTGTTCCAGGTCAATAATTGAAGATGGTGCCTTCGGATGGACACCCATCCACAGTTCAGCATAGGGTTGACCTTGTTCAGGATCTAAGCTAAGTAAACCCGCTATGTAGGCATTCTGGTCTCGCGTACCCCAATTATAGTGTTGCACGGTGTTTTCTAGGCGATAGGGTCGTGAAGTCAGGCAGCCTTTATTTTTCTCTTCTGGCATGATGAAAAGTATTCAGAAGCCATGCTGTCTACAATGACAATTAGTGTTGTCCTGGATGAATAGATTCTCCCTCACAGCTAATCCTGAAATTACGAAAATACCATAAATTTAATATTATATTAAAAAATACATAAATAGTGCTTGCCATCAACCCTGTTGTAGATTATTTTTTTATCAAATCACATAAACATTGAGAACGATAACTATAGTCCTGTTATGAACTTAGAAAACATGGGGAAGCTTTATGATTCAAACACAAAAATCCAAAGCCCGCTTATTTTTTACCTATCTCAAAGACAAGACAGAACTCTTCCTCTATGTAAAACCACATGGGACCTCCGGAAGTGAGATGACCTATAGGCGGGCTCCAGGAGATGCTGCTATGAATTTACGTATTCAAGCCATTCTTGATCATGCCCGAGTCAATATTTCAGAAACTGAAATATGGATTCTTCTCTATCCACCTGAGATTCATACAACCACTTTGTACATTCCTTCACATGCTTCCAGGAGCGAAGTGAGAGCCCTTATCCAGGAACAGATCGTTCCCAACTTGTCCTACTCAATCAACTATGATTGGGAAAACTATAAACTTACTGTGCATGAAAATGGACATGGCGAAAATATGGTAACAGTAACCATTCTGGGTAGAGATGTGCTCCCCAGAATTCAAGAGTTACTGCATGAAAATTTTGGTAGAGTAAATTTTATCGGCGACGGCCTGCAATTCTTGAATATTGAAGATACATTTTGCCAGCTATTGCTAGGACAAACTTATGAGATGATACTCCCTTATGATGAGGTGTATTACACCGCAGCTTTCCGATCAGGTCTGCATGTGGAGAGCGCAGTTCTCACCCACGCTTGTTCATCTTCATTTGGAGACTATGAATTGAGTCAACAACAGGTCTACCTGGATATTCGTCAAAAGAAAAAACTGCTTCATCAGCCAAAAATTCAACCAGTTGTACGCTATGCAGAATGGAAACATGCCCGCCTGGCCTCAGCCGCTTTTCCCACCTGGTTTATCGCCAGGAATAGTATGCATCAGCGTGAAAAGGTGAATTTTGTTAATCTGAATCCTGAGGGTATGAATCGTTCGAGCAGGAAAAAATCGGTTAAGAAATTGGAGGCTTTTCACCTACTGGACTAAAACCGACTTGCTGCGAAATTGCTTAATCAGATCACTGAGCGCGAAGGGGGAGTAATAGATATAGAATGATATCAGTGCCACGACTTCAAGAGATAATATATACCATGGCCAGGGTCCCAGGAAGTCAATGATTGATCCGTTAACGGGTTTATGGCATATGAATAGATAATTCCCATCGGTGACATAATTAACTCCCGCAATGAATACCAGATAGATATTCGTAATTCCCATCACCTTCCAGATAGAACGATGGGTAGGGCGCATTCCACCAATCCAGGTCATATAGAGACTGGCAAAGATTAAAATACCATGGGAAAAAAAGAATTGAAAAAAGCGATAGTGGGGGTATCCATAAGCTCCAATATCTGGAGTAATCAGAGCTTGAATAGCACCGCCAAGCCCCCAGAAATATACTAGCTCGTAAATCAGGTAATTCTTGTTAATCATGAGAAATACCGCCAGTACAATGCCAGCACCACAAAGATGTAGCGGGAGCGTAGAGCCTGCATCCCAGGTTTCGATACTTAATTGCCAAATATTTAAACTTAATTCCTGTGTCAGGAGTAAAATGGCAATGATCCAGCGAGTTCGCAGATCTATTTTTGGTTTTGAAAACCAATCTCTGAGAAACCATATCGAGCTAAATATGGCTAATAATATGAGTAGGGATATCCAATGGGGCGGTGAAAAAAAGACAAAGGCATGACCTGGATTTTCTAGTGAGAATGGACCGGTTGTTGAAGTCATTTGGTCACGGCCTGTTTGATTGCTGCATCCCACCCGCCAACCAGGGAATCCCGTCGGCTCTGGGCTATTTCAGGTGTAAAAGTGGTTTTCTGAGAGGCAAAAGATTTTATTGTACGCTTGTCCCAAAGACCCATTCCCAAACCAGCTAAATAGGCCGCCCCCAGAGCCGTTGTTTCAACACAATGGACTCTCTGGACCTCGATCTGTAGTATATCAGCCTGGAACTGCATGAGAAATTTATTTTGTGTTGCTCCACCATCCACAGCCAGTGAGGTGATCTTCGCTCCAATCTCCTTTTCCAGGGTCTTGATGACATCATAAGTCTGGTAAGCCATGGCCTCTAAACTGGCACGTATGATATGGTTCTTGTTAGACCCTCGCGTGAGTCCCGTCAGTAATCCCCTGGCTTCCATGTCCCAGTGAGGCGCTCCCAATCCCGTAAATGCCGGGACGAGATAAACGCCATCATTATCAGACACTGATAAAGCCGCCGCTTCACTCTCGGCTGCAGAATTGATCAGACCCAATTCATCTCTTAGCCATTGAATAGCTGCCCCGGCAATAAAAATGGATCCTTCAAGTGCATAACACGGCTTGCCATCAGGATCGGCTGCCAGTGTTGTGATTAATCCGTATTCTGATTTAATAGCTTCAGATCCTGTATTCATCATGATGAAACAACCCGTGCCGTAGGTATTCTTGGTTTCACCCTTCTGAAAACACTGCTGCCCGTACAAAGAGGCCTGCTGATCCCCGGCCACACCGCGGATTGGAATCCCCTTCAGTTCTGTAATAGCCGAAACGACCCCATAATCATCTGACGAGTTTTTTACCTCAGGCAGTATTTCTGTGGGTACCTGGAGTAGATCACAAAGCTCAGTATCCCAGGTCTTCTCATGAATATTGAATAGCATGGTTCTCGAAGCATTGGAGTAATCTGTTGCATGTACTTCTCCACCGGTGAGCTTCCAGATCAACCAAGTATCGATGGTTCCAAATTTGAGCTTTTGATGAGGATTGATAGATGCGTTGTTCAGAATCCATTGAGCCTTAGTACCGCTAAAGTAGGCATCTAAAGGCAAACCGGTTTTGTCTTTTATCAGATTCCGATGTGGCTCCAAACTTTCACAAATAGATGCAGTCCGTCGGCATTGCCAGACGATAGCATTGTAGACGGGAATACCTGTCTCAGCATCCCAGATGATAGTGGTTTCCCTTTGATTGGTAATACCAATGGCGTCGATGACCTCTGACTGGGATTCAAAAATTTCTCCCACACATTCAACCACCGTTTCCCAGATTTCTTCTGGATCGTGCTCAACCCAGCCCCGTTGAGGATAAAATTGCTGAAATTCATGATAGGTTTTGGCTAGAATCTGCCCCTCAGAATCCACCAGAATCACGGTGGTGCCTGTGGTGCCTTGATCTATAGAAAGGATGGCCATCTATTCTCCATTCAGTGTGCTGGTATCTATCCAGCGAAAAGTAGTTGTGTCACCCTTTGCCTGTCGAAGGGGGAAGATATGAAATTAAAACAATGTGCGATATCGTTTTGAAACAATTTGTTATAGTTGAAAACGGAACGGATTGTCATACTTCAACAGGCTCAGCAAGACTTTCCTCATGTAAAGAATCCAAAATTTTATATATGAGCATTTAGCCAATTGATGATATCAGATTTGACCTCATCCTGCTCGGGCTCATTCAGAATTTCGTGATACAAGCCTTCATATATTTTCAGGGTTTTGTCTGATGAGCTCACATTGGCGTAAAGCATTTTGCTTCCACTCACATCAGCGAGTTTATCAGCAGAACCATGCATGATCAGGATGGGAAGATCAATAGCCTTGGAACGTGCCGTAATGGTTTTAGTGGCATTAAGTAATTCTGCACCTGTTCTGGCCAGGATTCCACCCCGATAATTGAGGGGGTCAGAATCATAGGCTTCCACCACTGCTGGGTCTTTTGAAATATCGGTGCTTGCTAGTTTTATTACGGGCAGCTTGGGGAGAATAGCACTAATGAGACCGGATACTTTTTGAAGAAAGGGTGAAATATCATCACTGACCTTTACAGATGCTGCACTGAGAAGTACTCCCTTTACCTGAGGATTCCTCTCGATGGTAAACAAACTTACAATTCCACCACCCATACTGTGACCCAATAGGAAAAGAGGTAGGTTTGGGTAATTGTGTTGAGTTCTTCCAAGGACTTCTTGCAGATCATTTAGATAGTCTTGAAAAGAGTTGATGTAATTTCTTTTCCCTGAGGATTTACCGTGACCGCGTAAATCAAAACCCACCACGGTATAACCTGCATCCACCAGGGATTGGGCAACATGTGCATAGCGACCAGAATGTTCTGCCACACCATGAGTGATCAGAACCACTCCTTTGGCTTCTTTGCAGGACCAGGTCTGCTCAAAAATATCAAAATTATCTGCTGTTGAAAAAGTTGTCTCAGATGGAATAGATAACACAGTCATGACTTCCCCTTAATACCATATGGTATTGGTTAACCCGATTTTTTTGTGCAATGTGATAGTACCCCAAAAAAGTAATCGCCAATGCCCTATAAAATCAATCGAAAATATCTCGTATTAATAAAGAAATTAGGTATGATGTTATCGCGAAGAAGTGAAGAGACAGTGGGAATCTCCATTCCGAGATTGCTTCATTGCATTCGCAAAGACAGATGGGTTATTTTCTGTCGGGGGAGAGATCTATATCAAGTAAAAATATCCTGAAGACTATTTACTGATAAATCATCAAGTGCCAGTCGGCGAATACCCCTGATGGCAGTTTTTGCTCCTGAGAGAGTGGTAATGACTGGAATTTTATATCTGATAGCAGCACGACCAATGGAGTATTCATCCTCACGAGCTAGTGCACCCATTGGCGTATTAATGACCAGTTGGATTTCTCCGTTTTTAATGTGATCAGCTACATGGGGTCGACCTTCATTGACCTTGTGAACGGCCTGGACAATCAAACCATTCTCCCTGAGAACTTCACTCGTTCCCTGCGTGGCCATGATCTGGAATCCCATTTCCTGAAAGTCACGGGCAATTTCAATGGTGTTTTGCTTGTCATGGTCATTGACTGAAATAAACACGACGCCTTTAGTGGGTAAATGATTACCAGCGCCAATTTCAGCTTTGGCGAAGGCGGCGCCAAGTCTGGTATCCAACCCAATTACTTCTCCTGTGGATTTCATTTCTGGTGAAAGAAACACGTTCTGACGAGGGAATTTATTAAAAGGGAATACCGGTTTTTTAACAGCAATCAAGGCGTGTTTTTCCCGATGCAAATTGAGGTCACTGAGCTTCTTCCCAGCTGCCAGTTGAGCTGCATATTTAGCCATGGGAATATCTGTCACCTTGCTTACAAACGGTACGGTTCTACTGGCTCGAGGATTGACTTCCAGGACGAATACTATTCCATCCTTCATGGCAAACTGAATGTTAATCAGTCCAACTGTCTCAAGTGATAGGGCCAGGTCTTTGGTGTATTGTTCTATGCGTTTCCTATGATTGGGAAGCAGTTGATAAGGGGGAATCACACAGGCTGAATCACCGGAATGAATGCCAGCTTCCTCAATATGCTGAAGGATACCCCCAATGTAAACTTCTTTACCGTCAGAGAGCGCATCCACATCAAATTCAAAGGCATCTTCGAGAAAAGCATCAATCAAGACAGGATGGTCACCACTGACCAGGGCAGCTTGAGCCACATATTTCTTGAGGGATTCTTCAGTATAGACAATTTCCATTCCACGACCTCCCAAAACATATGAAGGTCTCACCAAGACAGGGTAGCCAATTTCATCAGCAACAATAGAAGCTTCTTCAATGGTGAATGCGGTTCCATAGGCAGGGGCCGGAATTTTCAATTTATCAAGGATGGCACCAAATTTTTTGCGATCTTCAGCCAGATCAATGGCTGTCGGATTGGTTCCAATGATCTTTACACCGGCATCTTGGAGTCGGTTGGCAATATTGAGGGGCGTTTGACCTCCAAATTGCACCAGTACACCATCGGGTTGCTCCAGATCCACAATGTTCATCACGTTTTCAAAAGTTAGCGGCTCAAAGTAGAGACGATCTGAGATATCAAAATCGGTAGAGACCGTTTCTGGATTACAATTCACCATAATGGTTTTATAACCCAGCTCATTCAAACCAAAGACAGCCTGAACGCAGCAATAATCAAACTCAAGACCTTGTCCGATGCGATTTGGACCCCCCCCGAGAATCATCACCTTTTTGCCTGCAAGGGCAGTGACTTCATTTTCAGTCTCGTAGGTGGAATAAACATAGGAGGTTCTGGCGGGAAACTCAGCAGCGCAGGTGTCAACTTCCTTAAAAGTAGGTAAAATTCCCTCTGCTATCCTGAAAGCCCTGATCTCGGACTCCGACACATCAAGACGTCTTGCTAATTGTATATCAGAATATCCCCGACGTTTGCATTCCAGGATTTCTTCATAACCCAGTTTTGGAATTTCATCCAGGGCCAGTTCCTGAATTTGATACAGAAACCAGGGATCGATTTGAGTGATCTGATGTAAGGTGTCAATATCAACACCATCTTGAAAGGCCTTCCAGATTTTCACCAGACGAAAAGCTGTGGCAAAACGCATTTTCTTTAGGTCGAGATCACGCCCTGCAACCTTTTTAGGTTCCAGACCTACCAGCCCAACTTCCAGTGAGCGGAAAGCCTTTTGTATACTCTCTTTAAACGTACGACCAATGGCCATGACCTCACCCACGGATTGCATCTGAACACCAAGGATGCCATCAGCTGTAGGGAATTTTTCAAAATCAAACCGAGGTACTTTGGTTACGATGTAATCAATGCTGGGCTCGAAGGCGGCAAGTGTTTTTCCTGTAATTTCATTGGGAAGCTCATCCAGGAGATAACCCACAGCTAATTTCGCAGCAACTTTTGCAATGGGAAACCCAGTTGCTTTGGATGCAAGCGCAGATGACCGGCTCACGCGGGGATTCATCTCAATCACAATCATGCGACCGGTCGCTGGATCAACTGCAAACTGTACATTTGATCCACCCGTCTCAACACCGATAGCCCGCAAACATTGGATGGACCAATTACGCATCTTTTGATATTCTTTATCTGTGAGGGTGAGCGCAGGTGCGACTGTGACAGAGTCACCGGTATGCACACCCATGGGGTCGATGTTTTCAATAGAGCAGATAATGATGGCGTTGTCATTTTTATCCCTCACTACCTCCATCTCAAACTCTTTCCAACCCAGTAGAGATTCTTCAATGAGAACCTCCCCAATGGGGCTGGCAGAAAGACCCTTATCCACCAATTCACGAAATTCTTCATTATTATAAGCAGTGGCGCCACCAGTACCGCCCATGGTAAAGGAGGGCCGAATAATGGCAGGGAAGCCTGTATCTTGGACAAGCTCGAGTGCAGATTCAACACTGTGGGCGAAACCACCCCTGGCAGTATCGATTCCAACGCTGTCCATGACCGCTTTGAATTTTTCTCGATCCTCCGCTTTCTGAATAGCCTCCACATCGGCACCAATGAGTTGGATATTATATTTCTTTAAAGTTCCTTGCTCATCAAGTTTGATGGCCAGATCCAGAGCTGTTTGCCCTCCAACCGTTGGGAGAATAGCATCAGGCCGCTCTTTTTCAATGATGGCTGTAACTATACCGGGAGTCAGTGGTTCAAGATAGGTGGCATCAGCTAATTCTCGATCGGTCATGATGGTTGCAGGATTCGAATTCACCAGAATAATCCGATAACTTTCTTCTCTTAAAGCCCGGCAGGCTTGAGTCCCTGAATAATCAAACTCACAGGCTTGTCCAATGACGATGGGTCCTGCGCCCAGAATGAGGATGGATTTTATATCAGTTCTTTTTGGCATGGGCATCCATCATATCAATAAATTCTTTAAACAAATAGCGCGAGTCGTGGGGTCCCGGACTGGCTTCAGGGTGATACTGTACTGAAAATGCCGGGATGTTTTTGCAGTGCACCCCTTCCAGGGTTTCGTCATTCAAGTTGACATGAGTAATTTCCAGGTGATCTGGAAGGCTGGAAGGCTCAACAGCGAAACCATGATTTTGGCTGGTTATTTCCACCTTGCCACTCAGCTGGTTCCTGACGGGATGATTGGCGCCCCGGTGACCGAATTTTAATTTAAATGTGGTAGCACCGAGAGCTAAAGACAGAATTTGGTGACCCAGACAGATTCCAAAGAGGGGCTTTATATTTAGGAGTTTTTTTACGGTTTCAATGGCATAGACCACGGGTTCTGGGTCTCCAGGACCATTAGATAGAAAGACGCCATCTGGTTCCAGAGCCAGGATTTCTTCTGCAGAGGTTCTCGCAGGGACCACAATGACTTCACATTCATTTGCGGATAGTTGCCTGATGATGTTGTGTTTAATACCCAAGTCCAGTGCAACGACACGATGAGAGTATGTGGTCTGCTGGCTGAGCCAGATCCATTTCTCCTGGCAGGTCACTTCCTGAACCAGATCCTGACCTGTCATATCAGGTACAGTTGCTAATTTCTTCTTGAGTGAGTCTAAATCAAGATCATCACTGCTGATAATGCCATTCATGGCGCCTTCATCACGGAGAATGCGGGTCAGCGCGCGTGTGTCTATACCCTGAATCCCTACAACACCTGCCTCACTGAGATAGTCGTCCAGACTTTGGGTGGCGCGGTAGTTGGAATAGATGGGACTGGCTTCGCGGACAATGAATCCTCTCGCCTGAATTTTATCACTTTCA
>CAZDVD010000018.1:43635-45117 GCA_964508765.1 uncultured Lentisphaeria bacterium
GATGGGACTGGCTTCGCGGACAATGAATCCTCTCGCCTGAATTTTATCACTTTCAATATCTTCAGGATTGACACCATAGTTTCCAATTTGGGGAGCAGTCATGGTAATAATCTGACCACAGTAAGAGGGGTCCGTGAGGATCTCTTGATAGCCGGTCGTACTTGTGTTAAAACAGACTTCACCACCGGAGGTACCGATAGCGCCTAAAGAAAATCCTTTAAAGTGGTGTCCGTTTTCCAGCAAGAGGATGGCGGGCTTTTTCATTAAAGTCTAATCTGACTTTTTATTATCGATCTGCAACCCAAAAAATGAGGGAATCGCATGTTTTGGGTAAATAATTAATGAAGTGCCCTTGTTTCGCCTAAAAATATGAGGGAGTTGCAATTTAATAATTCTGGATGAATGATGAATGCCGGTTAATATGAATTGAATTGGGGATGGTGGAGTGGAAAAAATGAAAGTTTATCTCGAAACCCAGCGATTGATTCTAAGAGAATTTACAGAAGCTGATGTTGACAAGCTGGTTAATCTGGATTCAGACCCTGAGGTCACCAGATATATCAATGGGGGGAAACCTACTTCCCGAGAGTACATCATTGAGCAGGTTATGCCCCGGATTATGCAGTATTATTCTGAACTGGACCGGCAGGGGATTTGGGCTGCCATTGAAAAGGGCAGTAGTGATTTCATGGGCTGGTTTCATCTTCGCCCGAATCGTCAAGATGTAGCCGAGACTGAGCTGGGCTACCGCTTAAAGCAAAATTTCTGGGGGCAAGGGGTGGCCACTGAAGGATCCGAAGCGCTGGTAAAGAAGGCTTTTGATGAACTTGAAGTAGATGTAATCGTGGCCATTGCAGACCCAGCCAACAAAGCTTCCCGGCGAGTCATGGAAAAAATTGGTCTCAGCTACGAAAAAGAAATGATGGAACCAGATGGCTTTGTCATCGTGAAATATCGACTTGAACGCAGAGATTATTTCAAGTTATAAATAATGAATCATTGAGAAATATATATGTCCATATTTACAAATAGAATTGAACGCGAAGCAAAGACAGTTGAGGTGATGATTGGTCTCTATTGTAAAAATCATCACGGCTTAAAAGTCGAGGATTGTCCATATTGTTCTGAGCTACAAAACTACGCTCTGGACCGTCTTCATCACTGCCCCTTTCATGAGGGCAAAACATCCTGCAAGAATTGTCCGATTCATTGCTATAAGCCTGGTATCAAAGATGATATCAAACAGGTCATGCGCTATTCGGGTCCGCGGATGATGTTTCGTCATCCTATTTTGACGATGTTCCATTTCAGTGACAATCGTCGCAAAGAACCCCTGACTATTCTGGGACAAACCCAGATAACCAATCTTGATGATGCGAAGGATTGTGACGGTCCTGTCAACTAGTCCAGCTTGAAGAATATCTATGGTGGGGAGTGAGCCACCCAGGAGAGTCGAACTCCTGACCTACGCATTACGAAACT
>CAZDVD010000019.1:0-43057 GCA_964508765.1 uncultured Lentisphaeria bacterium
TTTAAATTAAAGAATTTATAAAAAGCCGGTCTCCTAGGAGTACCGGCTTTTTTTTGTAGCAATTTTTCAATCCAAATATAGAAAAGCTTAAGTGTTGAAGCTGCTTCTTTGAGAAGGGCTAATTCGGTACAACGCGGCTACTATCTAATAGATTGAAGGTTCCAGACGTGTGCTCTGGTTTAACACCAATAAGACCATCGGGTTCTGAGATTTCGACACTGTCAGCAGGTGCTGGCATGCCAGGCAGTCTTATAGTCTCGTCATTACTTGGTTTGAGGTTTGCAGGACTGCTACAATTCAATAGAACCATTCCAGCAATCAGTATCATCCAGAAAAAGTGCTTATAGTTCATTGATATAACCTTTCCTTACCAATTTAGGTAATTACCTGATCAGACTGATTTATAACCTGTATCTATCAAGAGATTTTTCATTTTTCTGGCTTCTGCTACCAAAGCATCACAACGCTCATTCTCAGTATTGCCAGCATGACCTTTTACCCAGTGGAAGTTTACCTGATGCTCCTCTAATAAAGCAATCAACACTTCCCAGAGATCCACATTTTCCGGTCGCTTCCCATCCGATTTTTTCCAGCCCCGCTTTTTCCAGCCATATACCCAGCGCTTGGTGATGGAATCCACCACATATTTCGAATCGGTATGCAGAACAACTTCAGAAGATTCATTCAGAGCCTGCAATGCGACAATGACGCCTAGCATTTCCATTCGGTTGTTGGTCGTCAACTTATAACCAGCTGATAATTCTTTGCGGCGACTACCCTTTTGCATAACCACACCATAGCCCCCCACACCGGGATTGGGAGACGCTCCGCCATCAGTATGGATAATTATTTTTCCATTGGGACTTGCTTGAGATGAATTTGCTGGTGCCGGATTTTTACCAATCTGAGTTTTGATGAGATCAATAAGATTTTGTGCGACAGGATCTTTTGCATTTAGAACGAATTCCCGCAGCCAATCAATGGCCGCAGCCTGATTAGCAAAACTCTTGTATTTTGCACCTTTAAAACCCTTAACCTGGTCAGAAGCTTCATCCCAGGAATCATAAATTCCTGGCTGATGCCCCTGGAATACAGCATATACTTTTTTACTCATATTTGACTACAGAAACGAACCATTGAGACGTTTATTTGGCTGGTATGATTCACCCCAGGAATTTGAATAGAATAAAAGCTGCTCCAAGCACAAAGATAGTTCCAAAGAACCGATGGTAATGCAGCACAAAATTATCAAAACCGTGGTTCATCTTTTCCAGAGGAAGCAAGATGAGACCCGCAGAGACCCACTTGTTAAGTGATTTGTTAATACTTTTTAACTTATCCGGGCTAAAGGCAAGAAACCCCCACATGGGAAATCCCAAAACGATGCTGATGATAAGAAACCACTTCAGAGATTCAAGGATAATTGCCAAACTCATCCCCGTTTCGCTCGTACCTACAGACGCTAGGACTTGATCCGTATTGGGCATGCGCGTGATGATCAGAAATAATCCAATCAGGGAAACCACCATCATCATCACGCCGACAGGGAGATGATATTTAAAATAGAACGAATCTGTTTCGTGCATCACATCCAGGGGCTTGGTCCATTTTGAGCTGGAATACCATTTATCCCCTTTCTTAGACCAACTTGCTACCTGATCAGGTTTAAAGAATAAAACCAAACCTACAATAATTGCGAAGAAACCACCAATAATAAAAAAGAGTTCTATCATTTCTAGATACATTTCAGCCATCTTGAGCCTCCTGCTTATTTGAGCACCACTATTTGTTTGATCGCAAATAAACTAATTAATCAATCCATACAATCCAACGGCTTGCTTTAATTCGATTTAAAGACTTGGTGGACACATTTTTTCATTGTAATCAGTCCCTTTCGAACGCATCCTGCACGCGCTTTTTTAAACCAATTAATTTTGTGGTGTTTCCGATGGGGAAATCCACGCTGAGAGGATATAAATGCGCAAAGAAAATTTTAGGAATATCGCCATCATCGCCCACGTTGATCATGGAAAAACAACACTGGTGGATGGTATGCTCCGACAAAGTGGTATCTTTCGCGAGAATCAAGCACTCACAGATCGAGTCATGGACAATATGGATCTGGAGCGTGAACGTGGCATTACGATTAGTGCAAAAAACACCGCTATCGAATACAATGATGTAAAAATCAATATCATCGACACACCCGGTCACGCGGATTTTGGAGGTGAAGTTGAACGTGGTTTAAATCTTGTTGATGGTGCTATGTTGCTGGTTGATGCCAGTGAGGGCCCCCTGCCACAGACAAGATTTGTTGTAAAAAAGGCTCTTGAGAAAAATCTGCGCATCATTCTGGTTATTAATAAAATTGATCGACCGGATTCCAGAATTGCTGAAGTAATTGATGAAGTTTTCGACCTGTTTATAGACCTGAATGCCACAGAAGAACAAATCGACTTCCCCATACTGTATACAATTGCTAAGGAAGGGATTGCCCATAAAGAACTTGGCGATGACTCTACAACACTCCGTCCACTTTTTGATACGATCATTGATTATATCCAGGGTCCCGAAGCTGAAGATGACCATACCCCTCAATTTCTTATCGCAAATCTTGACTATGATGCCTACGTCGGCCAAATTGCCATCGGTCGTCTGAGAAACGGTATCCTCAAAATGGGTAAGAACTATCTTCTGGCAGGCGAGCACAAGCAGACACCCAATGTAAAATTTTCTGCCTTATATACTTTCGATGGACTCCGTCGACAACAAGTGGAAGAGGTTGTCTCAGGGGATATCATCGCCTTTGCAGGTGTTGAGAATATCACCATCGGTGATACAATTACCTCAATTGAAAACCCAGCTCTGCTGCCTCGCATCCATGTCGATGAGCCTACTGTATCCATGATTTTTTATGTGAACACCAGCCCATTTGCTGGTCAGGATGGTAAATACCTGACATCCAGACACATAATGGCTCGACTCGAAAAGGAAACGAAATTTAATGTTGCCCTGCAAATTGAACAGCTCAAGAATCGCGTTGATGCCTTTGAAGTAAGGGGACGAGGAGAACTCCAGATGGCTGTCCTTATAGAGACCATGCGTCGCGAAGGCTATGAGTTCATGGTGTCCAAACCCCGAGTCATCACAAAAGAAATTGATGGTAAGCTCTCAGAACCTGTTGAAATGCTCTATCTGGATATTCCAGAAGAATTTGTGGGCGTCATGTCCGAAAAACTTTCGATCCGCAAAGGTCGCATGGTAAATATTTTCAACCATGGCAGTGGTCGAGTGAATTTAGAATTCAAAATTCCTTCTAGGGGTCTCATTGGTTTCCGCACTACCTTTATGACTGATACCAAAGGTGCCGGGGTCATGAACACCATCATGGAAGGCTATGAACCATGGTTCGGTCCTATTCCCCAGCGCAATACAGGCGCACTGGTTTCAGATCGTACGGGGAAAGTCACTTCCTATGCCAGTCTGAGTATGGAAGATCGTGGCGAACTCATGATTGAAGTTAGCACCCAGGTCTACGCTGGGATGGTGATTGGTGAGCGGAATCGTCCTGGAGATTTGGATGTGAATATTACCCGTGAAAAGAAACTGACCAATATGCGTAGTGCAAATGCGGATCAAACAGTGACGCTCCGGAAACCTCATCTGCTAACTTTAGATGAAGCGATAGAATTTATCTCTGAAAACGAGCTTGTTGAAATTACACCAGACAATATCCGCATTCGAAAGATGGAACTCGATCCGCATAAACGTCTTGCCCAGACCAGAAAAGAAAAGCGAACAGAGGATTAATGATTTTCCAATATCAAAAAACGAATAGCTATTTTGCCCAGGTTGCCAATGGGCTTGAAGAGATGGCAGCATCTGAGATTGAAAAACTTGGTGCATCGAAGGTAAATCAGCGTTTTAGGGGATTGCAATTCACGGGGGACGCGGAGGCTGTTTATCGGATCAATTATGGATCTAGACTGCTTACCAGAATTTTAGCACCGCTCATCTCCTTTGATTGCCACAGTACAAAATATCTATACAAGACAGCCATGGGGATTCCCTGGGAAGAACTTTTCTCACCGGATCAGACCTTTGCCATTTTTTCCCAGGTCAGTAACAGTGCCATTACTCATTCGCAATATGCCTCTCTCAAGCTGAAGGATGCCATTGTAGATCGTTTTCGTGATAAGGTGAAACGTCGACCCAACGTTGAGCCCAAATATCCCGACATCTGGTTCAATCTCCATATTGAGAACAATCGGGCTGTGATCAGTCTGGACACCAGCGGTGGTTCCTTGCACCGCAGGGGTTACCGCCTGGATACGGTAGAAGCTCCCATGCAGGAAACCCTGGCAGCAGCTATTGTTCAAATAACCAAATGGGAAGGTAAAACTACATTTATCGATCCTATGTGTGGATCGGGTACGCTCCCCGCTGAAGCTTATATGTCTCTCACCAATCTGCCCTCAGGCTATTTCAGAAAAAGATTTGGCTTTATGAAAATGCCCGATTTTAATAAGGGTCTCTGGACACACGTACGCAAAGAGATGGATGGAGCCTTTGATGCCCCCGCGGAAATCCCCATTCAGGCTTCTGATGTGGATCCCAGTGCTTTGAGAGTTGCCAAGCGTAACCTATCTCACCTACCTCGTGGTGTAGAAATTTATACACATCGTAAGGACTATCAGGAAATTACGATTCCCCAGGGTGCCACACTGGTAATGAATCCGCCTTATGGTATTCGATTGCATACGGGTGAAGATCTTTCAAGCATGTATAAGGAAATGGGTGATTGGCTCAAACAGAAATGTGCTGGCAGTGAAGCCTATATCTATTTTGGTGAACGGAAATATTTGAAGAATATTGGCTTACGTCCAGAATGGAAAAGACCGCTGCGAAATGGTGGATTAGATGGACGTCTTGCTAAATTTGTGATGTATTAAACTAAAATATCCAGGGACAATAACTGTGTCTGACTGAGCCAAGCCTGTACCGAGCTTGTCGAGGGAAGCTGTGACTCAGTTCCTGATACCTCAAATCTAATCCTTCTTTCTACTTAATTCATAATTCATAATTCATAATTCATAATTCATAATTCAAACTCTTGACATCCCTTCTATTTTAGAATAAGCTATCCAACGATTTTTGTTAACGTCTCCTAGTACGAGGAAGCCCGTGAAAGTCGGGCACAGTCGCGCTACTGTAACCAGGGACAATGTTGATACCATAATGAATCGAATGATTCATTCGTTTTGCCACTTCATATTGAGGGAAGGCATCAGCAGAGGATGATCTGGAAGTCAGGATACTCGTTTAGGAGAATATTCATGAACCTTCGCGAGAAAAGGGACCGGCATGATGCGCCTGAGAACCAGGACACATTTAAAAATAAGCCCCAACTTGAGACGGGGCTTTTTTATTGCCCTGTCCGTTATTCTTTTACTCCCTTCAAGCGTATTCTCCTCAGAATCAAACTCCAATAATTTATTCATTCAAGGCCAGACCCTCGACCTCAATGGTCGCGTTATTCCATATGTTTCCCTTATTTTCCAGAAGTCGGAAATCTTTCTCTTATCAGATGAGAATGGTCACTTCAGTTATAATTCTACTTTTGTGGAAAATGATTCCGTCTTCATTCAACGCATCGGGTATGAAAATAAAATGCTGCTCGTCGATGATGTCTTCCGTTTGCGAACGATCCGATTAACGCCTGAAGCTATCATGCTGGAATCTGTGGAAGTCATGGCAGATGTTAAATCACTCAGTGCTATATCTGTACTAGGTCAACATACAAAAACACAGGGTTCAGCAGCCACAGATCACAAAAATATGCTGGCCCGGATTCCCGGAATTTCCATCAAGAGTTATGGAGGTCCCGCAGGCATCAGCACCTTAAGTATGGATGGGGGTCCCAGTTCCAACACCATCGTTCTGGTGAATGGAATTGATATCAGTTCTGCACAGAATGGCGAGACTGATCTTTCACAATTACCCCTCCCCTTTATTGAAAGTATGAGCTACATCCCCTATGATATCACCCAATCTGGAGCGGGTGGTATTGATGGCGTAGTCAAATTGGAAACCGGCGATCAACAGACTCATCTTAACCTGAGTCAAGGAAGTTTTGGACATCGAGCATACGATATATATCTCAACAAACAGTTTTCTGGCTTCTGGACTACGCTTCAAGTAGGTCAACGTCACGAGGATGGAAATTACCCAGTCATCTGGGATGGAACGGGAACTATCCGTAAAAACAACCAGCTCGACCAACAGTTTGTCGCATTAACGCTCCGCAAAATGATCAGAACGAATATCTATTGGCAACTTACCACCATGAGCTCCCTTCAATCCAGAGGTGTTGCCGGTCTACTCTGGTCTCCCGATACTATTTCCCATCGGGATGATCAATTGACCCTCCTGGGCTCTACCCTGGGTTGGCTTCGTCACAATGGAAGCAGCCATCTTCATTTTACCGCGAGACATTCAAAAGAAAAATACACCAATCCATATTTGAAGGTGAAGAGCAATCATCTCTTACAGGGTTACCATATTGACTTGGAGGATAAGCGGTATTTCGGCAAAAGGTTGGAGTTGAATTCTGACTTGAGCTATAATCTTGATGAAATCACGAGTAGTAGCACCTCAAACCATACTCGGAAAACAATGAATGGGTCACTGGCTCCAACATTTCGATTTTTTAAAAATATCAGAGCTACTTCGACTTTTAAGATTCAGTATAGTCCTGATTTGTATGAAGAAGTTCTTAATGATTATCAAATCAATCTTCCCCTGCAATTGGGTCCGCTGACATGCCTAGCATGGAGCCGCGGAGAGGTTTTCAAATTTCCCAGTTTTAATGATCAATACTGGGAGCCCGGCGGGAATCCCGATCTAAAGCCAGAAGAAACTGATGTCACCACCCTTCAATCCAATTTCGATTTCAAATACTTCGGGTCATTACATCTCCAGTGGCAAAAGAAGGAGAGCCACAATTTGATCCAGTGGATGCCTGTACTCTCCTACTGGCAGCCAGGCAATGTTCAATCTGCAACCCGTGAGAGCCGCAAAGCTTTGTGGCAATTGGCCTTGCCAGACTGGGACTTCTCGGCATTTGCTCATTACAGTCTCATCAGTACTCTGGATCATGAACGAAATCTTCCTCTGAGATATGCACCAGAGCAAACCTCAGCCCTGGGATTTACCTGGACCCCGAGAAATTTTGAGATCAACATGCAGTACAACTATGTCTCCGACAGGATCAGTATGTACGGATATCCCCAAGATGTTATCATCGAAGCAGCCGGACTATGGTCCGGTGGTGTTGCACATACCTGGAATGGTAAGCTGGGTCATCTCACCATTGTTCTTTCTGCGGACAACCTGGAAGACACATCCTATGAAACTATCAAGGGCTATCCTGAACCGGGTCGCTCTTATCAAATTTCTACAAAATTTTCTCTCTAATCTAAAACAAAAGGCTCCACTTCTGTGAAACACCCAACCTCTGCACTCCTTCTGGCCCTACTTCTCATCATTTCTCCGCTCCATGCTGGAAACTACTATGCCCTCTGTGAAGGCAATTTTGGTCAGGCCAATGCCTCGTTCTGGTCGATTGATGAAACACTCCAAACCCTTGATGGTCCCCTCATATGGAATGCATCCACTAACCCACTTGGGGATGTTGCACAGTCTTTAACCCTCTTCGATCATACCCTGTATATCGTGATGAATGGTTCTCACGAAGTCCGTGTTGTGGATCTCGAAGATGGTGAGAATCATACCACTGATATTGAAATTCCTGATTCAAGTCCCCGCTTTATGGCTGTACACCGTGGATCCAACCAAGGTTACATCAGCAGTTGGAATCTCGGCGCTCTCCTTATTGTAAATCTGGAGAATAATGTCATTGTTGACACATTTTATGTGGATGGTTTACCTGAGCAGATGCTGATTGACGATGACGAAATGTTTGTGAGCGTTCCCATGCGAAGTGACTGGAGCGCATCTAATAAAGTCCTCAGAATTAATTTATCAGGCAGCTCACCCGAAGTGACCCACACTTATGATGTCATCGATGGTCCTGGAGCCATGGCATTGGTTGGTGAGAATCTCTATGTGACCTCCCTTTACTACAATGATGCCTGGGAAACTTTTAGTGGTACTTCCAGAATCAATTTAACTGATCAGTCTGTGCTTACCCTCGATCATGGTCTATACACAAATTATACAGCTGATTTAAATATTATAGATGGCGTGGTGTATCGCACTTTTGGCAATTCTATCGTGCCTCTAAATGAGGATTTAAGTCTCAATCAAAATGATGCTCTGGGAGATATAATTGGTCTTTATAGCCATTCAGTCGCTAATGATCATATTCTGGTAGGCACCAGCGATTTTGTAGCTCCCGACCTGGTGTCGATTTTGTCATTGAGTGGGCAGGAACTCGCCAGTTTCAATGTGGGTGCGCTTCCCAGTCAGATGGTTTACTACTCTTCCGAGCTTGTTGGTACAGAGCATTGCAACCAGGTCCCCGCTTCATTGACCTTGGGGAATAATTACCCGAATCCATTCAACCCTGCCACTACAATCCCCTTTAGCCTGGAGAATTCAGGTGAAGTGAGTTTGAAAATCTATAATATCAGAGGACGGATGGTCTCAACCCTCATCAATGGTCACCTCAATGCAGGTTTCCATGCTTCCAGTTGGGATGGTACCGATGCCTCTGGTATGCCTGTGAGCAGTGGTATCTATCATGCTATCTTGAGCTCAAGTTCTCAGACCAAATCCATCAAACTCAATCTGCTTAAATAATCTTTTAAGCATTCCTCCTCCTAACCAGGAGGGGGAATGCATTCTCAATCATAGGTCTGATTGAATCAAGCATTTGATCAACTTTTCCCTTTCCCTCTTTCTGATCAGCTTTAAAATAAAGCCACCAATAACCACCACTTGTTATTCACAAAAGGGTTTCTCATGAAACGATCTACTGCTGGCATCCTTGCATTCGCCACAATCTCATTTTTCCTCTATGCATTTGGGATTGATTTCTTTGACGCAATCTGGTCCTTCCCCTCCCAGAGAGCGGTCCCATTTATGGTATTGGCCCTGGTTGGTTCTGGAATATATGTGACCATCTATCTTGGATTCCCTCAAATCAAACGATTCTGGCATGGTGTTCAAGTCACCATGGGTATTTACGACAATCCCGAAGATGAAGGAGATCTGAATCATTTCCGTGCTCTTACCACGGCGCTCTCTGCCACCGTTGGAATTGGTAATATCGCTGGTGTTGGCATCGCGCTTTACTATGGTGGTCCAGGAGCTCTACTGTGGATGTGGATTACAGCTTTTTTTGGAACTACCTTAAAATTTGCTGAAAGTACCCTTGCTTTAAAATATCGAGAAATGGATGTCAATGGAAATACCGCTGGTGGTCCCATGTATACCATTGAAAATGGTTTGGGTAAGAATTGGCGCTGGCTGGCTGTCGCCTTCGCAGCCTTCACCATTATCTGTTCAATGGCACAAGGAAATGCTATCCAGTCATTCACCGTTTCAGATCAAATATACTCAGAAGTTTCACAAGTAGTCGGTTCAACTCACTGGCTCACGTTAAAACACTATATTTTCCAGGGGTTTGAAGTTTCCGTTCAGCAAATCATAAGTGGCTTGATCATGGCGACGCTCGTGGGTATGGTTATTCTTGGTGGTATTAAGCGTATAGGTAAGGTTACAGGCTACCTCGCCCCCTTTATGGCCGGTATCTATGTTATTGCCGCGTTGCTAATTCTCCTTTCTCACCTGGATCAACTGGGAACCTCATTTGGCCTGATTTTCAAAATGGCTATTAATCCACCTGCCATGGCCGGAGGTGTTGGAGGTGGTATCTTGCTGGTGATGCTCCACGGAATCAAGAGGGGTTTATATTCAAATGAGGCTGGTCAGGGATCAGCAGCTATAGCCCATTCCACTGCCAAGACCGACGAACCCGTTCGAGAAGGCGCTGTGGCCATGCTGGGACCGTTTATTGACACCATCCTTATCTGTACCTTAACAGGGCTGGCCATCATCTCTACCGGCGCCTGGGAGCATACAGAATTTTTTGTTCGAATTAGTGTTCAGGATGCTACGCTGGCAGATTCCATTGTAGCCTCAGGTGTTTTTGAAGGCCGTGAGCTCCTGAATAGTAGCTTACTGACTTCCTTTGCCTTTAAGGAAGGCCTGAGTTGGATGTTCGGCTGGGGTGATAAAATTATCACGCTTTCCATCCTACTTTTTGCGCTTTCAACGGCTATCAGTTGGTCCTTTTATGGTGATCGCTCCACAGAATATCTATTCGGACCAAAAGCAATTTTTCCTTATCGCTTAGTCTATGTCTTCTTTATCTTTTTAGGTGGAATCGCTAGTTTGGATGCGGTCTGGAAATTTGGAGATGCTGCCCTGGGATTCATGACTTTGCCCAACCTGGTGGCAATTATTTTGCTATCGAAAAAACTGAAGTCCATGAGCACAGAATATTTCAATCAAGAACATGTCCCCTATAAGTAATAAGGATGTGGAGACCAGGTGAGGATTCGAATTCTCACCTGGATATTCTGCAAAATATTAACTATTCCAATACACTATGAATGAGTCCATTGAAAATCTGATAAAAAATGCCGGTTCCATTGCCAGGTCTGCAGGCGAACTCATCCTCACCTTGAGCTCTCAGGAACGACAAATATCATACAAGAGTGCCCGTGATATGGTGACTGAAGTAGATCAAGCCTCGGAAAACTATATCGTTTCAGAGATTAATCGGCTCTACCCTGAGCACGAGATATTGGCTGAGGAAGGTGGCGGTTCCACTTCCAGTCGCTCCCCTTACAAATGGATTATCGATCCCCTCGATGGGACCACCAATTTTGTCCATGGCTTTCCAGTATTTGCTGTATCCATAGGAATTTTGTTTGAAGATGAACTTTTTGCGGCGGCAGTTTATGATCCAAATCGGCAAGAACTTTTCACTGCTGGCAAGGGGCAAGGTGCATTTCTAAATAAGGAACCCATTTCGGTGAGCAAAACCCAGGAGTTGGGGAAATCCTTGTTAGCTACAGGATTCTCGTATTTCAATGATGATTATTTCAAACTCAATATGGATCTATGGGCTTCCATCTATGGTAAAACTCAAGGACTGAGACGAGCTGGGGCAGCCGCTATTGATCTCGCCTGGTTGGCTTGTGGCCGACTGGACGGGTTCTGGGAATTTAGCTTAAAACCATGGGATATTGCTGCTGGTGCCTTGCTGGTAAAGGAAGCTGGAGGATTGGTGTCAGGTCCGCTGGGCCAAGACCTTGATTTGAATTCTGGCAACATTGTGGCTGGCAACCCGAGAATCCATCCCCTCATTCTCAATGAATTTGCAGCATTTAAAGAGAGAATGTAAACCAAACCTTTTTCTGATCCAGATTGCAACAATTAGGGAATAAATCGAGTCTAACAGAACGACTAGCTCTAGCGATTAATAAAAGATCAGGGATATATGATGACCATCAATTCAGTGAAGACGACTCTAATCATGGCTATAATTGTTACAGGAGTTGTCCATGCTGATTACTGGCAACAGCGAGTTGAGTATGATATTGAGGTTACCCTTATCGATTCCATCCATACTGTTCAGGGCCATGAGACCATCACGTATATCAACAACTCTCCCCACAAATTGGATTTGATATGGATGCATTTATGGCCTAATGCCTATAAGAATAATGAGACTCCACTGGCCAGGCAGAAATTCAATCAGTTCTCCAGAAAGATGCACTTTCTACCGGATTCCTCTTTTGGCTGGATCGACATTGAAAATGTTCGAACCAATGGCAATCCTATGAAATGGGAATATCGATCTGCGGACACCATTGATGTGGCTCGATTTTATCTGGATGAAACATTGGCGCCCGGTGACACTGTTATTATTGATCTTGATTTTTCAGTTCGGGTTCCCACTGTGCTTTCAAGATTGGGACATTTTGGCAATCATTATGAATTGACCCAGTGGTATCCCAAACCAGCCGTCTATGACACCCGCGGCTGGCATCCCTTCTCCTATCTGGATATGGGTGAATTCTACAGTGAGTGGGGAGCTTTTGATGTAAGCATCACAGTACCCGAGAATTATCGTGTCGCCGCTACTGGTGTTCTCCAGGATACGGCGGAGATCGCATGGAGGGACTCCCTCGCTATATATGGCAATTCACTCCTGGATAGTCTGCAAACAATGTCCATCAAAGATATCGCCTCACTCCAAAAGGCTATTGATAATAAACCCACATCTTCACCCAGAATGAAGACCATCACCTTCAAACAGGACCGGATCCATGATTTTGCCTGGTTTGCGGATAAGCGTTTCCTGGTAACACAGGACTCAGTCACCCTCCCCTCAGGTCATGTTGTGACCACGCGAACCTTCAGCCTCCCACAGAACCTGAACATCTATCGCTTGTCCAATGACTATATCGCCGATGCTGTCAGTTTCTATTCCAAATCTTATTTTGAATATCCCTACGCTCATGCAACGGTGGTAGATGGAGATTTCTCCGCCGGGGGTGGTATGGAATATCCGATGATCACTCTGATCAACAATATTGGGCTCCAACCCGCTATGGAAAATGTTATCATGCATGAGGTGGGACACAATTGGTTCTATGGTTTATCTGGCAGCAATGAACGTGAATTCCCCTGGATGGATGAAGGGCTGAATTCCTATGCCGAGAATCTCTATTGGAGCAATAAATATTCGGATGATCATATGCTTTCATTAAGTTCGGATCCTCCTGAATACTGGCCGGTCCTCACTTATCTCTTTCCTGATCTCACCAAGTCCGCTGTGGAAGATTGGTTCTACTATGTCAGCGCCTTGCCAAAGCTGGATCAAGCTCCCGATCTCCATTCTGAAGCTTACACAGACTATAACTATGGAATGATGGTCTATAAGAAAGTTGCTCTTTCAACGGAGAGCCTGCATGAGTATCTCGGTGATGCCTTGATGGACTCCATCTGGCAGGTCTACTTCAATACATGGGCTTATCGACATCCCCAACCTGAAGATATCCGGGAGGTGTTCGAGAATGTGACCCAACAGGATCTCTCCTAGTATTTCGATGATATGCTGGGATCAACGGGTCAGATCGATTATGCCCTGGATGATTTTGAATGCCATGCAAAGGGCGGCAACTTTGAAACAACCGTCAGGACCAACAATCTTGGGGACTTCTCCCCACCGCTCCCCATCGCCCTAAGTGGTGGTCAGGATGGTGAGGAGCAAAAGACCTGGGTTTACCCCACTGAAAAAATTGATGTCTTTCGATTCCAAACCCCATACCAAGTGATTGATGTTTCACTTGACCCTGACATGGTGCTTCTGGATGTTGATAGAAGCAATAACGACCATCACCTCAACCTGGACTTTGATCTATGCCAATTCTCAATCAATCCTGGGTCAGATCACAAGGTTATGGTGTTACCATATCTCTGGTCTGAATCTCTCGACAAGTTCAAGCCGGGTGTAATCTTTTGGCGGAAGAACCTGATCCCCTGGAGTTATGAATGGTATCTCAGAGCCTACTACGGCTCTGTTACCAAAGCACCCGGGCTAATTGCTTCCGTCCGCAAAAAGCTCTACCCAGAAATGGGACATGAGATTGACCTCCAGGGGAAGATCCAGCATAGATGGTTTTATAAATCCGCCGAGGTGGCTACGACTTTTGGCAGTCGCTCCCTTGCCTTCCCTGATGATAAGCACAAACTCAAAGTAGGTTTGATGGCTCAAAATTTATCCCATATTGATTTTGTTAATGGGAGTGATACAGCAAATTACCTAGATCCACAGATATGGAAGATTGGCTCCTACCTTTCCCTGGATGTGAGTCTGAATAAATCCAGTCGCAGGACCCTATGGAGTAAGGAAATGGGAACCCTGGTTTCGCTTGGATTGCAGGAGGCAGGTAAACCTTTCTATAAGATCCAATCCTATTTCAAATACCGTAAGCGCTACTCATACAAGGGTTCCGTCAGATTTTCATTCTTTGCACGAGCAGCGCTGGGAGACCTTCCATCCCAAGAGCGATTCTATTTATCAACCAGCATGGATCCGGACCTTGACAATAAGTTCATTCTCTCACGGGACGCGAGCTGGTATGCTCCTGGACATTTAGGACTATACCCAGATGAGTATTCTATTCCGGGTTTTCTGTATGACAGTGATTCAGGCCTCACGCCCAGCACCTTGAGCCAGGTCGGCTTCAAAGTCCGTGCAGATATACCCAAAATGGAAGCTTTGAAGTTGCTTCTGGGTGTAGGACTCATCCAGGAACAGAACGAAGATCCTATGCAATTGATGGGCAGTATATCCCCAGTTTTTCAGGCTGGTCCACTCCAACTGATCTACACCCCAATTCGGGTTGAGGCCGGTGCTTTTAAGACAGATTGGAGTCGTTTCCAGATAGCCTTGGATTTTACAACAGGTGGTAGAATTCGATTGGGAATATGAGGTCTTGAAAAAGTGACACGAGTCGGATTAATGGAGATTGAGCTACATATACCGTCTGCACAAAGTTTGAAGCAGAAAAGGGCGGTCATTAAAAGTCTTAAGGATCGTGTAACTGCAAAATTCAATGTTTCCATAGCTGAGGTCGACTTTACGGACAAATGGCAACGCAGCATACTGGCCCTTGCCATTGTGTCCAGAGACAAAACTCATCTGGAATCTCAATTCACTCAGGTGATGAGTTTTGTGGATTCAGAACTCCTGGGGAGTGCAGTTGTCCTGCGGCAGGAAATGACCCTGTTTTAGGACTCCTCATACTGAAAGATTTCATCGATGGACCTATCAAATATCCTCGCAATTCTAAAAGCGAGACCCAGTGAAGGTGTGAGGATTATTTACGAGGATTTTTCCAGTAAACTTCCTGGTTACCATTGCGGTGATTTTCAAAACGAGCCATGACAAATAATAAATCTGAGAGACGATTTATATACTGAATAATTTCCGAAGCAAGCGCTTCGGTATTGTCCAGAGTGATAATACTGCGTTCTGCCCTGCGACATACCGTCCTGGCAAGATGGAGTGCGGCAGCTGAGCTTGTCCCACCTGGTAGGATGAATTCTTCAAGCGGTGGTAAATCAGCATTCAGTTGATCGATATTATTCTCAAGATCTACAACATTTTGGTGAGATATAAGATCTTCAATCATACCAGCAGATGCCAGTTCACCGCCAAGATCGAAAAGAGCATGCTGGATATTTGAGAGGACCTGGGCAAGATGTTCATCAGGACTCTGGGTAAGCACCAATCCTATAATACTATTCAGTTCATCAACATCTCCATAGGCTGCTACCCTCAGTGAGTCTTTGGATACTTCCTCCCCATTCGCAAGGCGTGTCTTCCCTTTATCCCCAGAACGTGTATATATTTTAGTAAGTCTCATCGTTGATCACCTCTATCCTATACTTCTCTCAACAAGAATATTTCTGCTCGCAATCCCCCGCTGGATAACTGCAACGCTGATCGATTCAATTTGTCCCATGCCATGAGCTTACATCTTAATTATAGTTCAAAAGGATCATCTACTAATTCCATAAAAACTGCATTGGTATCATCATGAACTGATAATTTGATATAATGCCGACGGGTTTCATCAAAAATATCATCACCTTTTTCTGTACAATAAAGAATGACATGCCCCTTGTAGTTGCCGTATTCCCGTCTCAAGTCACCATGATTGACGAAGATGAGATTGGTGTAGCTCTCCCCTTCACGGATAAATATCTCACCCTTCTTATAGCTAAAATCTGTAATCAGATCCGGTTTTGACAGGAGTGACATATCTTTGCCAATCCATACGCTCAATAGTTCGAGGTGAAACGGGAGAAAAATCGAATTTTTAATCAAGAATCCTGTTTGTTTGGCATCAATTACGCTTTTTATGGTTTTGCTCATTATGATTCTCCTGCTACAAGTTTTTATAGATTAAAGAAGACCCACCAGACGATAAAAAAGATCGGCAGCAGGATCGGAATTGAATATTTAAAGACATACCCCAGAAAGCTGGGTACATCTACACCGGCCTGCTCGGCTATATTCTTCACCATAAAGTTAGGTGCATTTCCAATATAGGTCATGGCGCCAAAGAATACTGCTGCTACTGAAATGGCCATCAAATAAATGATTGAGTTTGAATCTCCGGGCACGGGTGAATCGACACCTCCAGCGAAATGCTGTACATCGTTGATAGAGCCAATATCGAGGCCGAATTTGCCCAGGGATCCAGCCAGAAAATTCAAATAAGTCGGCGCATTGTCCAGCACGCCTGAAAGTGATCCTGTGAACCAGTAAAATCGAGTGACAGTGAATTCAGCTGCATTCTCCTTGGCGTAGGCAGCGATAAGCTGTAGCGCAGGAATCATCGTTGCAAAGATTCCTACAAAGAGATAGGCGACTTCCTTTATAGGTTCAAAGTTGAATTCATTCCCCCTCAATGCCTCTTTGTCACCCGTTTTGTAGGCAAGGAACGCGACACTGAACATGATAATCTCTCGGATACCAAAAGGGACATGAAACATTTTCTGTAAACTGGGGAATCCATCTATGACTGCAGGATCCATAAATACAGAAACAATAACAATTCCCAGATAGATAAAGTTCTTACCACCATGAATCTCTATGGTCCGACCCTCTTTAGGTACAATACTGCTGGGTGGGGTCCTCATATCAAAAGCCATAAAAACACCAATCACAGCTAAAATCGTGACCAACCAGATATGCCAGACATGACTGATCACCCAGAAGAAGGGCACACCCTTAAGAAAACCTAGAAATAGCGGTGGGTCACCAATGGGTGTAAGTCCACCACCGATATTACTGACCACAAAAATAAAGAAGATAACATGGTAGGGCTTCAGCCGACCTTCGTTCAAGCGCATAAACGGTCTGATCAGCAGCATGGAAGCACCGGTGGTACCGATAAAATTGGATAGAATGGCACCACCCAAAAGGATGAGTCCATTCACCCAGGGCTTCCCGGCAGTATTAAACTTGACAAGAATACCGCCTGAAGCTACAAAAAGGGCTGTGAGCAAGGCAATGAAGGCGATGTACTCCTCAAGGGTATGCATGAGGTTGAGAACACCATGATCCATCAGAAGCCCATAATAAACAGCTACGATGACACCCAGGGTCATGGCAAATTTTGGATAGTGATGTTCCCATAGATGTGGGTAAAAAAGAGGGCCAGTCGCAATCATGATCAATAAAATGATAAACGGTGCCACTAACCAGACTGGTGGAAGGCTACTATGATGCGCAGCTTCTGTGGTATTGTGCAACTCTCCTTCATGGTGTACCATATCTTTGGTGGCAGCTTCTTCGCTCATGCTGTCATGGTCCTCTGCCATAACGGGACTGATAATCAACAACGCCAGTAGTAACAACTTCCCAATATCAACCAACCTCATACTTCATTCCTTTTAACTTCAAATCGATTCGATCGTATATATGTGTAAATTGACTCTGATTCACTCCCCCTGAACAATTCGTCCATGTTCTGCCAGAATGAATCAAGTCTCATCTTGTATTTTTTTTCATACAGATATGCCTGAATCAACATATCCAGTTTGTCTATTCGCTTCACCACTTTTGCCTCAGGAGATTTGACTGACTCAAAATCTTCCCAGAGATCATGGAAGTATTCCCCCTCCTGGACGCCCCGGACAATCTGCTGAAATGCGGCTGCTTCAGCTTCATATTTAGTCGTTTCTGAAACATTGTCTAGGGGGGTTAAATCACCAACGATGGATTCAGCTATATCATGAATCAATGCCATGTTTAAAGCTCTCTCAACATTGACACCATTGGATTGCAAAATACCACGAAGGTGAAGGATGAGAATCGACATCCCATAGGAATGGGCAGCAATAGACTCGACGCCAATTGCTTCAATTCCAGATTGTAGCCACCCTGATCTTGGGATGGATTTAAGCTGGTAGATATGTTCAAGGCTTGAAATCAGATGATATGTAGGATTGTCTTTTTTCGTTTCATTCATAAGCCAAGAAGATAGAAGAAAGGGAACTGAATACTAAAACAATTGGAATTTTTCCAGCCAAATCTGAGATTTTGAATAGGAAGTGTAGATGTATAATTCATCAATGAGAAACCTGTAGAGAAATACTGTAACTCGTTATAGCTCAAGCGATAACAACTACCTGATAAAGCATATTAAGCAGAAATTTCAAATGTTTCACAGTTAAAGTGACTGTTGAAGTGGGGAAAATGCTTACAACTCTCACATGGAAATTAAAATGATCTAAGGCATCTCGAATTTGACATCGGGGTGACGGACAATGAGCACTGGACAATGGGCTTTCCGGACAACTTTTTCAGCTGTAGAACCATAAAGGGCATGACTAAATCCACTAAGTCCATGGGTGGCCATCACGATGAGATCTATCCCCTCCTCCTTAGCAAAGGAGACAATCTCACGCCAGGGTTTCCCATGTAGATTGGAAGAATCGCTCTCGATTTCGGTAGGAATCTGTTCTTCCATTACCTTTGCCAGAGATTCGTCAACATACCCGCTGAGCTGCTTTTCGATGTCAGGATAGCTATAGGTTCCCCAGGCAAAATCAACAGGGGCGACAATGGGTTCCACGACATGCAACACATGGAGACTGGCCTGGTACTTAATTGCCAGATCAACTGCGAAAGGTAGCGCATATTTCGCAGACTCCGAAAAATCAGTTGGTACTAAAATTTTGGAATATTTCATTTTGTGACCTCCAAATTGTTGAGAAGGATATCAGTCTGAGAGTTTCCTCCCCAGTTCCAGACCTATCTGAAATGCTTTCAGATTTATCTCTAAGAGATGTCTCTTCTTAAAGATAAGTGGTAAAACGCGTTGAACCACCATAGGATCAAGAAAATCTGAGTATCCAGCCATCACACCGAGAATGACAACATTTGAGGTTCTGGTATTCCCCAATTCCTTGGCCAACTCAGTTGCGGGAATGGGGATTTTTGTGATATCATCTCGCTTCGGTTCCATATCAATAAGTGAGCTGTCCCACAGAATGGCGCCACCTTCAATGACATCATCCTCAAATTTTTCAAGCGAGGGGCGATTCATGGCAACAAGGATGGTTGGATGGGTAACCAGGGGTGATCCAATAGCCTCACGGGATAACTTAACATGACAGTTCGCAGTCCCCCCCCGCATTTCAGGACCATATGAAGGAATCCAACTTACTTCCAGATTCTCCCGCATTCCAATTTCGCTGAGCCAAACCCCCAGTGAAAGCACGCCCTGACCACCAAAACCAGCAATTTTTATTTCCTGATCAATCGTTTCACTTAGCTTCATTTCTGCTGTGTCGAATTGGACCCTATCCTGCTCCAAGCCGATAAGTTTTGGCACTCTGGCAGGAGTTGCAAGGTTCTTGCCTAAATCAAGGGGTTCAACCTGTTGGGCAATATCTTTAAATACTCCCAGTGGGAAACTTTGCATCAGGGTTGATCTAATCCATTCCTCAGCCTGAGGGGCTGTCATCTTCCAACCAGTTGGACAGGCGGATAACACTTCAATAAATGAGAAACCCTTCTTCTCGATTTGGTTCTTAATGCCTCGTCTCACTGCTTTGCGAGCTGCATTCTTCGAGCGAGTATCAGCCAGCATAACGCGTTCCACGTAAACTGGAGATTCAAGGCTGGCGATAATCTCGGCCATCTTGATGGGGTAGCCCTCGTTTTGGAGCGTCCGTCCGTAAGGGGTGGTAGTCGTTTTCTGACCAATCAGTGTTGTAGGAGCCATTTGGCCACCAGTCATTCCATAAATGGCATTATTTACAAAGAATACCGTTATGGATTCACCACGGTTGGCAGCGTGCAAGATCTCATTGCCACCTATGGCGGCCAGATCACCATCACCTTGATAAGAGATGACGATAGATTCAGGCAAAGCTCTTTTCACACCCGTAGCTACTGCAGGAGCTCGACCATGAGCTGCCTGGATATTTCCCGCATTGAAGTAGTAATATGCAAAGACACTACAACCCACAGGGCTCACAAAGGTACAATTTTCAGCCACTTCATAGTCAGTGAGAGCTTCTGCAATCATTTTATGAAGGATTCCATGACCACAACCCGGGCAATAGTGAGTCTGTTCCTTATTGCTTCCAGGACGACGCTCATAAGTGTCGTAGAAGCCCTTTGATTTACCTAATATCTTGACACTCATAGTACCCTCATCATGCGTTTGATCTCATGGACCAATTCTTTAATGGATGGAACATTGCCACCCATTCTACCATAAAACTCAACTGGTTTCGCACCATTCACAGCCAATCGAACATCCTCCACCATTTGGCCATTACTCAACTCAATTACACTAAACGCTTTGACATGATCCATGGTAGCTAATTCTGCAATTCGTTTTGAAGGATAAGGCATGAGGGTGATGGGGCGCAGCATACCAACTTTTACACCTTCTATTCTTAATTGATCAACGGCTGTATGCACCAAACGGGAAACAATACCATAGCCAACCACAATGAAGTCTGCATCATCAAGTCGATATTCTTCAAAACGAGTCTCACCATTTTCGATAATCTCGTATTTGCGCTGTAATTTTTGATTGTGTCGCTCCAGGTCATCTGGATCAAGCTCGATTGAGCTAATGAGATTCATTCGATCTTCATCTACACCGCGTATGGCCCATTTCTTTTCGGCAAATTCTTCCACCGGTTCAGGAAAATCTACTGGCTCCATCATTTGCCCGATAAATCCATCCGCTAAGAGTACTGCTGGGTTGCGATATTTATCAGCGAGATCAAATGCTAACATAGTGAGATCACACATTTCTTGAGCAGAGTTGGGGGCTACAACTATGTTTTTATAGTTTCCATGGCCACCCCCCTTGACGACTTGATGATAATCACTTTGCTCAGGTGCAATGTTGCCCAAACCAGGACCTCCGCGCATGATATCTACAACCACGCAGGGGAGTTCAGCTCCGGCCAGGTAGGACATCCCTTCCTGTTTCAAGCTGAAACCAGGACTGGAACTGGCGGTCATGGCACGAATACCTGTTCCGGCTGCACCATAAACCATATTGATAGCTGCTATTTCACTTTCAGCTTGTAGAAAAGTCCCACCCACCAGAGGCATATACAGCGCAGCAGCGTGGGCAATTTCACTCGCCGGGGTAATTGGATATCCATAGTAAGCACGGCAACCGGCCAGGATAGCCCCTTTGACAATTGCTTCATTTCCTTTTACAAATTGTTTAGCCATACTCTACTCCGCGAAACTTAAGTTTCTAAAATTACTAAGAATAACTTGCTGACCGCAGGCTTCACACACTGCTAGCCCTTTCACTGTATCGGTAACTGTCAATCTGCTGGGCACATTCTTGGTCTGGCAGATATAAGCTTCCTGAGCTTCAGCCCAATTTTTAAAAACAGTAATGGCGCCTGGTTCCGGGCAAGCATAAAAACAGATACCACAACCAGTACATCCTTCACCTGCATACTCAGCTGGACTATAACCATGCGTATTAAAACTATTTGATAAGTGCAGCACATCTACGGGACATGCCACGACGCATAAACTGCATCCCTTACATTCCTCGAAGTTGACCGCAACAAGTCCACGGGCTTTAGCCATATTTAGAACCTCCTAAAATCCATAATTACTCAATTCTCAATGTAAAAGCTTACTCTCAAAAGATTGTTTCTCCAATTCCTCGCGAAAATCTGGATGCGCTATCGCTATGAGAGCCTTGGCTCTATCTCTTAATGTTTTTCCATGCAAATGGGCAATCCCATATTCGGTGACGATGTAATGCACATCCCCCCTACTTGTGGTCACCGCTGCACCAGGTTTCAAATCCAAAACGATACGTGATTGAGTTCCCTGCTTCGCTGTAGAAGGCATGGCAATAATTGGTTTTCCACCATTACTTCTGGATGCACCACGCATAAAATCAACCTGGCCTCCGATACCAGAAAAATTAGTGCGTCCCATTGAATCTGAGCACACCTGGCCTGTCAGATCAATCTCTATTGAAGAATTGATGGCAACCATTTTGTTATTCTGGGCAATGATGTAAGGATCATTTACATAATCCGTAGGATGAAATTCCATAAAAGGATTCTCATTAATAAAATCGTAGACATGTTGTGAACCCATAACAATACTGGAGACCACTTTGCCTGTGTGTAAGGTTTTTTCTTCACCATTTATCACACCAGATTCGACAAGTTCTACGACACCGTCGCTAAACATTTCAGTATGGATACCTAGATTGCGCTTTTCCTTCAGATAAAACAGCGTAGCGTCTGGAATAGCTCCAATACCCATTTGCAGGGTGGATCCGTCTTCAATCAGGCTGGCGATATACTTTCCAATGAGCATATGTTGCTCAGATAGTTCGACTTTGGCTGTCTGAAACAGCGGCTCATCCGCTTCAACAATAAAATCCAGCTTTGAGGCATGAATAAAATTGTCCCCATGGACCCTGGGCATTTGTCGATTTACCATGGCCACAATAATTTTTGCTCTTTTGCAGGCAGCGATGGTCGTATCCGTGCTGACGCCAAAACTGCAAAACCCATGAGAATCCGGTGGGCTGACATGAATAATGGCTACATCAACCGGGATGTGACCATTCTTGAATAATCCTGGAATCTCAGAGAGAAATATGGGTGTCCAGTCTGCTCTGCCTGCGTTGACTGACTCTCTCACATTGGTACCGGTGAACAGGGAATTAAGACGGACATGACCTTCCATTTCAGGTGTCACATACTTCGCGTCACCCAATGAAAGAATATGGCTGATGGTTACACCTTCAAGCTCCATGGCCCGCTTACTGAACGCATCTACTAAAAGCTGCGGGGTTGCAGCACCAGCATGCAGATATACAGAATCCCGTGATTTAATGAGGCTCATGGCCTCCTCAGGAGTTCCTATACGAGATTGATAATTTTCAGTCCAGGTCATTATATCTTGATTCCGAATCTTCGATTTAGGACGGGTTGCATATTGCGTCCCTTGAGAGTGTATAAACCTTTTTTGAGTACATGTGAATCTTTCAGGGCCTTATCAATGCCCATCTCCGCGATCTGAATCAGATATTTTGACAGCACATTGGAGAGGGCAATTGAAGTGGTCCGATTTATACCTGAGGTTATATTGGGGACACAATAGTGAATGACACCTTCGTCCACATAAACGGGATCTGAAAGCAAGGTGGGCCTCGATGTCTCACTGGCACCACCTTCATCAACAGAAAAATCTATGAGGACAGATAGGTTTTTCATGTTTTTGACCATCTCTCGCGTGATGATCTGGGGTGTTTCAGCCCCCCTCTCCAGTATGGAGGTTACCACAACATCAGCAAAGGCGATGGTTCTCGCCACGGCGGGTTGGTTGGCATATATAGTTGTAACCCGGTCACCCAAACTGTTTTTAACTATGCGCAATTGTTCAATATTCTTATCTAGAATGTGAACTTGTGCTCCCAGACCTACGAAAGCCTTAGCGGCACTGGTCCCGACCATTCCAGCACCAATGATAACAACAGATGCAGGTGCAACACCGGGGACACTCCCCAACAGAACCCCTCTACCCATGGGATCACGTCCCAAATAATTTCCAGCTATGATGGGAGCCATTTGACCGGCCAATTCGCTCATGATATTGAGGATGGGTCGTGACCCATCCTCATTTTCCATGATTTCCATCCCAATGAGGGTGATATTTTTATCGGTTAGGCTTTTAAATACTTCTGGAGAACTCACAGATAGATGCTGAAAAGTAATCACAGTCTGCCCGTCAAGCATGAGATTCAGACACGCTTCATCAACGGGTAAAATTTTTAGAAGAACGTCGGACCGTCCATATATTTCTTCTGGGCTAAAAACAATTTGAGCGCCCTTATTCGTATAGTCCTGGTCGGAAAATCCGCTTGATACACCCGCTCCAGATTCCACAAAAACGGTATGCCCCCGCTTTATGAGGGATGTTGCTCCTCTCGGTGTTAAACAGACACGCTTTTCGTTTAAACGGCTTTCATGCAGAATCCCAAAATTCATGGCAATCTCCCAATCTCATTCCCCTTGTTTTTGATACAAAATATTAAAGACAAACAGCGTGCCAAGTGTCGCTAACTCACTAAAATGATATTACTTATTAGCCTTGGACAGCTCTATGTATAGTAATTATTGTTGAAAGACTTCTGCCTCCAGACTCCGACATGATTGTGTTGATTCCTACGACAAGCAACCCCGAAATATTGGTTCCAATCATCTGCAAAATGATTTCCTCCACCTGGATTATTCAAATGAACATTTTTAATGAGGATATCTCAACTATTTTAAAGCCATGTTTAATCAAGTTCTCACACTCAAGCAACGTCCCGGATTCAGGGACATGATGCAGCATCGTGTTCATGAAATTTTATTGATCTCCAGCCTTTATGATGCCTTCAAGCTCGAAGAAGATGGCCGCATTGGTGAGATGATTTTTACTGAGTACCAGGATATGAACCTAAGTAGCGCTCCTCGAATTACCAGAGTTTCTACAGGTGATCATGCCTTAAGAAAATTACGAGCCAGGCACTATGACCTCGTTATCACTATGACTCGCATCTCAGATATGAATCCTTTTGAGTTGGGCCGGAAAATTAAAAAGAAACATGAATCCATACCTGTGATCATGCTAGCCTCAAATCGTCGTGAATACACCTGGGCAACGCAGAGGGTTGATAATTTAGAAGGCATTGATAAAACTTTTATCTGGCATGGTGATTCGAACATCTTCACCACCATTGTGAAGTACATTGAAGACCGCATGAATGCTCCCCGAGATATTCTCAAAGGTGGAGCAAGAGCCATCATTGTAGTGGAGGATTCTCCTAAATATTATTCAATCTTTCTACCCATGTTATACCGTGTTATCATCAACACCACACAGAAATTGATGAAACACGAATACACCGATGAACTGCGCCTGTTCAGAATGCGCTCCCGACCCAAAATCCTATTGGCCTCAACCTTTGAGGAAGCCACTGAACTATACAAGATGTATAAGAATAATCTCCTGGCAGTCATCTCAGATGTACGCTATCCCCGCAACGGAAAACTGGACCCAAAGGCCGGGGCTGCGTTTATTAAAATTATTCTGAAAAAGAATCCCAGCCTACCCATCATCATGCAATCTATGGAGGGTAGCAACGAAAAAACTGCCAAGGAATTGGGAGCCTACTTTATCGCAAAGTACTCACCACAACTCCTCAAAAGATTGCAGGAATTCGCCATCAAGCATTGTGGATTTGGTGACCTTGTATTCGGTACTCCTGAGGGGAAGACTATCACCAAGATTCGTCACTTGAATGCGTTGAGTGCTGCTTTGGAATCTGTTCCCATTCAAAGCATCGAATATCATGCCCGCCGAGATCATTTCTCAAACTGGTTGGCGGTTCGCGGGTACTTTGATCTTGCAGATTTTCTTAAACCTGTCCACATTCAAGATTTTGAAGACCCCGAAGACTTTCGTAAGGTTCTATTGGATGCCATTGAGCGACAACGCATCCTCCAGCACTTTGATAGTATTGGATACTTCGACATAGACACTTACGATCCGACAATAATAGCCGTACGGATTGGTGGAGGATCTATCGGGGGCAAAGCGCGTGGCCTGGCATTTCTCACTGCCCACAAACGCCGATTTGATTTTTCGCAAAAATATCCAGCCCTCAAGGTTGATGTCCCGCAGTTCGCAGTAGTCGCGACAGATATTTACGATCGTTTCCTGGATATTAATAAATTGAGCGTAAAAGCGCTTGAAGCTGAAACCAATGAGGAGATAGATAACCTTTTCCGCAAAGCTGTATTCCCGGGAAACTTCACTGATCAGCTTCATTCTTATCTGGGACACCATGCTGGACCATTGGCAGTACGATCATCTAGCCTTTTGGAGGACTCCCTATTCCAACCTTTTGCAGGGATTTACAGCACCTATATGCTCCCCAATTGTGCTCCGGCTCTTGATACCAGGGTATTTCAACTCCTGGAAGCAATTAAACTTGTCTATGCATCAGGATTCCATCGTGAAGCTATTGCTTATCTCAAATCAACAGGAAATCGTCCTGAGGATGAAAAAATGGCCGTGGTTATTCAGCACCTCAGCGGGCAAAAACATGGTGATTATTATTACCCCAGCTTTTCAGGTGTGCTGCAAACCCTGAATTATTATCCCCAGGGTGCTATGCAGCGAGATGAGGGCATGGCTACCATGGCTCTGGGTTTGGGCCGTACCGTGGTGAACGGTGAAAAAGCCCTTAAATTCAGTCCCAAAAGACCTAATGTTCTTCCTCAATTTTACGACGAGCAATCCATTCTGAAGAATAGTCAGAATCACTTCTATACCCTGGACACTGCCCATTGTGAATCACCTCTAGAGAGTGGTGAAAGTTCAAATCTGGTTAAGCTTGATTTAAAAGCCGCCGAAGAGCATGGTAGTCTGGATCAGATTGCCAGCGTGTACTCATTTCAGGATAACCGGTTTCGAGAATCCTTATTTGAGCAGGGTCCGCGCATTGTCACCTTTGCCAATATCTTAAAGTGGAAATCGCTCCCCCTTGCAGATATGCTCAGCGACTTAATGGCATTTGGCAAGTTGGGTATGGGCTGTGAAGTGGAAATGGAATTTGCTGTCAATCTCCCGGAAAAATCAGGTGATCAGGCTGAGCTGTCCATTTTACAAATCAGACCCATGGTTACCTTCGAACGACCCCATGTCGTTGACATCACCAAAGCTGACAAAAACGATGAACTATTTCATAGTGAGATCTGCCTTGGCAATGGCGACAACATTGAGATTCATGATCTGGTCTATATCGATATTGATAAATTCGAAATATTAAATAGTCAACAGATTGCTGAGGAAATACATGAGATGAACCGGAAATTCAGTCCTGAAAATTCTTATTTACTGGTGGGTCCAGGGCGCTGGGGTACTGCAGATCCACTTCTAGGTATTCCTGTAAGCTGGAATTTTATATCCAATGCCAGATCCATCGTGGAAGTAGGTTTGCCAGATTTATATGTTGATCCTTCTTTTGGAAGTCACTTTTTCCAGAATATTACCTCACTGGGGATCAGCTATTTCACCATTCCCCCCAGGCAGTTGGAAGAAAATATGAATCTGGACTGGTTTAAAAATCAAAAACCCACCCACGAAACCAAATACCTCAAGCATTTTCACTTCGAGCGCCCCTTTATAATCCAGGTGGATGGTGTAAAAGGCGAGGGACATATCTGGCAACCTGGTTGCTGCAGGTCAATGGAAAAAGACACTTGAAAATTTCTTCATTGAGTATCCATTGAATTAATTTATGTTCAATGACAAGAAAAGAGGAGATGCTAACATGCGTAAGCGTTTTATTTCATTGTTTGCTGTTTTGCTGATTACAGTGGGTGCATTTGGACAAAATTCTGGTCTTGGTATTGGATTGTCTACTGATGGGCTGACAGGAAAATACTGGATGGGTAGTACGAATGCTTTAGCCGTTCATTGGAATTTTGGAAGCGCGCTTGCTGCTGACTATTTGTTTGATATGCCAGAATTACTGAAGATCACAGACAATGAGACTCCTGTGTATTATGGAGCTGGCATAACTCTGGGTACTCACAAAGGATTAGACGATGATTTTGAAGAAACAACAGAGTTCGACCTGGGTGTGCGTGGCGTGATTGGAATTGGCTACTATCTGTCATCGTTTCCAGTGGATATTTTCATTGAAAGTACACCAACACTGAAAATTCTTGGTGGAGGTGGATTTGGTTTTGGTGGAAGTCTTGGAATCCGATACTTCTTTTAAGCTGCAACCTATTGATATTTATAAGCCCTGTTCTTTGAATGGGGCTTTTTATTTTGAGAATACCTCACTCCATTATTCAGTTTCCAGATTGTTAACATTGTACAGGGATTCTTTTATTGAATTCCCGTGTATCGCGGTTAGTATTGAGCATACCAATACCTATTGGAATGTTCGCCATAAGGGCATGGTACTGAAATAGTTAGCTAAACTTATTTGTGAGGTCCCTTCGTGACAGATACAACACATAATTTTCATATACCCGTCATGGGCACTGGCCATTCAATAGATACACCTATACGATTGGCTCATTTAGGAATCACTTCTGTGATATCCATAATTGATGACATCCTGCTGGAGCGTCTCAGAAAATTTTATACTGCAAAATATAATTTACCCTTCGAACGCATCTCCCCTCGTGAGGAGGATGGTCGGGCAAAACGTATCACGGCTTATCTTGATATGGTTCACGATATCGTTCAGATGAAGATGGATCACGTTCGTTCACTCCCATTTTTTGAGAAGAATGAAAAATCCCGCTATTTTGAACTATTGCCTGATACAAGCTCACTCAAGCAAGCCTATGATGATCTTATGGCGACCAAGCCAGGTGAATTGCGAGAGAAGATTTCCCAAGAATTGACACGTAGAATGAGACCTGGTGGTATTGATGTAAATATCATGGTTAAAGTGGATCGCATTGACATGGACAAACATGGTAAACCTTTAGGTGAAGGTTTTTCCGATGCCAAATCTGCCCTGCGTGGTTTCGCGAGAAGTAAACTTGATTCAGCCATGGTTTTTTCAGCTGGAATCAATCAAAGCCTCTATGGTTACATGACGAAATATCAGGATTTTTATCGTGATCAACAGGGTGAAATTAAGAAAAAGATTATTCTTAAGGTCAGTGATTTCAGATCGGCAATGATCCAGGGACGCTATATGGCAAAGAAGGGTCTGGAAATTTCTGAATTCAGAATTGAATCTGGATTGAATTGCGGAGGCCATGCTTTCGCATCTCCTGGTCATCTGTTACCTATCCTACTTCAGGATTTCAAAAATAAACGAGCTGAGCTGGGAACACAATTCCAGCCCATTATTAAGCGTTTTTATGACAAAATGGGGTGGAAGTATCCTGAGAATCTTGAGCATCATCCTGAGATTACTGTCCAGGGTGGCATTGGCAATCATGGCGAAGTAGAGAGATTAGAAAAAGATTTCGGCATGGACCGTACAGGGTGGGCCAGTCCATTTCTGTTGGTTCCTGAGGCTACTCCCATTGATTCTGTCACACGAATACAATTGATGAATTCTACGGATGATAGTCTCTATTTGAGCGGTGCTTCTCCCCTGGGTGTTCCTTTCAACAATTTAAAGGATTCAGGATCTGAGCAATGGTCAATGAAACGCTATCGCCAGGGGAAACCTGGCTCTCCCTGTCCAAAAGGGTTTCTAGTGTCCAATACTGAATTTACTGAATTGCCCATTTGTACGGCTTCTTCTGAATACATGACTCACAAACTTGCTGAGATTGAAGCGGACTTTGGGCCTGGTACAGAGAAGGATGAGGCTATCAATAAAGTATTAGCCAAAACTTGCCTCTGCGACCATCTGGGTAATGGGGTCCTGATAAGTCTCGGAATTGTACCTGCTGATCGCTCACCCCAGGCCATCTGTCCAGGTCCAAACTTATCCTGGTTTAATCGGAATTATTCCCTGGAAGAGATGGTTGATCAAATCTATGGTCGCGGCAAAGAGTTACTCTCCTCAGAGCGTCCTCATATGTTTGCAAAAGAGATTCAACTTTATGTCGATCACTTTCGTACACGGATTCAGGATTCTATGGGACCCAAAGAGTACCCCTCTCTTCATGCTTTCTATGACAATATGATTAAGGGTTTTGAATATTGTAGAACCATCGCTAAAGGACATTCCTATCCTGGTGAAAACCTCCCTTCACTGAGTGAAGCCATTGAGAAACAGGGCCGGCGCCTGGAAGAGATCTACAATAACTTCAAAGCCAAGATCAATACTGAAGTTACTGCTTGAGGTTGGATCAACACTGATTCTGTATTAATCAATTTAGATGTATAAAAAAGGCACGGAATATTCCGTGCCTTTTTTGTTGAACTATTTAAGAATTGAAGTGCTTAAACAACACCCTGATCCATCATGGAGTCAGCAACTTTTAAGAAACCGGCAATATTCGCACCGGCAACATAATCGCCATCAAATCCATAACGAGCTGCAGTTTCAAGTGCATTTGTATGGATACTCTTCATGATGTTATGGAGACGTTCATCAACTTCTTCACGCGTCCATGAAAGGCGCAGGCTATTCTGGGACATTTCCAAACCGGAAACAGCAACACCACCAGCATTGGCAGCTTTACCAGGACCGTAAAGGATTTTGGCAGCTTGATATACCTCAATAGCTTCTGGAATCGAAGGCATGTTTGCGCCTTCACAAACCACATAGCAACCATTTTTAATCAAAGCTTTAGCTTCTTCTTTGTTGACCTCATTCTGAGTGGCACAAGGCAGAGCAACATCGCAATTAACATACCATGGGCGTTGACCTTCAAAATACTCACCACCAAATTCAGCTTTGTATTCTTTGATGCGTCCACGACGATTGTTTTTGAGATCCATAACCCAAGCCAGTTTTTCTCTATCAATGCCCGCTGGATCATAAATAGTTCCGGAAGAATCTGATAATGTGACCGGTTTTCCACCGAAGTCTAAGACCTTCTCAGTGGCATACTGCGCAACGTTACCACTACCTGAGATAGCGACTGTCTTGCCTTCTAAACTATCACCACGAGTCTTCAACATTTCCTGTGCAAAATAGACAGTTCCATATCCTGTTGCTTGAGGTCGGATCAAGCTTCCGCCCCAGTTCAGGGCCTTACCTGTCAAAACGCCTTCAAAAGCGTTACGGAGTTTTTTATACTGACCAAACAGGTAACCAATCTCACGACCGCCCACACCTATATCACCAGCGGGGACATCTGTGTTGGGACCAATGTGACGGAATAATTCTGACATGAAGGACTGTGTAAAGCGCATCACTTCAATATCTGACTTACCTTTAGGATCAAAATCTGATCCACCTTTACCACCACCCATTGGGAGTGTGGTCAGTGCATTTTTAAAAACTTGCTCGAATCCCAAGAATTTGAGAATACCAAGATTTACACTTGGATGAAAACGCAAACCACCCTTGTATGGACCAATTGCGCTATTGAACTCAATCCGGAAACCACGATTAACCTGTACTGTACCCGAATCATCTACCCAGGGAACGCGGAACATGATCACACGTTCTGGTTCAACGATACGCTCCAAAACCTTGGCCTCACGATATTGAGGGTGACGATCTAGAACGGGCATTAAGGAAGTTACTACTTCCTCAACTGCCTGAATAAATTCTGGCTGTGCCGGGTTCTTTGCTTGGACACCGGCCATAAATTCTGCAACATGATTAGACATGCATACCTCCTAAAAGTTGGATTTCAGTTCTCCCACTGCTCTCCTGATACCGCATGTCAATAAATGCGAGCGAGACGCCAGTTACTGAATAATCCGATGTTTGTGCCATTTTTTTCATTGTGCTGTTAGTGAGACAAATCTTGTGCCATTTACGAGCTATTTCGCTATAATTGACAACGCGCGGATAATAATCTCTTTTGGATATATTTCATCATATTTATTATGAGAATCACACATTTTGCAGAATGATTCTAACGTTTTTAAAATATTGCCTTGTTCAGCAGATGACGCATAGCAATTAATTTGGAAGTCAAGATCATCGTTCCTATGTTAAAGGCTAAATGAGAAGGATATCTTGGTGAAATATTCACTTCATGACCTCCTGGACAACGTGGATAGCGATACAGTTGAGCAAGAAATTGCGCTGGTTCAATATTTTAAAGATTTGGCGATTCAGCCTCCCCAGGAGCTAGCTTTATGGTCACGAGACCTTCTGAAATATGCTGATCATATTCTGGCGACGGGAAGTCGAAAAAGCCTGACATTCCTTTTAGAACAAGGCTGGAATCCGTCTTTCACCTCGCTCATCAAAGCCTCCGATATTCAGAATGAATGGTTCGAACTTGAAATGGAGCTGATCCGGAAGCTTAATTATACGCCTGGTTTTCTATTTCATCGCAGGGCGTCACAGAAAGGTCACAAAACCCTTTTTAATTATAAACAGGGGCGGCAGTGGCAACAGCAATCCTGGTCAGCCATTCAACAGTCAGTCAATCATCTCGCAGCAGCCCTGATTGACCTCATGGGCAGCACCAGCCCCCGGATTGCCATACTTTCAGAAAATCGACTGGAAGTCGCAGTCACTGATATCGCCTGTCTCACTTACGGTTTCGTGAATGTTCCCATTCAGCCTGCTGCTCCCCCGGCTCATATTGAATACATTCTAGCCCATGCTGAGATTGAAGGAATTTTTGTTTCCGATTCACAACACTTACGCACCATTGAAAACATTCTGCCAAATCTCTCGGCTATAAAACAAATTATCACCTTTAATAGTGTTGCTACAACCAATCCACTGGTGAAATCCTATAAGAGGTTAGTTGAAGAGGGTGGTTCTGGAGACACACTTCATTGGTTGGAAGGTATTCGACTTTCCGTCTCCCTCTCAAATATAGCCAGTATTATGTATACTTCAGGTACCACAGGTTACCCAAAAGGAATCGTATTCACCTATGAGAATATCATCTCTAAACGATTTGCCCGTAGTCTGGCACTCAATCTGGGTAGTGAAGATCGTTTTCTATGTTTTCTGCCTCTATTCCACACCTTTGGAAGATTCCTTGAAATGTGGGGTTCAATATTTTTGGGGGCAGAGTACACTTTTTCAAGCGGCAAAGGGAAACAATCTCTGCTAAGTGATCTAAAGGCTATAAAACCAACCGTCCTGATCAGCATTCCTCAGCGTTGGCAGGATATCTACGATAGCATTGGCTCAACGGTCGATCTCGTAAATGATGATTTTGTCAGTATAGCACCAAGAGTAAAAGAGGTTACCGGAGGTGCATTACAGTGGGGTCTCTCAGCCGCTGGATATCTCTCTCCTGATGTATTCCGATTTTTTCAGGCACATGGCATACACCTTCATAGCGGCTATGGAATGACAGAAGCCACAGGTGGCATCACCATGACACCCACTGATGGCTATATCGATAACTCAGTGGGTATTCCCCTGCCTGGAATGGATATAAAGCTGGCTGAAGATGGGGAGCTATGGATACGAGGGGCCTATGTATCAGACAGTTACTGGAATCCTACTGAGCCAGATGAGCGACCTGATGGATGGTTTACAACAGGTGATATTTTTCAATCTCTGGACAATGGACAGATCGAAATCATCGATCGCAAAAAAGAAATATACAAAAATGCTAAAGGTCAAACTGTCACTCCGCAAAAGATAGAAAATATGTTCAGAGACTTCGAGAGTATCCACCAGCTATTTATTGTAGGTGATCACATGCCTTATAATACAGCTCTGATACGACTGAACCGGAAGCACAGAGACTTGAAGAGTATCTGGGCAGATCAGCAGAGAGTTCGAGATTATGTTGGGAATGTAATTCATTCGGTGAATTCTTTTTTAGCCCCTTTTGAACGAATTGTGGATTTTCGGCAGGTAGAGCGCGATTTTGATAAAGACTTGGGTGAACTTACTGAGAAGGGAACTTTTAAAAGAACTGTTATTCTCGAACATTTTAAAACTGAAATTGAATCACTTTATGAACGACCCTTTAAATCATTTTTCATGGAAGAATTGGAGATCCAAATTCCCAACTGGTTTTTTCTTCAGCGAGGTTGGACCCAAAATGATCTGGTTATCAAAGATAAATTTCTCAAGCATAGGAATAAGCAACATGTTTTGAGAATTGAATCGGGCAAGGATGAAATTCAAATTGGGGCATTTTTCTATCAATTCAAGGGCAATATTCTCCACTTTGAAGATATAATTCGTCAACCTGCCTATTGCCTCGGAAACCGTGAGCTAGAGAAATTTCTGGATTACTCTCATCTTAGAATAAAACCGATCAATATGAGTCCCGATTTGCTTCCCGGCACATGGACTAATCTGGATATTTCAGACAAGAACAAACAGCAGGCTGAAACTGAGGTTGAGAAGGCACTGAATCATTCGGATTACTCACTTGAAGCTTTGAAGCCGGTTATTTTGTTGGTTTACTCCCAAACCTTGCACCCTTCTCAACCGGCTTTCCGTCTCTTGAATAGGATCTATTCAAATTCCAGCGAAAGTGTCAGGCACATTGTTCGATATGCTTTTCTGCGTCTCATCCGTTCTGATGACTTGATGCAATCTCAATTTGCAGTAGAGCAAGTGGTGGCCCTTTTCCCGGCCAATGACCTTGAAAGAATTGTTACTTATGCTCTCGGAAGAAAAGTCCTTTTCAACCTTACCTCAGTTGGCGCCTCCTGGTCAAACATCAATATTCATAAGGTCAAGCTGGCATCTAACTATCTGAAGTGGTTATCCAATCAGGAGTCTGAGACAGATGAGTTCTCGGTTCTATTCGAGAACATCCTGGGAATCCTGTTTTCGTGGTCAAAACTATTTCCTCAATTTTATGCTACGATTCGATCGGCAATGATCAGTTTAATTGTCAATCTTCCCCAAAAAAGTAAGATCACACAACAAATCCTCGCTAGCTATGAGGCGCTCAATGACAATTTTTCACAATCCATGCAGGAAATGGATCCAGACACCTCCAATATTCAACACGAGCAGACTCTGGATTGGGAAGATGTATTGGTATTTGACAAGCCGGTTCCTCAAAAGCATCGAAACCGAATCAGCTCAGCCTTAGTCAATACGTCACTGCTAAATGAGTCCCTTTACCTATTTTTTGATCGGAAGCAGCTTTCTCTCAGGAGTATCCCACCACAGGGCATTTGGATCAACCAGTTGGCCAGCGCCCATGGTAAAACTGTTTATCGTGTAACCGTGCAAAGCAATGAAGGAAGCTATAAGTTTGTCCTCAATTTGAATGATGAATTGAATTCAGAACAGGTCTATACCGAACTATACTGGCTCATGGCCTGCGCTCGCGACAACCAATTCAACCAACTGGTTGAGACCCTGGGATCTTATAAACCGAAGCAGGATCTCTGGTCAGAAGAATTTATTTCCGGCCTTACCGTGAGAGAATATCTGAAACAAGCTGTTTGGGCGGGTTCTTCCGATGAGATGCCTTCCCCTGAGCACATCTGGCCCCATTTTGTATGGACTGCAGTTTTGACCTATACCAGTTTCTGGAAACGCACCCGCTTTAAGAAAATGATTGCTGTTCCAAGCCCTGGGAAAATTGTCGTCCCTATTCATGATTATCATGTTGGAGGCAGGCTGGTATCTATCTCCGGTATCACAGAAGTATCCTCGGGAGCTGAATTTATTGAGAATCTTGAAAGTTTGTTTGTCAGAGCTACCGAAAAAGAGTTTCCAAAATTCAACCTCCAGGTAGAAACCGATATCGTCTACCACGCCATGCGAGAAGCGCTGGGACAAAAACATGGTCCAGGTTTCTTTAGTGGGCTGCTCGATGATAAGAATATTAAACCGGCGAGACGCAGTGACCTTCTAAGATTCCTGGATAGTGTTGAGGAGGATGGCTACCAGACGAAATCAGTCTACTTCGCCACACGTCGCTATCATCGTTGGCTCTCAATCAACCAGGGAGCAACTCTCAATGCAAAAGCTCACTTTTTGAAGGACCTCTACCGAGACTACAACATCCAGGACAGTGAGCCTGAGTATCCTGATGCCAGAGTTCAGTTATTCACGAATTCTGTTTTTTCAGAAACTGATCCAAAATTGAAAGATTACCTGACTCTTCTGGGAAGGAACTTGCGTCAGCGCTCCTTAGATGGCGGTAATCTCCAGAGTGAGATCAGCCAGTATATCGGATCAAATGAACTGGATGAGTACATCTCGTTCTTTCTCAAGCGTCTCGCTTTTCCTGAGTTACCGCCTAGTGAAGATATTGAACTTATTGCCACTCGTTCCACGGCCATGGATGATATTGAAATAATGATCTCCCGACACGATAGCAAGGGAACTGCCTTCCGGATTAGAAGGGCCATGCACCCTAAAGAAATCATACAGCTCCAACAACATTTTGTAAAAGCCCGCATGGATATCAATTTTACTCATGAGCATAAATTTCTCGTGGCTTTAAACAAGAAGGGAAGCGTCATTGGTGGTCTTTTCTATCTGGACCAGGGAGATGATGTTGTCTACATGGATAAAGTGGTCGTCTCGGACAATCATCGTGGAGGAGGCATCAGCAGAGGGCTTCTAAATGAATTTGTCAATCGGATGAGAAATGCTCAGAAAAAGATGATTACTACAGGATTTTTACATCCTGGATATTTCTATAAGTTTGGTTTTATAATTGAAAAAGACCAGGGAGGCCTGGTCAAATATTTATAAAATGTAAAAGCTGATGGAGGATTTAGTCCGAGGCTACCTCCTCAGCGTTATCTGCTTCATCTTTTTTTCTATCTTCAGCTTCAAGATAATTCGTCATTACTTTAGAAATTGTCGCCTGTTGAATGGCTGCCATCAGTTCATCGTCACTGAATGGTTTTGTGAATATCCCGTGTGAACTGACCTCACGAGCTGAATCAAGAGTGGGTGTATCGGTGTGAGCGGTAATAAAGATGACTGGAATATCGGTCTCTCTGCTGATCTCTCGAGTGGCTTCCAGTCCCGTCATTTTACCCTTTAAAGTAATATCTGAGAATGACATCAGGATAGTTCTCATTGGCTTGAGAGATAGCATCCCGGCCATTATTCACAATGCCAATCACACTAAAGCCCATTGCCTCAAGCCTCAGTTTTATTTCGCTGGCGACAACTATCTCGTCTTCAACGATGAGTACACGTGTATCTATTAACTGCATGTGCAATTATTTTCCAATGTGACACCAGGCAAAACCAGATGAACAAAATAAGTAACCATTAATCGTGAAATTTATTTATCGCGCGGGGTCAACCTAATAAAATCTGTTCCATTCTCCATGTACAACAGCTGGCATAAACGTAAAAGCCCCGGTTTTACCCAGGGCTTCGCATCGGTCTAAACCCCGCTTACTATAAAATAGATTTGATATATGCGGTTGTCAGTGATTTAGGTCGTTCCAAAGGTAGACCAATGGCCCGATCCCAGACTGTAGATGCCAATACACCCATTGCTCGGGAAACGCCAAATAGTACCGTATAAAAATCATACTCATGCATACCATTATGAACCAGTAGAACACCAGAATGTGCATCAACGTTTGGCCATGGATTTTTGGCTTTTCCCTGTTCCAGCAAAATGGGTGGAACCACTTCATAGAGCATGCTCACAACCTGGAAGAGTTCATCCTCAGGCATGTGCTTCAAAGCAAATTCGCGCTGGGCCGAGTAGCGGGGGTCTGTTTTGCGAAGTACGGCATGACCGTAGCCAGGAACGACGTTGCCAGAAGCAAGTGTATCCCAAACAAATTTCTTCAAGTCATCCATAGTAGGAACACCACCACCTAATTTCTCTTTCACATCCATAATCCAGCGTAATACTTCCTGAGTTGCCAAACCATGTAATGGGCCAGCCAGACCATTCATACCGGCAGATAAGGCATAGTAGACATCAGATAGCGTGGATCCAACAAGATGAGTGGTGTGAGCTGATACATTGCCACCTTCATGGTCAGCATGAATGGTAAGATAAATTCTCATCAGCTCTCTGAACATCTTTGTATCAAAACCCATCATGTGGGCGAAGTTGCCACCCCAATCCAAAGATGGATCTGCAGGAATGACCGTACCATCTTTATATGAGCGACGATAAATATAGGCAGCCAAAGCAGGGAGTCGGGCCATAAGATTCATGGTATCCTCATAAACTGGCTTCCAGTAATCGACTTTGTTGATTCCCTTGCGATATTCTGCAGCGAAAATTGATTCGGTCTGCTGTGCAAGAATACCCACAGAAAACTGTGTCATTGGATGCGTATCTTTGGGAAGTGCATCAATAGCCTTATAGACATGCTCAGGCAATGCTCCCCTATCCTGCCACTCCTTAGTGATTTCAGCAATATTTTCTTCAGTTGGGAGTTCGCCAGTCATCAACAGATAGAATAGTCCTTCCGGTAAAGGTTCTTCACCTTCGGAAGCGTGAGGTAATTTCTGTTGGAGCTCAGGAATGGTAAACCCGCGGAAGCGAATTCCTTCCTCTGGATCCAGTGCAGAAGTTTCAGTAATCATCACTTTGACACCACGCATACCACCATATGCTTGTGCGACAGTTACATCACATAATTTTTTATCCCCATGATTTTTGCGAATCTCGTCCACTTCCTCACGAAATTTGGGGATAATCTCTTCTAGCTTATTTTTTAACAATGACATATTCAAAACTCCTTAACAATTTTTGAACTCAAAAAGAATGCTTAAAATAATTGATTCTTTGGGATATTAGTGTCGTTTAGCAATAATTACTCTAAGCTATCATTCTTGCAAATATAGTGCCTGCAGGTAGCAATTGCGGAAATATTTTATTGTTATAGCCAAACTTCAGAATCACGATTTTCGCTCCCTTAATGATTTCTTTTTGTCAATCTACTCTTAGTTTCTGCTATGACTGTTTCCTCAATCCAACTCCCCACTGCCCTGGAAAACCGGCTAAAGAAACAGCTTGGGAAGGCATTCGAAATATTCCAGGACTCCCTGAATACACCAGCACCAGTTTCCATACGTTTGAATCCCGGAAAGCCACATGATCAGTACTCCCATGCCGAGAATATCTCTTGGGCTGAACAGGGGAAGTATTTAGAATCAAGACCCCGTTTTACTGATGATCCCCTATTCCACGCTGGTACCTACTATGTTCAGGAAGCATCCTCCATGTTTCTGGCCCATGTGGTAGCCAATGTCATTGATCTAGAGCAAAATCATCGCGTTCTGGATCTTAGTGCGGCACCCGGAGGCAAGGCAACCCATCTCCAATCCATGCTGACCAAGGATTCACTTCTCGTAGCCAACGAAATCATAACCTCCAGAAACAAGACACTCCGCCAAAACCTGGCCCGTTGGGGTGGTGATAACCACATAGTTACACAAAGTGACCCTAAATATTTTAATAAACTACCCAATTTCTTTGATCTAATTCTCGTAGATGCTCCCTGCTCAGGTGAAGGTCTCATGCGCAAGGATCATGGTGCGATTCAAGAATGGTCAGAGGACAATGTAACACTGTGCTCGAGGCGACAAAAACGCATACTGGCAGATATTGTCCCTTCACTAGCCAACGGCGGTGTTCTGATCTATAGCACCTGTACGTTTTCCGAAGCTGAAAATGAAGCCAATATGGAATGGTTAAAAACCGAATCTGGACTGATGCCACTACCAATAGAAGTTCCAGCATCATGGGGAATTATCAGAAGTGATCCAGATAATGCGTCCTATCGGTTCTATCCACATCTTACCAGAGGCGAGGGGTTCTTTATATCCGCCTTCAAAAAAGTCGAAGCAAAAACATCACGAGGATCACATAAACCACGATCCCAACACACCAAATATCCAGAATTGGCAAATTCAGAAGATCAGAAATGGTTACACACTCCCGACAGATATGCTTTCGTAAGCAGGGATGAGTATCGAATCGCCATTCCTAAATCTATCTATGATGACTATCTGACTGTTGGTCGGGCTCTTCGAATTACTTACTCTGGACTATATCTTGGTAAAGTCTACCACAGTATACTGAAGCCGTCGCCAGAGTTGGCTTTGAGCCAATCCCTTTCTAAGAATGTTCAACAAATTGAACTTTCAACTGAGGATGCTTTGGATTACCTCGCTCATATAAATAATAATCATGGGACTGACTATCCTCCGGGGTATAACCTTGTGTCTCACAAAGGCTATGGGTTAGGGTGGATGCATGTGCTAAAGACAGGGCAAATTCGAAATAAATATCCTGCAGCCTGGCGAATTCTTCAGCGTTATGCTAAGAAGTAAAAATAATAGTAACTATTACTATTAGCTTGAAATCCTCAGGAATAAACTTACTTTTAAAACACTATGGAACCTATTAAGCAAAGATATAGCAAACAAAGAGAAACCATTCTTCAGGTTATACAAAGCACATTGATACACCCCAATGCGGATTGGGTCTACAAAGAGACTAGAAAACAGATTCCCAATATTAGTCTTGGTACTGTATATAGAAATTTAAATCAGCTGGTGGAAAGTGGACGAATTCTTAAGCTCAAAGATGAAGCCATGGTGCGTTACGATGGAAATACCGGACAACACGATCATTTCCGCTGCTCGGTTTGTGGCAAATGGTATGACGTGAAAATGATTGATCAGTCAATTATTAAATCCTTCGCTGAGAAACATGATTTTCAGATTGAGTCCTTCAATCTTGAGCTTGAAGGAACCTGTAAAAGTTGTCTTGATTCTTGATTAATAACAAGTTTTGATACAAAAAAAGGAGAGCGTTACTCTCCTTTTTTTGTTTTACAAATTTTTATTGAAACTTGATATTGTAGCCTTTACTGGCCCAGCCCATGATTCCCATGCGAAGATTTATTACATCCTTATATCCCCTATCCAATAAAATCTTGGAGGCAGTCGTACTGCGATTTCCAGTAGCGCAATAGATCAGGATGGGTTGATTCTGATACTTTTCTAATTCCCCTGCTCTTGCCTGAAGTTCCTGCAATGGAATCAGAACAGCATCTTTGATGTAACCGCGGCTGAACTCATTTTTGGTCCGAACATCAAGAAGCAGAGGTGGATTATCCTGGATAAAAGTCCAGGCTTCTTCGGCTCCAAGTTCACGATAATTAGATTGTCGTAATTCAATAACATCAATTTCCCCGACATGCTCACCAATTTTAAATTGGTATTGTCCAGTGACCTTCATTTTAAAGAAGGGTTGCTCAAGTGTGTTGTCTTTCAAGACGGCATTAATATCTAATTCAGGGACATTCAGTGAATATTCAACTTGAGGATCGCCCTTATCATCAAGATAAAACTTTACATAGTCACCACGATATACAACCAGTTTTGTTGAATCACTTTTCAAACTTATGGAAAGGTGGCGATAACCATCTTGAACTTTCCCTGAGATGTTTACAGGTGTTGCACTACTTGCACCGCCAGAATTTTCACTACATGAAAACATTAATATTCCACCAATCAATAATATGCCAATAATTTTAAATTTCATTTTTTCCTCCTGAAGCTATAGATGCCCCTCATTTAAAAAGGTGACAATATAAAAGAGGTGGACCCCAAAAACTGGACAATAGCTTAGGTGTGAACTCCGGATTAATATAAGTCCAAAAGGAGGACACCATGACAAAGCGAAAAAGACGTAATCACAGTTCTAAATTTAAAGCAAAAGTCGCTCTCGAAGCACTTCGAGAATAGATGACCATGTCAGAGCTTGCAGAAAAGTATGATCTATATGCTAACCAGATAAGCCATTGGAAGAGTGACCTGGTATCTGGAGCAGTGGATGTGTTTTGTGGTCACGAGCAAAATAAGAAAGACTCTGAAGCGGAAATTGATAAACTTTATTCCTAGATTTGCCAGTTGACTATGGAACGAGATTTTTTGTCGAAAGCGCTCGGTCATTGAGTAAGGATGAGCGCAAACAAATGATCCAGACCGACCTGGTTTTAGTAAATGTAATAACTTTTGCATTAGCACAACCCGGCTATTAATTTTACCGCGTGTTGTGCCCAGTATTTTTTGTTCCTTTTAATTCCTCAACAACATGTCTGATAACTTCACCTCAGGATGATGATACCCTGTCGGGGTTTTATCGACTGATACAATGCCTCCCAGGATAGCGTCTTCCGGGCACCAATTAACGCATGCCAAACATGATTCGCAGCGATTCTGCCAAACTGGCCTATTATTAATCATTTCAATATCATTTGCAGGACAAATTTTTGCACAAATTCCGCAGCCATTACATTTATCGTCAACAATGAAGCTTCTATCTGATATATGAACGAGTTCTTCATATGACAGGTTTGTTGAATTTGCAAGTTTACCATAAAGCATTAGTGTCTTTTTCTTTCCTCCCGACAAAAAAGGAACCATAAAAAGATTAAGGATTTTTGGATTTTCAAATCTACCTTTTTTTCGGGCATCGACATATTGAGTAATAACTTCAAGTTTCTTCTTCCATTTATTGAATAATTTCTGCTGTTTTTCTATGTCAGTAGGAGTTGAGTTATCAGGCATTATCACTGTAAAACCTGCAGAGAGTTTACCTCCACGAGCCTTAACAATTTCACCAAGTTTTTTAATCGTCACATTCGACCAGCCCAAACATGTGCATATTGTAAATATATACTTTGAATCAAGATTCCCCAATTTATTAACAAATCTTTTAACCATTGTCGGCATACCTTGGCATACCGCATTATATACCGGAAAAACAATTCCGATAACGTCTGCATCAGTTGTTATACTTTCATTATCTATCACAGAAGGTATAGGTATCATTTCCCCATTCATTTTCGCTGCAATATCTCTTGCAACAACTAAAGAATTACCCGTACCTGAAAAATAATAAATTATCGTACTCATAATATTAAATCTATTTCATCATAATTAATTCTGTCAAATTCTTCAATACTATCCATGAGTAGCGAAGTTTCAAGTATTGGGCACAACGATTGTCAATATGGCAAGTGGCGGATTTCGGAATGCGTTCTTATCCAACGATACAAAAACTTGAAGCAAGCTGAAATGCCCGAATTACGTAATTCCCAGCCATTTACTATATTGCGTGTTGTAGCACGTTTATATTTGTTATTTTTTATAATTCAAAAATTCTATATATTTCAATTACTTACTATCTCTCTTCTTCTTTTCCTTAACCATAATCCAATTGAAAGATAAAGTGAAGCTGCAATTAATCCACAAATTGGAGAGATAAACATCTCTGTACTACCCGTTATCTTGATATGGCCATCAATGACTAATGGATTAATAAGTGAATCTTCTACTGCATGCAATAAAACTGTGCGGTGTCAGACCAATTCGGTTCATTTGATCTAAATAAATAAGAGATA
>CAZDVD010000020.1:0-38500 GCA_964508765.1 uncultured Lentisphaeria bacterium
GTCGAGGAGAAACCCTCTCAGTCATTGCCAGGAAATATAATGTCTCCATGACCAAACTGGTGCAGGCAAACCGAATCAAAAATCAAAACCGACTTTCAGTAGGTCAAAAGCTGGTGATTCCTGCCCCTAAAAATTATGCGTCGTCAACAACTAAAAAGAAGACCAGTAAATCTTCACCTCCCTCTACTGATTATGCCAAGAAGACTTATACCGTTAAAAAGGGTGATACACTGGGTCAAATAGCAGAAAATTTCAATACCAGTGCCAAGCGGATCAGGCATTGGAATGGCCTGAGTTATGGACAACATATCTATCCCGGTCAGAGATTGACGATTTATACAAAGAAGCGTAATGGATAAGCAGTATAAAAATAAGAATCGAATTTATGGTGTCATTGTTATCGCCGTGCTCGCTCTCATGCTCTTCATGGTTTCAAGGAAAGAGAGTGGGGGTAAGTGGTTTGACAATGCCAAGCGCATTGCTGTGTTGCCCCTTGAAGGGGAAATCAGTAGCTCACGTAAATGGGTTTCATCTCTGAAAACATTTGCAGACAATGATCGCATAGCGGGAATTCTTATACCTATTAATTCTCCTGGCGGTCAGGTTGCTCCCTCACAAGAGCTGTATCATGCCATCAAAAATATTCGTGATGCCAGTGATAAGCCCGTTTTCGTCAGCATGTCCAGTGTGGCTGCCTCAGGTGGCTATTATGCTGCCCTTGGGGCTGATAGCATCTTTGCCAACGCTGGGACCCTTACAGGGAGTATCGGTGTGATCATGCAATTTCCCATTTATTCTGATCTGATGGAGACAGTTGGTGTGGGTATGCGCACGGTAAAATCCCAAGAATTTAAGGATGCAGGATCACCTTATAGAGAAATGAATGCAGCGGAAGAAGCTTATTTCCAGAGCATCATTGATGATGTGTACGAGCAATTTACAGAAGTTGTATCTCAGGAGCGGGGGATTGACGAGATCAATATGCAAAGTCTGGGAAATGGCAGAGTTTTTACAGGTCGACAGGCATACCATGCTGGCTTGGTAGACGCTCTTGGTACCTTTGAAGATGCCAGAGAAGCCCTTTGTCTCAAGGCGGGCATACCACTGAGCAGCCAGCTGCAATATCCTCTGGAACCGCGTAGATCATGGTGGACTATTATCAAAGATGATGTGAGCTCAGCCCTGCCAGGCTGGGAAACATCCTCAAGTATAAAATTGCAATATCGTATCCCCTATTAACAAAGGAGACTAGCATGACCAAAGCAGATATGGTGGATATCATCTCAGGCGGAACCGGTTTAACCAAAGTTGAGACAGAGGCAGTGATTGATGCTTTTTTAACCACTCTGGCCGAATCCATGGTTGATGGTCGTCGGGTAGAATTCAGAAAGTTTGGAAGCTTCGGTGTTAAAAAACGGGCTCCAAAGCAGGCTAGAAATCCTGGAACAGGCGAAGCAGTCAATTTACCGGCTCGCTATGTGCCGGTATTTAAACCCTCTAGGTTACTACGCGATCGTGTGAATGATTCACTCATGGCTCGAGAATAGCAAAATATTACCACGATAAATTACTTTGTGGACTATGGTTGGGCTCTTATATTCGCGCCGCATTGAAAGAGGAGAAGCTACATGCCTTGTGGAAAAAAACGGAAACGGCGTAAGATCGCAACACATAAACGCAAAAAGCGTTTACGCTCCAACCGTCAAAAGAAAAAGATCCGTTAGGACTTTCTTAAAATTTTATATAGAGGGTGGTGGAACTTGTTCCGTCACCCTCTTTTTGTTCTAAAAATATCATGGCTAAAGCCCCAGAGCTCAATCATACATTTTCAGTTTCCCAGATTACGGGTCAGATACAGCATACCCTGGAAAAAGGATTTTCATCAGTATGGGTCAAGGGAGAAATCTCAAACCTGACTCGCCATAGCTCAGGTCATTGGTACTTCAGTCTGAAAGATGGTGGCGCGCAACTGGGTAGTGTTATGTTCAGGCGCCAGAACGAAGGCGTGAGATTTGAACCCTCCCACGGTATGGAAATAACGGTTCATGGGAGAATCTCAGTTTACCCACCTCAGGGACGTTATCAATTGGTAGTGGATCAAATGCTGCCAGCTGGCCAAGGGGACCTCCATCTCGCCTTTGAAAACCTGAAGAAAAAACTTCATGCTGAAGGTCTTTTTGACCCTTCCCGAAAACAAAGACTCCCATCCTATCCTGCCCGCATCGGTATTGTAACTTCGCCAACAGGTGCAGCTATTCGCGATATGATCAATATCCTGAGTCGCCGCTTTCCTCTGGCTGAGATTCTACTTTTACCGGTAAAAGTTCAGGGCGATGGCGCCGCGACTGAAATCGCTGCTGCTATTGATACTTTTAATAATATCAATGAATGTCAGGTCCTGTTGGTTGGAAGAGGGGGTGGCTCACTTGAAGATTTATGGGCCTTCAATGAAGAAGTCGTGGCGCGAGCCATTGCCCAGTCAAAAATACCAATAGTAAGTGCTGTTGGTCATGAAACAGATACAACCATTTCTGATTTTGTAGCAGATCATCGTGCACCAACCCCTTCAGCAGCAGCTGAATTGGTCGTTCCAGATCAAATTGAACTCCTCAGATGGTTTGGCCAGGTTGAACAATCATTACAATCGAATGTGCGGGGAAGAATTGATCGCTATGGCCAGAGGCTGGATGCCATTGCCGGATCCTATGCTTTAAAGCGACCTGAATTGATGATTGAGCAATATATCCAGAGGCTGGACCAATTTGAGGATCGATCCCTTCGGTCAACCCAAGACAAAATTACTCAACTAACTGCCAGGTTGGACAATCTATTCGTTTCTGTTGAAGCATTGAATCCCCTTCACATTCTGGACAAGGGTTATGCTGTCATAAGCGGACCAGAAGGAGCCGTTCTTCGTTCCATCGATGAAGTGTCTGATGGAATTGAACTGCATATGCGTCTCAAGGACGGGGAGGTCAGCTCCATCGCCAGCAAAGTAAAAAAAAGAAAAATAAAGTGACATCAGCCAGAGGGAGTTCCTAAATTTAATTATGAGTGAAAAAGACAAATCATTTGAAGACCTCATGCTTGAGCTCGAGACCCTGGTGTCTCAGTTGGAAGGTGAGGACCTGAAGTTGGATGATGCCATCAAGCAAAATGAACGCGCTTTAAAGTTGATACATCTTTGCCGCGATCGGCTGGATGCGGCCAGGCAAAAAATTAATAAACTGGTTCGTACTGCTGATGGTGGATTCGAAAAGCAATCGCTGGACTAAAGCTTCACCGGGGATATCATGAAATTTGCAATTTGGGGTTTTCAGAGTGATGCAGAGATTAAATCCTATGTTGAGGAGATTCTCGCTAAACTTCTCAATGAAGGGCATGAATTATTTATGCTGGATAGCTTTGCCAGGCAGATAGAGTGTGAAAACCCTGCAGTAAACATTATTGATGAGAATGCTATCCCACGAGATACTGATTTCATTATTTCCATTGGTGGAGACGGAACCTTGCTTTCATCCGCACAAGCTGTCATGCGTACACCCATACCCATTCTGGGGATTAATCTGGGAAGTCTGGGTTTTCTAACCACCCTGGAACGTGACTGGCAAGCGGGTCTGGACGATATTTTGAAAGGCCATTATCAGATTGAAGAACGCATGGTTCTGAACTGCCGATTGGAATTCGATGATGGCAGCGAGGAAAGATTGTGGGCTCTGAATGATGTCGTGATAGAAAGGGCTGATGTATTCAATCTGCTGGCTACTGAAGTCTGGGTTGGGGAGGAATTGCTCAATCGCTATCTTTCTGACGGTCTCATCGTATCAACTCCGACAGGCTCCACTGCATACGCATTGTCAGCTGGGGGCCCTATCATGGATCCCAGCCTGGAAGCCATCTCCATTACCCCCATTTCTCCGCACACGCTTTCAGTCCGCCCTGTTGTCTTAACAGGTGAAGAGAGTATATATATTCATTTAAGTCATCCAGATGGTCAGGCTCATTTGCATGTTGATGGGAAAAACACCCGGCATATTAATGGAAGTCTTCGCATTCGTATTCGTCCCAGCTCCTATCGAATCCAGCTAGTGGTTATGCAGGGGAATACATTTTATAATAAGCTTCGCAAGAAACTTAATTGGGGACAACGCTCTAGCTAAGAATCGGGTTATTTTATCTGGCTGTGCACTCTGTAAATACAGTCATTCATAACAACTGCAATTTCTGCATCGCTGACCATTTGGGCAGCATCTTCATTATAAACATTGTCTTGCATCCAGACCAACTTGATGCCGGCTTTCTTGAGTGAATTCTCCACGATGGGGATGACCTGGTCTGATCTTCTGAAAATGTTGACAATATCAATTTCTGACTTAATACTCTCAACATCAGGATAACATTTTAACCCGAACAATTGATCATGGCCGGGATTGACAGGTACCACCGTATATCCCTCTGACATCAAATATTTGCTGATCCAGTGACTGGGGCGAACGGGATTGGGAGAAGCGCCTACGACCGCAATGGTTTTGCTGTCTAAAAGAATCTGATGATGTTCAGTCATCAGTTCTGCACGAAAATATTTTTTAGAACATAGCCTGCAACATCAGGATTCTCTTTCAGGCGTCGACTGGAATAGGCATACCATTCACTCCCAAAAGGGACATAGATGCAAACTCGGTGACCCATGCGGATCAACGCTTCCAGACGTTTTACAATGGGGACCCCAAGAAGGGCTTGAAACTCGTATTTATCAGGAGAAATTTTCAGTTCACTGATGAGCTTCAGAGATTCATCAATTAAATAGGGATCATGAGTGGCAATCCCAACATAGGCACCTCTGACAAGCATCTCTCTCACCAGCTTGAGATAATTCTGTCGGACCTCATCAGCATCCTGATAAGCTATTTGTGGCGATTCCTTATAAATACCCTTACAGATTCTTAGATTGCCAGAACTGGCGGCTACCTTTGTGACATCATCCATGCTACGGTGCATGTAGGCTTGAATAACTGTACCCAATTGGGGGAACCGGGTTCTTAATCGATCATACATTTCAATCGTTTTATCTGTATAGGGTGAATCTTCCATATCGATGCGGATAAATACACCAGCCTCATGGGCTTTCTCAACAATGGCGGAGATATACTCGAAGGCCAGGTCTTCAGAGAGCTCAAGACCCAAAGCAGTTGGTTTGAGAGAAATGTTTTTTGTGATTCCGCTTTTAGCGACTTCTGTGATGAGATCAAGATATGAATCTCGTGCCTCTATAGCTTGATCATTCGACGTGACGGATTCTCCTAAGATATCAATCGTGGTCAGGAAGCCCTGATCATTAAGTTTTTTACAGGTCGCCATGGCGGAGGCAGTATCCTCACCTGCGATATAGCGTTTTGAAATCATTCTGACTATAAATCTGGGAGCCAGGGGCATCAGTGCAACGATGAGTTTATTGAACACATCTCCTCCGTGAAGTTTTAATCTGTTTCAGTCAAATACGTTCAGCGCAAAGGTCGCTGATAGTATTCGAAGACTTTGCCAGTATCGTGCCAATTGGGGTATTTTTGCAGGACGCGGGTGTGTAAGGAAAATTGTTGGGCTATGCCCTCACGGACATGTCCGGAAACATAGAGGTACCCACGTTTTTTGAGCCAATTCAAATATACTTTTTTGAGCATCTTCGCATAGCCCTGTCCCTGATGCTTTTCATCAAAGATAAAGGCATAGGTGTAAATGGTTTCATGATTTCCCAGCGTTGGATCCAGCGATGCCCATTGTTCGTCGCTGAAATTCTCCAGGGGAACTCCCACCAGAAAGCCAATAATTTCATCTCTTAGCACACCTACGAAGGGCAGTGTATGGGGATGATTGAAATATTTCCAGACGGTTTTTTTGGTGAAAGCAGTAGCAGCACCGAAGGGCTTTATAAGACCTTGAGAAATCTTGATGATTTGATCCGCATCTTTCGCAGATAGTGCCTGGATGAGTTTTATCTGAAAGTTCAGGGTTGCCGCAATTAGGGCGACCTCAGATCGGCTGGGTGTTTTGGCAGGGGGCTTGAAAAATTCCAATTGTGACATGGCGTAATAAGTTTAAAAGTACTCTCCACTTGAAGCCAATTGCTTTATGTGAATATAAGAATTTAGACTCGATGTGAAAGAGGGGGGATGCACTCTCATGAATTTTCCTAACCAGTTTTTAGTTGAATTGGGTCAGGCTCATCCTAATTTGAAAATACGGGTTTATCCGCTCAAAATGTAAAGGGTCAAAGTAGCTAAATGCTTAAAATGTTCATGTTGGGAAGTGGTAGCGGTGGAAACGCCTGTGTTGTAAAAAACGAAGATACTATGATTCTTATTGATGCCGGTTTCAGTGGTGCTGAAATACGGCGACGTATGCAGCTTGTTGACCTTGAACCAGATGATCTAGAGGCCTGTTTGATTACCCACGAGCATGGTGATCATATCAAAGGTGCCAGCATCTTATCCAGGCGTCATAAGGTTCCTTTACTCATGCATCCGGCAACAAAACGAGCAGGTCGCAAAAAATTCAATGGTTCGGAGAGAATGCGTCATTTTGAAATGAAGGAAGTCATGGAGCTGGGATCACTGAGAGTTACCAGTGTCCCTACCTTACATGATTCAGCCAGCTCAACTGGTTTTCTCATTGAAAGTGGAGGCGTGAGTCTAGGCTACCTCACCGATCTAGGGGCGGTAACCGAAGACAATTTTCTGGCCATGCGTAAAGCCGATTTCCTGGTCATGGAAGCCAATCACGATCGTGATATGCTCTGGAATGGACCCTATCCAGCCCATCTCAAAGCCCGTGTGGATAGTAGGGTAGGACATCTGTCCAATAAAGATAGTGCTGAATTTATCGCGCTTCTCGCTAAGCTGGGTAACTTAAATGGGGTTATGCTTGCTCATTTAAGCGAAAAAAATAATGATCCTGACCTGGCTTTGTCTGTCGTATCAGAAAGACAGGAACGGGATATTAATATTTTCCTGGCACGCCAGGACCAACCATCAACACCAATTGAAGTGGAGAAAAAATGAAATTATCAACAACCTTGAAAAGCATGCTCATCTTATTGGTCCTTGCAGGGATAATGAGTTGTAGCAAAGAAGCCAAAGCTCCCGAAGATGAATACATCAAAATGGAGACTTCTCTGGGTACCATCGTCATCGATCTTTTTGAGGCAGAGGCGCCTCTGCACGCAGCCAATTACAGAAAACTTGCTGAAGATGGCTCATTGGAAGGCATCTATTTTCATCGAGTGATCCCTGGCTTTGTGGTTCAAGGTGGTGATCCCAACACTCGAGACAATGATGACAGAAGCGATGATGGTCAGGGCGGTATCGGTGAGCGTATCCCAGCAGAAATTGGTCAACCTCACCTGAGAGGAGCGCTTGGAGCTGCCAGAACAGGACAGGGTAACCCTGAGAAACTCTCCAGTGGCAGTCAGTTCTACTTTTGCCTCGCTCGTCTAGCCCAACTCGATGGCGGTTACACTGTGTTTGGTAATGTAGTTGATGGTATGGATGTTGTTGATGAAATTGCCAAACTGGAGCGTGATCGTGGTGACAATCCTCTAGAGTCCGTGACCATTGTTAAAACCAGTATGGTCTCATCTGAAGATTACCAGAAATAGCATATGACCCGTCCCAGATTTGGTCTGGCATTAGGTGGGGGTGGCGCCAGGGGCTTTGCCCATATTGGTGTGCTCCAACGTCTGGACGAATTTGGATTCAGACCTGACATTATTACGGGATCCAGCATGGGCGCCCTGGTGGCGGCTACCTATATAAAAACCGGTAGTGCTGCAACAGCCTGGGCAGAACTCAATGGAATGGTTGATAGCGAGGAATTCAAAAAACTTGGAATGCACCTCATCAACGTGAAGGGTCGGGGAGGTGAATCTTTCTGGCATCAGGTATCTTCAGCGATTCAAGATCGTATCATTATCAATTTGGCTCACTCTAAACCTGGTCTGGTGCGACCAGAACGTGTGGAAGATGCTATAAAAACGGTTATTACTGAAGATTCCTGGTTTGATTCCGGAACTGAATTGGGAATCGTCGCCACCGATCTGTACTCAGGTGAGGATGTCTACTTCACGGAGGGTCCTCTTTTGCCAGCGGTTATGGCATCTATAGCTATTCCCGGGTTTTTACCACCCGTATATCACGAAGGTAAGACGCTTGTTGATGGTGGTGTATCTCAACAGGTACCCATCCGGATGGCGCGGGAAATGGGTGCAGATTTTGTCCTGGCAGTGGATGTGGGGCAGGACATCAATCCCATGGCAGATATGGACAATGCCATGGCCATTATGAGTCAGAGCGAGAATATTCGTTCCTGTCATTATCGCGACATGTTAAACCAGGAAGCTGATGTACTATTACTCCCAGAAATGCCAGGTGTGCATTGGTCAGCTTATGATCAACGGGAGGCTTTTGTTGATCTTGGAATCGCAGCTTTTGATGAACGACGCGTAACCTTTGAGAAAGTCTGGTATCAAAGAAGACACCCCCTAGTGGGATGGATAAAAAATCTCTTTGGTTAAGAGATCAACTCAAACGAGTAAGGATTAAACATCATCATGCGTCAATCTTTTAAACTGTTTTTGCTTGTCATTCTGGTTCTTTTGTCAATGAACCTCTGGGGACAGCAGGCACCCGGGGAAATTTTAATAGCAGAATTTGTTTCAAGTCAGAGCGCAGCACTGGCAGGGGAGACACTTGATGTAGCCATAATCGTAGACATCCACCATCCCTGGCATGTGTATGCCCCCAAGGGAAATGACGAGTTTACTATTCCCGTTTCTTCCTCCATTAATGCTGAGGGTCAACCCTTTAGCGTTGGTGAATGGATCTATCCTAAAGCGGAAATGATAGCAGTAGCTGGTGTTGAAGAACCTGCTGCAGTTTATGGCGGTCAAATTATCCTACGCACCACTCTGGATATTGCTGAAGATATTACGGACCCACTTCAGATTAATGGCGAGGTCTATTATCAGGCATGTGATGATGCACAATGTCTGATTCCTGCTGCCATAAATTTTTCTTATGAACTACCCGTTGCTGAGGCTGCAAGTCAGCGCACGGCTACCCATAGCGAGTATTTCCAGGAATTTGCTCCCCAAACTGCTTCAGAGACAGTTTCGGAATCAGTTCCTGAAGAGGATGAGATTTCCGGTCTGGTTGATGACTATGGAATTTTTCTGACTTTCTTCATCATTTTCTTTGGAGGATTGGCCTTAAACTTAACTCCCTGTGTGTATCCATTAATTCCTATTACCATCAGTTTCTTTGGTGGACAGGAAACCAGCAAGGGTCGCACCTTCTGGATGGCTCTGGCCTATGTACTGGGAATTGCTGTGACCTACTCCATCCTGGGTGTGGTAGCCGCACTGGGCGGTGGTTTATTTGGAGCCTTACTCACCAATCCAATCGTGCTCATTGGAATTGCTGCCATTCTTGTCGGGCTGTCTCTTTCCATGTTTGGAGTGTATGAATTTAGATTGCCTACAGGATTGATGACGGCTGCCAGTCAATCTAAAGCAGGTGTTTTCGGATCCTTCTTTATGGGTTTAACCCTGGGGATTGTAGCTGCTCCATGTGTGGGTCCTTTTGTGATTGGACTGCTCACCTATGTAGCTGCTCAACAAAGCGTGGTGCTGGGCTTTAGCATGTTCTTCACCCTGGCTATGGGATTGGGATTACCTTATCTCTTTCTCGCCATGTATTCTACCAAACTTTCATCTTTACCGCGTTCAGGAACGTGGATGATCGGGGTTCGGGTCATCTTTGGTTTCGTGCTAATTGCCATGGCTATCTATTTCCTCATGCCCCTATTGGGTGGATATGGAAATCTCGTGATGTCCCTTTTCCTCATTGGATCAGGTATCTATCTCATCATGTTTGACAATAGCGCTGAAGGAAATCTCGTTTTTAACCGGATCAAGCAGGGTATCGCTATCATTCTGATTATTATTGGTACCTGGATGGGTATCCCTGAACCAGAACACATGGGAGAAGGTATTGCCTGGGAACACCCCACCAGCCAGTTGGAATTGGATGCGTTGTTAGCTTCTGATGCTCCCATCATGATTGACGTTTATGCGGACTGGTGTATTCCGTGTAAGGAGATGGATAAATTCACTTTTCCTGATGCGGAGATTGTCAATCTTTCCAAGAAATTCACAGCCATAAAAATTGATATGACCAAAGACTCAGGTGATTTTGAGAAATATTTCCAGCAGGAATATTCCATCAAAGGAGTGCCTTCCTACATCTTTATGAGTGGGGGCAAAGAACTCACCTCACTACGTTCGACAGGCTATGAGAATGCTGATGAATTTCTCAAGCGGATGCAACAAGCTCTAGAATAAGATTCATAGCTGTGTCTTTCCAAATAGTTCTCTATGAAGAGTATGTGACTGAGGCAATTACATAGTTATCTTCAATAAGTCCAGTCTACATTACGAGCTAGACCTGAGGTGGAAATGCGCAAGTCGCAACGCAACATAATATTTTTAATAATTACACTACTTTGTGGGTCTCTTGCCTATGGCCAGGAAGATGGAGAAAATCTTCCGTATTGGATATTTTTCCGTGACAAAGAAGTGACTGATCAAGCAGATTTTAACCCGATGGATTACGATTATTCACACCTCTCTCAACGAGCTCTGGCTCGCAGAGCCCTACGGGGCACCATCACAGGTCCTACTTATCAGGATTTGCCAGTATCTGCAAGGTACATTGGTGAAATTTTAGGAGCTGATGTTAAGGTTCGGACTGTGAGTCGCTGGTTGAATGCTGTTTCTGTTCTGGCGTCACCAGATTTTATTGCACAAATCGATGGCAACACCATTGTCAAGAAGACCAAACGTATCCACAAAGTCACAAAGCGTTCCATCAAGCGTATGACCCGAGATGAAGAAATCTATGTTACAGATACGGACTATGGTGCCAGCTATGACCAAAATGAGCAGATCAATGCCATTGCCGCCCATGAACTTGGCTATACCGGTACGGATGTATGGCTGCTTATGCTCGACACTGGATATTTTACCGATCATCTGGCTTTCCAACAGGAACGGATCGTTGCTGAATATGATTTTATTCAGGGTGATTCAATCACTTCCAACCAAGAGGGTGATGGGCCACTACAACATAATCATGGCACTTTGTGCGCATCAGTCGCTGGAGGGTTCCTCGATGGCCAATTCCGTGGACCAGCATACGGATGCAAATATCTTCTGGCAAAAACTGAAATGTATTACAACGAGATTGAGGCTGAAGAAGATTTATACATAGCAGCTCTGGAGTGGGGTGAAGCTTTGGGAGCTGATATTGCTTCCAGTTCGCTGGGATACAATAATTGGTATACTTATGCAGATATGGATGGCGAAACAGCCATAACTACTCGGGGTGTTGACCATGCTATCAGTCTGGGGATGGTTTGTGTGACGGCGGCAGGGAATGAAGGAGGATCCGATTGGTACTATATTATCGCACCTGCAGATGCTGACTCTGTTATTTCTGTTGGTGCAGTCGATGGATCCAATGTCTCTCCGACTTTTAGTTCGCACGGTCCTACCTATGATGGCCGCATTAAGCCTGAAGTTGTGGCTCGAGGCGTTGGTACCTACGGCGCTGGCACAAATGGCATTGATTCTTTTATCTCTGGTCAGGGGACTAGTTTATCCACACCACTTGTAGCCGGAGCATGTGCTCTCATTCTGGAAGCACATCCGAATTGGACACCCATGATGGTCCGAGAAGCGCTTATGCTGACGGCTGATGGGAATACCTCTCCAGATAATACGCGGGGTTTTGGGCTCATTGATGTTGTTGCAGCGATCAATTATGATTTCGGTATCATACCGGGAGATGTGAGCGAAGATGATGAGCTCAATATCAGCGATGCAGTACTGCTATTAGAATGGGTTCTGTCAGATATTGAAATTACTGAACTTCAATTTGAAGTCGCTGATATCAACAATGATAACTACCTCGATATTCTTGATATCGTTGTGCTTATTGAGTGGATTCTCACACTATAGACAATTTTATGATTTTTATTTAAAGCCCCCTGTGGGGCTTTTTTTATTGTAGTTAGGTTTGAAAGCGCTAAAATGAGCCAAATGGAACAACCTGAAAAACCCGAACTATTACCATTCATAATTGATGGTCCTCCCTGGGAGAAAAAACATGAACTAGGTTTCTTCGTGGCCTTTATCGAAACGATAAAAGCCTTTTTGTTGAGACCCGCTGCCACCTTTAGTGTCATGAGAAGACAGGCTGGGATTGGTGATGCCCTGGTTTTTACGGTAGCTATTCAGGTGTTTACCTTTTTGTGGACTTTCGCCATCACTGAACCCAATCCGGATATGTTCCTACCGCAAAATCCTGAGCTCCGTGATATGCTGGATCTACCTGAAAACTTTTCCCAGATCATGGTTTTGGCATATCCCATTTCGGTCATTTTACTCCAGTTCGTTTCAGCCTTTGCAGTTCACCTTGCCTTGAAATGGAGAGGTCTCCAAACCTATGATTTTACGCTGATCTTTAGAATGTTTGCTTATGCAAGTGGAACCGCTTCGCTATTGTTACTTATCCCAATTCTGGGAGGAGCGTTCTCACTTGGAATGACGATCTATCTTGGATATGTGGGCTTAAGAACCATTTACGCCCTGGATGCAGGATCTTTTATGATCACAGCCATCATGGCTATCTTCTTGACCCTGGGCTTATACATTCTTTCCGTTTTAGGGATTACAATTATCGTCCTGATTTTATCAGTTATCATTTAAGCATTTATTCTCAATTGTGAGATATCCCCTTACCAAATCCAATTTCTAGAGTCTAAAAGATATGGACAGTTCTCGGGCGAGGGAACTTACTTATCACAATACCGTTCCAGTTTAAGAAGAAAGGGGTACACCATGTTGACATTCCATGCTCTGAGAGCTAACTTCCCACCACTTATGCGGGTATATAAACTATTATTGGTGATCCTTATGGTTGGAGTAATTCAATCTTGTTACACCATGCTGTATCCACCTCAAACACTTCCACAAACTGTAACTACCGTTGTTTCCGAGCCTGCCATGGTCAGCACGATAGGCGGGACTGGAATGTATGGATGGGATCCCTATTGGGAACCCGCTCTGCCCTTCACAAGTTATCACCGTGGATATGGTGCCTCTTATTACAGTCCTTACAATTATTACGATTACCATCACCCACACTATGCACCTGTTTATGTCGTAAGTGAAACCAGAGATCCAGCACCAGCCCGCGATTTTAATCGGGATGAAAAACAGGGTGGCTCCAGAGTGCGTGAGATGAACGGTTCTTCAGTACCAGCCAGCACTGGGAGTAAGAGTGGTTCACAGGGACTGCGTAGTGGGATGACCTCAGGATCTTCTGGAGTGATCTCACCTATTATTCCACCTCCCGTTGTGACCCCCCAAAAAGAGAATAAAACAAAAACACCCCAAAAAATGGTTGCTGACCCTCCCAAAAAAACACGAACCAAGCAGGTGAAAGTCACCAAACCACAGCCTAAGCCTGTAAAGAACCAAAAAGAAACGCAAAAATCGGATACGCCTTCTCAAAAACGTACTAGAGTCCGGAAGTAGTTCACCATGAAAAACAGAATATTATTTATTACCATGATCTTATGGGGAGTCAGTCTATTCTCTCAAAATTATCTTGATGTCATCAGGCCCTTTCGAGGAATGAGAGGTATTTCTGGATCGGAGAGCGGCGTTATCCCTGCCTCCATGGGCGCCAGCAATGCACTCATGGGTAATCCAGCACTGCTCAGTTTTAACGAGAAAGCCTTTTTTGCCGCTGACATGAGCTACGATCAAGTCGCTGGTAGAAGCGTCTTTAACTCTATGATCGGAGAGAATCCCCAGGCGCAAAATCTGCGTTTGAACAGCCTGACTTATATCAAACCCATTCAAGTATATCGTGGGGCCTGGGTCTGGGGCGTCAATCTGCAGCGTGTGAACGCCTTCAGTAGTATCAGCCAATTCAATGATTTTGACCCCGATGGGGATTTCTACTATAAATACCTCCATCAGGAAAATGGGGATTTGTATGCCTTGACTGCCGGGACATCGGTCATGGTTACAATGAACACCAGTGTAGGTTATGCGCTAAGCTATCTCAACGGCAAGAATTCCTTTAGCCAGCTGTATGAAGAAACGGACCCCCACGATATTTATACTTTTGATCGATTTATAGATAGTTTGCAGTTTAGCCCAAGTTATAATGGATTTGGCGCCCGTGTAGGGCTCTTAAGTGAAATGTCTGAAAACCTCAATTTTGGTGTCTCCATTGAGCTGCCTTCGCGTATATCGGTAGATGAATCTGCCAGTCGCGATTCCATTGAATGGTATGGTGATGGCAATAAGCAGATTTATTCTCACGATAAGTGGTCTGGACTAGAGTACACAGCCTGGGGACCCTGGAGAATAGGGCTAGGCTTGGGCTTTGTGGCCAACCCATTCGAAGCAAGTATCAATTACCGCTACCATAGCTACTCTACAGTCTCTATGAAGGGTGATTTATATGATACGGAAACCGGGGAAAGCCTGGAAAATGTAGTGGACGATCAGGTGAGTAGTTTTGTACAAGATGTCCATGAATTTTCTGCCTCTCTGCTCTGGGCTCTTGATCCATTGAACCTTTCATTTGCAGCCACGCTCATGAATGATCCCCTCAACTATCGTTTTGATAATATTATTCGCATGGATGTGGGTTTGGGATATCAGCTTCGCTCTGGAATCGGATTCACCCTGGCTTTTCGCAATGAACAGTGGCAAAGTGACCTCAACCATACATTGGGGAGCGATGTGGAGCGCTCAGTGGATGTGGAAAATTCCTTCTCTAATATTCAATTTGGATTGAAATACATACTATGATACAAAAAAGTACGCCTGGGAAATGGATAAAGTTTTTATCCCTTATCGGTATGGCCAGTTTCCTCTTCGGCCAAAGTGCCTGGAATACGGGAAACTTGAGTTTCGACTATCAGACGTATACAACTCCAGCTGAATCTCTAAATCTTTCAGGTGATCTCCTCTCAGATGAGGTACCCCATGAAGGGGTGGGAGGTTTTGAGCTAAGCGTAGGAGATACCAACCTGGTAACCCTGCTGGCCTATGATCTTAATGTCACTGATGGTGATACTCTCGCCGATATCTTCGTCATTTTTATGAGTGATACCCTGCCCCTGGAAGAAGGGAGCTATAGTGTTAATCCCTCTCCAGATGCTCTGAAGATGTTTGTTTGGTTGAGCGAACTGGACCCAGAAAGTTTGGCAGGACTTATTGATGCCTCTTTCACTCTGGACTCTCTGGCTGCTTTCAATCCTTATCTATCCCTTTCAGGTGAATTTGATATTATTGCGGTTGATGATTTCCACTTTGAGATGAATTTTTTCGGAGTGATGGTCAATATCAATACAAGTATTCAACCGAGGACCATCAGCAATGGAAGTTTTGAACTTTGGAACACCCTGCCGGTTTCAGTCTATTCCCACGGTAGCCTTGATTACAATGCAGGAGAAGATTATGGAACCATCATTGGAGCTTTAAATCCAATTGCCGATCCCGAGGGGGTTGGTGCTGTCCTATCTCAGACTGGTGATACGCTAACATATAATATTATCTCTTATAAAGAGCTCTCAGACAACGTCTATGATGTTTATGGAGTGATACTGGTTGGAGACGAGTCTCACTTTCCTTTAGATGGCAGTTTATCAGTGTTCAATATTTCCCCTCTCAGCAATGAGTTACCCTGGGCTGTGCCCTATATGATGCAGGATGTGTCTGTTGATGAAATTCTTCAACTGCTTGAATCGGGAGAATTGCCTGGTCTGGACCAGTTCACCCAACTTTACCTTCCCATAGGCGTGGGCAATGCCTTTTTCGACTACACTCCTGAGGGGAATGCGGAGCTTGATGTAGAGGGAATTCTAATGACCAATAGCTCTGCTGATGTTATTACATTGAGTACACAGTGGTATTTATCAAATAGTCCTATAGTATCAATTGATCACCAGGGTTTTGATTCTCCCACGGTCAGCAATCTCGTTGGTTACTCCTATCCCAATCCATTCAACAGCAGCACCCTTATTCCAATTCAACTCGCCTCTGGGCAGGTTATTTCTGCTCGCCTCTACAATGTACTGGGGCAAGAGGTACACGCGCTGGAGTTTGGATATCTTGGACCAGGGCATCAGCAGCTGGCTATTGATCTGCTTGACAGCAATCTCGGTGGGGGGCTATACTACTACTCTCTTTTTTCCCAGCATGGATACATGGGAAGTGGGTCCTTCGTTTATCTGAAATAGACCTTCAGACTACCTCTCTGGGTATATATTTGTCCCTCGGAGATAAAAATCATCATATAAGCAAAAATTAATCTCCAGAGGGCTTCTTTTGGCATGATATTTACATAAGTTTATTGTGATGTTTTACGAACAATTCTCAGGATTAAATCTACTCGCCATACACAGGAGAAATAAATGACACGTAAGATGGTAACCATCGACGGGAATGAAGCTGCTGCATACATTGCCCACAAAACAAACGAAATTTGCGCTATCTACCCCATCACCCCCTCATCAAACATGGGTGAGTTGGCTGATGCCTTTAGCGCACAGGGAAGAAAAAATATCTGGGGTACAATTCCCACTGTAGAAGAAATGCAAAGTGAAGGTGGAGCTGCTGGAGCAGTCCACGGTGCTCTTCAGACTGGTGCATTGACCACTACATTCACAGCCTCTCAGGGCTTGCTTCTCATGATCCCCAACATGTATAAGATTGCTGGTGAATTAACCGCAACAGTATTTCATGTATCAGCTCGGTCTCTTGCCGCTCAAGCACTATCCATTTTTGGTGATCACTCTGATGTGATGGCCACACGTGGCACTGGTTGGGGAATGTTGGCTGCAAACTCAGTTCAGGAAGTCATGGATTGCGCATTGATTGCTCAGTCAGCCACTCTGCAAACCAGAGTGCCCTTCATCCACTTTTTTGATGGTTTTCGTACCTCACACGAAGTAATGAAAATTGAGCAGCTCAGTGATGATGATATTAAAGGTATGATTGATGATGAATGGGTGATTGCACACCGGTCACGCGGTATGAATCCCAACAACCCAGTTCTCCGCGGAACTGCTCAGAATCCTGACGTATTCTTCCAGGGGCGCGAAACAGTGAATCCCTATTATGAAGCCGCCCCAGAATTGGTACAGAAGACCATGGATCGCTTTGCTAAAATTGTTGGTCGTGACTATCACTTATTCGATTATGTCGGTGCTGAAGATGCTGAACGCGTCATCATTATCATGGGCTCTGGAGCAGAAGCTGTCGAAGAGACGGTAACACAGATGATCGCAGAGGGTGAAAAAGTCGGTATGGTCAAAATTAGACTTTTCAGACCTTTTTCAATTAAACATTTCATCTCCTCACTACCTGCCTCAGTCAAAAAGATTGCCGTTCTTGATAGAACCAAAGAGCCAGGTGGTGCCGGCGAACCCATGTATCAGGATGTGATTACAGCTTTTGCCGAAGCCAAAACTGAAGACTATTATCAGTTTGATGAGATGCCTATTATTGTTGGAGGGCGCTATGGTCTTTCTTCAAAAGAGTTCACACCTGCAATGATCAAAGGTGTTTACGACAATCTCATTGCTGATAGACCCAAAAATCATTTCACCATTGGTATCAATGATGATGTTTCATTTACATCCCTCACGTATGATTCAAATTACAGAACTTCCAAGGGAAAAGTGTTCCGCGGTCTCTTCTATGGTTTGGGTTCTGATGGAACCGTAGGTGCCAACAAAAACTCAATCAAGATTATTGGTGAAGGCACTGACAATTTTGCTCAGGGCTACTTTGTATATGATTCCAAGAAATCTGGAAGTACCACCACCTCTCACCTTCGCTTTGGTAAGGACGAAATAAAATCAACTTACCTGATTGATCATGCCAATTTTATTGCCTGTCATCAGTATGAATTACTGGAAAAGTTTGATATCCTGGATACGGCTGAAGAGGGTGCTACCTTCTTGCTTAATAGTCATTTAAACAAAGATGAAATCTGGGGTGCTCTTTCACGCAAGTATCAGAAGCAAATCATTGATAAGAAACTGAAATTTTACGTGATTGATGCGGTTACGGTGGCCCGCGAAACAGGTATGGGTCTGCGCATCAACACCATTATGCAAACCTGTTTCTTCGCTATTTCTGGTATTCTCCCCAAGGATGAATCCATTGCGAAGATCAAAGAGGCCATTAAAAAGACCTATGGTAAGAAGGGTGATGCAGTAGTAGAGAAAAACTACCACGCTGTTGATCAATCTGTCTCCAATCTTTTTGAAGTCGACGTCCCGGATACATTGAATGGAAGCGACGCTCTGCGTCTGATTGTTCCTGAAGCAGCCCCGGAATTTGTTCAGAAGGTGACTGCAGAAATCATTGCCGGTCGTGGTGATGACCTTCCTGTAAGCGCCATTCCAAATGATGGTACCTGGCCAACTGGAACCACCCAGTGGGAAAAGAGAAATATTGCTCTCGAAGTTCCTGTCTGGGAACCAAACATATGTATCCAGTGTAACAAGTGTGCCATGGTTTGTCCACATGCTGCCATTCGTCCAAAAGTGACAGATGAGAAAGCCTTCGATGATGCTCCTGAGTCGATTAAGCATACTAATGCCAAGGGTAAAGAATGGGAAGCCGGATCACAGTATATCCTCCAGGTAGCGGTAGAGGATTGTACAGGTTGTAACTTGTGTGTTGAAGTTTGTCCCGCCCGCGATAAGACAAATCTCAGTCGTAAAGCTATTAACATGGCTGAGCAGCGTCCACTCCGTGAAGCAGAACGTGCCAACTGGGCTTTTTTCACAGAGCTTCCTGAAGTTGATCGCAGTAGCGTAAGACATGACACAGTTAAAGGTGCCCAACTCCTACAGCCGCTGTTTGAGTTCTCAGGCGCCTGTGCTGGTTGTGGTGAAACTCCCTATGTGAAACTTACCTCCCAATTATTTGGGGATCGTATGGTGATTGCCAATGCCACGGGTTGTTCATCTATTTATGGTGGCAACCTGCCGACCACACCATGGTCTACCAATAAAGCTGGACGGGGACCTACCTGGAATAACTCTCTCTTTGAAGACAATGCTGAGTTTGGTCTGGGTTACCGCCTGACCATCGACAAGCACGAGGAACATGCCAAAGAACTCATGACTCTGTTGAAAGATGATATTGGAGTTGAGTTGGTCAGTGCAATTGTCAATGCATCCCAAGCCAATGAGCCTGAGATTTTTGAACAACGTATGCGCGTCAAAGAAATGACTGATATTGTTGAAAAACTGGATACTCCTCTCAGCAAACAGCTGCTTTCCGTGGCTGATAACCTGGTTAAGAAGAGTGTCTGGATCATGGGTGGAGACGGCTGGGCCTACGATATTGGTTATGGTGGCCTAGATCATGTCCTCGCTTCAGGCAAGAATGTGAACATTCTGGTTCTGGATACTGAGGTCTATTCAAATACGGGTGGCCAGAAATCTAAATCTACACCTCTGGGTGCTGTGGCGAAATTTGCCGCTGCTGGAAAACCATCTGAGAAAAAAGATCTCGGTATGATGGCTATGAGCTACAAAAATGTCTATGTCGCTTCGGTAGCCATGGGTGCCAGTGATGCACAGACAGTACGTGCCTTCATGGAGGCTGAGGCCTATGAAGGTCCATCGCTTATTGTTGCCTACAGCCAGTGTATAGCACATGGAATTGATATGGCCAAGGGTATGAATCAACAGAAACTGGCCGTCGATAGTGGATATTGGACACTGTACCGCTACAACCCAATGCTGGCCTTAGAAGGTAAGAATCCACTCAAACTGGACTCCAAACCTCCTAAAAAGCATGTGCGTGAATATTCCATGAATGAAACCAGGTTTACTATTCTGAGCCGTATTGACCCAGAATTGTCAGCAAAATATATAGAAGCGTCTGATGTCGCCGCCAAGAAAAAGTATGAGTATTATGCTAAACTTGCAGCCATGTCTTACGATGAAGCTTAAGTGAAGATCATAAAGGAATAAATGATATGCGTCTAAGTACAAAATATATGGGCTTGGAATTAAAGAATCCTTTAGTTCCCTCTGCTTCACCGTTAACTGAAAAGTTGGATAGCATCAAAGTGCTGGAAGACAATGGAGCTTCAGCGGTTGTTCTCTTTTCATTATTTGAAGAGCAGATCGAAAAGCAAGACAGCTCTCTGGAATATTTCACTGAGTATGGAACTGACTCTTTCGCTGAATCTCTGAGCTTCTTTCCAGATGCACATGAGTTTAAAGCAGGACCAGATGAATATCTGGAAAATGTCAGGAAGATCAAAGCTGGTGTGGATATCCCAATCATCGCTAGCCTGAATGGCAATACTCCTGGTGGTTGGATGGAATATGCCAAGAAAATAGAGCAGGCAGGAGCTGACGGGCTGGAATTGAATATCCATTATCTTCCCGTAGATTTTAATGAAACCAGCGCTGATGTGGAAAAACGCTACATTGATATCGTCAGTTGGGTGAAATCCAATGTGAATATTCCCATTGCCGTGAAAATCGGCTCTCGTTTTAGTTCACTACCAGCTATGGCAAAAGCACTTGAAGGTGCTGGCGCTGATGCGCTGGTTATGTTCAACCGTTTTTATCATCCCGATATTGACCTGGAAAAGCTGGAAACAAAACGGAAAATCCAATTGAGCCATAGCCGGGACATTCGCCTGCCAATGCGCTGGATCTCTATCCTGCGTGGCAATGTGAATCTGAGTTTTGCCGCCAGCACGGGTGTGCACAGTGCCAGTGATGTTCTCAAGCTCGTCATGTCAGGTGCTGATATCACCCAGTTAACCTCTGCCCTCATGGCTCATGGTCCTGAGGTGATCAACAAGATTAATGAGGATTTAATTAGCTGGATGAATGAGAATGAATATCAGAGTATCTCCCAGATGAAGGGGAGTATGAGTCTGATCCATCGTCCTGATCCCAAAACCATCGTACGTGATAACTATATGCGTACTCTGCTGGATTTTCAGGCCAATACTAAGCTCTAACTAAATTACTGTCTGATTGCGGGACTCGAATTTTCGGGTCCCGCTTTTTTTTACAAGCAATACCAATTTCTTTACACGTCATGATTATATTATGGGATAGCAGTGCTATAATTTGTGTTCTCACCTAAACTTAAGGTTATAGGAAGATAAATGATGACATCAAATAAATCAGAGCAACGCAAAGGCTTTTGTCCTGTGTATGACATCGAGTGTCCTGCAGGTCCCGATGCCGCAGAAGCATGTGAAAACCGCTTTAGAGCTGACTACAATCCTTTAACCAGTTTTCGCGATTCGGAAATTGAGCATTGCGCGATTTACCGCATGGAACAGAAAGCAGAACTCGCCAGGGAAGCAGGCGAAGATGCAGAAGATATTGAAGATTCATCCAAAGACGGGGAGTAATGTTGTGAACGCCGCTGAACAATCATCTGAATTTAAGTCCGTACAGGATGTGCTTAAACGAGCCATCCTCTTAGAAATGAATGGTAAAGAGTTTTTTGCCATGGCTGCCAAGACGGCCACATCGCCTGTAGCTAAGGAACTCTTTGAGCATATGGTCAAAGAAGAAGCGCATCACTTGAAAATCCTTCAATTGACTTTTAAGCGTCATTTGGATGAGGGAAAGGTGATCTTACCCTCTGAAGAAGAGTTACAGTTCGGTTTTCAGGATCCCATTATTGATAAATCATTTCTCATGGAATTAAGAAATAGCAATTTTGATTCCTCAGCAATTAGTATTGCGCTCACACTGGAGGAACGTGCTTTCAAATTCTACCAGAAGGAGGAGCAAGCTGCTACTGATCCTGATATCAAGCAGCTTTTTACCTGGTTGACTGACTGGGAGCTTGATCATCACCAAAAGCTCATGGCTTTGGAGGAAGATTTTAGACAGGAAGTCTGGAATGACTCAAATTTTTGGCCGATGTAGTCGACCCCTTCATACAGGTTAGATTTCAAAGCACGGGCTTTTCCCGTGCTTTGTGTTTTTAGTCTTGATCAAGGCATCCTTACTTCAGATTATTCTCATTAATTCTTTACTGTATTTGGACTGAGATATATTGCATGGCTGAGTTAAGAGACCTATTTTCCAGTAACAAATTTTGAGGGAATTATGAAACGCTTCACATATTTATTTAGTATCCTTTTATTGAGTACAGCCGTTGCCCAGGTTTATGAAAACACCAATGTACCCTGTAAGCCTCTTGCAGAAATGGCTGGTCATTATGACCGCATGGCCAAGGCAGCATTGAGAGCAGATGTATGGGACTGGGATGTTCATTATTACAATTTGGATCTGGACATTGATATCGAGACAGAAATTGTGACAGGAAAGGTGGAAATATATTTCACCCCAAAGACGCCAGATTTGGAAAGTATCCAACTGGACCTCAGCTCCATCCTTAGCGTAGATTCCATATACATGAACGGTGCTGTATTTAACCATGCCTCTGATATTCTCAGTATTACTCTAGATGGAATTTATGCCATAGATGAACCAGTCGTAGTAGGCGTTGCCTATCATGGACACCCGATGGAGAGTGGATTCCAGGCCTTCAAATTTGGGACCCAGAGTGGTATTCCCATGATCTCAACCCTGAGTGAACCCTATGGTGCCCGGACCTGGTGGCCCTGTAAAGATGTACCTACAGATAAAGCGGATTCCGTACGGATCAGCATTAAAGTGGATGAAACTTATACCGCCGTGGCCAATGGCTTGCTCACTTCAGAAGTAGATAATAGTGATGGCACTAAGACCTGGATCTGGGAACATAAATATCCAGTTACTACCTACTTGATTTCATTGGCCATCACCGAATACAAATATTGGACCGAAACCTATCATTTTGCAGAAGGTGATTCCATGCCATTGGAATACTGGATGTATCCCAGTTATGCAACCAACGATAATATTGATCGATGGAATCTCACGGCAAACATGATTGGTATCTTTAGCGAGGCTTATGGTAAATATCCCTACTCAGAAGAAAAATACGGGATGGCTCAGTTTAGCTGGGGGGGTGCCATGGAGCATCAAACCTGCTCAAGTATGGGGTCCTCCAGTGAAAATACTATCGCCCACGAATTAGCGCATCAATGGTGGGGTGATATGGTCACCTGCAGCAATTTCCATCACATCTGGATCAATGAGGGCTTTGCCACCTATTCAGAGGCCCTGTACTGGGGTGAGAAAATCGATGATAATGCCTATCATGCTCACATGGCCAGCAAAGACATGAATTATTCGGGATCCATTTACCGCTCAGATACCAGCAGTGTGTGGTCCATATTCGATTATATCGTTTACGGTAAAGGAGCCTGGACCTTGCACATGTTGCGACATGTGATTGGGGATGAGAATTTCTTCGAAACTCTGGCTCAATACAGGGCTGCCTTTCTATATAGTCATGCCTCCACTGAAGATTTCCAGGGGGTGGCTGAGGTCGTATGGGGTCAGGATCTTGAATGGTTTTTCGACCAATGGATATACGGTATAGGTAGACCATCCTACAGATGGTGGTGGAGCGCCAATGGACCGGATGAATTTGGGAATTCACAAGTGACCGTCCATGTTGATCAAATCCAAAGCAGCTCATTGCCAACTTTTAAGATGCCAATCGATCTAAGCTTTAGCGATGGGAGCAATGAGGTAAACATGATGATCTGGGATTCGCTAAGAGCCCAGGATTTCAATATCACCCTTAATTTCCTCCCAACTGAACTTACTTTTGACGAAAATGAGTGGATACTAAAAAGTGCCAGCCAGATAGCCAATGTAGATGGAGGTTACTATCCTGAATCCTTTAAACTGCTCTCAGCCTACCCAAATCCTTTCAATAGTGAAGTCAATATTCCATATGCCACGGGTGCCAATTTTAATGGGAGCTTATCCATCTACGATCTTCGGGGTAGGGAAGTATACTCGATGTCCTTGCACCACGAGACAGCATCTGTACATGAATTCCAATGGAACGGGAAGGATAACCAGGGAATCAGTCTTGGTTCAGGACTCTATATCATTCAGCTTACTTCACTCGGACATGGAAGCTTCTCTCAAAAACTTTCCATCCTGAAATAATCTTCGGCCATAGTTCAGGTTAATTTTCACCGCATTATGAGGGTTAATGACCTGTGTCTCATGGTTTGGCAACATATTTGCCCTTAAGTCATCGCAACGAGAAATTTTAATCAAGATGATAGGAAGTTATGAAGGAAGAAAAAAAGGTCGGATACTCAGCATTGATTGTCGGTGCAATCTCCCTGGGAGAAGCATGGATGAATATTCTGGGTGGCGCAGCAGATGCCTTTGACATCTTTTTTCTGGGGCTGGGTCTCATCGCCAGCCTAGCTGGTATAGCCTTGATTATTCAAAAGGGTAGTTCAACCGCTGAGGAATAGTCCTCTCTCACGGACAGATCCAATTGGAAATATTCTCTAAATTATATAAAGTTCAACTGGGATTTCTCGCTATTAAGAGTAATATTCTCACAAATAGTAGTTTGATGTAGTAGCACCCAATTTCGGGAAATTTCACTGGTTAATGAAACAAGGAGCCATATTGTGATTCGATTGACTAAAGCTGGGGAATATGGACTAAGAGCCGTCAGGTATCTGGTCGAAAATGGAGATAAGAGCCGGATCAGTATCGGTGATATCTCAGAAAACAAAAAAATTCCCGAGCCATTTCTTAGAAAATTGTTCAAACCTCTGGTACAACAGGGGATAATAAATAGCACACGTGGTGTCTCAGGTGGCGTTCGTTTAGCACGTGATCCAAAGGAGATTACCATTCTCGAAGTGGTGGAGGCTCTTGAAGGACCCCTGGCATTGAACGAATGTCTTCTGGAAGATTCAACCTGTGAATTCCTGGATGAATGTGGAATGCACAATGTGTGGGAAGAAGCTCAAGCCGCCATGTCGAAGGTCTTGCGTTCAAAGAATTTGACGGATCTAAAGCTATAATCACGCTCAGAGCCATAAATTTTTAGATTTTAATGAGGGAAGCATGACAAACGAGACATCAAAACTGCGAGTAGCACCAGAAATTTATCCCAAATGGGAAAAAATCAAGGATATGACCGACCAATTGATTGACATGATGCTCAATCTAAGGCAAAGCGGTCATCCTGGAGGTTCAAGATCCAAGGTACATATGTTCGTTTCACTTTTTCTGGGTGGATCAATGCGCTGGGATATCAGGAATCCTCAGAAACGTTTTGGTGATAAGTTCATCCTGTCTGCAGGACATGTCGTCCCCGGAGTCTATGCCCTTCTCGCAGTTCTCAATGAATCTCTACGTCGCAAATACGCAGAGACCCATGATGAACGCTATAATCTTGGTCCTGCCAATCGTGTTTTAACCTGGGAGGATCTCCTGACCTTGAGAAATAAGGGTGGACTTCCTGGACATGCTGAGATGGCTGGCAAAACCAATATCTTTAAAGCCAACACTGGACCTTCCGGTCACGGGATGCCCGTTGCTGTTGGTGAAGCCATGGCACTCAAATATGCCGGCGCTGAAGATGTCCGTGTATTTGCTGTTGAAGGTGAAGGTGGCTTGACTCCCGGTGTGACCCATGAATCCCTCAATTCAGCCTATGGACTGGGTTTGGGTAATCTCCACTTTCTAGTGGATTGGAATGATTTCGGAATTGATGATCGTCCTTTCTCATCCGTTGTGTATGGAACTCCCAAAGATTGGTTTGCCCCCCACGGCTGGCGTGTCTTTGGTGCAGAGGATGGTTCGGATTGGGAGAGTACCAATGGGGCTCTCCAGGAAATGGCCTTTGATGAAAATTCAGAAGGTGCTCCTGCTATGGCCTGGTTTAAAACCCGCAAAGGTCGTGGCTATGGTGTCTATGACAACAAATCACATGGTGCAGCCCACAAATTTAATAGTCCAATCTACTGGCAGACGAAACAAGAATTTACCGATAAATACGGAATCCAGTTTGACGGGATGGGGGAAGCAGGACCAGATACCAAAGCTGAACGGACAGATCAAGCTCGCATCAATATGGAAAAAGTATTTAAGGTTTTTGACCAGGATCCTGAATTGCTTAACTATCTGGCAGATCGCCTGGTTGAGTTGGGTGAAAGCGTACCGGATGACAATGAACGCGTCTGGATTGATACCTCTAAGAACCCCTTGAATGATCCCGTATTAACTGATCTAAACGCTTTACCATCAGAACTATTTGTGCAGCCTGGTGAAGTGGCTCCCAATCGTGGTGGTTTCGCAAAGTATGCAGCCTATTTGAATGCCTATGTAAGTAAAAATTATGGTCGACCACTGGTGCTGGCTATGTCCGCTGATTTGGCTGATTCAACCAATATTTCTGGTTTTGGAAAACCTTTTGGTGATACTCCAGGATATGGATTTTATGACCGCAAGGACAACCTCAAAGGCACCATGCTGCCTCAGGCAATTACTGAATTTGCCAATGCGGGTATCTGTACTGGTATTGCTGCAACGAATTTCTCCAAAACTCCAGAAGAAGATTTCAATGGTTTCTTTGCTGCCTGTTCTACCTATGGCTCATTCTCTTATCTAAAATATGGTCCCTTCAGGATTTTCAGCCAAATGGTTCAGGATGCCGATGTAAAATTAGGTAAGGTTATCTGGGTGGCAGGTCACTCTGGACCAGAAACTGCTGAAGATTCGCGTACACATTTTGGAATCTATTCACCTGCAGTTACCCAGCTCTTTCCAAAGGGCAAATCCATCAATTTGTACCCCTGGGAACACAATGAAGTGGCTCCTATGCTCACAGCCGCTCTGGGAATGGATGCTCCTGTGATTGCTCTCCATCTGACCCGGCCTGGTGTTGAAGTGCCAGATCGTAAGAAATTGGGCATGGCTTCCTATATGGATGCTGCTAGAGGTGCTTATATCATCCGCGACTACAAATCTGATCGGCCAAAGATGGGTACCATCTTTGTACAGGGAACCGCAACAACTGCTAATGTACTTAAGTTGTTACCTGAATTGGATAAACGCGGATTGAACGTAAAACTGGTTGCTGCCAGCAGCCCGCAGCTATTTGCGGTACAGTCTGAAGCTTATCGTCAGGAAATGGTCAGTGATACAGATTGGTTAAATTCAACTTTTATCACCAATGGATCCGCTGTAGCCATGCAAGATTGGACAGGCAACCGTCTTTCAATCGAATATGCCATGACTGCTGACTGGGATGACAATTGGAGATCTGGTGGTTCGCTGGAAGAAGTGATAGAAGAAGCCCATCTTTCAGAACGATGGTTGCTGGAAGGTATCGAACGCTTCGCCAACGATCGTGAGTCTCGTATGAAACGCCTGGGTATGATTTAACATCCCGACGATCACTATAGAGGTATAAAATGAGAAAATTTGCAAATCGTTACGGCCGTCTGGGAACAGAGACCGCCTTCGCAGTGGGTGCCGATGCGGCAGCCTGGTCTGCCAAGGGAAACAAGGTTTATCCATTCCATTTGGGAGACATGAATATCACCACACCTGAATACATCAGGGATGCTGCTATGAAAGCCGCTCGCGATGGAAAAACGGGCTACGCTCCAGGTCCTGGCATTTTGCCCCTGCGCGAAGCTCTGGCCCAGGATATTGGTATGTCCCGGGGTCTCAATCTTAGTGCAGAGAACATTTCAGTTCAACCTGGTGGGAAACCAGTTATTGGTAAATTTTTAGCTGCGCTTTTGGAAGAGGGTGCAGAAGCCTTGTATCCAAATCCTGGTTATCCTATTTACGAATCTCAGATTGAATTTCTCGGTGGGAAAGCCTTGCCTTATGGTTATGTGACAACTGAGACTGGATTCGCAATGAATCGGGAGGAAGTTGAGCGTCAGATTACTGATAAGACAACGGTATTTATTTACAACAACTATCAGAATCCCATTGGTGCGGAATCTACTGAGGATGAAATGAAGTGGGTGGCCGATCTTGCCATCAAACATGATCTCTGGGTTTTGTCCGATGAAGCCTATTTCGATGTTCGCTATAGCGGTCGAAGTAAAAGTATTGCCTCCTTGCCAGGTATGGTCGAGCGGACGGTCATTCTGTATACTTTTTCAAAGAAATTCGCCATGACGGGTTGGCGTTTGGGCTGTGCTGCTGGACCCAAGGATGTGATTGAAGCCATCTCCAAATTCAACACGAATCAGGAGTCTTGCTCCAATCATTTTGTTCAGATAGCTGGCCTGGCCTGTCTAAAGGGACCTTCAGGACCGCAAACTGATATACTGGATGAACTGAAACTTCGTCGTGATGCTCTGATGGATGCACTTCTGGCTATTGATGGTGTAAAAGTTTCCAAGCCAGAGACTACATTCTATTTATTCCCCGATGTGACGGATATATTCAAGCGGAAAGGTTATAAGGATTCTTCAAAATTCCGCCTGGATGCCCTTTATGAAACAGGGGTGTCCTTCTGCTCTCGTGAGCATTTTGGTAGACCCTTGCCGGGTGAAGACAAAGTCTTTATTCGTTTTGCCTATAGTGGTATTAATGTGGATCAGATTCAGGAAGGTCTGGCAGCACTCAAGGGCTTCTGGGAATAGCCCCAATAGTACCAGTCAAATAACATACGTTTTTTAAACAGATGACATCTTCTTTGGAGGTGTCATCTTGATTTTGAATAGGTTTATATGATTACAAAGAAAGATGCTCTCGCTTATCACAGCATGGGAATCCGTAAAGGAAAAATTGAAGTTACGGCGACGAAGCCATTTGCCACGCAAAGAGATCTGAGCCTGGCGTATTCACCAGGGGTAGCTTACCCCTGTTTGGAAATTGCTGACAACCCAGCCCTTGCGAATGAGTACACTGCCAAAGGGAATTTGGTAGCAGTAATCTCGAATGGCACAGCCGTTCTTGGTTTGGGAAATATTGGTGCGCTCGCCGGTAAGCCTGTCATGGAAGGCAAGGGTGTTCTGTTTAAGAGATTCGCAGATATCGATGTCTTCGATTTGGAAGTTGATACGGAAGATCCTGATAAATTTATTGATGCTGTCAAATTATTGGAACCCACTTTTGGTGGTATCAATCTGGAGGATATCAAATCCCCTGAATGTTTTTACATCGAGAAAAAACTTCGGGAAGAAATGAATATTCCGGTGTTTCATGATGATCAGCATGGAACGGCTATCATTTCAGCGGCTGCGCTCCTTAATGCAGTTGAGGTGGCAGAAAAGAAAATGGAGAATATCAAAATTGTGGTTTCAGGTGCAGGTGCTTCGGCACTGTCCTGTAGTGAACATTATATCCGCATGGGTGCCCGTCGTGAGAATCTAATCATGTGTGATTCCCGTGGTGTAATTTACAAGGGACGCAGCGACGGAATGAATGAATACAAGCTTCCCTTCGTCAATGATACCAAACACCGAACCCTTCAGGAGGCGCTGGCAGGGGCTGACGTATTCATTGGTCTGTCGAAGAAAGACATCATCGTCGGCGATGATTTAAAAACGATGGCTCCCAACCCCATCATTTTTGCCATGGCCAATCCTGATCCAGAAATTACCTATCCGGATGCCATGGCTGCCCGCCCTGATGCCATCATGGGAACGGGTCGATCTGACTACCCCAACCAGGTGAACAATGTCCTGGGTTTCCCTTTCATATTTAGGGGAGCTTTGGATGTGCAGGCCACCACAATTAATGAAGAAATGAAGGTAGCAGCTACACTGGCCCTTGCTGCTCTGGCCAAGGAAGATACACCAGATGAAGTCATGCAGATTTATGGCCTTGATCAGCTCGAATTCGGTCGTGACTATCTCATTCCAAAACCTTTCGATCCTCGTGTCCTCCTGTGGGAATCTGTTGCTGTGGCTGAAGCTGCCATCAAAACAGGTGTGGCTAAGCGCGAACTTGACCTTGATAAGTACAGAGAAGAACTGGAAGCCCGTCTTGGAAAGGGTCGCGAGTTTATGCGAGGACTTTACAATCGAGCCAAGGCAGCTCCTAAGCGAGTGATCTATCCCGAAGGTGAAAATCCACGTATTATTCGAGCAAGTCACCTTATTCTTCAAGAAGGGATTGCCAAACCTGTTTTAGTAGGTCGTAAAAAGAAAATCCGTGCCATCGCTAAGGATTTGAATATTTCACTCGAGGGAGTGGAATTAGTAGATCCTGTCAAATGTGAGCGACGTCAGGAATTTATCGACGAATTTTATAAAATGAGACAACGCAAGGGTGTGACCCTGAGTGGTGCCAAGCGTTTTATGGATAGACGTTACTCATTTGCTGCTATGATGCTGCACATGGGTGAGGCCGATGCCATGATTTCCGGGATTACCCAGCAATATCCAGATGCCCTGCGACCTGTGCTTCAAATCATCAAACCCCGAAAAGATATGCAGCATGTGGCTGGTTTATTCCTGCTCATTTTTAAAGAGGGTATGAAGATATTTGCAGATGTTTCAGTCAATATTGATCCTTCTGCTGAGGTACTTTCTGAAATAGCACTTATGGCAGCTGAAGAAGCCAGACGCTGGAGAATTACTCCTCGTGTTGCTATGCTAAGTTTCTCAAATTTTGGATCATCCAAACATCCCCATGCACAAAAGATGAGTGAAGCAGTTCGATTGGTTAGAGAGAAAGATCTGGATTTGATGATTGATGGAGAAATGAATGCTGATCTGGCTATCATGCCTGAGATTCAAAAAGAGCACTATCCCTTCAGCAAGTTGCAGGGTTCTGCTAATGTTTTGATTTTCCCTGATCTCCAATCAAGCAACATCAGCTATAAACTTGTCCATCGTTTGAGTGGGGCAGAAGCCATTGGTCCTATTCTGGTGGGAATGGAAAAACCAGTTCATATCCTTCAAGTAGGCTCCACCAGTGTCCAGGATGTGGCCAATATGACTGCCATTGCCGTGGTCGACGCACAGGAGCAGGAAAAGCTTTCAAAGCAGGAAGCCTGATCCAATATATTTAAGTGTTGCATTAAATGCTTTAATCAAATACTGTGGTATGGAGATTGCCACAGCTGGCCCATAGGAAAATGATTGGGAATCTATACCTATCAATGGGCGGGATTCGGTTCTTGAAGAGACTTGGGGTACCGTCTATATTGGCGGACCAATGTTGAAAGAAAGGGCACTTTAGAGATCATGCATGAACATTACGGAATCGCCTTAGCCTTTGGTGCTGTAGCCTTCGGCCTTATGTATTGCGGCTTTATCATTCAAAAGCTGATATCCCCCAATAATAAAACCGATTTAAAAATGGATACCTATGAGTGCGGTGAGGAACCAGAGGGAGAAGGTTGGCTTCAGTTCAACATTCGCTTCTATGTCATTGCCCTTATTTTTATCATTTTTGATGTTGAAGTTGTCTTCCTTTTTCCATGGGCAGTGGTCTTCAAAGATATGGGTTTTCTTACCTTTGTAGAGGTATTTATCTTTATGTTGATTTTGATTGTGGGTCTTGCCTATGTCTGGGTCAAGGGTGATCTGGATTGGGTAAAAATGAAACTGAAATATGGCACCGGTCGCTACTCTGCGTCCAGGCTTCACGAAGCGGAGACCAAATAAATGGGTGCGTTAAACCATAAATTTAATGAGAATATTCTCATTACTTCTCTTGATAAACTGCTGAACTGGTCACGCTCCGGTTCAGAATGGTATTTCCAGTTTGGACTGGCCTGCTGTGCCATCGAAATGATGTCAGCCGCAGCCGCCCGTCATGACCTGGAACGTTTTGGCGCCATGCCTCGATCATCGCCTCGTCAGGCTGATGTGATGATTGTTGCTGGAACTGTCACCTTGAAAATGGCTACACGAGTCAAGCGTCTCTATGAGCAAATGGCGGAGCCAAAATATGTCATCTCCATGGGCTCCTGTGCCAACTCAGGTGGTCCATATTGGCAACACGGTTATCATGTGCTTAAAGGAGTAGATCAAATTATTCCTGTTGATATATACATTCCAGGTTGTCCACCTCGGCCAGAGGCGCTTATAGAAGGTCTCATGCATCTTCAAAAGAAAATGCGTGAAGAACATATTCTGGAAAAGAAAGAAGACTGACGTGATTGAGCAAGAAATTTACGCAGACCTTTCCAAAAAATTCGGCGACAAGGTTATCGAATTTATGGAGGAAGGTACACACAATCCTACTGTTGTGGTTGATCCAACCTCAGTCGCTAAGATGGTGACCTATCTCAAGGATGATGAGAGGTTTCAATTTGATTCACTCATGAATCTGGCTGGTCATGATCCTGATGGTGAATCAGAGTTGAGCGTGATATATCATTTATACTCAACTGAGCTCAAACACTATATCACCTTAAAAGCATTCACATCCAGAGAAGAACCTAGAGTTGCCAGTATTGCTGAAATTCATAGAACTGCTGATTGGCATGAACGTGAAGCTTTCGATTTATATGGAATCAATTTTGAGGGTCATCCCAATTTGAAACGCATTCTTCTGGAAGACGACTGGGAAGGCTATCCTCTGAGAAAAGATTATGTGCCAGCGGAGTTCTACCGTGGAATGCGCATTGAGAAGGTGAAATAATGGGTCGCCTTCACGCTGAAGAAATGGTTCTCAATATGGGACCTCAGCATCCCAGTACTCACGGGGTGTTAAGGCTGAAATTGCGGACAGATGGTGAGATTGTTTCTCATATCGAACCCGTCATTGGATACTTGCACCGCTCGTTCGAGAAACATGCTGAAAACCTTGAATACCAGATGATCACTCCTTTTACAGGACGTTGTGATTATTTGGCTGCGATGGGTAGTGAACATGGCTATGCCATGACAGTTGAAAAGATGATGGGTATTGAACTGCCTGAACGTGTTGAATATCTTCGTGTCATCTTCGCCGAACTTCAAAGAATTGCCAGCCACCTTGTGGCTCTGGGAACATTCGGTCTCGATGTGGGTGCCATCACACCTTTTATCTATTGTTTCCGTGAGCGTGAACTTATTCTCGATTTATTCGAAATGGCATCCGGCGCTCGTCTCTTATACAATTATATCTGGATTGGTGGCCTGGCCCACGATGTCCCCCCGGGATTTGTTGAAAAAACCTATGAATTCCTCGATGCCTTTGATGAGCACGTTGCTGAATACAATCATATCCTGACCGGCAATAAAATCTTTATTGAAAGAGCTGCTGATATTGGTGTGATGACACCTGAAGTAGCCATCAATTATGGTGTGACTGGTCCATGTCTCAGAGCTTCCGGTGTGAACATCGATATCCGCCGTACGGAACCTTATTCAATTTATGATCGCTTTGACTTTAATGTTCCACTTGGTCAGGGTCTCCAGGGAACGATCGGTGATAGCTGGGATAGATACTATGTTCGCGTACTTGAAATGACTGAAAGTGCAAAAATCATTCGTCAGGCGCTGGATCAACTGCCAGTTGAAGGTGATGTGAAATCTGCTATTCCACGCCGTATTCGTCCTCCCAAGGGTGAAATCTACTTCCGCAGTGAAAATCCCCGCGGAGAATTAGGCTATTACATCGTCAGCAATGGCAAAAATGTACCGGTGCGTCTCAAGATGCGTTCCCCGGCATTCTCAAACCTCAGTGTTATTAACGAAATTGGCCAGGGCTGGATGATCTCCGATGTCATCGCGATTCTCGGAAGTCTGGACATTGTACTAGGGGAGATTGATCGCTAAATGATACAATTACTTGCTAACTGGATCCTCTCGTTTGACATCCTATCAGGTATGGGTAATTCTGTGGCCTGGGGGCTATCTCTATTTGTCGTTGCTGCCCTGATCTTTGTCTTCGTGGCACTGAACGCCATTGTTCTGGTCTATATCGAGCGGAAAGTTTCTGCCTTCATGCAGGTTCGTTTGGGACCTATGCGCGTTGGAAAATTTGGTACGCTGCAAACGGTAGCTGATGCCCTGAAACTTCTACAAAAAGAAGACATTATCCCCAAAATGGCTGATAAGGTCCTGTTTGTTGTGGGACCCTGGGTCATTCTGGTTGCCTCTGTGGTGACTTTTGCCGCTATTCCATTCTCTGACACCCTCCTGGCAGCCAATATGAATATTGGCCTCTTCTATGTCGTATCCATCTCATCCATTGTGGTGCTGGGTATAGTTATGTCCGGTTGGGCTTCCAATAATAAATGGTCACTCTATGGTGCCATGCGTTCAGCAGCTCAGATCATCTCATATGAAATCCCTGTGGGAATCACTTTGATTGCTGTGGTTGCTGTCGTGGGAAGTCTGAATCTTCAAACCATTATTGAGGCTCAGGGTGGTACAAGCAATCTATTCCATTGGATACCTATCCCACTGCCTAATTGGTTCATTTTCCATAATCCTTTTCTATTTATGGCGTTCTTTGTCTATCTCATCGGGGCCACTGCTGAGATTAATCGAACCCCTTTTGATATTCCAGAGTCTGAATCAGAGTTGGTTGCTGGTTTTATGACTGAATTTTCAGGACTGAGATGGGCGTTATTCTTTTTATCTGAATACGCCAATGCTACACTGGTGGCATTCCTGGTAGCCATTGTTTTCCTCGGTGGATGGCAGAGTCCTTTCGCTGATTATCGAGGTACACAGATTGGCTTTTCCATCATTACCCTTGTGGCTATCATGTGGACACTTTTTGTGCGAGCTAAGACCAGTCGCCTGTCTGTTTACCCAGTAGGACTGAGCTTGGTGATTACTATTTCAGCCTGGTTGTTCCCTGGTTTCGCCATCTGGATGGCATCCCCGGGAATTTTCTGGATGCTTATGAAGGTGGGTACCATCATCTTTATGTTGATGTGGTTCCGCTGGACATTTCCTCGGTTACGTGTGGATCAACTCATGTATGTGAGTTGGAAAGTACTCCTACCCTTAGCACTAATTAATCTCATGGGTGTCGCCATTTGGATGTGGCTCACCGGTGAAATCCAATTCTAGGATAGATACATGAGCTATTTCAGTAATATTAGCAGTGCCATCACCACCCTGATTGACGGGATGAAAGTGACCCTGGGGTATTTTGTACGACCCCGTGAACACGTTACCTTGCAATACCCTGATGAGGTATGGCCCATTCCCACCAGGAACATTGGTGTCGGTGAAATTGAAAGTTACAATACTATTCGTTCCAAGCTGGTTGTCGATTTTGAAGATTGCATCGGTTGTAAGGCATGTGAGCGTGCTTGTCCAGTCAATTGCATCCATATTGAAACCTTTAAGGCGGGTCCTGAAGAAGATATTGGGACCACGAAGAATGGTACCAAGATCAAATTAAGAGTCACCAGTTTTACCATTGATATGAGTGAGTGTATGTTTTGCGATCTCTGTACACATCCCTGTCCAGAAGATTGTATTCGCATGACCCCGGACTATCAATTCATAAGTAATGACAATGTCAAACTTGATGTGACACCGGAAGAACGCTGGAGAGATCGTGATCATCTGATTTATCAGTTCTCCAAGGTATTTCCTATAGAGCGCGCACAACGTCAAGCTGAGGCCGAAAAAGTTGCGGAAGCCAAAGCTGCTGCCATGGAAGCTAAAAAGGCCGCGGCTGAAAGAGCTGCTTCAGAAAAGGCTGCTGAGCAGGCTCTAGAAATTGAAACCCTGACTGCAACACCTATGGAATCGGTCGCTTCTGAGGCACCTGTTGTTACTGAATCACCTGAGGTTCCTGTAGACCAGGCGCAAACAACGAGCTCAACTCTCGATCGTGCCCCAATCGAAGATGATATGGTGAGGGTTAATCTTTCCATGGAGATTCCTGTGACACCAGATATTCCAGTAGAAACACCTCCATCATCCGAGGCTACTGCCGAACCTGAAACATCAACTGATACAGAAGATTCTTCAAAAGGGGAGACTGAGAATGGCTGATTTCATTTTCTGGGTTATCTGGGCTCTGATCGTCGCATCAGCAGCACTTGTAGCATTCGGAAATAACCTGATTCATTCGGTGTTTGCCCTCATGGGGACCTTTTTAGGTGTCGCCGGTATTTACATTTTCCTTAACGCTGACTTCCTGGCAGTTACACAGATCGTGGTTTATGTCGGTGGAATTTTGGTTCTACTGGTATTTGGAATCATGCTTACCAACAAAATTTCTATCGCCCAGATCTCACAGGGTTCTATTCAAAAGGGAATGGGCTTGGTTGTAGTACTGGGAATAGCTGTCATCATTCTAACCGCAGTATTACCCCATGATTGGGTTGGATCTACACTCCCAATGGCCTTCACAGAAACAGTTTCTGGAATAGGACACTTACTATTCACCGATTATCTGATATTATTTGAAATCGCCTCAGTCCTTCTACTAGGTGCCCTCATCGGTGCTGCCACTCTGGCCAGAAAGGAGCTATAGGATGGATCATCTATCTTCATATCTCGTTCTCAGCGCCATTCTCTTTAGTCTGGGGCTATACACAGTAATCACACGAAGCAATGCGGTTGCCATCCTCATGGGTGTGGAACTCATTCTGAATGCGGCGAATATCAACTTTGTAGCCTTCTCAAAGTTTGTGACTCACAATCTGGATGGACACCTCATGTCTGTCTTTATCATTATGCTGGCTGCCGCTGAAGCTGCAGTTGCTCTGGCTATTGTATTGAATCTCTATAACGATCGCGGGCACATCAATGTTGATGAAGCCAACTCACTTAAACAGTAGGTGCAGCTGATATGATTAAATTAGCACTTTTCATCCTGTTCCTCCCGCTGCTCTCATTTGTCTTTCAAATCTTCTCGTTCAGAAAATTTGAGGAGAAGAAAGGGGAATGGGTTTCCGTAGGTATTCAATTCATCACCTTGATCTTGTCGCTGGTGATGTTGGGCATGATGCTGTCGAAAAGCGATCCCAATTTCAGCCTGGAACTCCATCAGAGCTGGTTAGATTTGGGTTTATTCAAAATTGATCTTGGTGTTTACATCGATAATATTACTGTGATCATGCTGGTGCTGGTTGCCATTATCTCCTCACTGGTGCACCTCTACTCAACCGCCTATATGGCAGGAGATGTACGCTATTCCAGATATTTTGGTTTCCTGGGAATATTCACCTTTGCGATGAATGGTATCGTCCTGGCAAACAGCCTCTTTATGATTTATATCTTTTGGGAACTGGTAGGTCTCTCATCATACTTGCTTATTGGTCACTGGTGGGAAAAAGATTCAGCAGCCGATGCTGGCAAAAAAGCCTTCATCACCAACCGCATTGGTGATATTGGTATGTTTACTGGAATGCTTATTATTGTTACCGTCCTGGGGACTTTCAACTTTCAGATGATTGCTGAGCGAATCCATGACGGGGTTTGGGCTGCCAATGCAGGTATGCTGTTCGGTGGTATCGATCCTCATAAACTTTTAACGATCGCTGGTATACTGGTTTTTATGGGAGCTGTTGGTAAATCTGCACAATTCCCACTACATGTCTGGTTACCAGATGCCATGGAAGGTCCTACACCTGTTTCTGCATTGATCCACGCCGCGACGATGGTTGCCGCTGGTGTTTACCTTACCGTTCGTATCTTTCCATTTCTCACTGCTGATGCCATGGCTACCATCGCCTTTATTGGTGGGTTTACAGCCATTTACGCTGCCACGATTGCCATTACACAGAATGACATTAAAAAGGTTCTAGCCTATTCAACTGTCAGTCAACTTGGCTATATGATCATGGCTCTCGGTACTGGCGCCTATGTAGCTGGATTCTTTCACCTCGTAACGCATGCCATGTTCAAGGGCGCGCTCTTTTTGGCTTCCGGTTCAGTAATTCATGCCATGCACCATAGTATGCATCATCTTCATGACCACGAAACGGATCCTCAGGATATGCGCAACATGGGTGGTTTAAGATCCAAGATGCCCATCACCTTTGGTGTCTTTATGGTGACCACCGCTGCTATTTCCGGAATACCTCTATTTTCAGGTTTTCTCAGCAAGGATGCCATTCTGGCTGGTACCTGGACCTATGCCGCCAATGTCCATGATGGCTGGCTGGCACATCTCCACCTCGCGTGGATTCTCCCAGTCTTTGGCTTCGGTGCTGCAGCTATTACTGCTTTCTATATGTTCAGACTGATTTTTATGACCTTTTATGGAGAAGCTAAAAAGCCTAAGATCTTTGAGCATATCAAGGAATCACCAAAAGTGATGACGATTCCCCTGATTGTATTGGCGATACTCTCCATGTTTTTCATGTTTACATTACCATCTCTGAATCCCCTATCTGATCATGGTTGGTTCACCACTGTGGTTCAGTCACCAGAGAGTGCCGTAACGACGGGACCTGCTTTTGATCTTGAACATTTTGAGCATGGCATGCACGAAGCTCATGTTCCTGCCATGGTGACCTCACTATTGGTTGCCGGTCTGGGTATTCTGTTCTCCGTACTCGTATATCTATTGCATAAAATTT
>CAZDVD010000020.1:38600-42455 GCA_964508765.1 uncultured Lentisphaeria bacterium
AAGTGGTATATGGATGAATTCTATATCAACGGCATCATTAGACCCTTCCTCAAGGGATGTGATGCAGTTGGTCGCTTTGATCTGGACTTTTATGATCACTATTTCATCAATGGGTGGGGTCGCAATACCAAACGTACTTCCAAGGGAGTGGGTCTGGCTGATGATCTCATCGTGGATGGTGCCGTCAATTTCGTCGGTATCATTTTTCAATGGTTGGGTTGGACTCTCAAGTTCATCCAAACTGGTAAAATTCAAAATTATCTCATTTTTGTATTGATCGGCTCAGCACTGCTGTATGTCGTCAATGTATTCTAGGACTGAAGGAGTCGATTAACGCCATGGAAAATCATTTACTAAGCATTGTAACCTTCCTGCCAGTATTTGGAGCGGTGATTATTGCCCTGATCCCCAAGGAAAAGTTAGACATTATCCGCTGGGGTGCAGCAGCAATTACGGGTCTCCAGCTTATTCTGGCAATCTGGATTCTATATATCTTCGATTTCTCAAGTCCAGAGGTTCAACTCCAGGAGCATTTTGCCTGGATCCCCGCCTTTAATATTGAATATTTTATGGGAATTGATGGTCTGAGTGCCCCCATGATTCTGCTTACAGCACTTTTAAGTTTTCTCGCTATATTCACATCCTGGAATATTGAGAAAGCTCAAAAAGGGTATTTCGCACTCTTCCTGCTGCTTGATGCAGGTATGATGGGTGTCTTTTCATCCCTGGACTTCTTCCTCTTTTACATCTTCTGGGAAGTCATGCTCCTGCCCATGTACTTTCTCATTGGTATCTGGGGTGGACCACAGCGTGAATATGCCGCCATCAAATTTTTCTTATACACACTTTTCGGATCAGTTTTGCTCTTGTTAGGAATGTTGGCTCTCTATTTTATTTCTGAGCCCCATACCTTTAACATGCTGATCCTGGCTGAACAATCATCACAATTTGGCAATACTTTGCTGTTGGGTATGAATGCGGGGAAGGTGATATTTATACTTCTCTTCATCGGATTTGCCATCAAAGTGCCTATTTTTCCATTTCATACCTGGTTGCCTCTGGCTCACGTTGAGGCTCCAACTGCCGTCTCCGTAATTCTTGCCGGTGTGTTGCTGAAAATGGGAACCTATGGTTTTCTGAGAATCAGCTTTCCTGTCCTGAAAGATGCGACCCTATGGTTCGCCCTGCCGCTGGCGATACTCGGTCTTATAAACATCATCTACGGCGCTATGGCGGCAATGGCTCAAAGGGACCTGAAAAAGATGGTCGCTTACTCGTCCGTTTCGCATATGGGATTTGTTTTACTGGGTATGGCAGCTCTTACGCCAGCAGGTATGAATGGTGCTGTTTTCCAGATGTTCAATCACGGAACGATTTCAGCCATGCTCTTTATGTTGGTTGGTGTTTTATATGACAGGGCTCACCATCGTGATATTGAAGGCTTTGGTGGAATTGCCAAAGTGGTTCCAATTTATGCAGGTGTCACAGCCTTGGCATTTTTTGCTGGTCTTGGATTACCTGGCTTCTCAAGTTTTATTTCAGAAGCGCTCTGTTTTATTGGTGCCTTCCCTGTTTTTACCTGGATCACCATATTCGCAACCATTGGTATCGTCCTGAATGCTGCCTACTTCTTGTGGGCTTATCAGCGCATCTTTATGGGTGAACTCAATAGCAAATACGAGAAGTTGGAAGAGATTAACAATCGAGAATTGTTTGCTCTGATTCCCCTCGCAATTATCACCTTTTTCCTTGGCGTCTATCCCACACCCATGTTGAATATGATGAGCAGCACCTTAAATCATTTGGTGGAAGCTGTCAAAACCGCCGGAATGGTAGCTGGTCTGTAATCAAATAGGATATTCTTATGAATCTTAATCAAATCATGACGGATCTCTCCTATTTCATACCTGAGATGATGCTTACAGGGATATTGCTCCTCGTCATATTGTTCGACCTCTTCCAGAAGGCCGATACATCAATTCGGTCCGGATATCTTGCTCTCGGGGGATTGGTGCTGGTTACCATCGCTCTCATCGGTCAGGATGTTTCTACTTCGGTTGGAATATTTTCAAACATGCTGGCAGTTGATCCATTTGGAAACTTTCTAAAGATCCTGGTGAGCATTGGTACCATTCTGGTGATGTGGATGTCATTTAACTCCAACGAGTTGAAGAATCGCAGAGTGGGGGAATACTATACTCTTTTACTGATACTGGTGTTGGGAATGTTCTTCCTGGTCTCATCTACGCATCTCATGAGTATTTACATCTCATTGGAGATGGTCAGTATCATGAGTTATCTCCTCTCAGGATATCTGAAGGAACAGATGCGCTCCAATGAAGCTTCCATCAAATATGTTGTGTTTGGTGCGTTCAGCTCTGGTATCCTGCTCTATGGCTTTTCACTGCTCTATGGTCTCACAGGCAGTGCCAATATATTTGAAATTCAAGCCGCACTTTCGGCTGGAACTGTATCACCAGCTCTGATGATGGTCATCCTGGTCATGATCCTGGTCGGTTTTGGCTATAAAATTGCCGCTGTGCCCTTTCATTTCTGGACGCCAGATGTGTATGAAGGCGCACCGGCTCCCATTACAGCCTTATTATCTGTAGCTCCTAAAGCAGCTGGCTTTGCCATTATCATCCGTTTCTTTAACGTGGCACTTTCAAGTGCAGGTAATCCCAACCTGGAAGCCTGGGCAGCCCTGAGCAACATGGATTGGCAGGCTGTTATGGGTATTCTGGCGATTCTCTCAATGACCGTGGGAAATGTTATTGCCATGCAACAATCCAATATTAAGCGTATGCTGGCCTATTCGAGCATCGCTCATGCTGGATACATGTTAATGGGTGTAGTTGTGGCAGATCAAACCGGTATTGCAGCCGTATTGTACTATGCTGCGGTTTATATGCTCATGAACCTGGGTGCTTTCTTTGTGGCCATTCATATTAAAAATGAGTTTGATACGGAAGAGATCGAAGATTATAAAGCTCTGGGATATAAAGCACCTGTACTTGGTGTGATTATGGCCATCTTTATGTTCTCACTTACAGGACTGCCACCCACCGGTGGATTCGTAGCAAAATTTTACATTTTCCGTGCTTTGATTGAATACGGAGATATGTATTTCTGGTTGGCTATTATTGGTTTGATCAATGGTGTCGTTTCCCTCTACTACTATATGAGAGTAGTCAAAGCCATGTATTTTAGCAAGATTGAATTACCCGATACGGTTCACAATGCTCCCATCAATATAACAGTGCTTTTGACTCTTTTAGCACTCCCCCTATTGTTTGCCTGGATGCTGGGTGACCCGCTATCAACTTTTGCGCAGAACGCGGTCCAATTTTTCGTTCAGTAACACCAAGAGTACATTTGTTTTAAAACCCTGTCCCGACACCAGTGTCGGGATGGGGTTTTTTTGCAATCCATTGATCCAAGTTAAGTGACATAGTTGACTTTTGGCTTACTTTATAAGATAAATAATTAATTGTATGAAACAGACTTCTCTCAGAATCCGACTATAGGATCAATAGCTTTGCTGTTGCTCTCGTGTGAGTCTCTACTGGATATAGAGGTGGGGATTCTCTGGAGGGATGATACTACCATCAGTCAAGCTGGATCAACATATCTTTGCGTATTGAAGGGTAAGTGGGATTTCGAAACGGGCTTTGATGATGATATTCTGGATACAGTTGAAGTTGTGCCTGGAACCAATGGAATTCACAAATTTTCCATCAATTCAGGTGAATCAGATCATTTTACAGCCTTTATATATATGGACAATAATCACAATGGGAGCTATGATGAGGGGTATGATGGTGTGTTGGGATATAAATACAACTATGGGGAATC
>CAZDVD010000021.1:0-41672 GCA_964508765.1 uncultured Lentisphaeria bacterium
CCCATTACTCAGTCAGTGATTTTAGAAAAGCCAAGTGGTTGGATGCCATGAAAGCAATTGCTCAGGTTGTACCTGTGAGCAGTCCAGAAGCTAGTCAATTACCTAGCTTGGTCGGAACAATGGCATCACAACGAAATCTTAAAATGGATGAAGCTGGTATTTATCGCCTCATTGAGTTGAGCAGCGGTGAGTTGGCGATCATAGATAACGAGTTGGAGAAAATTTCTCTTTACCTCAATGATGAAACTGAAATCATCAATCGAGAAATGGTGGATCGAGTAGCCGGCTCCATTGAAAATGCACAGGTATCACAGTTTATAGATGCCGTTTTTAATCGTGATCGTCGAATTGCAACTCAGACTTTGGTTGAAATCGATCACCAGGGCAAGGAAGGTCTACCTTATTTGGTGGCCATGCTCTACAACTGCCTTATTCAACTCATGGCATTGAGAGAACCTCCCGAAGCCCGAAAAAAAATCAGCCAGGGGGCCACCTCCTGGTTTTTCCTGAGCAAACTAGGTTCCGTATCGAAAAATTATTCCATGGAAGAATTGCAGGATGCCACTCGGGAGCTGGCTATGTTGGACATAAAGTTTAGATTGGGGTCTATGGATACCTTAAATGCTTTTACAGAATGGGTTTCGAAAGTAGTCTAAGTAATGAGTGAAAAACCTACAGTAACTGATGAACAACTCATCGCCGCCTTCCAGGGTGGGGATGATCGCGCTTTTGTTGAATTAGTGGATCGTTATAAAGATCGTCTGGTGAATTTCGTATATCGCTTTCTCCACGATATGACGGATGCTGAAGATATGGTTCAGGAAACATTTCTGAAGGTCTACAAGAATAAACATGCCTATCGTGAGATCGCAAAATTTTCTACCTGGATTTATACCATCGCTGGAAATCTGGCCCGTTCTGAGCTCCGGAAACGCAAACGCCGTAAAACATATACCATGTCAGAATTGTCTTTTGATAATAATGAATTCACTCCCGTTGATACAGGTAAAGGCACGGAAGCCATTGTTTTTAATAGCTATGCCGGTGAAGAGATCATGAAGGCAATTTATAACCTGCCCGAACCCTTCCAGACCATAATTATTTTACGAGATATTCAGGAACTTTCTTACGAAGACATAAGTACAATACTCGACATCCCAATGGGCACTGTCAAGTCACGTGTCAATAGAGCACGTTTGAAATTGCAGGAAACATTGAGTTACCTTAAGGAGTAATCCTATAGCTAAAAACGCTATTGTTAGAGCACCATACATCGAGGAAGATTAGGCATGCAAAATACAGATTGCACATTTATTTGTGAACAGTTCACCGACTATCAGGAAAACTCACTCTCATCTGAAATCCGAGCCAAGGTAGACACGCATCTCGCTTCATGTTCTTCCTGCAGAGATGTATTTCAAGAACTAATCAGCGTCATTGATTCACTTCACAATTTTCCAACCCTCAAAGCTTCAACCGATTTTACCTCAACACTTCTATCACAAATTGATACACTTAACCAAGAAACGGTCTGGCGAAAAATTTACCACGCTTCCTATACAAAGGTGGCAGGGTATGCGATTGCGGCTGGACTCATCGTGGCTATCGGTATCAACATCTGGATTGATCCTATTTCGACTATACAAGGGGGCGTTAAATCAGATTTCGCAGGGGAGCAGACCAATCAAATTCAGTCTGAAGAATCACTGGCAGGGGTAACAGATAGTTCTACCAACCTCACTGCAGACTCCCTAATGCTTCAGAATACCACTATAAATTCCCAGAATCAATCCGTGCAATTGGTCAGTGGAAAGAAATAAACTTTTTCCTTACAAAATCCCTCTAGATTCAATCTTATTTATTCTTGTTAAGGGAGGAGTATCAATTGATTTTGGTACTCTTAACTTTTAACTTTAAGTCTATGGCGTAAATCGTCTGAAATGGCGTATCCTTAAGAATTTCTGAATAGATATCTTCTCGAATGAAATTTCGAAGAAGTCCAGCAGGGAAAGGTTCGATCATGGCGCTCACTGATATTGACTTAGCGAATATAGATACGAAGCCTTTTTTTAAGTCCCAAGTTCAGCATCTGCTGAATATCCTTTACACCGTTTATCCTGATATCAGTGTTTATCTCTATATACAGAATATACAGAATGGAACCACTGGCTTTGAGCTTCAGAGTTTGCCTACGAATAAGGCTCACCTATTTGATACCATACCAGCAGATGTTCCTGCCATTGTAGACATGCTGGCAGCAAAAGAGTTGGGGAGTAGCTTTATTCTGAATCAGGAAAATGCTGCCATGTTTTCCACCGAACCTGATGAGTGGGCTGAGTTCTCTATTATATCTCCCCTGGGGGAATCTGAGAACCTGTCTGGATTTCTACTTACCATCTTTCCTAAAGAACTTTCCAGACAATCCATCAACTTGGATGTCTTCGATGAAGTGGCGGCCAGTGTGGCAGCAAACTCTATCACTTCAAACCTGCTGGAGAGTTATAAAAATAGATCCGATCAGCTCTCCGTCATGCTGGAAGTCAACACACATCTAAATGTGGCTGCTACCAAGACGGATTTTCTCTATGAGATCACTCGGTTTGGTAAATACTTTCTACAGTTTGATCGAGCAGTCCTGGTGCTTCATCCCGAAAACACGCCAGAGTATTTTATGGTTGACTCCATTGAGGGTGATGAGCAAGGCTTACAACAGGGGATGAGTTATCCAGTACACAACTCTCTGGTGAGTAAGGCCATCATTACAGGACATCATTTCGTTTATAAAGAAAGCAACAAGCCAGATCCTGATGGAATATATCGGACAGGCGATTATGAAGAGTATCCATATAAGCAGGTGATTGGCTTTCCTCTGGTTAAAGTCAAAAATGGACCTGGAGTGCTGGTTCTGGAATCTTCAAGAGAATACCCTGTTAAACAAAGTGAACTGGCCATTTTTGAGATGATTAGTCAGAGTCTTGGTGCAGCACTGACCCGTTTCAGCTTGTATGAACGCCTCAACAATTACGCGACAATCGACACACTCACTCACCTCTATAATATCCGGGCTTTGAAACAGCGCTTTGAAGAAGAATTGGCTCGAGCCGGTCGCTATCAGAATTCTCTGGTCGTTCTATTCCTCGATCTTGATAAATTCAAGTTGGTAAACGACACTCACGGTCACCTCGTTGGTGATTTTGTCCTCAAGGAGATTTCAAAAATCATTCGAGAATCCATTCGTACCAGTGATATTCCTGGCCGTTACGGTGGGGAAGAGTTTGTCGTGATTATGGTGAATGCAGATGCTGCAGCTTGTATGGCAAGTGCCAAACGTATTTGTGCAGCAATCCGCGAACACCACTTCGAAATGAATGAAACCGTTATAGACAATAGAATCAGCATTGGTCTTTCAGAATTTCCCAGAGATGGGGAATCCATGCAAAATTTGATCCAGTCAGCAGACGCTGCCATGTATACAGCCAAACGTCGTGGCGGAGATCAAGTAGTCAAATACGAGAAAGGAATGGTACCCAAATCGCGCGACTGAAAAATGTAAAGTTGCTATTCATCGTTGCCTGTGTTTTCCTGAGCTCTGGGGAAATAGTTTTGGGACAAAACATCAATTTACCCTCAATCATCTTATCCAATGTTCCTTTTGAATTGAGCTGGGAAGAATTTTCCCAAGCGAACTCGGCGCATCCGGTCATTGTGAATGGTCTATCAGGAGGTCCTTTTAGCATTACAGCTCCAGAAGGCAGTGCTGAGGCGATCGTTCAGGGAACAACTATATTGGAGTATCCCACCAGTGAAGGTGGACTGGAACAGAGGACCATAAAAAACCATTCCAGGATGGTTGAGTTTACTACCGCCCCTGCTGGCAATTATCCTGGCTCTGGTAACCAAAGAAATGCTCATTTCCTTGTTTACCGGTATCTGGGTAGGTGTGACCGTGATGCTGAGCTATAATCCCATCACCGGCTTTCTCAAATCACTGGATGGCTATATCATTAACACTATTGCCGATTCAGGTCATGCAACCATCCTATTGTTCACTTTCGGGTTTGGAGGTCTGATTGGAATTGTCCAACGTAATGGTGGACTGGCAGGCATCGTAGGCATCGCAGCCAAATTTGCCAAGACAAGAGTCCGCGGTCAAGTTGCTACAGCAGCCATGAGCTTATTCATTTTCTTTGATGACTATGCCAATAGTCTTCTCGTGGGTAACACCATGAGACCCTTTACGGACAAGCTGCGTATCAGTCGGGAAAAGCTTAGCTACATTGTTGATTCGACAGCTACTCCCGTTGCCAGTATCGGCATTATCAGCATCTGGATTGTTTTTGCCATGTCCCTGTTGGACGGTCAACTTCAAATACTGAATATTCATACCAACGCTTACCTCATTTTTCTATTGGCAATACCCTTTAGCTATTACGCAATCCTGGCCATCATCTTCGTTTTTATGAATGCAACAATGAAGCGGGAATTTGGTCCCATGTATCAGGCAGAGAAGCGTGCCATCACAACCGGTGCTATTCTGCGTCCGGGAGCCAAGCCCCTGTCCGACGATTCATTGTTGCGTAATACCATGCCTGAGGGAATTCCACACCATTGGTATAATGCAGTGATACCTGTCGCTATTGTCATTTTTATGACCATGCTGGGGATGGTGATAACGGGGTTGCCCGATGTATTTCCTGAAAATATTAGCTTCCTGAAAAAACTTCTTATCATCATGGACAACACCAATTCGAGTCAGGCTTTGTTATGGGGGAGCTATATCGCGACCTTTACAGCTATTGTTATGGCATTGAGTCAGAAGCTGCTCACCTTGAGAACTGCTCTGGAAAGCTGGTTTGAAGGTGCCAGGACCATGTTTCTCGCGGTTATTATCCTCATCCTGGTCTGGAGTCTGGGTAGCGTCTGTACAGATCTTCACACAGCAGATTTTATTGTTCACTACACTCGGGACTGGATATCTCCGGGAGTTCTACCAGCCCTGACGTTTATAATTGCTGCTTTGATTAGTTTTTCCACCGGGACGTCCTATGGAACCATGTTTATTCTAATTCCTCTCATTGTGCCTCTCGCCATCCAACTATCAGGCGATACTCAGAATGTGATGTTCTTTGCAACCTTCTCTGCCATTATTAGCGGGGCAATCTTTGGCGATCATTGTTCACCAATTTCAGATACAACCATCCTCTCATCCCTGGCAAGTGGTGCCGACAATGTAGATCATGTTCAAACTCAACTTCCCTATGCTCTCGTTGTAGGTGGTGTGGCCATTCTATTTGGCTTTCTCCCCATCGGTTTGATTCCAGGTGCTGGCTATATGACTGGTATATTACTTTATACTTTAAGTATTACGACCTTGTACCTAATATTGAAATTTTATGGGAAAGAACTTCCCTTAGAACCATCTGAGCCCACAGGAGTTAAAAGCCTTTAGAATGATGTTGAAGCGGAGCATAGGCAGGATAGCATTAGTCATCATATTTTCACTGGTTTCGTCCCTCTTTGGTGATGATTCCCCGAAAACCTACGATACTCGTGCCATTGATGCATTCATGGATGGAATGGATCTGGAGTCTGCTGGTAAATTCGAACAAGCCATTTCAGCCTATAAAAGAGCCCTGAGTTACGATCCTGAAGCCGTGGATATTTATTTCTCCCTGGCTAAGTTATATCTCCAATTCGAACAGAAGAAACTTGCCCACGCAGCCCTCCTGAATGTGATTAAATATGATGCGAGGAATTTAGATGCCCTTGAGCTACTGGGTGAGATATCGCAATTCAATCAGGAGCATGAGCAGGCTCTGAATTATTTTGAGCGTGTTCTTGATATCGATTATAACAATGATTACGCCATACTTCAATCTGCGCAGATTCTTCATGCACTTGGCGATACCATCCGTGAAGCAGAATTTTTAATCCGTCTCTGGGAGCTGGATACGGAACGGGTTGCAGCCCTGCAGAGAGCTGAATCTATATACCTCGCGGCAAATGACTATGACAGGATCACTGAACTGTATAGCAGGCTGATTAAACGAATGCCTACTAAGACTGATCTCGTTGGTAGACAGATTCGATTGTTTCTAGGAATGAATCGGTTCTTCGATGCCGAAGATCTCATGGACTCACTGATTGAAGTGGCTCCCTACTCAATGGATTTGCAGAGCATGAAAACCGATCTGGTGAAGGTTATGCACGGTGAAATGGCGGCAGTCGACTACCTCACTGATGTTGTTGAGGAATATCCAGATGCATGGGAACTCAAATTGAAACTCAGCCAACTTCTGATCGATGCCGGTGAATCGACTACGGCACGGGAACTCCTGACAGAGTTTCTCGAAGTAAAGCCTGAAATGGCTAATGCTGTATCCATGTTAGTCTGGACCTATCTGGATGTGGATGATGTCAATCAAGCCCATGATGTTTTGCAAGGCTATTTACCCGCCTTTCCCGAGGACTTCTTTTTGCATCGACTCATGGGAAGCATTCTCCATGATATTGCCGTGGAGAAGGCTGACTCAGTTCACTATCAGCTCGCCCTGGATGCCCAAAGAGCGGCCCTGAAACTGCGACCTACAGACCAACAGACACTTCATCTGGTTGCCAACACCCTTGAACTTTTTGGACGTCGGGAAGAAGTGCTGCAAACGTATCTCCAGCTTATCGAAATCAATCCAGAGGATGATCTCGCCTTAAATAATTATGCCTATTTGATCACAGAAGGAGAAGTGAGTGAAGATACCTTACGCCATGCAGCTGATTTTGTTGAACGGGCGCTGTTGGTTCACCCTGATCATGCTCCCTATCTGGATACAGCAGGATGGATATATTTCAAACTGGGTCACATTCAACTCGCCCGGGAATTAATTGACCGCTCCCTGACCATCAACCCTGACAATGCAGAGGTTTTAATGCACATGGGGGACGTTTTGGAGTATCTTGGAAAGTCCAATGAGGCCTATATCTACTACATGCGGGCAGATAGGCTTAAATGATTGAGACCCGGGAACTAAAGCCAATACTTTTTGTTTCAGAATTGAAAAAATGAACACGAGAAGGAATATACATTGAGTTTAATCAGTCTGGTCATTCCAGTTTACAATGAAGAAGAATCCCTCGTTGAACTGTATACTCAAATTAGGGAAGCGCTGGAACCATCTCCTCACGAGTTTGAGGTAGTGTTTATAGACGATGGAAGTCAGGATAAATCCCTGCAGATTATGCATGAGCTGGGAAATGAAGACCCACGAGTCAAAGCGATTGGATTTCAACGAAATCATGGAAAAGCCGCTGCTCTGAATACTGGTTTTCAGCGATGTGAAGGCGACTATGTGATTACTATGGATGCAGATCTTCAGGACGATCCAAAAGAAGTCCTGGAACTTATCGCTGTTCTGGATTCTGGTTGGGATATGGTTTCTGGCTGGAAAAAAGTCAGACATGATCCCATTGGAAAAAGATGGCCATCCAAGTTGTTTAATTCTACAGTTTCTACCTTCTCAGGTATTCCCATTCATGACTTCAATTGCGGACTGAAAGCCTATACCCGCAAAGTGGTAAAAAATATTGAACTCTATGGCGAGATGCATCGCTACATTCCTGTTCTGGCCAAACAAAAGGGCTTCAATTGTACAGAAAAAGTTGTTTCACACAGAGCCAGAAAATATGGTGAATCTAAATACGGTATAAAGAGACTCTTTACAGGGTATCTCGATTTATTTACAGTCATGTTTCTTGGTACTTATATGCGGAAACCCATGCACTTTTTTGGGTTGGCAGGCATGTTACTACTTGTCTTGGGTGTGGGGATTCTTGCTTTCTTGAGCATTCAGTGGTTTCGTCAATATTTATTTGGAACCGGACAATGGATAGGTGGTCGCCCCATCTTTTATATTGGGATGTTGCTTTCCATTGTCGGGGGTCAGTTTATTTCAATGGGGCTTCTGGGTGAATTAATAACCAGTTCACTCCATAAGGAGAATCCTGTCATCCGTGGTGATGACTGATCCACATATTCTGTGCGACTCTCTCTCATCAGCGTTGGTCCACCGTATCGCGGGGGCATTTCAGACTTAAGTGCACTTATATACGAGGAATTGAGCAAAGAACATCAGGTTCAATTCATCAATTATAAGCGCCAGTATCCTGCTATCCTTTTTCCTGGTAAAACTGAATATAAAATTGGTGATTTAGCCTCAGATTTTCCCTCAAAACGGGTCATTGATTCTATTAATCCTCTGACTTGGTTCAAAGCTGTCAAACTGATTAAAAATTTCCAATCTGAATGGGTTATTTTTCGTTACTGGAACCCATTCTTCGCTCCTCTCATCGGCTTTATGGCTAGTAAGTTGCGCAAGAAATCCATCAAAGTTGCCATCCTGGTAGATAACCTGGTTCCACATGAAGAATCTTTCATCGATTCCTGGATGGCGCGTAGAATTCTTGCTCGAGCCGATCATGTTATCACCATGTCCAAATCAGTTTCAGGAGATGTCCAGGCTCATTACCCCGGGATGAAGACCACGACATTGTTTCATCCCCTCTATGAAATTTACCAATCCAGTCACAGTAAGGCAGAAGCAAGAGCAAAGCTGAATTTACCTGATCATCCCATCGTGCTGTATTTTGGTTTAATTCGTCCCTATAAGGGGTTGGATATTTTTATTAAAGGTTTGGGATCTATTAAGCACGATTTTGATGATTATACCGCGCTCATTTTGGGCGAGGCTTATGAGGATTCGCAAAAATATGTAGACCTTATCAAGTCAGAGGGCATTTCATCCTATACCATATTCAGGAATGAATTTATTTCAGATAATGAACTGCCAATTTATTTCGCTGCGGCAGATGTTTTGGTTTTACCCTATCGAACAGCAACCCAGAGTGGTATCGTCGGAATTGCTCTACAAATGGATCGTCCTGTCATTGCCACCAGGGTAGGTGGTTTGGGCGAATACATTTCTGAAGGGGTGACGGGCTATCTCGTTGAACCGGAGAATCCAGATGCCCTGGGGCAGGCCATTCTCAAGTTTTTTCTTGAAGATGATCAGGATAGGATGACTGAAAATATCAAATCAACCAAATCTCAATATTCTACCCAGAGCTTTTGCGATCGTTTGATTCAGGATCTACAAAATGCATAGTCCAAGAATATGCATTCTGGTGCTGAATTGGAATGGCGCAGAGGATACCATTGAATGTGTGCAATCCCTGAAATATCTGACCTACCCCAACGCTGAGATCGTGGTTATTGACAATGGATCCAGTGATGATTCCATTCCCCAAATAAAAGCAGCACATAGCGATGTAAAAATTCTTGAACTAGCATCAAACCTCTTCTTTGGAGGAGGCAACAATACTGGTTTAAAATGGGCTCAGGAACAGGGTTTTGATTACGTAGTATTTCTTAACAATGATACCACAGTTGAACCAGATTTTCTGGAACCTTTGCTTGATGGGTTTGACGCTTCTCCCAAAGTAGGCATGGTTGCACCCCTCATGTGTTATTCTGCCACCCCTGATCTTATTTGGTATGGTGGTGGTATCGTTAATTTGTGGACTGGAGTAGTGGAGCATAAACACATTAGAAAAAACGTGTCCATGCTTGAGAGTAAACCGAGGACTACTGATTACATCACAGGCTGTTGTCTTATGATGCGAACCAAGCTAGCAGTTGAGCTTGGTGGATTCGATCTCTCATTTAAGATGTATGGCGAGGATGTTGATCTTTCACTGCGTACCAGAGCTAAAGGATATGAGCTAATTTTCGTACCCGAGAGTAAAATATATCATAAGGTGTCGGCTTCGGTCGGAGGGGAATTCGGGCTAAACAAATTAGCCCGAAAAGCCCAAGGACTGATTCGCATTTACTTCCGTCATGCACGCTGGTATCAATGTGTGGGCATTTTGGTGGCTCAATTGATCATGAGTCCAAGATACTTGCTTAAATATTTACGCTATGGTTAGATACTTGCATAGCGACGAGGTAAGGTAATTAAGCTGTGAAAATTGTATGGTATTCAGAAATTAAATGGAGTTATCTCACTACGAGGAAGCAGCATCTGCTACGTAATTTTCCTGCCACGGATACCATACTTTTCTTTCAGCCCTTTTCGCTGGTGGGGACAAACAATTTCCTGCCACGTAAAGAGGGAAATATAATCTATTTGACGCTCCCAGTATATCGCAAGAGCAAGTGGTCTGTATTGAATAAACTTCTCAACACGACGCTGATCCGAACGCTTTTGTATGCTGCCACAAATATCTGGCAAAGGCTATTGACCCGGTTCATTCTGAAACAAGCACCTGATCTCAAAATCTACTCAAATCTGTATTTTTTGCCATACTGGAATAAAAGTGATGCTGCGGTCTGGGATTATAACGATGATCCAGAACAATTTGGTCCGCAGGTCCCTTGGGCGATGACCTTACTTGACTCATTTCTCCGGAGTAACAGCAATATGGTTATGGCTTGTTCGCGGTTCCTGCAGCGTAAACTTGAAACTCAATACAATCGGCAAGTTTATCATATTCCCAATGGTGTCGATCTGACTGTTTTCCCCCAGCTGAGAGATAAGCCGCTGCTTACAAACAGAAGGATGCTAGGATATGTCGGTGTGATATCCTCGTGGTTCTTCGATTTTGACCTGGTGCAGAAACTGTCACATGCGTTCCCTGAATATGAGATTAAACTTTATGGACCTGTTGATCGTGATGCGAGGGAGGATTTGGAAACTTTACTTAATAATGCAAATGTCCATTATCATGCTGCTGTCGATCATTCAGAGATTCCTGCTATTCTGGCAACATTTCGCCTTGGATTGATCCCTCTGAAATCGATCCCACAGGTCTGGCAGGCAGCCTCTGCAAAGTATTTGCAGTACCTAGCAGCTGGAATCCCCGTCGTTGCCACGCACATGGAACAATTTGAGGGGTTTGCCAGCCAAGCATATCTATGTCATACTCATGAGGAAACTATTTCTGCGATCGAATCCGCATTAGACCTGAAGTCAGTAGGTACGATACCGAGTTTTGTTGCTTACGACTGGAGAATGCTTGGCAAAGAATATCACAGTCGAATAACCCAGCATATTGAAAAGGTAAAGGGTTTACATATATGATGTTTCTTACCCATTCGATCATTCCATCGAATAGTGGTATTCGTACTCTCATCTATCACTTTAACATATTCCCAACCACACAACTATTTGACGATGGTATTATTCTTAGACAAATAGCATTAGATGTGGCTGGAGAGTTGGAGTTATTAGTAAAGCATTGCGATTTACTAAATTTTAGATGAAAAACTTTAAATTCCCCATATCAGAGTTTAGTCGAAATGTTATAACCCTACTTACAGGTGCAACAATTGCCCAAGCGATACCCATTGCGCTAACTCCAGTTCTCACGAGAATATATACGCCTGAAGAATTTGGGGTTTTTGCTCTCTTCTCGAGCCTAACTGCTATGCTAGCTGTCATAATAACTGGACGTTATGAGATGGCAATAATGCTTCCCGCAGAAGAAGAGGAAGCAACTAATGTGCTTGTTATTGGATTGATTATTACGACCTCATTGAGTATTATTTTATCGGTATTAATATTTCTATTTAAGACACAGATATCGTTATTTTTCGAAAATGCTGACCTTGAAAAATGGCTATACTGGATTCCTCTTTCAGTCTTCTTTTTAGGTATCTATCAATGTTTAAACTATTGGTCAAATAGAAATAAAAATTACTCTGATATTTCCATAAGTAAGGTAGCACAGAGCACAGGTGCAATAGCGACAAAAATCGGGTTTGGATACTCCCATTTTGGAGCGAGTGGTCTAGTCTATGGAGAAATCTTTGGGCAAGGACTATCAAGCCTCATACTTAGTCTGAAAAATAGGTATATCCTTCGAAATCTGCATAGAGTTGCAACGGTTGAAAAATTGAAGTTTGTATCAAAAAAGTACTACAACTTCCCAAGAGTTAATCTGCCACACTCCTTTCTAAATGTATTCTCTTCACGCATACCGGTTCTCATTATCAACTCTTACTTTACAAGTACCGTAACTGGTTTTTATGCATTGGCAAATAAAATAGTAATGTTACCTCTTAATCTATTTACGAGTTCTTATTCACAGGTGTTTTACGAGGAAATATCATCCAGTATTAACAGGAAGAATTCTACAGAGGTTGTTGCTCTTTTTAAGCATACTTTAAGTAGATTGCTACTTTACTCATTGCCCTTTTTTATACTCATATTTATCTTTTCAAAACCAATGTTTGCACTTGTCTTTGGAGAGGTGTGGGCAGAAGCAGGTCGCTATATGATGATTTTGGTTCCAATGCTCTATTTTAGATTCTCTGGAACCATCGTTTCATCTGTGGTGTTGGCATACAACAGGCAGGAGAAAGCGCTCGTAATTGAAGTAATTAATACTATCCTGCGAATTCTATCATTGGTTACGGGGGGACTTACGAGTAATATTATTTTGGGACTCATTTTGTATAGTGCAAGCAGCACTATAATTACTATCTACAGATTATTGTGGTATTGGTCAATTGTGAAAGAGGCATAAGTGAAATACAACATTTTTGGAAAAATATATCAGATCGAATATGAGGATGCAGAGATACAAGAAATTCTTGAAAAGGAATTATCGCTTTATCCTTCAGAAGCAAGTGTAGATGCCGATGTTCACATAAACTTTATCAACTCCCCAATATTAGAAAAAGTTGTTAGTGTAAATCCTCGAACACATAAAACATTTGTCGATGGATTCTGGGCTGATTTGGGCTACTATAATATCGCATATCAGTCAAATCATCAGGTAGTCATAAATATCAACATTCAAAAGAGAAACAAATTTATCTCAAGATTACGTAGTATTGAGTACCAGAGTAGTCAGGAAAATGCTGGTCAGATATTACATGAAATGGCTCTAATCCCATCTCTTTATTTTTTTAATGATCGAGCGATTCTACATGCTTCTTCTTTTAAGAACAGTGAAACAGGTGAAGGAGTTCTTATAGGAGGAACAGGTGGAGTTGGGAAAACATCACTAGAGCTATACTATTGCAGGGATAAAAAATATAGCTTTATCTCAGATGATATAGCTGTTATTGATGGGGAGCAGAACCTTTATCCAAATTTGGCTTACCCAAAAATTTATGCATACAACGTTGAAGCATATGCGGATTTAGAAAAAAGTCTTTTTGGTGATTCGAGCTGGCTCGATAAAATTCAATGGCAGTACCGAAAGTTCACAAAAGGACCCACAAAAGCTCGCAGAAAAATATCCCCCAGCAAATTGTATAGTAAATATGAAAATATGGGACAAAAAGCGGATAAATATTACTTACTCTTCAAGGGGACCAATTTGGATAAAATTGAGATTGAAAATATTGATCCACATTTAGCTGCGATCTTATCCCTGAGAATAGTTCAAAATGAGTATCAAGTATATAACCAGCACCTGATATGGCATGAGTATAACTCCATCCTAATGGATCAAGATCCAATAATAAGGATGGAGGATGTACACTCCCATTGGTTAACGTTGTACAAGAAGGCGTTTACAAATATGAAATGCTTCCAAGTAAAAATTCCAATGAATATGAAACATCATGAATTTTTGCAGCAAGTGAAGGACTCTGACATTGGTTGAGAATATCGTAATAGTAACTGAAGCATTTCCATACGGACATGCAGAACCATTTTTGGAGGTGGAGCTAAAATATTTGCTCAATCATTATCGGCGAGTTGTGATTGTCCCAAGGGAAAAGTCTGGAAAAAAAAGGAAAATTGATCCAAGGATTGAAATCATTGATATACCACAAATAAAGTATGAAAATATTTATTCCATTTTTGTATCATTTGCATCCTTCTTTTTCTGGAAAGAAACTTTTAGCACAAAAATGATCTATAAAAATATTCGGAGAATCAAATCACAAATTTTGATTTATGGGAGGGCGACAAATATTTATAAAAGTTTGCTTCGCAAGGATCTGATGAAAAGTGATACTTTATTTTATTCCTATTGGCTCTCTACTGGGGCGTTGGCGCTGGCAATGCTCAAGCAGAAGAATTTAGGTATACCCGTGATAGCCAGAGCGCATAGGCATGATATATATGAAGAAGAAAACAAATATAATTTTTTACCTTTTCGATCATTTATATTTAATAACCTCGATCAGATCTTTCCAATAGCAGAGCATGGAAAAAAATACTTTATCGACAGGTATGCCCTCCCATCAACCCAAATGAGGGTGGCTAGGTTAGGAGTTGTCGCGCAAGGAGTGATTGCAAAACAATCTGAAGATAAAAACTTACTTCATTTGCTAAGTTGCTCGAACCTACTTCCTGTCAAACGCATAGGTTTACTAATCCAAGCATTCTACCAATTCGGCAAAGAGCAAAATAAATATAGAATCAAATGGGATCATATTGGCGATGGACCAGAAAGTAATAAGTTGAAGAAGCTTATTCTTGAGCTCCCTGGAAATATAAGTGCTACTTTTTTAGGCTATCAAACTCCAGATGAGATCAACCTTTATTATCAAAGTAACACCATAGACCTCTTGGTAAATGTGAGCAATTCAGAAGGAATTCCTGTTACGATGATGGAGGCTCAAAGTTTTTCTGTGCCAGTGATGGCAACCAATGTGGGTGGTGTGTCGGAAATTGTCAGCAATGATAACGGATATCTACTCTCGGCAAACCCGACACCTAAAGAAATCAGCCATAAATTACATCAGATATTTGATGATAAGAATGATTTGAAGGAAAAGAAAATAGCTTCAAAACGTATGTGGAAAACTCACTACGATGCTGAATCTAATTATGAATTATTTATTAAATATCTTAATGAATATTCAAATTAGTGATAGTCGAATTTGTATATATAGAAGTTATCATCTTTTAGAAAAAGGAACAACGATTTAGATGAAAATAGTGAGTATTATAGGTGCCCGTCCTCAATTTGTAAAAGCATCCATTCTTTCACATGCTATCAGGGATGCAGGACATAATGAAGTTTTGATCAACACAGGTCAACACTATGATGATAACATGGCCAGAATATTTTTTGATGAAATGGAAATTCCAAAACCCAATTACAATTTGGGAGTGGGCTCAGGGAGTCATGCTACGCAGACTGCAGCCTCATTGATCGGAATCGAAGAAATTATCATTGCTGAGCAGCCTGATTGTATAGTTGTTTTCGGTGATACTAATGCAACACTTGCTGGAGCATTAGTAGCGTCAAAATTGCATGTCAAAATAGTGCACATTGAAGCGGGCTTGCGATCATACAATCGTGAAATGCCAGAGGAAATTAATCGTATAGTTACAGATATTTTGTCAGATATTTTGTTTGTTCCGACTCAAGTGGCAGTTGATAATCTTAAAAAAGAAGGGATTGTCAACGGAGTTCATATTGTTGGGGATGTTATGGTTGATGCTTTATATAAATATACCGAAGAAGCAGAACAAAAGTCTTCGATCCTCGGTGATCTTGGGCTGAATAAAAACGAATATATTTTGATGACAATTCACCGGCCTTCGAATGCGGATCATGATGACAGATTAAACTCAATTTTAAATCAAGTTTCTAAAAGTGCCCTTCCCATTATTTTCCCTGTACATCCCAGAAGCAGAGCACGAGTGGAATCACTAATTGATAACGTCGAAGGGGAAATACATCTAGTCGAGCCAGTTGGCTATTTGGATATGATGTTGCTAGAAAAAAGCGCTCATATGATTGTTACAGACTCGGGGGGCATTCAGAAGGAGGCCTACTTACATAGGATACCCTGTCTTACAATAAGAAGTGAAACAGAATGGGTTGAGACTGTGGAGGATGGTTGGAATTATCTTGTAGGTGATCGCTTGGAGGAAATACCTAAATTTCAAAATAATTTTCCAGTTCCAAAGCGTTGGAAGTCCCACTATGGTGACGGCGAGGCTGCGCCTAAAATTATCAATATATTGGAAAAACACTTCAAATCTAAGGCTGCGAAAAAATGAGAGATGTGAGTAATCTATGCTAAAACTATTGTACAAAAGAGATGACGTGAAGGCTTTTGGGATTTTTCTTATTATTCTGCTTATCCTTTTTTCATCTGTTTTCTTCAAGGGTTATGTATTTGGCGGTGGGGATACTACTGCGGCAAAAGGAATGACCCATCAACTTAATATCTATCTTGATGAAACCGGAGAGTATCCCTTATGGCAACCTTACATATTCTCTGGCATGCCTGCCTTTGCTAGCATGATGTTTACAAAATGGGTCTATTCCCCCAATTTTCTGCTCGGATTTATTCACAGATCTGGGGTCCCTGCTCTTTGGCTCATGTTGTTCCACTATTTATTTGCTGCAATGGGTGTCTATACTTTGCTGCGATATTTGAAAACCGATTATTTCTCGGCAGTATTGGGTGGCTTGGCATATATGCTCACTCCATTTTTTATCGTGATGATGTCAGCCGGACATGGCTCACAGATGATGACCGCTGCCTATACACCATGGTTGATTTATGCAGTTATACGAATCTTCGATGAGCCCGATTTTAAGGGTCTGCTCATTCTAGCAATTGTAGCAGGTTTTCAGCTCCAAAGAGGACATGTGCAAATAGCCTACTATGGATGGATGGCCGTGGGTTGGTATGTGGTGATTGAGATTATTTTCCGGGCTAAAGAGAAAAACTGGAAAAAATTCCCCCTCTCTGCAGCCTATCTGCTTGGCGGACTGGTACTCGGAGTTGGCTTGGCTGCCGTGCAATACATTCCATCTCTGGCATATGCTGCCCACACCATCCGTGGGGGAAGTGCAGGGGGAGGTTTAGAATATGGGTATGCTACAAGTTGGTCTTTCCCACCCTATGAATTTATAGCCCTATTTTTCTCTGACTGGTTTGGATTTGGAGGTCAAACCTACTGGGGAGGACGCGTATTTACCGAGCATTCCGACTTCATAGGTTTAACACTCTTTATTCTCATGGTTGCTGCATTTTTTAATCGGGAAAATCTCAAGGAAAAAGTATTCCTGGTATCAACCATTCTACTGGCTTTGCTGGTGAGTTTCGGGAGCTATTGGCCCTATCTCTATGACCTTCTTTTCAAATTGCTGCCCTTTTTCAATAAATTCAGGGTTCCCTCCATGATTCTCATATTGATGGAGCTCATGGTGGCTATTCTGGCTGGAATCGGTTTATACACTCTCCTGAACCTGGATGAGAAACGCAAGACACAACTAGTAAAAGGTATGCTCATTGCAGCAAGTGTTATGGGTGGACTCTTCGTTCTCGTCCTGCTTTTCAAGGGTATGATTACAGGCGCCTTTTCCAGCGCACTCACCAATTCCCCCAAATATCATCCCCAGCTAAGCACGGCGCGGATCGATATGTTTTACTCAAGTCTAATCAAGGGCTTGTTAGTCGGAACCCTGGGTTTGGCTCTTATCTGGGCCTATTTCGCTCAAAAAATTAAAGAGATAACGCTCTCCCTTGCTATGATCGCACTGGTTGTTCTAGAATTGGGACATGTTGATTTACGCTTTACGAAAAATGCTGTACCCAAAAAGAGAGCATTGGCAGGGGAACAGGAAACACCGGCTATCCGCAAGTTAAAGCAACTCACTGCAGCGAATCCAGGTCGTATATTTCCCGTCCACTCATTATTTGGTTCAAATGGATGGGCATTGCATGGTCTGGAATCCATTGGTGGCTATAGCCCTGCAAAGCTGAAGATTCTACAGGATTTTCTCAACTCAACACAGATTGAGCAAACCTTTTTACCAAAATATTATTCCCAGACAGCCAATGGAGCAGCACCAAAACCTATATCTGAAGTTGATCCTGCCCTGAGGAAACGACACCTCGATGTGCTCAGGAATCTGAATGTAAAATATTTGGTTTCGCCATATCCATTGAACGATCCTCTTTTCAAACTGATAGATCAACCCCTCCATATCGTACGGGGCCAGAGGGCTCAAGTACTCATCTATGAATTTACCGATGATTATGAACGAAGTTGGTTTGTCCCTGAGATTAAGACCGTTAAGATATCCTCTGAGCTGAGTAGGCAGATGGATGGATCGATCAGAAGTCCTAGTGAAATTGCCTATGTCCTGGATCCTGAAGGTAAGTTGGAGAAGCAAACCTATGGGGTTGGCACTGTAGCTGTGGAAGCACACTCCCTGCAATCACTGATTCTCAACACAGACAATGCTGCTGATGGTTTTCTGCTAGTGAGTGAGGTCTTTTATCCTGCTGGATGGTCCATTTATATGGATGATGAGACCGAATTGGAAATGTTTGCCGCCAATGAACTCATTCGTGGCATTCCTGTTCCTGCAGGTCAACACACTCTGAAATTTGTTTATGAACCAGCATCGGTTAAGGCAGGATTCAGAATCACCCTGTTATCTGCTCTCATACTTCTGGGGTTAAGCGGATTTCTTGTTTATAGAAGCAGGAAACCTACCGAGCAAGAGTAATGCGCGAATTCAGGTCCACCACAAACATCAAGTTGGGGCTTTTTGTCCTAAGTATTCTGATCATCAGTGGCTCCTTGCTCTACACAAATTGGTTGGTCAAGGAATTACGCGACGATAATCTTCGCTTTCTTAACTATAACTCAAAATTGCTTGCCAACGCATTATCCGCAGACTTGCAAAGCAAAGCCTATCTTGATGAGCAGCGTCATTTCCTCAGCTATAACGTCAACCTGTATGCAACTGCATTGTCTGCAGATTTGCCCAGCATGGATTTCGCCTTCAACCAGATCATTCGCAATATTAGCTTTCCTGTGATCATCACTGTGGTGGAGGAGGGGCAGCAGGTGATCTATGCTTATCGAAATGTAGCTAAGCCTGATTCCTTGAGTGAAGAGGGGCTCCAGGCATTTCTGCGTGAGACCATTGAGAAGATGGATGATCAAAATGAAGCGATTCCAGTCAAATATCTTGATCAAGAAATTATGCGAATCCACTTTGGCCGAGTTGAACCACGTGAATTTGAAGCCATCGTTGAGAATATCATGCGAGCTGTCAACTTTCCCATGATTCTCACCAAAAAAAATGACCAGGAGGTTGAAACAATCCAGGATCATACCCTTGTTTTGAGCGCTGACATGCTGCAAGATGAGCGCAGTGATATGCTTCAATCAGCATTGCGGCGCATGGACTCCCAAAATGATCCTGTACCCGTTAAATTTGGAAATGAAACTGTCATGCTCATCCACTATGAGGATTCTGGACTGATTCAGGCGTTGCGCTGGTTTCCATTTATTGAGTTCGGTATCATGGGTGGATTTATCCTTTTGGGATTTGCAGGGTTTCAATTTATCAGAAAAGCTGAGCATCGAGGTATCTGGGTGGGTCTTTCAAAGGAAACTGCGCATCAATTGGGAACACCCCTTTCATCTCTCATGGGTTGGATAGAACTCTTACGACAGGAAGAAAACAGTGGCCAGGTCGGTCAAATTGTTGAGGAGATGGATCGCGATCTCCAACGGCTCAATCAGGTCGCTGAACGTTTTTCAAAAATTGGTGCAGGTGTAAAATTAGAAAGTCTTTCTATCAAAGAACTGGTTGAACCCGTCCTGGGTTATGTCCAAAGACGGATTCCTCAGTGGGGCAAATCAATTAAGGTTGAGTTCGATTGTCCAGAGGATTACCTCGTTTTAGCACATGCTGAGTTATTTGGATGGGCCATAGAAAACCTATTGAAAAACTCCGTTGATGCCATCAAAGGTGATGAAGGCACCATTCAAGTGCAGGTGCTCCGCAGAAGTAATTGGGTTCAGGTAAGGGTTAGCGATAATGGGGAAGGGATTCCTCTGAGGGATCACAAAAACATCTTCAGGCCAGGGTGGAGCTCAAAAAAACGGGGTTGGGGTCTTGGTCTGAGTCTCGTTGAGCGTATCATTCGGGAATACCATCAGGGAGATATCACTGTTGAGTCGGCACCTGGTCAAGGCACCAGCTTTGAAATAAGCCTGAAAACCTCGGCAAGTGACTGAAAAACCTCGATTTTTTAACTGGGAAATTATGTTTGACATGCCACAGGACGCCGGTTAGATTACGTCGCTTTTTTGTGACCGTAGGTGGTCATAGACTATGAATGAGAAGGAATAGAATTGAAAACGTATAATGTAAAAGCAAGTGAAATCGAGAGAGAGTGGTGGATTGTTGATGCCACTGATAAAACACTCGGTAGACTCTCAACTACCATTGCTCAAATCCTGAGGGGAAAGCACAAACCAACCTTTGTTCCCCATCTTGACAGCGGTGATTTTATCGTTGTTACTAATGCAGAAAAAATTCGTGTCACTGGAAATAAAGAAGAACAAAAAACTTATTTTCGTCACAGTGGCTATCCAGGTGGAGCTCGTTTTACTTCTTTGAAACAGTTGCGCGAGAAGCATCCAGAACGGATCCTTGAACATGCTGTAAAAGGCATGCTTCCTCATAATCGTCTTGGTCGTGCCCAGATCAAGAAGTTAAAAATTTATAAGGGTGATTCTCATCCTCATGAGGCACAACAACCTAAAACACTCGAGGTAGGCTAGTCCATGAGTACATCAACTACATTTTATGCTACCGGAAAACGCAAAAGCTCAATTGCTCGCGTTTATATGACCCCTGGCAAGGGCATTATCAAAGTTAACGACCGTGAGCTGGATGACTATTTCGGTCGTAAAACGCTAAGGATGATTGTTCATGAAGCATTGGATTTAACAGAGAATTCAGGTCGTTATGACATCTCTGTCAATGTTAATGGTGGTGGATTATCCGGACAAGCCTATGCAATTCGGCATGGTATTTCACGTGCTTTGCAGAATGATAATAATGAACTTAGGCCTGTGCTTAAAAAAGCCGGTTTGCTAACCCGTGATGCTCGTAAGAAAGAGCGTAAAAAATACGGTTTGGCCGGTGCACGTAAAGCCTATCAGTTCTCAAAACGTTAAAAAGTTTTTTCAGGAGTTTTAATGCGTAATATTTCACTAGAGGATTTACTCGCTTCCGGAGCCCATTTTGGTCACATGACCAGTAACTGGGATCCAAACATGGCTGAATATATCTTCACCCAGAAAAATGGTGTTCACATCATTGATCTGTATAAGACCATTGACCAGTTGAATAGAGCCGTTGAGCTGGTGAGCTCAACAGTTAAAAAAGGTGGATCCATTCTTTTCGTTGCAACGAAAAAGGCTGCCAAGACAGTTGTGGAAGAAGAAGCTGATCGCTGTGGTATGTTCCACGTTACTGAACGCTGGTTGGGTGGCACGCTGACAAACTTCATGACCATAAAGAAATCTATCAAGCGCTTACACCTACTTGAAAAAGACGAAACCAGTGGTGTTGCTGAGACCTTGACAAAAAAAGAACTGCTGATGCGTACCCGTGAACGTAATCGTTTACAGACACAGCATCGTGGTATCAAGGACATGCGACGTCTTCCAGATGTAGTCATTATTGTCGATGCAAAAAAAGAGACCATCGCCATTGCAGAAGCGCTCAGACTGGAAATTCCAATTGTAGCTGTTGTTGATACAAATACTGATCCTCGCAAAGTTGATATTCCAATTCCAGCAAATGATGATTCCATTCAGGCTATTCGTTTACTCATGGGAACCCTTGCAGACGCAATTCTGGAAGCAAAGGGCATTTCTAACGTAAAAGAAACTGAAGAAGTAACCGCTTAAGATCCGAAAATTTAAACCTGGAGATAATGTAGAATGGCTATAACAGCTGCTGTGGTAAAAGAGCTGCGTGATAAAACGGGTGTTGGCATGATGGAGTGCAAAACAGCACTTACAGAGGCTGATGGAAATATTGAAAAGGCAATTGATCTCCTTCGCAAAAAGGGGATGGCTAAGGCTGCTAAAAAAGTTGGTCGCGCCACCAAAGAAGGTCTGGTCTTCAGTTATATCCACGCTGGTGGTAAACTGGGAGCTCTCGTTGAAATCGCCTGTGAAACTGACTTTGTTGCCAAGACTGAAAAGTTCCAGGAATTAGGCCATAGCATTGCTATGCATATCGCTGCTGCGGGTCCAGATGTTGTCAAACGTGAACAGGTTTCCACTGATGCTCTGGATAAAGAAGCAGAGATTTTCAAGGTGCAGGCTTTGAACGAAGGCAAACCTCCAGCCATCGTCGAAAAAATTGTTACTGGTCGTTTGGAGAAATATTACAAGGAAGTTGTGCTTATGGAACAACCCTTTGTGAAAGATCCAGAAAGAACGATTACAGATCTGCTGAATGAGACTATCTCATCTCTTGGTGAAAACATGTCTGTTACACGCTTCCAGCGTTTTGCAGTCGGAGAATCCCTCGCCAGCGCAGAATAATCCTATAAAATATAGGCGGAAATATGTCAGCCGGATCGATCTACAAGCGTATACTCCTTAAACTAAGTGGTGAATCGCTAGCAGGTGATTCGGCTCTTTCTATTGATACACATGTCCTTGATCAAATGACATCGGATTTACAAGCGATTGTGGAACTCGGTGTAGAAGTTGGGATTGTCATCGGAGGTGGAAACATTTTTCGCGGTTTATCTCAAAAAGCCAGAGATATGAATCGTGTTCCTGCTGATCATATGGGGATGCTGGCAACAGTGATCAATGCAATTGCCCTGGGAGATGCTATCAAACGCAAGGGGATGAAGGCCAGTGTTCTCACAGCCATAGAAATGAATGAAATTGCGGCACACTTCTCACAAAGAAAAGCACTTCAGGAGCTTTCAGAAGGTAAAGTCGTGATTTTTGCTGCGGGTACTGGCAACCCCTTTTTCACAACTGATACTGCTGCCGCCTTGAGGGGCGTTGAAATCGAAGCAGATGTACTGCTTAAAGGAACCAGAGTAGATGGCATCTATTCTGCTGACCCTGAAAAAGATCTAGATGCACAATTTTTACCTAACCTAAGCTATGATGAAGTTATCAATAAGAACTTAAGAGTAATGGATCAAACCGCTTTTGCGCTATGTCGTGAAAATAATCTTGCGGTTCACGTTTTCAATATGGAAATTCCAGGGAATTTATTAAAGGTGATACAAGGCGCTGCCATTGGATCTGTAGTTGGAGGTAAAGATGCTGAATGAATTATTTAAAGATGTTGACCATAGAATGAATATGTCTGTGGAACATGTTAAACACGAGTTTACTGGTTTACGAAGTGCCAGAGCTTCTGTCACCCTCGTAGAGCACATCAAAGTACCTTATTATGGGAGCCCTACTCCATTAAATCAAGTTGCCAACCTTAGTGTACCTGAACCTCGTCTCATCGTTGTCCAGCCCTGGGATAAAAGTCTTATGGCTGTGATAGAGAAAGCAATCATGGCAGCTGATCTTGGTCTAAATCCTGCAAATGATGGTGTGAATATTCGTATACCCATACCAGCCCTAAATGACGAACGTCGACAGGAACTTATCAGACACATGCATAAGTTGGCAGAAGATGGCCGCATTGGAGTTAGGAATGTCCGTCGTGATGCCAATGATCATATTAAAAAAGCTGAAAAAGAAAGCGAAATCTCAGAGGACAACTCTAAAAGAGCCGTGGAAAATGTTCAGGAAATGACTGATAAATACATCAAAGAAATTGATGCAGCTGTGAAGGCCAAAGAAGAAGATATTATGACCGTCTAATTGACGATAATAATTTTACATAAAAAAAGGCTCCGAGTAAATCGGAGCCTTTTTTGTTTCTTCTTATAAATGCAATTTAAAGCTTGTCTGCATTTTTCTCCAGATATGAAGCGACACCAGCAAAATTCTCCTGCATTGTGTCATCGCCTTCCTGCCATCCAGCAGGACAAACTTCACCATGTTTCTGGTTAAAAGCTAGTGCGTCGACCATTCGCAGCATCTCATCAACATTTCTACCCAATGGCAGATCATTGATTACAGCGTGACGAACAATTCTTTCCTCATCAATAAGAAATGATGCTCTCAATGCGACATCACCGTTTACTGTGGTTTCTTCTTCACCATCTTCGGTGAGAACAGCAGCGGGCGTAGCTCCTTTAAGCACATCGTATGATCTGGCAATCTTCTTTTCAATATCTGCAAGAATTGGGTACTGGATATCACCGATACCACCATTCTTAGTGTCCGTGTTTTTCCAACCATAATGGCTCCACTTTGAATCCACTGAACAGCCAATAACCTGGACGCCGCGTTTCTCAAAATCAGCTAGACGATGGTTGAAGGCTAGAATTTCAGTTGGACAAACAAATGTGAAGTCCAGGGGGTAAAAGAATAAGACAACTTTTTTGCCTTTATAATCAGCTAAACTGATTTCTTTAAAAGAATTGTCGCCCATGATGGCTGTTGCTTTAAAATCTGGTGCTGGGTTCGTAACTAACATATGATTTATTTCTTCCGTTTAGTTGTTTTGGGTTCATCCCATTTTATTAAGTAGTAATCATTACTGTTTAATATAGAACGAATAGAAGGGACTGCAAGCGATTATCGACTGAGGGGCGTTGCAGAATCCCGATTTTGCACCCGACCTGTAGCGCAGGGAGATCTTTAAAATTATTACTGGATATTCATCAGATGTTAATGTAAACTCAGCCGAATATCGCATCATGCATGCCATGAAAATCACCAGAAAGGGTCGTCCATTGAATAGGCATCTTAAATTTTTATTTCCATTCTTAATTTCCCTTCCAGTTCTAGTATTTGCACAGATACAAGACAGACATATTGCCAGTACGGTAGAAAAATATTTCGCCCGGAATCGGACTGCTCCCACTATCATTTCTGCTGAGGTAGTGGACGATATTCTGTATGGGAGAACTCTGAAAATCAGGATTCAAGGGCACCGTAATAGTGAGAACGAAGATATGGGGTTTGCCTTTGGTGCAGCTGCGGCTGTTGCCAACCAGGCCACTAACACCTTTGAAGCCCTCTGGGTAGAAATGGATGTACGCTATAAGGAGGTTGAGACGACGGTAGCCGTTGCTCCTGCATTGTGTAGCATTGAAGCTATTGTACATAAATCGCGCAGTTTCGGCGAATGGTGGGAGAATTGTCTCGAAATCATGTGACTTCTAAATGACATCAATGAGTGTTGCCACTCAGCCCATCAAACAATGCCTATACTTAAGGATTTAATGGGTAGTAGAGCTGATGCAGGTTGGAATGATCTTCACCCCCGTTTAGATTAGCGCGGTTTTTATCCGCCTTCGCATTAATCAGAAGGCATGACCCGCGATGGATGAGGGGCGCGCAACTGCTTCGCGGCGAATTCACCCCATCGAAAAGGTGGATACCGCGGCAAGACAAAGTATGGCGGAGCAGGGAAACTGAATTATCTATTGGTAAAGGTCCTTTTTAGGATGGTACTGGGGTAATCAGAATTAAAGAGGAGTTTTAATATTATTATGATCGCAAACATTATGCTTATGTCAGCACCTGCAGGTGGAGAAGCCGGCAACCCAATCTTAAGTTTTCTACCCATTATTTTGATGTTTGGAGTATTCTACTTTTTACTCATTAGACCTCAGAGTAAACGTACGAAAGAAGCTGAAAAGATGCGTACCGAACTCAAGAAGGGTGACCACATTGTCACGACTGGCGGAATTCATGGCACCATTGAAGGTATCAAAGACAATGATATTCTATTGGTAAAAACTGCCACCGATACCAAACTCCATGTTGGTAGAGCAGCGGTAACCACGGTGAAAACCAAATAGTTTCATGTTGTACAAAATTCAAACCTATGGCAAGGAGGTCTTAAGGACCAAGACTGAGGAAATACCTGAGATTGATGCCAATTTAAAGGAAATCGTTGCTAACATGTTTGAAACGATGTATGCTGCGGAAGGCATTGGACTGGCAGCTCCTCAGGTAGATAAATCTATTCGTTTGTTTGTTATCGATCTTTCACCAATCGATGAAGAAGAGGGCAGACGTGTCTTCGTTAATCCTCAAATCCTGGGATTTGGAGATTCCAAAGACGACTATGAAGAAGGTTGCCTGAGTATTCCCACGGTTCATGAAATTGTAACCCGGCCCACCAGCATCAGAGTTACTTATCAGGATATGACTGGTAAGCACTATGATGAAGAAATCGACGGTTTTCTGGCTAGAGTGATCCAACATGAGTATGACCATATTGAAAAGATCCTTTTTATTGATCATTTAAGCTCACTAAAGAAATCACTTCTTAAGAAAACCCTCAAGAAAATTGCCAGTGGGGAAATAAAAGTAGAGGCCTCAGAAAACTTCGAGCTTTAAAGGTTGCGCTGACCCTCACATCTACTTAATTGGCTTCTGATGGCGGTCAGGAACTTCATCCAACAATCTGTATTTACCAGAGATGCGAATTGGGCTGAAACATTATGAATAATCCTACACCACTCAAAGTCGTTTTTATGGGAACTCCAGATTTTGCGGTTCCAGCGTTAGAGGTGCTGTATGATAGCCACCATCAGATATCGGCAGTTGTTACTGTTCCGGATAAGCAACAGGGCAGGGGACGTCATGAAAGACCCTCAGCAGTGAAAGTTGCGGCCCTTGAATATGGCTTACCAATTCTCCAACCAGAAAAACTCACAGACCCAGCTTTCATTGATGTACTCAAAGCTTTCGCACCCGATGTTATTGTAGTTGTGGCATTTAGAATTTTACCGGAAGCTGTATTCACGCTTCCCAAGTATGGGTCTTTTAATTTACATGCGTCATTGCTTCCCAAATACCGTGGAGCCGCTCCAATACACTGGGCTCTTCTCAACGGGGATGCTGAAACAGGTGTGACGACATTCTTCCTGGAACGCAGAGTGGATATGGGAAATATTATCAAGCAATCTAAAACTCCCATACTTCCAGAGGACAATCTGCATACACTTTACGCAAAATTGTGTAACATCGGTGCTGACCTAGTACTTGAGACCACCAATCTCATTGCAGAGGGGTCCGCTATGCCAGGTGAACAGGATAACAGTCTGGCGAGTCCAGCACCTAAAGTTACCTCCGAGACCCGTCAACTCGATTTCACTGAGAGTGCTGAACAATGTCACAATCGGGTTAGAGCTTTTGCACCTTCACCAGGAGCATACACACATCGTAGTGCCGGTATACTAAAAGTGGTGTCAACATGCATAGTTGAAGGGCAGGGGACACCAGGCACCATAATCAGAGTTACACCAGAATCCTTCACGGTGGCATGCGCAGATGGAGCCCTTGAAATCATGTCGATCCAACCTGAGAGTAAGAAAGTCATGGATGCTGGCTCATATCTTCGTGGATATCCCCTTGAAATTGGAGAAACACTTGGCTAGTACCCCTCGAGAACTGGCATACAAAGCACTTCTCGCTGCTGAGAAAGACGCCTCACACGGGATTGATGAGTTGCTATCAACCACCTTACAACAGGGTGAACTGACCCTACAGGAAAAGCGCTGGACCATGGAGCTTGTCTACGGTGTGACTCGTATGAAGCTCCAGTTAGATGCATGGATTGGTCTGGCATTTAAGGGAAGGTATCGCAAAGCTCAACATTCAGTGAAGAGTCTCCTCAGAATGGGTGCCTTCCAACTCAAATACATGCAGACCTCAGAACATGCTGCCATCAATGAAACCGTTGCCTTGAGCAGGCGTGTCAAACAAGCCCAGGCAAGTGGATTGGTAAACGCTGTCCTGCGAAAGATTCAAAAACTTAAACTAGAAGATGTGTTGAAGCAGTCCAGCAACGATATCCAGCGTCTATCCATTGAAACTTCCCATCCCCAATGGCTTTTGGAGAAATGGGCTTCACGATATGATCAGGATGATATCTATAGATTATGTCAGCACAACAATTCGGCTCCTAAAACTTGGATAAGGCGGAATAACCAGGTTGTAGGGGCTACAGATTTTGAGGCTCTCCTGGATAACCTGAAAATCACCTACCAAAAGTCAGCAGTATTGGATGTCTTTTACGAAATTGGAAGTGCATCTGCACTTTTTAGCACGCCAGAATTTCACTCGGGTTGGTTCTCATTCCAAGATTTGGCAGCCGGAGTCGTTGCCTCGTTGTTGGAGCCTGAAGCAGGGGATACTATTGTAGATGCCTGCGCAGCTCCCGGGGGTAAAATGGCTTTTATTTCTGAACTGGCTGGCGGGCAGGCCAAGATATTTGCCTGTGATGCAAGTGCTGCGAGGTTATTAAAAGTAAAGGAGAATATCCAACGTCTCGGGCTGAAGAAAATTGAAGTATGTGAACTGGATGCTGCAGTGGAAAAGTTGCCAGAAGCGAATAAAATTATACTTGATGTGCCCTGCTCTGGTACGGGTGTCTTGAATCGTAGACCTGATGCTCGCTGGAAGCGTCAATCTTCTGATATTGACTCACTGGTTAAAATTCAGTCTAATATCCTCATGAATAGTTGGGAATGCCTGGCACCCGGTGGCTTACTTGTTTATGCAACCTGTACATTGGAACCAGAAGAGAATTGGGGACTTGTAGATAAGGTTCTTGAACAATTTAATAATGCCCGAGTTGAAGCCATTGCCGATGAATCACTTAAACCTTACATTGATGAAAGAGGTGCATTGTCTACATTACCATGGATCCACGGTATGGATGGAATGTTTGCAGTAAAAATTAGAAAAATGATATGAAATTTATTCGAGACTATTTGTTCATTTTTGCCGGGATTGGTATTGTGGTGGCGCTGGCCTTCAACAACGTCATTCTGCCCCTTTATGTCAACTGGAATGACGAAATTCGTGTTCCCAGTCTTACTCATACAGATCTAGATAAAGCTACAAAAATTCTCAATGAGCGTACACTGGAATGGACCATAAAAGATACCATATTTAGAAGGGATATTCCCAGTCGGTTTATTATGGATCAGTATCCTGAAGCAGGACAAATGGTTAAGGAAAACCGTAAGATTCAGCTCACAATCAACCTGCCGCCGGCTAAACTTGAAATGCCGGATCTCATAGCAATCACCGAGCGCCAGGCAAAAATTGCATTGGATCGGTTGGGCCTTCTGCTTTTTGAAACTGTCGAAGATTCGTCGGATGTATATGAGCGAACCGTAGTGATCCATCAATCAGTTCTGGCAGGCATGCCGGTGGCACCTGGAGATTCAATTTCCCTCACAGTTAGTCTGGGGAAAAGGAATCTTAAGAAAACAATGCCAGAATTGCTTAACAAGGGCTTGGATGAAGCCACAAGAGTGCTTCAATCTCAGGGATTTACTCTGGGAGAAATTCAAACTACTGAAAATTCAGAACTATTACCCAATACAGTGGTACGACAATCAGTAGATGCAGGAAAAGAATTTCCACGGGAACGGATCATCAAGGTCGATCTCATGATAACGGATGGCTTCTAAGTGGCACCCCATATGAAACCACAAATTTCACCTTCGGTGCTTTCGGCAGATTTTTCAAAACTAGGGGAGCAGATTGCTTCTGTGGGAGAGCGTGGCGGAGAAGTCCTGCATCTAGATGTCATGGATGGTCACTTCGTACCTAATTTGACCTTCGGACCCCTTCTGGTGAAAGCCATGCGGAAAATGACTGATATGGTCCTCGAAGCGCATCTCATGATATCTGAACCAGACAAATACATTGAGAGCTTTATCAAAGCGGGAGCAGATATTGTTTTAGTGCATCCCTCAACCTGTATATCTGTGAGCAACACTTTGAAGAACATAAAATCTTTAGGTGCAAAAGCTGGACTTGTGGTAAATCCTGATGAAAAACTCTCCTTGGTAGAACCCTATTTAGAGGAGATGGATCAATTACTTATTATGTCCGTCGTACCTGGATTTGGCGGTCAATCATTCATGCCTGAAGTCCTCAACGATCTCCCCGCATTGAGACCATCCCTGGTTAAAAATAATGTATTGGTGGAGATCGATGGAGGGATTAACCAGACAACCATCGGATCAGTATTGGGTAAGGGCATTAGTCGGTTTGTTGCAGGTTCTGCCGTATTCAATAAACATGCATCTCCAGGAGAAAATTTTAGCACTCTCCAATCTTTGGTTGCAGCAGGTAAATGAGTTTAGCCAATCTTCGTCGTCATGAAGTGATTCGTAAGGCTATCCACTTAGCCAGTAGCCTCATCCCCCTATCATATTGGTTTTTATTTGAGAGAGATATAACACTTCAGATTGTAATTATTCTCGCCCTGGGATTTCTGACTGTAGACTATTTAAGGCTTAAATCTACAGCCATCGGGAAAATGTTTATGCGTGTATTTGGACTTGCACTCAGATCACATGAAAAGCAAAAATTAACCGGTGCTACCTATGTATTTTCAGGTTCAGTCGTGGCTATTTTTCTTTTCCCAAAGGAAATAGCCGTCCCAGCTTTACTCACACTATCAATATCTGATACGCTGGCTGCCCTGATTGGTATCCCTTTTGGGAAACATAAGTTTCTAAAAAAATCCCTTGAGGGAAGTTCAGCCTTCTTTATAAGTACATTATTGATTTTGGGCATATATTTTCCCGAAACTCTACTTATAAACATATTCGTTGCAGCTATCGTCACTCTAGCCGAAGCCTATCCAATGAACCTTGATGATAATTTTCTTATTCCCATTTTATCTGGGGTCCTATTAAGTCTCGCAAGTCTTTTATAGTCAGGTCCGGGTTTAAACAATGACATTTCTAAATCCTTTTTTTCTCTGGTTTCTTCCGCTCATATCGGTTCCCATTATCATTCATTTATTGGCCAAACGAAAAAGTAAACTCATTGATTTTCCTTCCCTCAAATTTCTTAAGCTCCTGGAACAGGATGCACTGAGGAAATTCAATGTAAAACAACTCATTTTGCTTCTCATTCGAACCCTCATGATCCTGCTGATTATCCTGGCCTTTGCTCGTCCTGGCCTTGATAGAAACAGGGGTTTCAGGTTAAACTCAGGTAGTATTGATCTACTGGTGATTGCCCTGGACAATACGGCTTCAAATCAATCCAATCTTCAAAATATGGATAGAACCTGGATAAGTGAATTTTCTGCTGACCTTACTGCCAAAGGCTTTAAGGTTGTCTATTGTGACTTATCTGATCTCACACTTTATGAATCTCTGGATGAGATTAGACCAGAATTCACAGATATTTTCCCAGAAGACATTGATGATGCACTCTCAGCTCAACTTGACCTGGAGCAATATGAGCGTAAGTCGATTGTCTGGATTGGGGACGGACAAGATGCCCGAGAGCATCTGGAAGTACTGGCGGGCTGGAAAAAATATCTATTGATGCAACCCATTTCAAATGATGCTGGTATCAGCAATATCAAGCTCCCAAGTCAAGGTATTCGCTTGAATGATACCTACGAAATGATCGTAGATATTGAACAGTCCCTGGATATCCAGAAGCCCCTTGGACTGGAACTCATTATTAATGAGAAAAGACAGAATCAGGTCGTGGTAGAGGCCAATCAAATTTCAACTGAAATTACAGCCCGCGTAGAAGAGGGTGGTTACCAAAGTGGCCGCTTAATTCTGTCTACAGATGAAGCTGGTTACAACAATGAAAGACATTTCATTTTACCCGCCGAGGGTGATATCCCTGTTCAGGTTCTGCGCACGAGACAAAATCCAGACTTTTGGGATATCATTAAATTGTCTGTTGAGAAGCAGGAATTAAATCTCGATATACGCATTTTGAACTATGCCGAGATTGATAATGTCGATCTCAGCAAAGGGGGGACAGTCATTGTTGGTGATGCTAATTTGCTGGTACCCTATAACTGGAATCGCTTAAAAACATTTGTGAGCAGTGGGGGACAGCTCGTCTTGTTTGGCAATGGTGGTGAATCCATGACTGACATATTGGGCTTCAATTCCCAACTTGTTGAAGAGGTCAACCGCTCTTCTCTCGGGTTATATCTGACTGGCTCAGCGACCAGCAAATTCAATACAACGCCACTCAAGGCTATTATTGAACAAAACCGATTAAAAGTATATAAACGATTCAAAAGCCAGGGCGATGAGTTGGGTGAAACCTGGGTTCGTTTTTTAGATGACCAACCCTTCCTGGGCGCCAATAAACTGCAGGAAGGTCGTGTCGTCTGGTTTAACACGGAATTCGGATTGAGTGCCAGCAACCTCCCCTTGCTTGGTATGTTCCCAGCACTTGTGATTCAGTTGGCTCAATCACAAGAATTAAAAGCCCAGACGGATATGTACAATTCCAGTGTAGGAGATACCCTGCATTTTTATCCATCTGCACAGGTAAATGACAATAGTCCCTTTAGTGTCCAACGACCAGATGGTACCATTGACTTTTTATCACCTGATCTGGATTATACCCTTCATTATCCAAACACGAATTTACCGGGTATTTACAAATTAACCAGGGGAAGACAGGTTCTTCAACCCATGGCTGTGAACATTTCATCCCATGAAGCTCAAGCCCACGGAGCAGTTTATTCATTTGGAGGGGGTGATATATTCGTAAGTTCGGAAGCCTCTGAGGTTGTCTCCGAGGTATTAGAGCAGGGATCAAGTCTGGCGCTTTGGCCATTTCTTTTCTTGATGATCTTTCTTCTCTGGTTGGCTGAAACCTATTTATCAAGAATTAAAGCAACCTGGCGGCAACATGTTTGAAACTAATCTAGAAAAAGAAAAAGCGCTACTTGTGGGTGTTGTCCACGGGCAGCAATCAGTGTCTGATGTTGAAGAAAATCTCGCTGAGTTGGGACTTTTGGCAACCACGGCTGGAGCTATCGTTTGTGGCGAGGTCATACAGAAACGCAACCAGGTTCATGCTGCTCTCTATGTTGGTAAGGGCAAGGTTGAAGAAATCGTCTCCAAGGTGGAGATGCTCAAAGTTGATCTGATCATTTTTGATGATGAACTTTCGCCAGCTCAGACCAAAAATTTACAAAAGGTGTTTGATAAAGCCCGTGTCACTGACCGCAGCACCTTGATCCTGGATATTTTTGTCCGACATGCCAGGAGTAAGGAATCCAAAACACAGGTTGAATTGGCTCAGCTCCAGTATCTATTGCCCCGGCTTACACGGGCATGGACTCATCTGGAGAGACAGCGAGGAGCTACCTCAACCCGTGGGGGAATGGGTGAGACCCAGATCGAAATCGATCGACGTCTCATTCGCAATCGCATATCCTTGTTGAAAAAAGATTTAAAGAAAATTGAAATTCAGAGAGATACCAGACGCAAACAACGCGATGATATGTTCAAAGTTGCTCTGGTTGGATACACCAATGCTGGAAAATCTTCTCTAATGAACCTTTTTTCAGATGCTGGTGTGTTGGTCGAGGACAAACTTTTCGCAACTCTGGATACCACAGTGAGAAAAATCATGGTGCTTGATAATGAAATCCTCTTAAGTGATACGGTGGGATTTATTCATAAACTACCCCACCATCTTGTCGCCTCATTCAAAAGTACCCTACAAGAAGTTCGGTTGGCCGATCTGATCCTCATTGTCATTGATCTCAGCGATCCACAGTATGAGAAACACCTGAGGATAGTCAACGAAGTGTTGATGGATCTGGGAGTCTCTCAGAGCCAGACCTTGACAGTATTCAACAAAATTGATCTTATTACTGGTCAGGAAACTTTGTCTGGCGCTCTCAAAGAATATCAAGATGCCGTGCCAGTTTCAGCCCTGAGACAGGTCAATATTCATCAGCTCGAAGAGAAAATTATTGAAATCAGGCAGAGTGGTTATGTTGTGGAGACTCTCAGACTTGACCATTCGAAGCAGAAATTTCTAGCCTCTTTACATCGCACTGCAGAGGTTCTCAAACTTGATTATGAAGAGGATCATATCCTAGTAAAAGTCAGAGTCAGGGCCAGTGCCATAGATCAGATAAGAAAAGAGAGTCAAGCAGGAACCTCAGGCTGATGAGTACACCCAAAATTGGTTTGGTTCTGGGAAGTGGAGCCTCCAGGGGTTGGGCACATATTGGTGTTATTGAAGCCCTTGAAAAGCATGGCATTGATATTGGTATCATCACGGGTGCCAGCGCAGGCTCTTTTATCGGCGCTGCCTATGCTGGCGGAGGTCTGGAGCAGGTAAAGAAATTTGCTCTTGATATGGATTGGAAGGCGGTGCTGTCCTTCCTCGATCTGGCTTTCCCACGTTCTGGATTTATAGAGGGAAGAAAAGTTGCTGAGCTTATAGAGTTGTTTACAAAGGTCGAGCGCTTTGAAGCATTAAATATTCCCCTCATCATGGTTGCAACAAATATGCGTACTGGGCAGGAGGTCAGGCTATCCAAGGGGAGTGTTACAAATGCCCTTCGTGCAAGTATGGCGGTCCCTGGCTTATTAACGCCAAAATTAATCAATAACGAATGGCTGGTAGATGGTGGCGTTGTGAATCCACTTCCCATTGATGTATGTCGCGATTCTGGAGCTGATATAGTGATTGCAGTGGATATTAATTCAGATCGAATTACCCGGAAAAATAAACATCCTGAAAATGCCGACTGGGTTAAGAATTCAGCAAAAATAGAAAAAAAAAGACTGGAAGTCATTAAATCCTGGACAGAACGGTTTGGACCAACAGGAAAAACGGTAAGCTCTAAAATTGATCAATGGTTTAGCCGGGAGGAGCACTCTCCTCACATTTTCGATGTACTGGGGTCATCCATAAATATTATGCAGAAGAAAATTGAGGAAATGAACCTGCAGACCCATGCGCCAGATGTCCTGCTTGCTCCCAGATTAGGGGATATGAACTTTTTTGATTTTGATCATGCTGAGCGTGCTATCAATGAGGGATTCAAATGTTGTGAAAAAGCGATTCCAGAAATACTCTCAACAATTGCCCGATATTCAGATTAAAATTAATTGTCAGCTAAAAATATTCTTCCACCACAAAATTATTTATCTGAATATTTACGTTTTACTGAATAATCTTTTGCTAATTGAAGTACAAGGCACTTTATTTGCACTTCTCAGTTTTGGAGAGTGAACGCTAGAAAGTGAGTTTGAAATATGGCAAGTGAATTTAAAGGTGAAAAAGCTCTGGCTATCCTGAAGGAGCGATATGCTGATAAATTTGTTTCTGTAAATCAGGCAATTCGATCCATTCATCGTGGTGATCGTATATTTGTTCATACTGCCTGTGGAGAACCCCAGTATCTTCTAAGATCATTAACCGAATATATTGAGAATGAACCCAAAGCAGTCTTTGATGCGGAAGTTATTCAGGTCTGGTCTCTTGGATTGGCCCCTTATGCTCAAGAGAAATTTAAGCACAATTTCAGGCATAACTCTTTCTTTATTGGGAATAGCACCAGATCTGCAGTAAACAGTGGACTGGCAGATTATACGCCAATATTTCTCTCAGAAATCCCCAAGCTTTTCCAGCGTGGTCATGTTCCAGTAGATGTTGCTCTTATCCAGACTTCATGCCCAGATCCTCATGGCTTTATGAGTCTGGGAGTCAGTGTTGATATTGTGAAGGCGGCCACAGAGAAAGCTCAAACGATCATTGTTCAGATTAATCCCCAGATGCCCAGAGTTCACGGTGATGGTTTTATTCATATATCTGATGTGGACTATATTGTGTACCACGATGAACCCCTGCTTACCTATGAAGATGTTCTCGATAATGAGGTTGCGGATCGGATTGGAAAATACGTAGCCACCTTGATAGAAGACGGAAATACTATCCAGGTAGGTTATGGCTGCTTACCCAATGCAATCTTAGCAAACCTGAGCCATAAGAAACATTTGGGTGTTCATACGGAACTTCTGGGTGATGGACTGGTCGAATTAATGAAATCCGGTGTAATAGACAATTCCAAAAAGACGTTTAACCGTGGAAAAACGATTGCCACCTTCAGTATGGGTTCAGCCGAAACGTATGAATATCTCCACGATAATCCCTTCATTGAGTTCAAAACGGTAGATTACACCAATGATCCGCGTGTGATAGCCCAGCATGACAATATGACGGCAATTAACTCTGCCCTTGAATTAGACCTTACAGGTCAGGCGACAGCCGAGTCTCTGGGAAAAGTGTTTTACAGTGGGATTGGCGGCCAGGCAGATTTTATGCGTGGTGCTATTTTAGCTGAGAAGGGAAAAACCATCCTTACGATACCATCCACAGCTGATCATGGTGAAGTGTCTCGAATAGCACCGTTTCTGAAATCAGGTGCAGGGGTTACCCTGAATCGTGGTGATGTGCACTATGTGGTTACAGAATATGGTATCGCTTATCTCCACGGAAAAAATATCCGTGAACGAGCCATGGAATTAATCTCTATTGCTCATCCCAAATTCAGAGCTGAGTTAATTCGTAAAGCCAAGAAACAGAATTTGATTTACCAGGATCAGGCATTCATTCCTGGAAAGGCTGGAGAGTATCCTGAAAAGTTGGAAACATATCGGACATTGAGCAGTGGTCTTGAAGTTTTTATAAGACCTGTCAAAATTAGTGATGAGCCTTTATTGAAGGATTTTTTCTATTCTCTTTCAGATGCAAGTCTGCAGCGCAGATTTATCTCAGAGCGGAAAGATATGCCCCATGAGCGGCTTCAGGATTTTGTTGTCATAGATTATACCAGCGAAATCATCCTTTTGGCCTTTGCCACGAAAGATGGAGTTGAGCAATTAGTTGGTCTGGGACAATATGCTATCGTTGGTTCTACCCATACTGCCGATGTGGCCTTTGTGATCAGAGATGATCACCAGGAATTAGGTATAGGTAGGGGATTGTTGAAATACTTAACCCTTCTTGCCAAGAAACAAGGTCTGCTGGGTTTTACAGCAGATGTACTAATTAGTAATGCACGCATGATGAGACTTTTTGAGAGTATGGGATTTGATGTGCAAAAACATATTTCAGATGGGATGTACGAAATGAAGATGACATTTCTGGAGAGTAAATAATAGTGAGTAAACCTGATATTAAATATTTGTTTGAGCCCGAATCTGTGGCGATCATTGGGGTTAGTCAAGAACCCGGCAAGATTGGTTACAAGATATTGGAAAACATGCTCTACGTGGGTTACACGGGTAATATTTACCCAATCAATCCAAAGGGCGGTCATGCCCTGGGATACGACATTCTCAAGAGTATTGAGGAAGTTGGGGGTGAAGTCGATGTAGCCGTTATTGCCATTCCGGCACGCTTTGTCTACGATGCTGTAGTGAGTTGCGCCAAAAAGAAAGTCAAAATGCTGGCTATCATATCTTCTGGGTTTTCCGAAATCGGGAATCTGGAAGAAGAGCAACGTATCTTGAATTATGCTCGTGCTCACAACATGAGAATTCTTGGTCCCAACATTTTTGGACACTATTCCAGCAAGGTCTCCCTCAATGCAGCCTTTGGCCCCCGTGATATTCGTGAAGGAAATGTAGCCATTATCACACAGAGTGGTGCCCTAGGTATTGCTATGATCGGGAAGACGGCAGTTCAGAATATTGGACTATCATCGATCATTTCTGTAGGTAACAAAACCGATATCAATGAAGCTGATCTTATCGAGTATCTCATCGAGCAGGACGAAACAAAAATCATCTTGATATATGTTGAGGGTATTCAGGATGGTGAACGTCTCGTTGAAGTCTTAAAGCACGCGACCAAGGTGAAGCCGGTGATTGTGATCAAATCCGGTCGCTCAAAACGTGGTGCCGTAGCCGCAGCCAGTCATACTGGATCGTTGGCTGGTTCTGATAAAGTGTTTGATGCAATTATGAAGCAGTGTGGCGTGCTTCGAGCTGAAAGTATTCAGGAAGCTCTGGAATGGAGTAAATTTCTCTCACATTCAACGGTACCCAAGGGACCCAATGGAATCATCATCACAAATGGTGGCGGTGTAGGCGTTATGGCCACCGATGCCTGTGAGAAGTACGATATCAAGCTTTATGATGATCAGGAAAAATTGAAAGAAACCTTCGAAAGCGTTGCTCATGGATTTGGCTCAACCAAAAATCCTGTGGATATCACAGGTGAGGCTTCCAAAGCGGACTATGTGAAAGCATTGCAAGAAGCTCTCGTGGATGATTCTATTCATTGTGTGATGGCACTCTACTGTGAAACTGCCATGATGGATTCTCAGGAATTAACTGAGATGATTGATGAAATGTATGAACAATATCAGGAAAAGGGTAAACCAATCACCTTTTCTGTTTTTGGTGGAGAACTCACCGAAAAAGCCATTACTGCCTTGCACCAGAAGAATGTTCCGGTTTACCGGGATGTCTACGATGGTGTCTCCTGTATGGGAGCGATCCAGTCTATCAGAAAAGTTCAGGCCGTCGAAGAAGCTGAATATGTAACAGCTGATATCGATGTGGACGCCATCAATGCTATTATTGATGGGTCTCTGGCGGATGGTAGAACCTTCCTGCTGGCGGAAGAGGGACAGGGTCTGCTGCAGGCAGCCCAGTTGCCTGGACCAAGAGGTGGCGTTGTACAGTCAGTAGAAGCAGCGGTTAAGCTGGCTGATGAGATCGGGTATCCGGTGGTTATGAAAGTGGTTTCCAGGAACATCCTTCATAAAAGTGACGCCGGTGGTGTTCTCCTTGATCTAGAAAATCGGGAAGAAGTCATTGACGGCTACCAGACTATCATCTATTCCTGTAAAGCCAATGTCCCAGATGCCATCATCGATGGGATTGAAGTTGTGGAGCAACTAAAGGCAGGAACTGAAGTTATTCTTGGTGCCCGAAGAGATGCCAACTTTGGAACTACCCTGATGTTTGGTCTTGGTGGTATCTATGTAGAAGTCATGAAGGACGTCGCCTTCCGTGCTGTCCCACTTTCTGAAAAAGACATAAGATCAATGATTAAAGAGATTCGCTCATATCCACTTTTACTGGGAGTTAGAGGAGAAACTCGTAAAGATATTGAAAGTATTATTATGGCCCTGGAAAAGATTGCCAGTTTGATAAGCCAGGTTCCAAGAATTACTGATATCGAGATTAACCCACTGGTTGTCTATGAGCAGGGTTCTGGTTCACGGGCGGTAGATATTCGAGTATTATTATCTGATGATAAAAAGGATTCACACCAATGAGAAATATAATTGTAACATCCATCCGGAAAGACGCCGGAAAAACAAGTGTCATTGTGGGGTTGGCAAAGAATTCCTCCCAAAAAATGGGATATTTAAAACCTTTTGGAGATAGACTGCTATACAGGAAGAAACGCCTGTGGGATTTTGATGCTGCGGTTTGTACAACCGCAATGCAGGCAGAAGAGTCTCCTGAAGAGATGAGTATTGGTTTTGATCACTCAAAACTCAGATTCATGTATGATGAGACTTCTACTGCAGAAAAGGTGCGTGAAATTGCTGCCCATAATTCCCAAGGCAAAGAAATTATGCTCATAGAGAGTGGTATGGAGCTTACCCGTGGCCTCTCTGTGAATCTTGATGCAATATCTCTCTGCAACTACCTTGGTGGTGAGCTCCTGGTCGTACTCAGTGGAACCAACGATCAGATTGTAGATGATGCTTGTGCTTTGAGAAAAACCATTGATCTGGGTGATGTGAAACTTGCTGGAGTTATCATCAACAAAGTGAACGATGTAGAAGATTTCAAGGCTGTATACAGTGAGCATTTTGAAGCGTTGCAACTTCCGGTACTGGGAATTATTCCCTATGTTGCTTATCTGACACAACCTTCTATGCGTTTTCTCGCAGATCTCTTTTTCGCAAAGGTATTGGCAGGAGAAAAGGGTCTGAATAATACTGTTAAGGATGTGTTTGTAGGTGCCATGTCTGCAGATGCTGTACTACGAATGCAGCGTTTCAACAAGGATGCAAAGCTTGTCATCACCAGTGGTGACAGAAGTGATATGATCCTGGCTGCCTTGGATTCGCAAGCTGCTGGAATCATTCTCACCAACAATATTTTGCCTCCTCCTAATATTCTTGCCAGAGCTTCAGGTACGAACGTACCGCTCCTTTTGGTTGCCCAGGATACTTTCCAGGCTGCCAAAAAGGTAGACAATCTGGTTTCATTGCTTTCCAAAGATGATGATGAAAAAATGGAACAGCTGGCTACTTTAATCAAAGATAATGTTGAGGTTATGACTATCATCTGATAGTAGGCTATTCAGGATTTAAAGGCAATCCTGATGGGTTGCCTTTTTTATTCATCTATGCTAGATACTGCAAGATATTTATTCGCATAGGTTTGACTGTCTTTTCTCATAATTGGTTGATACCGCGAAGAAGCCCCGGCAACCGCGGTGATACGGAGAGTATGAGTGAAGTTGAGATGGGCGCTGGGATCGAGGTCGAAGAATCCAGCTTATTTGACCGGGATTTGCAGATTGTCCTTTGCCTCATCAGTCGTCAGATTCATATTAGGATTGTTAAATCAGAATTTGAGAGATTGAAATGAAGAAGATATTAAAATTTGGTGGTTCATCAGTTGCGAACGGAGAATGCATCCGCCAGGTAGCCGCTATCATTGTAGACGCTCAGAACACAGGTGACGATGTTTTTGTCGTTCTTTCTTGCCATGCGTGGGGTGACCGATGGGTTGATCGAGATTGCCCTGGGTGCCCGTGAAGGGCAATATATGGAGGCAAAGCTTCAAGGCATCAACGATTTGCATGAAAATACCATCCTGGAGTTGGGACTGGATTCAGATATTGATCTTGTGACAACATTCGGTCAATATTCAGCTCAAATTAATGCCCATTTGACCAATTGTCCTGGCCCCAGCATTGATTTTAATATGTGGAAAGATGGTCTGCTCTGCTTTGGTGAATTATTCTCAGTTAAAATTCTCAGTTCATTTCTCCAAAAAAATAGAATTGATGCGGAAGTTCTGGATGCCCGCAAAGTGGTTATGACCGATAGCAATTATGGTCATGCCTACGTTCATTATCAAAAATCATATGATAAAATTAGATCCTACATCATGAATAGGAGTAGACTCCAGGTGATCACTGGATTTCTAGGCGCCAATGAATATGGCAACCCATCAACGCTGGGGCGCAGTGGATCAGATTATTCAGCCAGTATCTTTGGAGCTGCACTCAATGTGGATGAAATTGAAATATGGACAGATGTGGATGGGATATTAACTGCCAATCCCAAATTGGTGGAAAGACCTATTTCCATTGCAGAGTTGACCTACGAAGAAGCCATGGAGCTGGCTCATGCCGGTGCAAAAGTCATTTTTCCTCCTACTATGATTCCGGCACTCTATAAAAGAATCCCCATTACCATTAAAAATACCTTTAAGCCACAATCTCCAGGATCGCGCATATCTCATGATCGAGTCCTGGGGACCGAAGTTACAGTTGGTCTTTCCTCGGTTTCTCATGTTTCAATGATCCGTCTCCAGGGTGCTGGAATGGTTGGAGTAAAGGGTATCAACGCACGCTTGTTTACTTGTCTGGCGGACAAAGGAATCAGCGTTATGTTGGTTTCTCAAGCTTTTAGTGAGCACTCCACTTGTTTTGCTATAAAGCCGGGGGAAACTGACAAAGCGGTCTTGGCCATTGAGGATGAGTTCTCCAAAGAACTCGGTTTGAAATACATAGATAAAATTAAGGTGAAAAGTGATTTGTCCCTGGTCGCTGTGGTAGGGGAAGGGATGCAGACCACACCGGGGATAGCAGGTGTCATTTTTGAAGTATTGGGGCGAGAGCGGATAAATGTTGAAGCCATAGCCCAAGGGTCCACAAAACGGAACATCTCGTTTATAGTGGGTGATATGGACGTTAAAAGGGCAATTCAAGCCCTACATA